>NZ_JBIBBC010000016.1:0-213177 GCF_042900345.1 Streptomyces sp. NPDC012935
GGTTACATTCCGAACCCGGAAGCTAAGCCTTACAGCGCCGATGGTACTGCAGGGGGGACCCTGTGGGAGAGTAGGACGCCGCCGAACTCCTTTTAATAGGGTTGGACCCTGAACTTCGGTTCTGGGTCCAACCCTTTTTTGTTGTGCGTCACCTGAAGTTCACGTTTCGCAACCAACATCCCACACATGGGTACTGCTGCAATGCTCAGGGCCGCCGGCGTCGGAGTCGGTGACGAGGTTGTCGTACCGGCGTTCGGGAACGTCGAAGTCGCGGAGGCCGTGGTCCTGGCCGGGGCGCTGCCGGTGTTCGCCGACATAGATCCGGTGACGTACTGCCTGGACGCCGGCGCTGTCGAGGCGGTCGTCACCTCACGGACGGCGGCTGTCGTCGCCGTGCATCGGTTTGGCCGGTGGGCCGACATCGCGCGGCTGCACGAGATCGGGCAGCGGCATGGGCTGTTGGTGCTGGAGCAGGGCGAGTCCGAGGTTCCGTACGACGAGATCGCTCAGCGTCGGCAGCGGGCCGCGTACCTGGACGCGAAGTTGAAGGGCGTGCAGACGCCCGATGGCGGTGACGGGCACACCTATCAGCAGTACGTCGTGCGGGTGCCGGGGAACGGGCGGCCTGATCGCGACGCATTCGCTCGCGCAGTGCGGGCCAGGGGAGTTGAGTGCCGGGTGCCGGTGAAGGCGCCCGTGCACAGGCTGCCGGAGTTCCGGCGTTGTGTGTCCCTGCCGGAGACAGAGCGGGCCGCTGATGAAACGTTGGCCCTGCCTGTCGACGCTTCTCTGACCAAGAAGGACATGCAGCGGATCGTGTCCGCCTGCAATGCGCTCGGAGGACTTCTCCAGCCGGCCTTCTGAGCGGGTTTGGGAGCACGGGTGTGTTCGGGGTATGATCTATTCCGTTGCCGCGAGGGAAACTTCGCAAAAGGTGACAGGCCCCTATAGCTCAGTCGGTAGAGCGTCTCCATGGTAAGGAGAAGGTCAACGGTTCGATTCCGTTTGGGGGCTCCAGACTGAAGGCCCCGCCCAATTGGGCGGGGCCTTTTGCATGTCTCGGTCGTGGACCCTCCCGAGTCCCTAGTCCTTGTGAAGGCCGGGCACGCGCATGGCCAGGATGGCCATGTCGTCTGACGGTGCGTCCGAGGCGAAGCGTTCGACCGCGCGCATGATGCGGGCCGCCACCGCGCCTGCTGTCAGGCCCGTGCAGGTGGTGAGGACGTCGGTGAGGCCGTCGTCGCCCAGCATGCGGCTGCCTTCGCGGCGTTCGGTGACGCCGTCCGTGACGCACAGGAGGACGTCACCGGGATCGAGGGTGACTGTCTGCTCGTAGAGCTCCAGGTCCTCCATGACACCGAGGAGCGGCTGGGGTTCTGCTGCCGGCTCGACCGTGCCGTCCTGGCGCAGGCGGAGAGGCAGCGGGTGGCCGGCGCAGACCACCTTCAGTTCGGCGCTGCCGTCCTCCTGGGGCCTCAACTCGCCGTAGAGAAGCGTCAGGAAGCGACTGCGGGCGCCCTCGTCGAGGATCGCGGAGTTGAGGCGCTCCAGCACCGCCGGGCCGCTGAGGCCCTCCCGTGCGAGGAGCCGGAGTGCGTGCCGGGCGAGGCCCGTGACCGCCGCCGCGTTCGGGCCCGTACCGCAGACGTCGCCGATGGCGAAGCCGTAGGCGCCGTCGCTGATCGGGAAGAGGTCGTAGAAGTCGCCGCCGACCTCGTTGCCCTCGCCGGCCGCGCGGTAGATGACCTCGACCTCGACGCCGTCGATATCGGGCAGCTCCGGCGGCAGGAGGCTGCGCTGGAGGGACTGGCTGATGGCTGTGCGCTCGGAGTAGAGGCGGGCGTTGTCCAGGGCCAGGGCGGCCCTTCGCGAGAGGTCCTCCGCCAACTCCAGGATTTCCTGGCGGAAGTGTTCGTCCGTCGGCTTGCCGAGCGTCAACATGCCGATGACCCGGTTGCGGGCCACCAGCGGCAGTACGACCGTCTCGCCGCCCACCGCGGACGCCGTGGCGAGGGTGGGGCCGATGCCGATGCTCGTGCTGACCCGGTGCGGGGGCTCGCCGAGGCCCAGACTTCGCATGGAGGTGCGCAGGGCCGCCTGGTGGGCCACCTGGGCCGGGGCCGACCAGACGCGGGCGCCGGGGGTGGGGACGGGGTCGGGAGGGGAGATCTTCGACAACAGTGACTTAATGCCGTCGATGAGTTCCTCGTCCTCGTGCAGGACGTAGGACAGGTACGGATCCGAGGCCTGGTCGGCGATCGTGTAGACCGCGCACCAGGTGGCAAGGGTCGGGACTGTCATCTGGGCCATGAGGGCCAGGGTCTGGTCGCGGTCCAGGGTTCCGGCGAGCAGGTCGGAGGCCTCGACGAGGAAGCTGAGTGAGCCCCGGCGAAGGCGTTCCAGTTCGCCCAGGCGGGCCGACTCCACGGCCAGGGCGATGCGGTCGGCCGCGAACTGCAGGCGCAGCGCCTCCTCGTTGGAGTACCTCGCGGGGGCCTCGGCAGCGACGCCGAGGGAACCGGTGAGGCGGCCCTCGACCTTCAGGGGGACGGTGACGACCGAGCGCATGCCGGTGCCCCTGAGCAGAGGGACGGCGCCGGGAACCATGGTGAGGTCTTCATGGACCGCCGGCATTCGGGCCGAGCCGTAGCGGCCGGGGCCCGCCTCGACGGGCACGCGCGCGAAGCGCTGGCGGGCGGAGGGCAGGCCGGTGGAGGCGCGGACCTCCAACTCCGTCTCGTCGTCCGTCGCCAGGAGCAGGAACGCCGAGTCGCCGTCGAGCATGTCCCGCGCGCGTTCCACCGTGCGCTGGAGAAGGCCGTCAAGGTCGTCCGGGGCGGGTGAGCCGATGAACACCTCGAACGGGTCGGTGCTCTGGGCCTCGTTGCCGGTGTCGGAGGCCGGGATGCGCAACGGGGTCTGCAGAACGGCACGTTCGTGGTCCCGGACCAGGAGGCAGACCGTCGACGGTTCGCCGCCTGTGTCACGGACGCGGAGGTGGGAGGCGTACACCGGCGTGACGCGGCCGTTGGCGCCCCTGATGCCGTAGCTGCCTTCCCAGCGCGAGAGTTGGAGTGCCTCCGCGATTCCGGTGCTCGTGCCGGGGGTGTGCGGCCAGGCGGCGAGGTCGGTGAGTGGCTTCCCGATGACCTGCTCGGCCGCATAGCCGAAGAGATCCTCGGCGTCCTCGTTCCAGGACGAGATGGCGCCCGTACGGTCGATCTGGACCACCGCGACGCGGACGCGGCCGTCGGCGAGCGGAAGAAGGTCGGAGGGCAGGGCCGGGCCGGCCGCGCGGGTGCCCACCGGACGCTCGGGGAGGTCCAGTTGGAACCAGACCTGCTTGTGCGTGGGTGTGTACTCGACGCCCCAGCGGCCGGCCAGGGCCGCGCACAACTGGAGGCCACGGCCACCCTCGCGGTCGGGGCTGCCCATGTTGACGGGCGAGCCCTGCAGCGGGATCTCACGCTCCGGATACCGGTCGGCCACCTCGACGCGTACGCCGTCGTCACTGCGCAGACACAGAACGTCCGCGGACGTACCCGCGTGCACGACGGCGTTCGTCACCAATTCACTGGTGAGGACTACGGCGTCGTCGACGATGTCGGCGAAGCCCCAGCCCTGGAGTGTGTCGCGGACGAAGGAGCGGGCGCTCGCGACCGATCGCCCGACGGGGTCGAAGCTGGCTGCCGCGCGCGCGGTGATCACAGAACTCCTCGTCCGGTTGTCGACGTGCAGGGCCCCGTGGCCGGCGAGCTCGTGCCGCTGGTGCGGCATCTGCGCGCCCGTCGGCCGCTCCGGGGATTGTCCCCCCGGGATCAGTCCGGTGGTCATGTCCGGCTGCCCCTCCGATGCCCGCTCGTTGCTCCTCCTGCCACCGCCCAGGCCGGACGGACCGGCGCGGCTGGACAGCCGCATGCAAGGTTACTTACCTTCGCCGTCCATGCGGATGCCGGTCTGCAGTGTTTCCGTCCGGAGGGTGTGCGGACGATGTGCGAAGCTGCCGAACTGTTATGGCCGGGTTCGGCGGGGGTGAAACACTGGGCAAGCTTCTTGTGAAGGTCCGGGCAGGCCGAGTGTCGTTCGCGTATCGCGGGCAGCAGCACGTGGTGTGGCCTGGTATATCCGGCAGGAATACCCAGCAGTAACGGGTACGCCGAACAGTAGAACCCGAGCACAGCAGTAACGGTCGACCCCTGCGGGAGGGACACAGTGGAGTCTGGCGCAGCGACGCGGGGCACTAAGACGCGCGCGAAAGGCGGACAGTCCCTGAGGAACGAGCGCAAAACGCGAGGCGGGACCACTGCGGTGGACACGGCTGCCCTGAACCGGCTGCTGACGGCCCTTGTGTCGATGCGCGACGGGAACTTCCGGAAGCGGCTCACGGTGTCCGGGGACGGCGTGATGTCGGAGATCGCGGCCGTCTTCAACGAGGTGGCCGACCGCAATCTTCATCTGACGGGTGAGTTGGCGCGGGTGCGGCGCATGGTCGGCCGCGAGGGCAAACTCACGGAACGGCTGGAGACGGGCGCTTGTGAGGGCTCCTGGGCGGCTGCCGTCGACAACTCCAACGCCCTGGTCGACGACCTCGTACGGCCCGTCTCCGAGGTCGGCCGGGTGCTGTCCGCGGTGGCCGACGGTGACCTGTCGCCGCGCATGGAGCTGCGGACGCAGGCCCAGGACGGGACCGGGCATCCCCTGCGGGGCGAGTTCCTCAAGGTCGGGCGGACCGTAAACAACCTTGTCGATCAGCTGTCGACGTTCACCGACGAGGTCACGCGCGTGGCCAGCGAGGTGGGCACCGAGGGCAAGCTCGGCGGGCAGGCACGCGTGCGTGGCATGTCGGGTTCGTGGAAGGACCTCACGGACTCCGTCAACACCATGGCGTACCGGCTGACGGCCCAGGTGAGGGACATCGCGTTGGTGACCACCGCGGTCGCCAAGGGTGATCTGTCCCGGAAGGTCACGGTTCACGTGGCCGGCGAGATGCTGGAGCTGAAGAACACCGTCAACACGATGGTGGACCAGCTCTCGTCCTTCTCCTCCGAGGTGACGCGAGTCGCGCGCGAGGTGGGCACCGAGGGTGAGCTGGGCGGTCAGGCGCAGGTACCCGGTGTGGCCGGCGTGTGGAAGGACCTCACCGATTCGGTGAACCTCATGGCCGGCAACCTGACCGCGCAGGTGCGAGGAATCGCACAGGTGACGACCGCGGTGGCCAACGGTGACCTGTCGCAGAAGGTGACCGTGTCGGCACGCGGCGAGGTCGCTCAGCTCGCGGACACGATCAACCAGATGACAGAGACGCTGCGGATCTTCGCGGACGAGGTCACGCGCGTGGCCAACGAGGTCGGTGCCGAGGGCCGGCTGGGCGGCCAGGCGAACGTGCCGGGCGCGGCGGGTACGTGGAAAGACCTGACGGACTCCGTCAACACCGTGTTCCGGAATCTGACCATTCAGGTGAGGGACATCGCCGCGGTCACCACGGCGGTGGCCAATGGTGACCTGTCGCAGAAGGTCACGGTCGACGTGGCCGGCGAGATGCTCGAGCTGAAGAACACCGTCAACGGCATGGTCGACCAGCTGTCGTCGTTCGGTTCCGAGGTCACGCGTGTCGCGCGTGAGGTCGGTGTGGAGGGTGAGCTCGGCGGTCAGGCGCAGGTGCCAGGGGCCGCTGGGACCTGGAAGGACCTGACGGACTCCGTCAACACCGCGTTCCGCAACCTCACCGGACAGGTGAGGAACATCGCCCAGGTGACGACGGCGGTGGCCAACGGTGATCTGTCGCAGAAGGTCACCGTGGACGTCTCCGGCGAGATGCTCCAGCTGAAGAACACCGTGAACACGATGGTGGACCAGCTGTCGTCGTTCGCAGACCAGGTCACGCGCATGGCCCGGGACGTGGGCACCGAGGGCCGGCTGGGCGGTCAGGCGGTCGTACCGGGAGTCGCCGGTACGTGGAAGGAGCTCACCGACTCCGTCAACGGCATGGCGGGAAACCTCACCGCCCAGGTGCGCAACATCGCCCAGGTGACCACGGCGGTGGCGCGAGGTGACCTGTCCCAGAAGATCGACGTCGACGCGCGTGGCGAGATCCTGGAGCTGAAAAACACCATCAACACGATGGTCGACCAGCTGTCGTCCTTCGCCGACCAGGTGACCCTGGTCGCTCGTGAGGTGGGTACGGAGGGCCGCCTGGGCGGTCAGGCGCAGGTGCCCGGCGTCGCCGGTGTGTGGCGTGACCTGACCGACTCCGTGAACGGCATGGCCTCCAACCTGACCGGCCAGGTGCGCAACATCGCCCAGGTCGCCACGGCGGTGGCCCGGGGTGACCTGTCCCAGAAGATCACCGTGGACGCGCGTGGCGAGATCCTGGAGCTGAAGAACACCCTGAACACGATGGTCGACCAGCTGTCGTCGTTCGCCGAAGAGGTCACGCGTGTGGCCCGTGAGGTGGGCACCGAGGGCATCCTCGGGGGTCAGGCCGAGGTGCAGGGTGTCTCCGGCACCTGGAAGGACCTCACGCAGTCCGTGAACTTCATGGCCAACAACCTGACGATCCAGGTGCGCAACATCGCCGAGGTCACGACCGCGGTCGCCAAGGGCGATCTGTCGAAGAAGATCACTGTCGACGCGAAGGGCGAGATCCTCGAGCTCGTCACCACCGTGAACACGATGGTGGACCAGCTGTCGTCCTTCGCCGAGCAGGTGACCCGAGTCGCCCGTGAGGTGGGCACGGACGGCATCCTCGGTGGCCAGGCGCACGTGCCGGGCGCCACGGGCATCTGGAAGGACCTCAGCAACAACGTCAACCTGATGGCCAACAACCTGACCGTCCAGGTGCGGAACATCTCCCAGGTCGCGGCGGCGGTCGCCAACGGCGATCTGACGCGGACGGTGACGATCGAGGCGCGCGGCGAGGTCGCGCAGCTCGCGGACACCTTCAACACCATGGTGAAGACGCTGAGTTCGTTCGCCGACCAGGTCACCAAGGTGGCCCGCGAGGTGGGCACGGACGGCATCCTCGGTGGGCAGGCGCATGTGCCGGGTGTGGCCGGTACGTGGAAGGACCTCACCGAGTCTGTGAACCAGATGGCGTCCAACCTGACCGGTCAGGTGCGCAACATCGCCATGGTCACGACCGCCATCGCCAAGGGCGACCTGACCAAGAAGATCGACATCGACGCCCGAGGCGAGATCCTCGAACTCAAGACGACGATCAACACGATGGTCGACCAGCTGTCGTCCTTCGCGGAGGAGGTCACCCGAGTCGCCCGCGAGGTGGGCACCGAAGGACAGCTCGGCGGCCAGGCACGCGTGCGTGACGTCGACGGCACCTGGCGGGACCTCACCGAGTCCGTGAACGAAATGGCCGGGAACCTCACTCGGCAGGTGCGTGCCATCGCGCGCGTGGCGACCGCGGTGACCCGCGGTGACCTGAACCTGAAGATCGACGTGGACGCGTCCGGCGAGATTCAGGAGCTCCAGGACTACATCAACAAGATGATCGCCAACCTGCGCGACACCACGATCGCCAACAAGGAGCAGGACTGGCTCAAGGGCAACCTCGCCCGGATCTCGGCGCTCATGCAGGGCCGCCGTGACCTGGCGGACGTCGCCTCGCTGATCATGAGCGAGCTGACGCCGGTGGTGACCGCGCAGCACGGCGCGTTCTTCGTCGCCATGCCGCTGCTCGACGGCAAGGACCTGGCGGCCGAGAACGACGACCAGTACGAGCTGCGGATGCTCGGGTCGTACGGCTACTCGATGGGGTCCATGCCGACGTCCTTCCGGCCGGGTGAGGCGCTCATCGGGACGGCCGCCGAGGAGAAGCGCACGATCCTGGTGGAGAACGCGCCCAGCGGCTATCTGAAGATCTCCTCCGGGCTCGGCGAGGCGCCGCCCGCGCAGGTGATCGTTCTTCCCGTGCTGTTCGAGGGCAAGGTCCTCGGCGTGATCGAGCTGGCCTCCTTCACGCCGTTCACGCAGATCCAGAAGGATTTCCTCAACCAGATCGCCGAGATGATCGCGACCAGCGTCAACACCATCTCCGTCAACACCAAGACCGAGGTGCTGCTGAAGCAGTCGCAGGAGCTGACCGAGCAGCTCCGTGAGCGGTCGGAGGAGCTGGAGAACCGGCAGAAGGCCCTCCAGGCGTCCAACGCCGAGCTGGAGGAGAAGGCCGAGCTGCTGGCCCAGCAGAACCGCGACATCGAGGTGAAGAACACCGAGATCGAGGAAGCGCGACAGGTGCTGGAGGAGCGCGCCGAGCAGCTGGCGGTCTCCATGCGCTACAAGAGCGAGTTCCTCGCCAACATGTCGCACGAGCTGCGTACGCCGCTCAACTCGCTGCTGATCCTGGCCAAGCTGCTCGCCGACAACGCGGAGGGCAACCTCTCGCCGAAGCAGGTCGAGTTCGCCGAGACCATCCACGGCGCAGGCTCCGACCTGCTCCAGCTGATCAACGACATCCTGGACCTGTCGAAGGTCGAGGCGGGCAAGATGGACGTCTCCCCGACGCGTATCGCGCTCGTGCAGCTCGTCGACTACGTGGAGGCCACCTTCCGGCCGCTGACCGCGGAGAAGGGCCTGGACCTGTCCGTACGGGTCTCGCCGGAGCTGCCCGCCACCCTGCACACCGACGAACAGCGGCTGCTGCAGGTGCTGCGCAACCTGCTGTCCAACGCGGTGAAGTTCACCGACTCCGGGTCGGTCGAGCTGGTCATCCGTCCCGCCGGGATGGACGTGCCGCAGAAGATCCGGGAGCAGCTGCTGGAGGCCGGCTCGCTGACCGAGGCGGATGCGCCGCTGATCGCGTTCTCCGTGACCGACACCGGCATCGGGATCGCGGCCAGCAAGATGCGGGTGATCTTCGAGGCGTTCAAGCAGGCGGACGGCACGACCAGCCGCAAGTACGGCGGTACGGGTCTGGGGCTGTCGATCTCGCGGGAGATCGCGCAGCTGCTCGGCGGTGAGATCCACGCGCAGAGCGAGCCGGGGCGCGGCTCGACGTTCACGCTGTATTTGCCGCTGCATCCGAGCGAACTGCCCCCGCACGGCTACCAGCAGCAGTTGCCGTCCCTCGACGCCGGCGACCTGGTGGCCTCGGCCGCCGAGCTGGCGGAGCTGGCCGACGTGGAGATCGAGACGCCGGCCGAGGTGCGGTCGTACCGGGAGACGCAGAACGGCGCCGCCGCGCTCTTCAGGCGCCGCCGCAGGGCCGCCAGCGAGCTGGAACAGCGGCCGGCGCAGCAGGAACAGTGGTCGGCTCCTGAGCCGGCCAGGGCGCCGCAGTCGATGCGGGGCTTCCGCTTCGGTGGCGAGAAGGTGCTGATCGTCGACGACGACATCCGCAACGTCTTCGCACTGACCAGCGTCCTGGAGCAGCACGGCCTGTCCGTGCTGTACGCGGAGAACGGCCGTGAGGGCATCGAGGTCCTGGAGCAGCACGACGACGTGGCGGTCGTCCTGATGGACATCATGATGCCCGAGATGGACGGATACGCGACGACGACGGCGATCCGCAGGATGCCGCAGTTCGCCGGGCTCCCGATCATCGCGCTCACCGCCAAGGCGATGAAGGGCGACCGGGAGAAGGCGATCGAGTCGGGCGCCTCCGACTACGTGACGAAGCCGGTCGACCCCGATCATCTGCTGGCGGTGATGGATCAGTGGATGACCGAGGAGTGACGGCAGCTGACAGTGTTCACGCGGAGTTGCTGACTCAGTGTGCTCGAAGCCGTGTAGAAGTGCGGGATTCGGGGAACCTTCTGGTCTCCCGCTACGTTTCTGCTACGTGCACAGTGACATCGCGGTGACAGGGTGTGGCGACAGGCGGGGTGCGGCTACCATGACCGGCACGAGGGCGGGCGGCGTAACGGAGTCGTCCCCTGGGGCGGAGCCCGGTGCACTGCCGGGGCGAGGAGGGCGGGCCATGGTGCAGAAGGCCAAGATCCTCCTGGTCGATGACCGGCCGGAGAATCTGCTGGCGCTGGAGGCGATCCTCTCTGCGCTCGATCAGACCCTGGTGCGGGCATCGTCCGGGGAGGAAGCGCTCAAAGCACTACTGACGGACGACTTCGCGGTCATTCTGCTGGACGTCCAGATGCCGGGAATGGACGGTTTCGAAACCGCGGCGCACATCAAGCGGCGAGAACGGACCCGCGACATCCCGATCATCTTCCTCACCGCGATCAACCACGGCCCGCATCACACCTTCCGCGGCTACGCGGCGGGCGCGGTGGACTACATCTCCAAGCCGTTCGACCCGTGGGTGCTGCGGGCGAAGGTCTCGGTGTTCGTCGAGCTGTACATGAAGAACTGCCAGCTGCGTGAGCAGGCGGCGCTGCTGCGGCTCCAGTTGGAGGGCGGCGGCAAGGCCTCGGGTGCCGACTCGAAGGAGCCGGCGGGGCTGCTGGCCGAGCTGTCGGCGCGGCTGGCCGCGGTCGAGGAGCAGGCCGAGGCGCTGTCCAAGCAGTTGGACGACGACTCGGCGGATGCCGCCGCGGTGGCCACGGCAGCTCATCTCGAACGCAAACTCACGGGATTGCGGCGGGCGCTCGACGCGTTGGAGCCGGGCACCGGAAGCGCGTCGTCGGTCCCCTCGCAGAACTGACGCCGTGGTGGCGCGTGTTGACGCGCGACGTATCCAAGCCGTCCGGCGCGTGACCGGCCCGTGAACCGGCGTCAGTTCACCGCCCCCACAAGGGCGACACGAACGGGTGAAGCAGTGGGCACACGTGTCCGCTGTCTTCTCCACCGGTAACCTCACACCCATGGCCTCACGTCCCTCCGCAGCCAAGAAGCCGCCCGCAAAGAAGGCGGCCGCTTCGGCGAAGGCTCCGGCGAAGAAGGCCGCCGCCAAGAAAGCCCCCGCGAAGAAGGCGCCGGCCAAGAAGGCCGCGGCGAAGAAAGCCGCGTCCGCGCCCAAGCCGGCGCCCAACCCCACCGGGGGCATCTACCGCCTCGTACGCGCCGTCTGGCTCGGGCTCGCACACGCGGTCGGCGCGGTCTTCCGCGGCATAGGGCAGGGCGCGAAGAACCTCGACCCCGCCCATCGCAAGGACGGCGTCGCGCTGTTGCTCCTCGGGCTCGCGCTGATCGTCGCCGCCGGCACCTGGTCCAATCTGCGCGGCCCCGTCGGCGACCTCGTCGAGATCATCGTGACCGGCGCCTTCGGCCGGCTCGACCTGCTCGTGCCGATACTGCTCGCGGTCATCGCCGTGCGGTTCATCCGGCACCCCGAGCAGCCCGAGGCCAACGGCCGTATCGTCATCGGCCTGTCCGCGCTCGTCATCGGCGTGCTCGGCCAGGTCCACGTCGCCGTCGGCTCGCCCGCCCGCAGCGACGGCATGCACGCCATAAGGGACGCCGGCGGGCTGATCGGCTGGGGCGCGGCGACCCCGCTGACGTACACCATGGGCGAGGTCCTCGCCGTACCGCTGCTCGTGCTGCTCACGATCTTCGGTCTGCTGGTCGTCACGGCCACCCCGGTCAACGCCATCCCGCAGCGGCTGCGGCTGCTCGGCATGAAGCTCGGGATCCTGCCCGACCCCGAGGACGACGAGTACACCGACGACGACGAGCGCTACGACGACCAGTGGCGCGGGTCGCTGCCCGCGGCGCGCGGTCGCAAGCGCCGTCCGGCCCCCGAGGCGTACGACCCCGACGGCGCCGAGCAGGAGGCCCTGTCGCGGCGTCGCGGCCGTCCGAGGCGCTCGGCGGTGCCGCAGCCCGAGATGGAACGTCCCATGGACGCTGTGGACGTCGCGGCGGCCGCAGCTGCCGCGCTCGACGGTGCCGTCCTGCACGGGATGCCGCCCTCGCCGATCGTCGCCGACCTCACCCAGGGCGTGAGCGTGGGCGACCGCGCGGAGACCACCCCGGTGCCGACGCCGGTTCCGGCCGCGCGGCCCAAGCAGGAGAAGCTCCCCAAGTCCGAGGTGACGGACCTCACCAAGGCCGAGGTCCCGGACCTCACCAAGGCCGCGCCCGAGCAGATGCGCGACCTGCCCTCGCGCGCCGAACAGCTCCAGCTGTCCGGTGACATCACGTACTCGCTCCCGTCGCTCGACCTCCTCGAGCGCGGCGGCCCCGGAAAGTCGCGCAGCGCCGCCAACGACGCCATCGTCGAGTCGCTCACCACCGTCTTCACCGAGTTCAAGGTCGACGCCCGCGTCACCGGCTTCACGCGCGGGCCGACGGTCACGCGCTACGAGGTCGAACTCGGGCCGGCCGTGAAGGTCGAGCGCATCACCGCGCTGACGAAGAACATCGCGTACGCGGTCGCGAGCCCGGACGTGCGGATCATCAGCCCGATCCCCGGCAAGTCCGCGGTCGGCATCGAGATCCCCAACACCGACCGCGAGATGGTCAACCTCGGTGACGTGCTGCGCCTCGCGGCCGCCGCCGAGGACGACCACCCGATGCTGGTCGCGCTCGGCAAGGACGTCGAGGGCGGCTACGTGATGGCCAACATCGCGAAGATGCCGCATGTGCTGGTCGCCGGTGCGACCGGCTCCGGTAAGTCGTCCTGCATTAACTGCTTGATCACTTCGGTGATGATGCGGGCGACCCCGGAGGACGTCCGCATGGTCCTGGTCGACCCCAAGCGCGTCGAGCTGACCGCGTACGAAGGCATCCCGCACCTGATCACGCCGATCATCACCAACCCGAAGCGGGCCGCCGAGGCGCTCCAGTGGGTCGTACGGGAGATGGACCTTCGCTACGACGACCTGGCGGCGTACGGCTACCGGCACATCGACGACTTCAACGAAGCTGTCCGCAACGGCAAGGTGAAGTCGCCGGAGGGCAGTGAGCGCGAGCTTCAGCCGTACCCGTACCTGCTGGTCATCGTGGATGAGCTTGCCGACCTGATGATGGTCGCGCCACGCGACGTCGAGGACGCGATCGTGCGCATCACGCAACTCGCGCGCGCGGCCGGCATCCACCTGGTGCTCGCCACGCAGCGGCCGTCGGTCGATGTCGTCACCGGTCTCATCAAGGCGAACGTCCCCTCGCGGCTCGCGTTCGCCACGTCCTCGCTCGCGGACTCGCGCGTCATCCTCGACCAGCCCGGCGCCGAGAAGCTGATCGGCAAGGGCGACGGGCTGTTCCTGCCGATGGGCGCCAACAAGCCCACGCGTATGCAGGGTGCGTTCGTGACCGAGGAGGAGGTCGCGGTCGTCGTCCAGCACTGCAAGGACCAGATGGCGCCGGTCTTCCGGGACGACGTCGTCGTAGGGACGAAGCAGAAGAAGGAGATCGACGAGGACATCGGCGACGACCTCGATCTGCTGTGCCAGGCTGCCGAGCTGGTCGTCTCCACACAGTTCGGTTCGACGTCGATGCTCCAGCGCAAGCTGCGGGTCGGGTTCGCCAAGGCGGGACGGCTGATGGACCTGATGGAGTCCCGGAACATCGTCGGACCGAGCGAGGGCTCCAAGGCTCGTGACGTTCTTGTGAAACCTGATGAGCTGGACGGAGTGCTCGCCCTGATCCGCGGGGAGGCTTAAAAGAGTCCGGGGCGGTAAAGCGACACAGTGGTGACCCCCGACGGGTGGGTGATGAGCCGATGTCCGATCGTGACTCACCCGTAAGGGATCATTGAGCAACCGTTCTCCTTCGGCGTACGTCAAGTTGAGGGAAGCGCGACAATCTCGTACCCCCACCATCGGCGTGTCCGGCCATTCCGATGGCGTACAAAGTCCTACCGCCCGGTTGCCCCACCCTTTCGTACCCCCCCTAGACTGAACCTGCAGCACAGGTGGCTTAAACGCTCGAAAGGCGCCCCCGTGTCCATCGGCAACTCCCCTGAAGACGAGCGTCCGTTCGAAGACGTGTCCGAGGAAGCCCGCCCCTCGATCGGCCGTGCCCTGCAGCAGGCCCGTATCGATGCCGGGCTGACTGTCGACGACGTCACCAACGCCACCCGGGTCCGAATCGCCATCGTGCATGCCATCGAGGCGGACGACTTCGCCCCCTGCGGCGGCGACGTGTACGCCCGTGGCCACATCCGGACCCTGGCCAAAGCCGTCCACCTCGATCCTGCCCCGCTCCTTGCCCAGTACGACGACTCGCACGGCGGACGGCCGGCGCCGACCCCGGCTGCCCCCCTGTTCGAGGCGGAGCGCATCCGTCCCGAGCGACGCGGGCCCAACTGGACCGCTGCCATGGTCGCCGCGATCGTCGCCGTGATCGGGTTCGTCGGGTTCACCGCGTTCAAGGGCGAGGACGATGGTGGCAAGACGGCGGTCGCCGAGGGCGGCTCGACGCCGACGGCCGACAAGACCACGCCCACGCCGAAGACCGACAAGCCCAAGGACCCCAAGCCGTCGGACAGCGCCATCGCCGCCGTCCCCCAGGACAAGGTGACCGTCCAGGTCAGCGCCGCCGACGGAAGGAGCTGGGTCGCCATCAAGGACCACAACGGCAAGCTCCTCTTCGACGGCCTCCTCAAGCAGGGCGACTCCAAGACCTTCCAGGACAGCGAGAAGATCAACCTCGTCCTGGGTGACGCCGGCGCGATCGACCTCTTCGTCAACGGCAAGAAGATCGAGGACGACTGGCAGCCGGGCGCCGTGGAGCGCCTCACGTACACGAAGGGCGACCCGCAGGCCGGATAAGTCTGGCTCAAGGGTTTGGCTGTGGACGGGGTTGGCCAAGATCGGCCAACCCCGTCGACGTGGGCTGTCAGTGAGACAAAGTAGTCTTGAGCCCATGCCTGAACGCCGTACCGTCGCACTCGTCACTCTTGGCTGCGCCCGTAACGAGGTGGACTCGGAGGAGCTCGCAGGCCGCTTGGAGGCGGACGGCTGGGACCTCGTGGAGGACGCCGGGGACGCGGATGTCGCCGTCGTCAACACGTGTGGCTTCGTCGACGCCGCCAAGAAGGACTCCGTCGACGCCCTCCTGGAAGCCAACGACCTCAAGGGGCATGGGAGAACCCAGGCCGTCGTGGCGGTGGGCTGTATGGCCGAGCGGTACGGCAAGGAGCTCGCCGAAGCCCTCCCCGAGGCCGACGGCGTGCTCGGCTTCGACGACTACTCCAACATCTCGGACCGCCTGCAGACCATCCTTAACGGCGGCATCCACGCCTCGCACACCCCGCGCGACCGGCGCAAGCTGCTGCCGATCAGCCCGGCCGAGCGGCAGGAGTCCGCGGCCGAGGTCGCGCTGCCCGGGCACGCGCCCGTCGACCTTCCGGAAGGGCTCGCTCCGGCCTCCGGTCCGCGCTCGCCCCTGCGCCGCCGTCTCGACGGCGCCCCGGTCGCCTCGGTGAAGCTCGCCTCCGGCTGCGACCGGCGCTGCTCCTTCTGCGCCATCCCGTCCTTCCGCGGCTCATTCATCTCCCGCCGACCCAGCGATGTGCTGAACGAGACGCGGTGGCTGGCCGAACAGGGCGTGAAGGAGATCATGCTGGTCTCCGAGAACAACACCTCGTACGGCAAGGACCTGGGCGACATCCGTCTGCTGGAGTCACTCCTGCCCGAGCTCGCCGAGGTCGACGGCATCGAGCGTGTCCGCGTCAGCTACCTACAGCCGGCCGAGATGCGGCCCGGCCTCATCGACGTGCTGACCTCGACGCCGAAGATCGCCCCGTACTTCGACCTGTCCTTCCAGCACTCCGCTCCCGACGTGCTGCGTTCGATGCGCCGCTTCGGGGACACGGACCGCTTCCTGGAGCTGCTCGACACCATCCGTGGCAAGGCGCCGCAGGCCGGCGTGCGCTCCAACTTCATCGTCGGCTTCCCCGGCGAGACCGAGGCCGACCTCGCTGAGCTGGAGCGGTTCCTGAACGGCGCGCGGCTGGACGCCATCGGCGTCTTCGGCTACTCCGACGAGGGCGGCACGGAGGCCGCGACCTACGAGAACAAGCTCGACGAGGATGTCGTCGCCGAGCGGTTGGCGCGCGTCTCCCGGCTTGCGGAGGAGCTCGTCTCGCAGCGGGCCGAGGAGCGCCTCGGAGAGACGCTGCATGTGCTCGTCGAGTCGCTGGACTCCGACGACGCGGAGGGTGCGTACGGCCGTGCGGCCCACCAGGCACCGGAGACGGACGGCCAGGTGCTGCTCACGAGCGGCGAAGGACTGAGCATCGGTCGTATGGTCGAGGCGAAGGTGGTCGGTACGGAAGGTGTCGACCTGGTGGCCGAGCCGCTGCAGGGCATGGTCGCGTGTAGTGAGGAGGCTGGCAGATGACCGGAGTTCCGGCGTCCGCCGCGGGTGGCTCCTCCCCGGCGGGTGCGGCAGGCAGAGCGAGTGCGGTGGGCTCGTCCAAGGCCGGCGGCTCGAAGGCGGGCGGTTCGCAGGCGGCCGGCGGCTCGAAGACGGGCGGCACCGAAGCGGGCGTCCCCGGCGGTACGAAGCCCGCGCGCGGCGGCAAGATCGCGGCCGCGGCCGTCAATCAGGCAAGCGTCTGGAACGTCGCCAACCTCCTGACGATGCTCCGGCTGGTGCTGGTGCCCGCGTTCGTGGCGCTGATGCTGGCCGACGGCGGATACGACCCGGCGTGGCGCTCGCTGGCCTGGGCGGCTTTCGCCATCGCCATGATCACCGACCTTTTCGACGGTCATCTGGCGCGGGCGTACGACCTCGTCACCGACTTCGGGAAGATCGCCGACCCCATCGCCGACAAGGCGATCATGGGGGCGGCGCTGATCTGTCTCTCCGCGCTGGGCGATCTGCCGTGGTGGGTGACCGGCGTCATCCTCGGCCGGGAACTCGGGATCACGCTGCTTCGTTTCATCGTCATCCGGTACGGCGTGATCCCGGCGAGCCGAGGCGGCAAGCTGAAGACCCTCACGCAGGGCGTGGCCGTCGGGATGTACATCCTGGCGCTGACGGGATGGCTGGCCACTCTGCGGTGGTGGGTGATGGCCGCGGCGGTCGTGCTGACCGTGGTGACCGGGCTCGACTATGTGAGACAAGCCATTGTGCTGCGCAGGCAAGGAATCGCCGAGCGCAAGGCCGCGTTGGAGGAGACGGAAGCGTGAGTTCCCCGGCCGCCGAGGTGGTGCGACTACTCGTAGTGAACGGTGAGACGCTCGCTGTCGCCGAGTCGCTGACCGGCGGACTGGTGGCGGCGGAAATCACAGCCGCCCCTGGGGCGTCCAAGGCCTTCCGGGGGTCGGTGACCGCCTACGCCACCGAGCTGAAGCATGAGCTGCTCGGCGTCGACGCCGCCTTGCTGGCACGGCACGGAGCCGTGAATCCGCAGGTCGCCGCCCAAATGGCCGCCGGCGTGCGGAAGGCGCTGGGATCTGACTGGGGCATCGCCACGACCGGCGTCGCGGGGCCCGAGAAGCAGGACGGACAGCCCGTGGGGACCGTCTTCGTGGCCGTGGACGGCCCCGCCGGCCACGATTCCGGTTCCGCCGGTGGCGGAAAAGTGGAGGCCCTGCGGTTGAACGGCGACCGCGCGGAAATTCGTATGGAGAGTGTACGGAGCGTACTCGCGCTCCTCCTGAAGGAGCTTGCGAGCGAACACAGTGGGAATGAGCGGGCACAGGATACGGAACAGAACGGGGGGTTTTGATGTTTGCAGCCCTGAGTGAACACGACATCGCTCCCCGCACGGCCGCGGCGCAAGGCGGTACGGTGGGGCGTGAAGGATGCGGCTACGCGGTCCGAGGAGGGAGCCACCGATGATTCTGCTCCGTCGCCTGCTGGGTGACGTGCTGCGTCGGCAGCGCCAGCGCCAGGGCCGTACTCTGCGCGAAGTCTCCTCGTCCGCCCGAGTCTCGCTCGGCTATCTCTCCGAGGTGGAGCGGGGGCAGAAGGAGGCTTCCTCCGAGCTGCTTTCCGCGATCTGCGACGCGCTTGACGTACGGATGTCCGAGCTCATGCGGGAAGTGAGCGACGAACTCGCCCTCGCCGAGCTGGCCCAGTCCGCTGCGGCCACTCCGAGCGAACCTGTACCCACGTCGGTCCGCCCGATGCTGGGTTCCGTGTCGGTGGCCGGTGTGCCACCGGAACGGGTGACCATCAAGGCGCCTTCCGAGGCGGTCGACGTGGTCGCCGCCTGACGGTGATCGCTGTGCGCGTGGCATGACCATGCGCTGAGATGTGTGGGGCCCCGGCCGGGCCTCCTCCAGGTGGACCTGGGGAGTGCGGTCGGGGTTTCGTGCTGTGCGGGGCCCTTTGCGCTGTGTCCGACGGCCTGGCCCGGCCGCGTGGCGGCCTGCGATGTCCGTTTGCCGGTGCGGGGCCCGGCGGTCATGGTGGAGTGTGTGATCGGTGCATGACGCGCTGTGATGACGTTGGCCCGCGCTGCATCCGTGTGCCGCCGGTGCGCCCTCCCGGCGGGTGAACGGGCGGCCTAGCCTCGGGCTGGAGGTGAGCGGATGGCACGGCCGATAGCGCGCTGGGGGGTGTTCCTCGGGTTCGGGGCGCTGTGGTGGTGGGCTGTGCTGCGGCTCGCGCTGGCGCCCGGGGCGGGTGCGCTGGAGGGTGCCGTCGCAGCCGGAGGGTGGGGGCTGAGCCTGTTGCCGGTGCACTGCGTGCCGAAGGGGCGGGCAGCGGGCGCCGTCGACGTGCGGCGGTGGGCTCAGGCCTGGCAGATGGAGCGGGCTACCACGGCATCGCCACACCGCCGTTCGGACGCAGGATCTGCCCCGTAGTGAAGGACGAGGCGTCGGACGCCAGGTACAGCACCGCGTGCGCGATGTCCTCCGCCTCACCTACCCGGCCCAGCGGGGACATGCGGGCCATGAGTGCCTCGGTGTGCGTCTGGGCCGCGCTGTCGTGGCGATCCGTCATCGGTGTGCGGATCCAGCCCGGAGCGACCGCGTTGACGCGGATGCCGTGCGGGCCCATCTCCGTCGCCAGCGTCTTGGTCAGCTGTACGACAGCCGCCTTGGCCGCGCCGTAGCAGAGCAGGCCCGGGCCGCCGGTGTCCACGGCGCCGGAGGCCATGGTGACGATGCTGCCTGCGATGCGCTGGGCGAGCATCGCGCGGGCCGCCTCCTGGCAGGCGTACAGCACTCCCTTGAAGTTGACGTTCAGCACCCGGTCGAGGTCCTCGTCGCGGGTCTCCAGGACCGGGCTGCTGTGCATGATCCCGGCGACCGCGGCCATCACGTCGAGTCGTTCGCAGGATGCGACGGCGTGGCGGAGCTGCGCTCGGTCGGTCACGTCGAGGTGATGGGTGTGGGCGGTGCCGCCGCTCGACTTGACCAGGGTCGCCGTGTCGTGCAGGCCCTGCGCGTCACGGTCGGCGCAGTGCACGGTCGCGCCGGCCTCGGCGAGAAGGACGGCCGAGGCACGGCCGATGCCGCTGGCTGCGCCGGTGACGAATGCGGTGCGTCCGGTGAGGTCGTACGCCTTGACGGCCATGCAAGGACGGTACGAGCAATTCTGACGGGTCGTCAATTAGTGGTGCGGGGTGGAATGCTGGACCCGTCGGGCCGGTCCGTCCCCCGGATCGTGCGTGGAGTCCTGCGCGCAGTGGAGGCGCTCGGGGCGGGGCCCGCCTGGCAGCTCGGGCACCAGTAGGTGGGGCGTTCGCGGGAGCCGTCGCCCTGGTCGGCCGCGCGGATGGGGGTGCCGCAGCGCAGACAGGGGCGCTTCGCGCGGCCGTACACGAAGAGGTCCTGGCCCCGGCGGCCCGTCGTACTGCGGATCGGGCGCTCGCGGTTGGCTTCCAGGAGCTTCTTGGCGAGTACGGGCAGTTGGGCGGCGTGCTCGGTCGGGAGTGCGCCGACCGGGAGCCAGGGGGTGACTCGGAGCAGGAAGCACAGCTCGCTCTTGTAGACATTGCCGATACCGGCGAGGTTGCGCTGGTCCAGCAGGGCCTCGCCGAGGGGGCGGTCGGGGTCGGCCAGGAGGTTGGCGAGTGCGCGGTCAGGTGCCCAGTCCGGGCCCAGGAGGTCGGGGCCGAGGTGGCCCACAGCTCGGTGTTCCTCGGTGGTGCGCAGGAGGTCGAGGACGGGGAGGCGGTAGCCGACGGCGGTGCGGCCGGGGCGGGCGTCGGCGGCGGCGAGGACAACACGGATCTGGTGGGCGGGACCGCCCGTCCAGCGCTCCTGGTCGGCGAACACCTTCCAGGAACCTTCCATCCCGAGGTGCGTGTGGACCGTCAGACCGCCCTCGACGTGGGTGAGGAGGTGTTTGCCGCGCGGAGTGACGTCCAGGACGGTACGGCCCGTGAGGTCGACCGTGGCGAACTTCGGTACCCGGAAGTCGCTGACGGTCAGCATCTCGCCCGCGAGGGCCCTGTGCAGCCGTTTCGCGGTCTGCCAGACCGTGTCTCCTTCGGGCATGGGTCAAGGGTGGCATGGGGTGGGGGCGAGTGGGGTGGGGGCGAGTGGGGATGGGGCGGATCGCGGGGCCCGCCCGGGGCTGGTGGAGGATGGGGCTGGCGCTGGTGGTCCGGGCTGGCGCTGGTGGTCCGGGCTTGGGTTCGGGCCGGTGGCTCGGCCGCGGCTGGGGCGGCGCAGGCCGCCGGGTCGCCGGCCGGGGGCGCCTGTCGCTCGGCGGCTCGGATCAGGCGCGTAGGCGTAGGCCTCGGGGTGTCGCGATGAAGCCCGCTCCTTCCAGGAGGGTGCCTATGGGGGAGGTCAGGGCCGCGGCGCCGTTCACGCGCTCCACTGTGACGGTGCCGAGGGAGCCCGCGCGGGCGGCTGCGGCGAGGGCCTGCGCTGCCGTGTGCAGGCGCGGGTCGTCGGTGGGCTCGGTGTCCGGGGCCGATGGCCAGGCCAGCAGGGTCTTGCCGCCGCGCTCCATGTAGAGGGTCAGCTCGCCGTCGACCAGTACGACGAGGGAGCCCGCCTTGCGGCCCGGCTTGTGTCCGGCGCCGGTCGGGGGCTCGGGCCAGGCGAGGGCGGCGCCGTACGCGTTCGCCGGGTCGGCGGCGGCGAGGACGACGGCTCGGGACTCGACAGCGGGGCGGCGGTGGCCGGCAGCGGAGCCTGGGCGGCCGGGGCCGGGGCCGGGGCCGAATGGGGCGCCGCCGTTGTGCCACGCGGGGCCTTGTGGGGTGCGGCGGTCACTCTGGGAGGCGAGATCGCGGGGCGAGACGTAGTCGCCCGGACCGAGGTGGGCGTCCAGGAAGTCGTGGTCGAGGTCGGGGATGTCGTACGCGGGCGTGCCGTCGGGGTTGTCCCACCCGGGAGTGTCGCCCTGGTCGGCGCCAGGGGTGCCGAAGACGTCGAGCGCGCCGCGGCTGTCAGGTCCGCCGTGGCCGTTGGGGGCGCCGTCCGTGTCGGCGCTGCTGGGGCCGGGCAGGGCCTCGCCGCGTTCGCGGGCGTTGGCGACCGCGCGCAGCCGGTCCACCGCACCGTCCATGGCGAACTGCGCGGCGCCGAGTCCCTCGACGACGTACCCACGCCGCGCCTGGCCGCTCTCCTCGAAGGCGGACAGGATGCGGTACGTCGCCGAGAAGCCGCCTTCGACGCCCTCCGCTGCGACCGCTCCCCGGGTCACCACGCCGTGCCGGTCGAGGAGCGCGCGGGCCAGGGCGTGGGCTCGCACGGTGGGGTCCGGCTCATGGGCCGGGAGCAGGGACCAGCGGCCGGCGACGGTCGGCGGGCCGGTTCGGGACGCGGGGCGGGCGGCGGATGTGAGGGAGCCGTAGCGTCCGCGTGGGACGGTGCGCTTGGCGCGGTGGGCCGTGGAGCCCGCGGTGCGGCCCGAGCCCAGCAGGGAGCGCATGGGTGCGAGCGTGTCGTTCGTCAGGCGGCCGGACCAGGCCAGCTCCCAGAGGGCGTCGGCGAGCTGGGGGTCGGTGACGTCGGGGTGCGTGGTGGCGCGGACCTGGTCGGTGATCTGGCGGAAGAAGAGGCCGTAGCCGCCGGACAGGGCGTCCAGGACGGACTGGTGCAGTGCAGTAAGTTCCAGCGGGTGGGCCTGTGGCAGGAGCAGCGGGGCGGCATCCGCCATGTAGAGGGACACCCAGCCGTCCTTGCCGGGGAGTGAGCCTGCTCCGGCCCAGACGACCTCGCCGGCGGCGGTGAGTTCGTCGAGCATCGCGGGGGTGTAGTTCGCGACGCGGGACGGCAGGACGAGCTTCTCCAGGGCGGAAGCGGGCACGGACGCGCCCTGCAACTGCTCGATGGCGCGGACCAGTCCGTCGATCCCGCGCAGCCCGTGGCCCTTGCCGATGTGCTGCCACTGCGGCAGGAACTGCGCGAGCGCGGCCGGCGGCACCGGCTCCAGCTCGTGGCGCAGGGCTGCGAGGGAGCGGCGGCGCAGGCGGCGCAGGACCGTGGCGTCGCACCACTCCTGGCCGATGCCGGCTGGGTGGAACTCACCTTGTACGACCCGTCCGCTCGCCGCCAGCCGCTGGAGGGCGCCGTCGGTGATCGCCGCGCCCAGGCCGAAGCGGGCCGCCGCGGTGGCCGACGTGAACGGGCCGTGGGTGCGGGCATAGCGGGCGAGGAGGTCGCCGAGCGGGTCCTTGACCGGCTCGGTGAAGGCTTCGGGGACGCCGACCGGCAGGGCCGTGCCGAGCGCGTCGCGCAGGCGGCCCGCGTCCTCGATCGCCGCCCAGTGGTCCGTGCCGGCGATGCGGACCTTGATGGCGCGGCGGGCGCCGGCCAGCTCCTGGGCCCAGTGCGGCTCGGCGCCGCGCTCGCCCAGCTCGGCGTCCGTGAGCGGGCCGAGGAGGCGAAGGACGTCCGCGACGCCTTCGACGTCCTTGACGCGGCGGTCCTCGGTGAGCCACTGGAGCTCTTGTTCCAGCTCGGTCAGCACCTCGGCGTCGAGCAGCTCCCGCAGTTCCGCCTGGCCGAGCAGCTCGGCCAGCAGACGCGAGTCCAGCGACAGGGCGGCGGCGCGGCGCTCGGCGAGCGGGGAGTCTCCCTCGTACAGGAACTGGGCGACGTACCCGAAGAGGAGGGAGCGCGCGAACGGGGAGGGCTCTGGGGTGGTGACCTCGACGAGGCGTACCTTGCGGGCTTCGAGGTCGCCCATCAGCTCGGTCAGGCCGGGGACGTCGAAGACGTCCTGGAGGCATTCGCGGACCGCCTCCAGGACGATCGGGAACGAGCCGAACTCGCTGGCGACCTCGAGCAGTTGGGCGGCGCGCTGGCGCTGCTGCCACAGCGGGGTGCGTTTGCCGGGGCTGCGGCGCGGCAGTAGCAGCGCGCGGGCGGCGCACTCGCGGAAGCGGGACGCGAACAGCGCCGAGCCGCCGACCTGGTCGGTGACCATCTGGTCGACGTCGCCCTTGTCGAAGACGACGTCCGCCGCGCCGACGGGCGCCTGGTCTGCGTCGTACTCCGTGCCGGCCTTCCTCGGCTCCTGGTCCAGCAGGTCCAGGCCCATGAGGTCGGCGTCGGGCAGGCGCAGCACGATGCCGTCGTCGGCGTGCATGACCTGCGCGTCCATGCCGTACCGCTCGGAGAGCTTCGCGCCCAGGGCGAGTGCCCAGGGGGCGTGGACCTGCGCGCCGAAGGGGGAGTGAACGACGACGCGCCAGTCGCCGAGTTCGTCGCGGAAGCGTTCGACGACGATCGTGCGGTCGTCCGGGATGTGGCCGCAGGCCTCGCGCTGCTCGTCCAGGTAGGACAGGACATTGTCGGCAGCCCAGGTGTCCAGGCCTGCGGTGAGGAGGCGCAGGCGTGCGTCCTCCTTGGGCAGCGAGCCGACCTCGCGCAGGAACGCGCCCACCGCGCGGCCCAGTTCGAGAGGGCGGCCCAGCTGGTCGCCCTTCCAGAAGGGGAGGCGGCCCGGTACGCCCGGGGCGGGGGAGACCAGGACGCGGTCGCGGGTGATGTCCTCGATGCGCCAGGAAGAGGTCCCGAGCGTGAAGACGTCCCCGACGCGGGACTCGTAGACCATCTCCTCGTCGAGCTCGCCGACCCGGCCGCCGCCCTTCTTCGGGTCAGCTCCGGCTAGGAAGACACCGAACAGGCCGCGGTCCGGGATGGTGCCTCCGGAGGTGACGGCCAGGCGCTGTGCGCCGGGGCGGCCGGTGATCGTGCCGGCGACCCGGTCCCAGACCACGCGCGGACGGAGCTCGGCGAAGGCGTCGGACGGGTAGCGGCCGGCGAGCATGTCGAGGACCGCGGTGAAGGCGGATTCGGGGAGGGACGCGAAGGGGGCGGCGCGGCGGACCATGGCGAGGAGGTCGTCGACCTGCCAGGTGTCCATCGCCGTCATGGCAACGACTTGCTGGGCGAGGACGTCCAGGGGGTTGGCGGGGACCTTCAGGGACTCGATGGACCCGGTGCGCATCCGTTCGGTGACCACGGCTGCCTGGACGAGGTCGCCGCGGTACTTCGGGAAGACCACACCAGTGGAGACGGCGCCGACCTGGTGTCCCGCGCGGCCCACGCGCTGGAGACCGGAAGCCACGGAGGGCGGTGACTCGACCTGGACGACGAGGTCGACTGCGCCCATGTCGATGCCCAGCTCGAGGCTGGACGTGGCCACGACTGCGGGGAGGCGGCCTGCCTTGAGGTCCTCCTCGACCAGGGCGCGCTGTTCCTTGGAGACCGAGCCGTGGTGGGCGCGGGCGATGACCGGGGGTGCGCCCTGCGCCGCGCCCGAGCCGCCCATGAGCTCGGCCGGGGAGTGGTGCTCGTCCAGGGGCTCGCCGGTGGCCCGCTCGTAGGCGATCTCGTTGAGGCGGTTGCACAGCCGTTCCGCCAGGCGGCGGGAGTTGGCGAAGACGATGGTGGAGCGGTGGGCCTGGACCAGGTCGGCGATCCGCTCCTCCACGTGGGGCCAGATCGAGGGGCGTTCCGCGCCTTCGGAGCCCTCGGCTACCGGGGAGCCGCCCAGCTCGCCCAGGTCCTCGACGGGGACCACGACCGAGAGGTCGAACTCCTTGCCCGACTTCGGCTGGACGATCTCCACCTTGCGGCGAGGGGAGAGGTAGCGGGCGATCTCGTCGACCGGGCGGACGGTCGCGGAGAGGCCGATGCGGCGGGCCGGCCTCGGGAGCAGCTCGTCCAGGCGCTCCAGGGTGAGGGCGAGGTGGGCGCCGCGCTTGGTGCCCGCCACCGCGTGGACCTCGTCCAGGATCACCGTCTCGATGCCGGTCAGGGCGTCGCGTGTCGCTGACGTCAGCATCAGGAAGAGGGATTCGGGGGTGGTGATGAGGATGTCCGGGGGGCGGGTCGACAGGGCTCGGCGCTCCGCGGCGGGGGTGTCGCCGGAGCGGATGCCGACCTTCACCTCGGGCTCGGGGAGGCCCAGACGGACGGATTCCTGACGGATGCCGGTCAGCGGGCTGCGGAGGTTGCGCTCGACGTCGACGGCGAGGGCCTTGAGGGGGGAGACGTAGAGGACTCGGCAGCGCTTCTTGGGGTCGGCCGGCGGGGGTGTGGCGGCCAGCTGGTCCAGGGCGGCGAGGAAGGCTGCCAGGGTCTTGCCGGAGCCGGTGGGGGCTACGACCAGCACGTCCGAGCCCTCGTGGATGGCCTTCCACGCGCCTGCCTGGGCTGCGGTGGGCGCGGAGAATGCGCCCGTGAACCAGCCTCGGGTGGCGGGGGAGAAGCCGGCTAGGGCTTGGTGCGGGTTGCTGACCATGCGTCCATCCTGCACCCGGGGACTGACAATGCGGCTGAGCTGGGGAAATGTGCGCGGGGCGGGGGTGGCGGTGCGTCCATGCCTCCGGTGGGGGCGGGATGCCTGCGGCGGCCGGTCGCTGTCCGGTGGGGGTTCGCGTAGCGCCTGCGGTGGGTGGGTGGGTGGGGCGGGGCCGTGCCGGGGGTGTCCGTCCTCGGTCGGGAGGTTGCCGTGCCTCAAGAGGAGCCGTTTCCTGACGCCCGCCGCTGCGGGCGGACAACCCCGGCACGGCCCCTTGCCGCCGTACGCGGGTGCTGGGCCGTGGGGGTGCGCCGGTTGGCGGTGCCTCGCCGTCGCGGAGAATGAGGGTATGGCAGGTTCGGGTGAGCGGGCGCGGCACTGGCAGTACGCCGATCTGCCCGGTGTTGATCTGCTGCGGGCCCGGTACGTGCGGAAGACGTTCGTGCGGCATACCCATGAGAACTTTGTGATCGCCGCCATCGCCGACGGTGTGGAGGTCTTTCACTGTCGGGGTGCTGATCAGTACGCGTGGGCCGGTGCGCTTGCGTTGGTCAATCCGGATACGCCGCATACCGGGCGGGCGGGGGTCCCGGAGGGGTGGCAGTACGGGGCCGTTTATCCGTCGCCCGAGGTGGTGGCCGAGATCGCGGGAGAGACCACTGCTATTCGGGGGACGCCGGGGTTCGTGAGGCCGGTGCTCGACGATGCGTACACCGTGGGGTTGGTGCATCAGGTGTTGCGGGCTGCGGATGAGGGGAATGCGCTGGCCGCCGATACGTTGCTTCGGGTGGCCGTGACCCGGCTGCTGCGGTTGAACGGTGGGGCTCTGCCGCAGCGGGAGGTGCGGACGGCCGGGGCTCGGGTCGCGGTACGCGCGCGTGAGGTGCTGGAGCAGCGGATGGCTGAGCCGCCCAGCCTGGAGAGGCTGGCTGTCGATCTCGGCACCGGTCCGTTCGCCTTGCTGCGGGCGTTCCGGGATCTGTACGGGATGCCGCCGCATACGTGGCTGACCGATGCCCGGGTGCGGCGGGCTCGGCGGATGCTGGATGCGGGGGTCTCGCCGGCGGAGGCGGCCGTTGCTGTGGGGTTCACCGATCAGCCGCATCTGAATCGGCACTTCAGCCGGATCGTCGGTGTGCCGCCGGGGGCCTATCAGCGCGAGCGCAAGAACGTACAAGACGTGGGTGAGCGGCTGTCCTAGCGTCGCGGTGTGGCAGAACAGAAAGCTCTTGAAGACCTTCGTGCCGACGGAGGCAAGCCCGACGGGGTTGTTGTACGGGACGCCCTGGGTGTTGGAGTCGCCGTCGGGTTGTCCGGGTTCGCTTTCGGGGTGACGTCGGCCGGTGGTGGGCTCACGCTCTTGCAGACCTGTGCGCTCAGCCTGCTGGTCTTCACGGGGGCGTCGCAGTTCGCGCTGGTCGGCGCGCTTGCTGCCGGGGGTGGTCCGTGGACCGCGGCCGCGGGTGCGTTCTTCCTTGGTGTGCGCAATGCCTTTTACGGGCTGCGGTTGTCGCACTTGCTGAGCCTCACGCGCGCGGTGCGACCGTTCGCCGCTCAGTGGGTGATCGACGAGACGGCGGCAGTCGCGCTGGCGCAGCCGACTCGGCGCAGTGCGCGGATCGGGTTCGTGGTGACGGGGCTCAGCCTGTACGTGCTGTGGAACCTCACCACGTTGCTCGGTGCGCTCGGGGCGGAGGCCATGGGGGACACCGATGCCTGGGGGCTGGATGCGGCCGGGCCTGCTGTCTTTCTGGCTCTGCTGGCGCCGATGCTGAAGTCCGCGACCGAGCGGGCTGTCGCCGGACTGGCCGTGGTGCTGGGGCTCGGGTTGTTGCCTGTTCTGCCGGCGGGTGTGCCTGTGCTGGTTGCCGCCCTTGCGGCGCCGGTCGTGGTGTGGGCGCAGGGGCGGCGTCGGGGAGACGTACGGGAGGGGGAGCTGTGAACACCTGGATTGCGATCGGGGTCACCGCCCTTGGCTGCTACGGCGTCAAGCTCGTCGGGCTGCTCGTGCCCGCGGGTGCTTTGGAGAGGCCTCTCATACGGCGTCTTGCCGCCCTGTTGCCCGTTGCCCTCCTTGCCGCTCTCACCGCTCAGCAGACGTTCGGTGACGGGCAGGCGCTGGTGCTGGACGCGAGGGTGGCCGGAGTCGCTGCGGCTGCCGTGGCGCTCGTCCTGCGGGCTCCGTTCCTGCTTGTCGTCGCGGCGGCTGTGCTGGTGACGGCAGGGGTGCGCGCGATGGGCGGGTGAGGCTCGTCATCCGATGTGGCGGCCGTACGCCCTAAGCGTGCGCAGTGCCTCCATCGTCACGATGGGACGGGCCTCGGAAGCGATGCTCGGCGCCCACTGGCGCCAACGGATCGGCCAGCCGCCGTCCTCCTGCTGCTCGCCGGCGAGGTGATCGAGGGAGCGGCTCATCTCGTCGTCCGTGAACCACGCGCGCGCGAAGGAGCGCGGTGTCCGCGCGTAGTCGTGCGGGAAGTGGTGCTCGCCGGGGGCGTAGCCGTGGGAGGGCGGGTAGGCGTCGAGGTTGTCCGGCTCCAGTGCCGCAAGGCGCTGTTCGCGCACGAGGCGGCCCAGGCGGTCGGCGGCCGCCTCCGCGCGCGGGCGGTCGGGAACCGAGTCCAGGAAGGCCACGGCGGCCTCGATCTCGTACGGATGGGACTTGTCCAGGGACTCGACCGCCTGCCAGCAGAAGTCCGTGGCCCGGAACAGCCAGGCGTGCCACACCTCGTTGCGGTGCAGGAGTCCCACGACCGGTCCGGTGGCCAGGAGCGAGCTGGGTGCGGCGTCCACGATCGGCATGAAGGGGGCCGCGGGGTAGCCGCGCTGGCTGGGATGGATCGCCGGGAGGGCACCGTCCGGCGTGGAGACCGAAGTGAGGTAGCGGCAGACGCGATCCACGCGCTGTCCGCCGCAGCGCTCGATGGCGTCCAGGACGTGCAGGGCGTGACCGGTGTGCAGTGGCTGGCTGACCGGGCCGCGCAGATCGGGCTCCAGCGCGTGGCCGTACCCACCGTCCTCGTTGCGGTAGGCGTCCAGCGCGGTCTCCACCGGGTCGGCGGCACCGTTCAGGAAGTGGTACGCGAAGAGACGCTGCTCGAGCACGCGCGCGCTGAGCCAGACGAACTGCTCGGCGCGGAAGAGCGGGGAGCGCGTCGAGGGCGTCGGGGGGAGTGCGGAAGCTCCTGTTTCGGGCATGCGTCAGACCGTAGGACGGAAAGCGGTCTCGACAAGTGGTCCCGGCGCAGGCCCACCCTCAGGGGCGGGATACTGGACGCATGCGGTTGACGGTCTTCTGGGAGCGGATGGCGGATCACTTCGGTCCGGGATACGCCGATACCTTCGCGCGAGATCACGTGATGACGGAGCTCGGCGGGCGCACGGTGCACGAGGCGCTGAACGCCGGCTGGGAGGCGAAGGACGTGTGGCGTGTGGTGTGTGCCGTCATGAACGTTCCGGGTGAGAAGCGCTGACCGGTCACGAAGATCGCAGGACCGAAGCCGTTTGTCGGTGGTGTGGGCGACACTTGCTCCGTGGCACGCACTGACGAGACCGGGCAGCTCGCCCGGCACGGATCCCCGTTCGGCACGACGCCGCCCACCCCACCACCGGGTGAGGGCGACGCCGGGTCGAACGCCCGCATGCCTCGTTGGCTCCCGCGCGCCATGGTGCTCGCGCTGGCGCTCATCGGCGCGTTCCAGCTGGGCAGCTGGGCATTTCACCAGCTCACCGGACTGTTGATCAACGTCCTCATCGCGTTCTTCCTGGCTCTCGCCATCGAGCCCGCGGTGAGCTGGATGGCCGCGCGCGGCATGCGCCGTGGACTGGCCACCGGCATCGTCTTCCTTGCCGTGATCATCGTGTCCGCCGGGTTCGTCACCCTGCTGGGGTCCATGCTCGCGGGCCAGATCATCAAGATCGTCGAGGACTTCCCGAACTACATCGACTCCGTCATCAACTGGATCAACGCGCACTTCAACACCGAGCTGCGCCGCGTGGACGTCCAGGAGGGCCTGCTCCGTTCCGACTGGCTGCGCAACTACGTGCAGAACAGCGCCACCGGCGTCCTGGCCGTGTCCGCCCAGGTCCTCGGCGGTCTCTTCCAACTGCTGACGATCACGCTGTTCTCGTTCTACTTCGCCGCGGACGGCCCGCGACTGCGCCGCGCGCTGTGCTCCGTACTGCCGCCTGCCAGGCAGGCCGAGGTGCTGCGCGCGTGGGAGATCGCCGTCACCAAGACCGGCGGCTACCTGTACTCACGCGGCCTGATGGCGCTCGTCTCCGGCGTGGCCCACTACATCCTGCTGGCGAGCCTGGACGTGCCGTACGCGCCCGTGCTCGCCGTGTGGGTCGGCCTGGTCTCGCAGTTCATCCCCACCATCGGCACGTATCTCGCGGGCGCCCTGCCCATGCTGATCGCCTTTACGGTCGATCCCTGGTACGCGCTGTGGGTGCTGATCTTCGTCGTGATCTACCAGCAGTTCGAGAACTACGTGCTGCAGCCCAAGCTGACCTCGAAGACCGTCGACATCCACCCGGCGGTCGCCTTCGGTTCGGTCGTCGCGGGCACCGCCCTCCTCGGCGCGGTGGGCGCGCTGATCGCCATCCCGGCGGTCGCCACGCTGCAGGCGTTCCTGGGGGCGTACGTGAAGCGGTACGACGTCACCGACGACCCCCGGGTGCACGGGCATCACTGGGGACGGGGAGCGGGGCGGGGTCTGGTCGCCCGCGCGCGGGCGCTGTGGGCCCCGCGGCCGGGAGCGGCCGAGCCAGGGGCGAAGACGGAGGACCCCGGGGAGGACTCCTCCTGAGGAGGGGCCGACGCCAGGCGCGGCAGCAGGAGCAGTGGGGGCAGTGCCGCCGTGGCTGGGCTGGCAGTCCGCCTCGAGGCAGGGCTGTTGGCCGGGAAGCCAGGAGCGGTGTCAGGCCGCGGACGTAGTCTCGTAGGTGCCGTGTGGTGCGCTTGACACGAAAATCGAACATCCATTCTGATGGAGGCGGCGTAGAGGCGCTCGGCGGGCATTTCGCCACGGTTTCGATGGAGAAGTGACCGAGTTATCCACAGGCCGGACGGGCGTCGGGGCCCATTGTCAGTGGCAGGCGTTAGCGTCTTTGACGTGAAGCGATCGACTCAAGCAAATCGGGTGGAACCCATGGCAGGAACCGACCGCGAGAAGGCCCTGGACGCCGCGCTCGCACAGATTGAACGGCAATTCGGCAAGGGCGCGGTCATGCGCCTGGGCGAGCGGCCGAACGAGCCCATCGAGGTCATCCCCACCGGGTCGACCGCGCTCGACGTCGCCCTCGGCGTCGGTGGTCTGCCGCGCGGCCGTGTGGTGGAGGTGTACGGGCCGGAGTCCTCCGGTAAGACCACGCTGACCCTGCACGCGGTGGCCAACGCGCAGAAGGCCGGCGGTCAGGTCGCCTTCGTGGACGCGGAGCACGCCCTCGACCCCGAGTACGCGAAGAAGCTCGGCGTCGACATCGACAACCTGATTCTCTCTCAGCCCGACAACGGCGAGCAGGCCCTGGAGATCGTGGACATGCTGGTCCGCTCCGGCGCCCTCGACCTCATCGTCATCGACTCCGTCGCCGCGCTCGTCCCGCGCGCGGAGATCGAGGGCGAGATGGGCGACAGCCACGTCGGTCTGCAGGCCCGACTGATGAGCCAGGCACTGCGGAAGATCACCAGCGCGCTCAACCAGTCGAAGACCACCGCGATCTTCATCAACCAGCTCCGCGAGAAGATCGGCGTGATGTTCGGCTCCCCGGAGACCACGACCGGTGGCCGGGCGCTGAAGTTCTACGCCTCGGTGCGTATCGACATCCGCCGCATCGAGACCCTGAAGGACGGCACGGACGCGGTCGGCAACCGCACCCGCTGCAAGGTCGTCAAGAACAAGGTCGCACCGCCCTTCAAGCAGGCGGAGTTCGACATCCTCTACGGCCAGGGCATCAGCCGCGAGGGCGGCCTGATCGACATGGGCGTGGAGCACGGCTTCGTCCGCAAGGCCGGCGCCTGGTACACGTACGAGGGCGACCAGCTCGGCCAGGGCAAGGAGAACGCGCGTAACTTCCTGAAGGACAACCCCGACTTGGCCAACGAGATCGAGAAGAAGATCAAGGAGAAGCTGGGCGTCGGCGTGCGGCCCGAGGAGCCGGCTGCCGAGCCGGGCGCGGACGCCGCGGTCGCCGCCACGACGGACGACGCCGCGAAGACCGTGCCTGCTCCGGCGGCGACCAAGACGGCCAAGACCAAGGCCGCGGCCGCCAAGAGCTGATCCGTACGGTGCCTGATTCAAAAGCGTGGCGAACCGACCGGGCCGAGTCCGCCCACCCCGACGTTCCGCACGAGCGGGGCAGGGGCGGCGACGGCCACGGGGGAGACGCGGACCGGGGCAGCTACGACGGAGAAACCGCTCGGGGCGGTTACGGGGGATACGGCAGTGCGGCGTCGTACGGCATAAAAGGGCCGTACGACGACGGGCTGAGCAAGGGCATCCCGGGCGATGGTGACCGGCCGGGCGAAGGCATCCGGAGCAGCGGCGAGCGGCGGGAGGGCGGCTCGGCGGACGGCGGTGGATACTCCGGCGGAGGTTCGCGCCGGGGTGGCCGCAGGATGCGTGGTGAGGGCGGCTCAGCCGGGGGGCGGGGGCGCCGTCGGCGCGACTTCGGGGAGTCGCCCGGTGAAGACGGAGGCGCCCCCTCCTTGTCGAGGGCCGAGAAGGGGGACCTCCCGGCGGACCCGGTGGAGCAGGCGCGGGCGATCTGCCTACGCCTGCTCACCGGGACCCCGCGGACGCGGAAGCAACTCGCGGACGCCCTGCGCAAGCGGGAGATCCCGGACGATGCCGCCGAGGAGGTGCTGTCGAGGTTCGAGGAGGTCGGCCTCATCAACGACGGTGCGTTCGCGGACGCCTGGGTGGAGTCCCGGCACCATGGCCGGGGTCTCGCCCGCCGCGCGCTCGCCCAGGAACTGCGCACCAAGGGCGTCGACTCCACACTGATCGACGCGGCCGTTTCCCAGCTCGACTCCGAGCAGGAGGAGACGACCGCACGCGAACTCGTCGCCCGCAAGCTGCGTTCCACGCGCGGCCTCGAGCGCGACAAACGCCTGCGCCGTCTCGCGGGCATGCTCGCCCGCAAGGGCTATCCCGAGGGCATGGCCCTACGGGTGGTCCGGCAGGCACTGGAGGAGGAGGGCGAGGACACGGAGTTCCTCGAGGGCGAGGGATTCTGACCCCGGACAGGGGCCCGGAAGCGGGCGAGGGCTCGCGACCGCGGGATTCCGGCGCCGGACACGGTGGACGCGCGGGGGCGCCGATCGCGTTCGGGCCGGGATCGCCGGCCTAGACCTCCGCCCCTGCTCCCGACGCCACCGGAAGCCCGGCCGCCCGCCATGCCTGGAACCCGCCGACCAGGTCGGTGGCCCGGCTCAGGCCCAGTCGTCGTAGCGACTCGGCCGCCAGGCTGGACGCGTAGCCTTCGTTGCAGATCACCACGACGCGCAGGCCGTGACCGGTGGCCTCGGCGGCGCGGTGGCTGCCCTGCGGGTCGAGACGCCACTCCAGCTCGTTGCGCTCGACGACGAGCGCGCCGGGGATCAGACCGTCCCGCTCCCGCAGGGCCGCGTACCGGATGTCGACCAGCAGAGCATCGCCGCCCCGAGCGGCCTCGTACGCCTCCCGAGGCGCGATCCGCTCGAAGCCCGCACGCACCCGCTCCAGCAACTCGTCGATGCCGACGGGCCGTTCGTCCACGCCGCGTCCAACCACGTCACCCACGCCTGTCTCCCACTCGCCCCCACCGGCCGGCAACTCGCTCACGCCGCCCCTGGCACTCGCCTTCAACTCCCCGCTGCCAACCTGCCGTTCGCTCGAACCATGCACCACAGGTTCGCCTCCGGCCGCCCGGCTCACTGCCAGTCCTCCGGACGCTCCACCTGCTCCAGGCGCAGGATCGGCCCATTGCGGCTGAAGCGGCGGATCTGAGGCAGGGGTGGGTAGTAGGCGTGAACGGAGATCGCATGCCGGTCGGGGGACTCGTTGAGCACCTCGTGCACATGGTGGTGGCCGAAGGAGCGGCCCTTTCCGGCGGCGAGTCGCCGCTCCCGGTCGACGTCGTCCGTCAGTTCCAGCGTCTTCCAGCCATCGGCGGGGAGGCGGACGGCGAGCGAGTTCTCCTTGAGCTCACCGGCCGCCGTCACGAAGGCGCCGGCCGAGTCGGCGTGGTCGTGCCAGCCGGTGCCAGTCCCGGGCGGCCAGCCGATCAGCCAGGCCTCGCTGCCGCCGGGGCCCTCGAGGCGTACCCACGTACGGCCCTCGGGGTCGAGCGGGAGCGAGGCGACCAACTCGGTGTCGGCGGCCGTACGTCGTACGAAGTCGAGAAGGTCCGCCTGCGTTGGCACGGAGACCGGCGCGGGCTTCGACTTGGCGCCGGGCTTGGACGCGGCAACGGAGGTAGCGGAGGCGGCAGAGGGTACGGACACGGGCACCGTCCTGAAGAGAGTTCGCGAAGAGCGCGCGACAGCACGGGCTACAAAGTCAGGAGTGGCGCGCGCGGGAGTAGGGGATGCGAGTTCAGCAGGACGGGCGACACACGCAGCCCGCATAGCGGACGAGGTCCATATGGACCCTCCGCCACAGGCGCACACAGGTGTCGGTCACGATCCGGAGTACACCACGCCGGTGCAGGCCGGTCAACTCACTGTCACTATGCGGACCGCACAGTGACAGCGAGTGCTGCTTTCTGGTCCGGTGAAGACCGGTTCCGTACGGCAGGGGCATCGCGAGTTCCCTACGGCAGGGTCAGCGCTCGTTCCCTTCGAGGTCAGCGCGAGCCGGCCGCAGCGCCGGCCTCCGCCGCCGTCTCCGCGGCCCCCGCCTCAGCCGCCCCGACCTGCGCCCTGGCCGGTCCGCCCAGCGCCGCCTCGGCCGCCGCGTACAGATCGGTCGGCCGCACTCCGCTCAAGGCCGTCACCAGATGTCCGTCGGGTCGCACCAGCAGGACCGAATGCGCGGCCGCCCCCGGGTAGGCCTCCGCGACCAGCAACTCGGCCCGGTACGGCAGTGCCGTCACCGCGGCCGCCAGCCGAGGCATGATCCCGGCCGTCGCCCAGTGCTTGCGCTCCCAGACGCCCGTGCCCGGCGCGATCAGCAGGACCAGCAGTGCGCCGCGCCCGAGCCGGTCGCGCAGCTGTACGAAGGAGCCGTCCTCCGCCGTGACCCGCACATCCACGACCGGTGCACCGCGCGGCGTGTGCACCGGGACCTCCCCCTCCAGGGGCCCCGGCGCGAGCGGCGAGTCGGCGTACGTCCCCAGCGCGCCGATCGCGCCGTGCCCCAGGTGGCCGTCCATCAGCAGCGCGTCATGACCCCGGGCGGAGCCGGGGACGTAGGCGCGCAGCCCACCGCCGCCGCGCAGCAGCGGCAGCGCCTGGTCGGCGGCGCGCAGCCTGGCGGCGACGACAGCGCGTCGCTCCGCCTGGTAGCTGTCGAGCAGTGCCTCGTGCGGCCCGTGGTGCCAGGCCGGTGCCAGCTTCCAGGCAAGGTTGTCGGCGTCCCGCAGTCCCTCGTCGAGTCCGTGCGTGCCGAGCGTGCCGAGGCAGTGCGCCGCGTCCCCGGCGAGAAAGACGCGGCCCACGCGCCAGCGGCGGGCCAGGCGGTGGTGGACCGTGTGAACCCCGGTGTCGAGGAGCTCGTACGGCGGTGTCGGCCCACCGGTCCAGCCGGCCAGCGTCTCCCGGATGCGTGCCACCAGAAGCTCGGGCGTGACCAGGTCCTTGCCCGGCGGCAGCAACCAGTCCAGGCGCCACACCCCGTCCGTGAGCGGTCGTCCGGTCACCTCCCCGGCCGAAGGTCCGGACGTCCGCCACGGCGGCATCCGATGAAGCAACGCCTGACCGTCCCACGGAAGTTCCGCGCGCAGCGCGGCCACGGCGTGTCGCTCCACCGCCGTACGGCCGGGAAAGCGGATGTCCTGGAGTTTGCGCACGGTCGAGCGGGGGCCGTCGCAGCCGACCAGGTAACTGCCCCGCCACCAGGTGCCCTTGGGGCCGCGGGTGTGGACGGTGACACCCGACGGCTCCTGCTCGACAGCGTCCACGCGGCTGTCCACGGCGACCTTGACGAGAGGTTCGCCTTCGAGGGCCGCGCGCAGGGCGCCGGTCAGCACATGCTGGGCGATGTGCAGGGGGGCGGGGTTCGTGACGCCCTCGGGCTCGCCCGCCGCGTCGTCGAACGTGACCTCGCGCATCACCTGCTTGCGCCGCATTGCCCGCCATCCGGCCCAGCGGGCTCCGGCTTCGGCGACGGGCGCACCCGTCAGGCGCTCCATGAGGGCGGTGGTGTCCTCGCGCAGGACGACGGTGCGCGCGAGGCGGGGTTCGTCCTTGCCGGGTCCCTCGTCGAGAACGACGGACGGCACCTCCTGACGGGCCAGGGCCAGGGCGAGCGTGAGCCCCACGGGGCCCGCTCCGACGATGATCACCGGGTCCACGGCGCGGCGCCCCCTGCCCGCAGCGGTGTCCCGAGGGACGCGAGTGAACAGAAAGTTGGAGCAGGGTGCACGATCACAGAACGTATGCAACCCATTGCCGGTGCTTGCGTCAAGTGACGGAGGGCAGTGGCGATCACGCCACCGCCCTCCGTGCTGTTCGTGCTATTTGATTGTTCGTCAGGTGTAGGTCTTACCGCCCGGGAGACCGCCGCCTTCGCCGCCGGTCCCGAAGGTGCCACCCGTCGCCGCCGGGTTGAGCTCCTCCATGTCCTCGGCGCTGAGGACCGCGCCCGTGCTCCGCTTGCTGCGTCGCAGCCTCTTCTCCAGCCAGCTCGCGAAGCTGGTGAGGATGAAGTTGAGGATGATGTAGACGATCGCCACCACGATGAAGCTGGGGATGACGTTGGCGTAGAAGGCGGACAGGGTCTGGCGTGCGGTGAGGAGCTCGGTGAACCCGATCATCACGCCGCCCAGCGCGGTGTCCTTCACGATGACCACGAGCTGGCTGACGATGGCCGGCAGCATGGCCGTGACGGCCTGTGGCAGCAGGATGCTCCTCATCGTCTGGCTCTTGCGCAGGCCGACCGCCATGGCGGCTTCCGACTGACCCTTGGGCAGCGAGAGGATGCCGGCCCGTACGACCTCGGCCAGGACGGACGCGTTGTAGAGCACCAGGCCGGTGACGACCGCGTACAGAGGCCGCTGCTCGCTGCTGACGTTCGTCCAGCGGTCGTAGAACTCGTTGGCGAACAGCATCAGCAGCAGGACCGGGATCGCCCGGAAGAACTCGACCACCCACGCGGCCGGCAACCGTACCCACCAGTGGTCGGAGAGGCGCGCGATGCCGAAGAAGGCGCCCAGCGGAAGGGCGATCACCATCGCCAGGGCCGCTGCCTTCAGTGTGTTGGCGAGACCCGGCAGCAGATAGGTGGTCCAGGCCTGCGACTCGGTGAACGGCTTCCACAGGGCCCACTCCAGCTGGCCCTCTTCGTCCATGGTGTCCCAGATGAACCACACGAGCAGGGCGAGCAGGGCGAAGAAGACCACAGAGATGAACGCATTGCGCCGCTTGGCGCGGGGGCCCGGAGCGTCGTAGAGAACGGAGCTCATCGCTTCACCGCCAGTCGCTTGCTCAGCCAACCGAGGAAGAGGCCGGTGGGCAGGGTCAATACCACGAAACCGAAGGCGAAGACCGCGGCGATGAGCACCACCTCAGCCTCGTTCTCGATCATTTCCTTCATCAGGTAGGCGGCCTCCGCCACGCCGATCGCGGCCGCCACGGTGGTGTTCTTGGTCAGGGCGATCAACACGTTGGCCAGCGGGCCGATGACCGAGCGGAGGGCCTGCGGCAGGATGATCAGCCGGAGAGTCTGACTGAAGGTCAGCCCGATGGCCCGGGCCGCCTCGGCCTGGCCGAGCGGCACGGTGTTGATACCGGAACGAATCGCCTCGCAGACGAAGGCCGCGGTGTAGGCGACGAAGCCGAGAATCGCCAGGCGGAAGCCCCGGACGCCGAAGTCGGAGGCGCCCATCGTCACGCCGAAGATGTCGGCGAGGCCGAGCGAGGTGAAGATGATGATGACCGTCAGGGGGATGTTCCGGACGATGTTCACATAGGCCGTGCCGAACCCGCGCATGAGCGGAACCGGGCTGACCCGCATCGCGGCCAGGACAGTGCCGAGGATCATGGAACCGATGGCGGAGAAGAACGTGAGCTTCACCGTCATCCAGAAGGCACCCAACAGGGTCGGGTCGTTGTAGTCAGAAAGAAAATCGAACACGATCTCCCGCGCTTCCGGGTGGGTGGCGAACGTGGATAGCGCGGCGCGCCGCCGCCCTGATCGCGGTGGACGGCGGCGCGCCGGTGGAGCCTTGCGCTACTGGACGATGACGCCGATCTTCGGCGCGGGCTCGTTCTTGTAAGAGGCCGGACCGAAGTTCTCCTTGACCGCCTTGTCCCAGGACTTGTCCTGGACCATCTTCTCCAAGGCGGCGTTGACCTTGTTGACGGTCTCGGTGTCGCCCTTCTTCACACCGATGCCGTAGTTCTCGTTGCTCAGCTTCAGACCGGCAAGCTTGAACTTGCCCTTGTACTGCTCCTGCGCGGCGTAGCCGGCGAGGATCGAGTCATCCGTGGTCAGGGCGTCCACGGAACCGCTCTGCAGACCGGCAATGCACTCCGAGTAGCCGCCGGTCTCCTTCAGGTTGGCCTTCGGGGCGAAGTCCTTCTTGACGTTCTGCGCCGAGGTGGAACCGGTGACCGAGCACAGGTTCTTGCCGTTCAGGTCAGTGGCCTCGGAGATGTCCGAGTCGGTCTTGATCAGCAGGTCCTGGTGGGCCAGCAGGTACGGCCCGGCGAAGTCGACCTTCTCCTTGCGCTCGTCGGTGATCGAGTACGTCGCCGCGATGAGCTTCACGTCGCCACGGGCGAGCGCGTTCTCGCGGTCGGCGCTCTTCGTCTCGACGAACTCGATCTGGTCGGGCTCGTAGCCGAGCTCCTTCGCCACGTACGTGGCGACGTCGACGTCGAAACCGGAGAAGGTGCCGTCGGGCTCCTTCAGGCCCAGACCGGGCTGGTCGTACTTGATGCCGATCTTGATCTTGTCGCCGCCCCCGGAGCCCGACCCGCTGTCGCTGTCGCCGTCACCACCACAAGCGGTGGCGGTGAGAGCGAGGACGACTGCAGCGGCGGCCGCGGCGGAGACCTTGCGGAGCTTCATGGTGAACATCCTTTGTGTGAAGAAGAGATGCGTGCCGTCAGGTGCGGCGGTTGACGCAGGTCGTCGGCTGCGAGACGCAGTCCGTCAGTGGTGCGGGATCCGTCAGGGGGCGGGATCCGTCAGTGGTGCAGGATCTTGGACAGGAAGTCCTTTGCGCGGTCGCTGCGCGGGTTGCTGAAGAACTGGTCCGGCACAGCTTCTTCGACGATCTTGCCGTCCGCCATGAACACCACCCGGTTGGCGGCCGAACGGGCGAAGCCCATCTCATGGGTGACGACGATCATGGTCATGCCGTCCCGGGCGAGCTGCTGCATGACCTCCAGGACCTCGTTGATCATCTCCGGGTCGAGAGCCGACGTCGGCTCGTCGAAGAGCATGACCTTGGGGTCCATGGCCAGCGCTCGGGCGATGGCCACACGCTGCTGCTGGCCGCCGGAGAGCTGAGCAGGGTACTTGTCCGCCTGGCTGGCCACACCCACCCGGTCGAGCAGGGCGCGGGCCTTGTCCTCGGCGGCCTTCTTGTCCGCCTTGCGGACCTTGATCTGTCCCAGCATCACGTTCTCGAGCACGGTCTTGTGCGCGAAAAGGTTGAAGGACTGGAAGACCATTCCGACGTCGGCACGCAGCTTGGCCAGCGCCTTGCCCTCAGCGGGCAGCGGCTTGCCGTCGATGGCGATCGCGCCGGAGTCGATCGTCTCGAGGCGGTTGATGGTGCGGCACAGGGTGGACTTCCCGGACCCGGAGGGTCCGATGACCACGACGACCTCACCGCGGGCGATCGTCAGGTCGATGTCCTGGAGCACGTGCAACGCGCCAAAGTGCTTGTTCACGTTCTTCAGGACGACCAGGTCGCCGGTCGCGGCCACATCTTCCTTGGCCACCGATACTTCGGTCATCGCTCTCAGGCTCCGTCCTCCTCGGTTTCGGAGGACAGTAGTAACCGTATCCGACCTGCGTCATTAGTTCTGAGGGGAATCTGAGCATCACGATCCGATAGCAATCGGACACATGTCGTAGCACTTGCGACCTGGGTGCGTACCGGCTGGATAACGGAAGCCGCGAGCAACCGGAACCCACTTGACGGCGTCCTCGTCCATCAGCGTGACTTCCTTGGTGCACGCGCGCGTGCACGCACTGTGTACCTGTCCGAATCGTACGTCCGATGAACCGAAGGAGGCCGGGATGAGACTGCTCCTCGTCGAGGACGACAACCACGTCGCCGCCGCGCTGTCCGCGGTCCTGGCACGTCACGGTTTCGACGTCACTCACGCGCGCAGCGGCGAGGAGGCCCTCCAGGCGCTCGTCCCCGAGGGCAACGGCTTCGGCGTCGTCCTCCTCGACCTCGGCCTGCCCGACCAGGACGGATACGAGGTCTGCGGCAAGATCCGCAAACGCACCAGCACCCCGGTGATCATGGTCACCGCCCGCTCGGACGTCCGTTCGCGTATTCATGGGCTCAACCTCGGTGCCGACGACTATGTGGTGAAGCCGTACGACACCGGAGAGCTGCTCGCCAGGATCCACGCCGTCAGCCGGCGCACCGTTCAGGAGGACACTGGGACGGGCAGCGACGGCGTGCTGCGCCTGGGAGCCGTACACATCGAACTGCACACCCGCCAGGTGAGCGTCGACGGTTCGGTAATCCAACTGACCCGCAAGGAGTTCGATCTTCTCGCCCTCCTCGCCCAGCGCCCCGGCGTGGTCTTCCGGCGGGAGCAGATCATCAGCGAGGTGTGGCGCACGAGCTGGGAGGGGACCGGGCGCACTCTTGAGGTGCATGTGGCGTCCCTGCGCGCAAAGCTGCGCATGCCGGCGCTGATCGAGACCGTACGCGGCGTCGGCTACCGACTCGTCGCCCCGGTCTCGTAGCGGGCAAGGGTGCGCACTCGTCTTCTCCCGCTGCTGATCGTCCTGATGGCGGCCGTCCTGCTAGCCCTCGGCGTACCGCTCGCCGTCAGTCTGGCCGCGGCCCAGCAGCAGAAGCTGGTCGTCGATCGCATTGACGACACCGCGTACTTCGCGGCCATCGCACGGCCCGCCGCCGATACCGCCACCTCCGGATCCCGCGACGAGCTGCGCATCCTCAGCCGGGAACTCGAGAGCTACTACGAGGTCTACGGCATTCGCGCCGGCGTCTTCCTGCCCAACGACACGCCGCTGGCCAACGGGCCGACCACGTGGTTCCTGCCCGAGACCGGCGAGGAGCGCGACGCCTTCGAGGAGTCGCTGCTGAGCCGGCGCAGTCACGACCCCAAGCAGGTGTGGCCCTGGCAGCGCAACCGGCTCGTGATCGCCTCGCCCGTCATCCGGGACGGTGATGTCGTCGCGGTCGTGGTCACCGACTCGCCCACCGGACAGATGCGTTCGCGGATCCTGCACGGCTGGCTGATCATCGGCGCGGGCCTGACTGCCGCGATGCTGGTGGCCGTCGGGGCCGCCCTCAGGCTGACCGGATGGGTGCTCAGGCCGGTGCGCGTGCTGGACGTGACCACGCACGAAATCGCGAGCGGCCGCCTGAAGTCCCGGGTCGCGGTCGCCAGCGGTCCGCCGGAACTTCGCCGGCTGGCCCGGTCGTTCAACGAGATGGCGGACAACGTCGAGGACGTGCTGGAGCAGCAGCGCGCCTTCGTCGCCGATGCCTCGCACCAGCTGCGCAACCCGCTCGCGGCGCTGCTGCTGCGCATCGAACTGCTCGCTTTCGAGCTACCGGAGGGCAATGAGGAGATCGCTTCGGTGCAGGCCGAGGGCAAGCGCCTGGCGCAGGTCCTGGACGACCTGCTCGACCTGGCCCTGGCCGAGCACACCGCCGCCGACCTCCGGCTGACCGACGTCGGCGCGCTGACCGCCGAGCGCGTCGCGGCCTGGGCGCCGACCGCCGAGGCAAAGGGCGTCCGGCTGGTGGGGACCTGCCCGCCCACCACCGCCTGGGCCGACCCGGTGGCGCTGTCCAGCGCGCTGGACGCGGTGATCGACAACGCGGTCAAGTTCACGCCCAGGGACGAGCGCGTCGAGGTGACCGTCACGTCCAACGGCAGTACCTCGACGATCGAGGTGACCGACAACGGCCCCGGCCTCACCGACGAGGAACTCGCCCGCATCGGCGACCGCTTCTGGCGCAGCGGACGGCACCAGAACATCAAGGGCTCGGGCCTGGGCCTGTCGATCTCGCAGGCGCTGCTCGCGGCGGGCGGGGGCTCGATCTCGTACGGCCGTCATGAGCCGCACGGGTTGCGGGTGACGGTGGCCGTGCCCAGGTCGGGGCCGACGCCTTAGCTGGGCCGGCAGAGCCGGGCGTTCGGACGCTCCCTGCTACTCGGGACTCGGGAGGGGTACCGCAGTGCGACCGATTCCCGTGGTCGTGCAGGGACCTGAGGGGGTGCCGCCCGAAAGGCGGAGCCCTACGGCTTCACCGAGCGGTAGTAACTGCGAGCCCCGGCGTGCAGGGTCAGAGGGTTGGTGTAGATCGCTGTGCGCAGGTCGACGAGTTGCGCGGAGTGGACGTGGGCGCCGATGCCGTCGCGACTCTTGATCACCGTCCGGGTCAGCCATTCGGTGAGCCGGGGGTCCATGTCCTTGCGGGTGATCAACAGGTTGGAAACGGCGATCGTGGGCACCGTGTCGCCGTTCTGGATGGTCGGATAGGCCGACTCCGGCATGTTGGTCGCCCGGTAGAAGTGGGCCGCGTCGCCCTGGGCGTGCACCTTGGCCACGAGGCCGGAGTCGATTGGCACGAACCGGAACGCGGAGGTCTCGGCGATCTGCTCCAGCCCGCCCGTGGGCACCCCGCCCGACCAGAAGAACGCGTCGAGCTCGTGCCCCAGCCGCTTGGGCCCGGTGTCGATGCCGTCCGACCTGGGCGTGATGTCCTTCTCCGGGTCGATGCCGGCGGCCTCCAGCACCCGCGTGGCGATCAGCCGCACGCCCGAGTTCGGCAGTCCTATGGCCACCCGCTTGCCCTTGAGGTCGGCGACCGAGCGGATGTCCGAGTCCGGCGGAACTACGAGCTGGACGTAGTCGTCGTACAGGCGGGCGACGCCGCGCAGCCGGTCCATGACGGGCTTGCCGTCGATCCGGTAGGTGTCCACCGCGTCGGCGGCGGCGATCGTGAAGTCGGCCTTGCCGGTCGCCACCCGCTCGACGTTCTCCTGCGACCCGGCGCTGGTCAGCAGCCGCACCTTCAGCTGCGGCATGTCCTTGGCGAGCTCCTCGCGCAGAAGCTCGCCGTACTCCTGGTAGACCCCCGCGCGCGTGCCCGTACTGAACGTGATCGTCCCGCTCGGCGTCTCCTCACCGAGGGGCAGCAGCCACCACAGCAGCAACCCGAGGGTCACGAGCCCGGCGGCCGTGCCCTGCAGGGCCCGGCGCCTGCTGATGCGGGTGAGTGCCTTGGACATGTCCGCGATCCTGCCAGCCGGAACGCGGTGCTGACCAGGGCAGGGGTCACAGCCGGACGGCGCGGAGGGGGCAGGGAGGGCAGGCGGCCCGCAGCGGGCGGCCGCGGCAGGGAGGGGCAGGCGGCCCGCAGCGGGCGGCCGCGGCAGGGGAGCCGGGGCCTCTACCTCCGGCCCGCGTCGACACCGTCGGGGGCGGTCGCATCCGCGGCGTGGACGGTCCGGCCCGGATGCGGCCCCGGCTGTAGGGACCTGACTGTCAGACCCCGCCGATAAAGTCGCCGCATGAGCTCCTCTCCCGCCGACCTGGTCCGTGAATTCCACCTCGCCTTCGGTCTCGACGCCCGCAGTACACCGACCGAGGTCTCCGCGGAACTCGCCTCCCACCGCGGGGAACTGCTCGCCGAGGAGGCCGCGGAGGTCGCCGAGGTCTCCGTCACCGGCCCGCTGGACAAGCTCGCGCACGAGCTGGCCGACGTGGTCTACGTCGCGTACGGCACGGCCCTGGTCCACGGCATCGACCTCGACGCCGTCCTCGCCGAGATCCACCGTTCCAATATGACCAAGCTGGGGCCCGACGGCCGGGTCGCCCGCCGGGCCGACGGCAAGGTCCTCAAGGGCGAGTACTACGAGGTACCGGACGTGTCGAGCGTGCTGCGCCGCCAGGGGTGGGGCGGCGACGGCGACGGGGCCTGACCGGCCCGGCGACGGACGGCCGGGCGCTGACGGCGTAACCGTCTCGGGCCGGGGCAACGGGCTTTCACGACCGCATACCCTTGTCCCATGAGCAGCAGCGACCGGAGCCTGGCAGTGGGCGTCAAGACATACGAGGTGCGCACTTACGGGTGCCAGATGAACGTCCACGATTCCGAGCGATTGTCCGGGCTGCTCGAAGACGCCGGTTACGTACGCGCGCCCGAGGGCTCGGACGGCGACGCGGACGTCGTCGTCTTCAACACCTGCGCGGTCCGTGAGAACGCCGACAACAAGCTGTACGGCAACCTCGGCCGCCTCGCGCCGAAGAAGACCCAGCGGCCCGGCATGCAGATCGCGGTCGGCGGGTGCCTCGCTCAGAAGGACCGCGACACCATCGTGAAGCGGGCGCCGTGGGTGGACGTCGTTTTCGGCACGCACAACATCGGCAAGCTGCCCGTCCTGCTGGAACGCGCGCGCGTGCAGGAGGAGGCGCAGGTAGAGATCGCCGAGTCGCTGGAGGCGTTCCCGTCGACGCTGCCGACCCGGCGCGAGAGCGCCTACGCGGCCTGGGTGTCGATCTCCGTCGGCTGCAACAACACCTGCACCTTCTGCATCGTCCCGGCCCTGCGCGGCAAGGAGAAGGACCGCCGTCCCGGCGACATCCTCGCCGAGGTAGAAGCCCTGGTCGCCGAGGGCGTCAGCGAGATCACGCTGCTCGGCCAGAACGTCAACGCGTACGGCTCCGACATCGGCGACCGTGAGGCGTTCAGCAAGCTGCTGCGGGCCTGCGGGAACATCGACGGCCTGGAGCGCGTCCGCTTCACGTCCCCGCACCCGCGCGACTTCACCGACGACGTCATCGCCGCCATGGCCGAGACGCCGAACGTGATGCCGCAGCTGCACATGCCGCTCCAGTCCGGCTCGGACACGGTCCTGAAGGCGATGCGCCGCTCCTACCGTCAGGAGCGCTACCTGGGGATCATCGAGAAGGTCCGCGCCGCCATCCCGCACGCCGCGATCACGACCGACATCATCGTGGGCTTCCCCGGCGAGACCGAGGAGGACTTCGAGCAGACGCTGCACGTGGTCCGCGAGGCCCGCTTCGCGCAGGCGTTCACCTTCCAGTACTCCAAGCGCCCCGGCACCCCCGCGGCCACCATGGAGAACCAGATCCCCAAGGCGGTCGTCCAGGCGCGCTACGAGCGTCTCGTGGCCCTCCAGGAGGAGATCTCCTGGGAGGAGAACAAGAAGCAGGTCGGCCGCACGTTCGAGCTGATGGTCGCCGAGGGTGAGGGCCGCAAGGACGGCGCCACCCACCGCCTGTCCGGGCGTGCCCCCGACAACCGCCTGGTTCACTTCACCAAGCCGGAGCAGGAGGTCCGCCCCGGCGACGTGGTGACCGTCGAGATCACGTACGCGGCCCCGCACCACCTCCTCGCCGAGGGCCCTGTGCTGGACGTCCGCCGCACGCGCGCGGGTGACGCCTGGGAGAAGCGCAACGCCGCCGAGGCCGCCAAGCCCGCGGGTGTGATGCTCGGTCTCCCGAAGATCGGCGTCCCGGCTCCGCTGCCGGTGGCGACGGGGAGCGGCTGCGGCTGCGACTGAGGTGCTCACGGTTTTCGACCGCCGCGGTGGCGTCGACCGCCATGGCCGCTGACCGGCGTGCTCATCGAGGAGTGACACCCGGCGGACCCGCGGGGTTACCCTGCCGATCATGCTTGTCGCTGCCGCAGTCTGCCCCTGCCCGCCTCTCATCGTCCCGCAGGTCGCCGCGGGCGCCGCACCCGAGCTGGACGCCGCGCGGGCGGCGTGCACGGACGCGCTCGGTGTCCTCGCAGCCGCCCGTCCCGACCTTCTCGTGGTCGTCGGCCCCGCCGAGGAGAGCGGAACCGCGACGTACCCGGAAGGTACGCCGGGTTCGTTCCGGGGCTTCGGCGTGGACGTCGACGTACGACTGGGGGCGCACGACGCGCCGGAGCCGCAGCGTGCGCTGCCGGCTTCGCTCGCCGTCGCGGCGTGGCTGCTGGAGCGGACCGCGTGGTCGGACGCCCCGATCGAGGGACTCGGTGTGGGGGAACCTCTCGGGGCCGAGCGGTGTATTGAAATCGGAAGGGACGTCGCCGCCCGAGCCGACCGGGTGGCGCTGCTGGTGATGGGCGACGCCAGTGCCTGCCGCACGCTCAAGGCTCCCGGCTACCTCGACGAGCGGGCGGCACCCTTCGACGCGTCCGTCGCGCGTGCCCTGGGCAAAGCGGACGTGGCCGCCCTCAAGGAACTGGACACCGAACTCGCACGCGAGCTGAAGGCCTCCGGCCGAGCCTCCTGGCAGGTCCTCGCGGGCGCTGCCGAGGAAGCGGGCCTTGCGGGCGCCTTGCTGTACGAGGACGCGCCGTACGGCGTGGGGTACCTGATCGCGACCTGGTCGTAGCCCCCGTCGGCCTGGCCGCGCACATCGGCGCCGCTCGCCGGGGCATGCCGATGCCGTCCGGAAACGGCGGACGGCCGGGAGCGGTCAGCTCCGCGGCCGTCCGGCGATGTGCCGTTCAGGTCGTCGGCGGGGGTGCGTCCGGCGGAGGTGTGCTGCTGCCGGTCGCCGTATCGTCGTCCTTGTGCGCGAGTCGGCCCATGGCGCCCTTGGCCTTGCCCGTGCCGGTGTGGATCTTGTCGCTGTACTTGCCCTTGGTCCGCTGGTCGACGGCCCTCGCGGCCTTGTCGAGGCCGTGATGGACCTGCTCCTCGTGCCGCTGCGCGAAGTCGGAGACCTTGTCCTTGGCCGGGGCGAGTTTGGCTTTCAAATTGTGCATCAGACCCATGCTTCACCTTCCCGCGCGGGGCAGTTACGTGCGGGCGCCCTCGCCGGCCTCACTGTCGGCCGCCTCGTCTGCGGACTGCTGCTTCGGGATCTCGACGCCGTCATCGGCATCGGTTCCGGCCTCGACGGCCTCCGCCGCCGTCGGCTCAGCCGCGTCTTCGGCCTTGGTTTCGACCGGCCCCTTCGCCTCTGCCGCTTCTTCCGCCACCGGCTCGGCCGTTGGTGTGCCGGCCTGTGCCTCGGCGGTTGACGCCTCTTCCGTGGCCTTCGACCTCCGGAAAAGTCGTGCGAAAACGCCCATATCCACTCCATACGTTACTCATGCGGCCGAAATCCCGCGTCGTCCGGTGCGTCCGTTTGCGCCCCCGGGTCGCCGCCTCCGCGAAACCGGCGGCGAAAACCTCGCAACAGGAAACGACCCCGCGCGTGTGCCGTCACGTAACTCGTTAGAGGCCAGCCCGTGAGGTTTGCGAGACTGGGGCGGTGAGCAGTGCACCCCCCGCCCCCCGTGTCATCGCCGTAGTCGGCCCCACCGCGGCCGGAAAGTCCGATCTGGGCGTCTTTCTCGCCCAGCAGCTCGGGGGCGAGGTCGTCAACGCCGACTCCATGCAGCTCTACCGAGGGATGGACATCGGCACCGCCAAACTGACGCCCGAGGAGCGCGCGGGGGTGCCGCACCACCTCCTGGACATCTGGGACGTCACTGTCACGGCATCCGTCGCCGAGTACCAGCGGCTCGCGCGGGAGCGGATCGACGCTCTGCTCGCCGAGGGCCGCTGGCCGATCCTGGTCGGCGGCTCTGGGCTGTACGTCCGTGGCGCCGTCGACAACCTGGAGTTCCCCGGCACCGACCCCGAGGTCAGGGCCCGGCTCGAGGAGGAGCTCGCGCTGCGCGGATCCGGCGCGCTGCACGCCCGCCTCGCCGCCGCCGACCCCGAGGCCGCGCAGGCGATCCTGCCCAGCAACGGCCGCCGTATCGTCCGGGCTCTCGAGGTGATCGAGATCACCGGCCAGCCCTTCACGGCCAACCTCCCCGGCCATGACTCGATCTACGACACGGTCCAGATCGGCGTCGACGTGGCCCGACCCGAGCTGGACGAGCGCATCGCGCGCCGCGTCGACCGGATGTGGGAGGCCGGGCTCGTGGCCGAAGTCCGCGAGCTGGAGGCGCAGGGGTTGCGCGAGGGGCGTACGGCCTCGCGCGCGCTCGGCTACCAGCAGGTCCTCGCGGCGCTCGCCGGGGAGTGCACGCTGGAAGAGGCACGGAACGAGACCGTGCGTGCCACCAAGCGCTTCGCGCGCCGTCAGGATTCATGGTTCAGGCGCGACCCGCGGGTGCACTGGCTCAGTGGGGCTGCGGCAGATCTCACAGAACTTCCGCATCTCGCACTGGCGTTGGTCGAACGACCGGTTACAGCCTGATCACGTGATTGCATCGGGACGCTCCGGCCGTCATCCCGGCCTCCGGCGCCGTGCCATCATCGAGCTTCGATCGACCAAGTGGAGTCCGAGTTGGGAGGGCGCGTGGCGATGGAGGCCGGCCCTCGCGACACCGCACAAGGCACTGAGAACGTCACCGCCGACCGGGACGAACCGGAGCGGGACGGCGACCGTCTGAGCCCGGACCTGGACGACGAGACCGAGGGCGGCGTCACCGACGACGGCCCCGAGCCCGAGGAGATGTACGCCGGCGGCCCGGAGGTCGAGGTCGAGCTGCGCCCGCAGCGCCGACTGCGTATCTGGCAGCTCGCGCCCATCGTGTCCCTGGCCGCGGTCGGCTCCCTGATGTTCGCGTTCCCGTTGGCCTTCGACTTCGGCGACAGCGGGGCCGTGATCGCCATGCTGGGGCTCCTGATCTGCTCCTGCGCGGCCGGCTGGGGCATGATGGCCGCCCGCCGGGTCGGCTACACCTGGCCCGGGCTGCCGCAGCGGGGCTCCGGGCGCCGACCGGACTGGCGGGTCGTGATCGCCTATGCCCTGGTCGTCGCCGCGATCGTCGTTCTGGCCGTGTGGCGCGTGGCTCGCCTGCGCTGAGGGCGCAGAGGCTGACCAGGCTCCTCTTTCGGCTCTGTCGTAGCGGCACCGTACGATCGAGGAATGAGCACGCGGATCGCCTTCCTCAAGGGTCACGGCACCGAGAACGACTTCGTGATCGTCCCGGACCCCGAGAACGCCGTCGACCTGCCTCCGAGCGCCGTCGCCGCCCTGTGCGACCGCCGCGCGGGCATCGGCGGTGACGGACTGCTGCACGTCGTGCGGTCCGCCGCGCACCCCGAGGCCAAGGACATGGCGGCCGAGGCCGAGTGGTTCATGGACTACCGCAACGGCGACGGCTCGATCGCGGAGATGTGCGGCAACGGCGTGCGGGTCTTCGCGCGCTACCTCCAGCGCGCCGGACACGTCAGCGAGGGGGACCTCGCGGTCGCCACCCGCGGAGGTGTGAAGTCCGTCCACATCGCCAAGGACGGTGACGTGACGGTCGGCATGGGCAAGGCGCTGCTCCCCGAAGGAGACGTCACGGTCAGCGTCGGTGAGCGCAGCTGGCCCGCGCGGAACGTGAACATGGGCAACCCGCACGCGGTCGCCTTCGTGGACGACCTCGCGCACGCCGGTGACCTGTTCTCCCCGCCGCCGTTCAGCCCGGCCTCGGCCTACCCGGACGGTGTCAACGTCGAGTTCGTCGTCGACCGGGCGCCCCGGCACGTCGCGCTGCGCGTGCACGAGCGCGGTGCCGGCGAGACCCGGTCGTGCGGTACGGGCGCGTGTGCCGTCGCCGTGGCCGCCGCGCGGCGGGACGGGGCCGACCCCGCGGTCACCGGGGCCCCGGTGACGTACACCGTCGATGTGCCCGGTGGCACCCTGGTGATCACCGAGCGGCCCGATGGCGAGATCGAGATGACCGGCCCCGCGGTGATCGTGGCCACAGGTGAGATCGACGCGGAGTGGCTGGAAACGTTCGCTCGTTGAGCACTGCCCTGACTGGGCATCAGGGCCGCGCCGGCGGGCGGTGACCCGGGATCAAGGGCGCGGGGACCGTGGGTACGTTCGAGATCGCGAACGGCGGCTGGCCGTATGGCGCAAAAACGTAAACCCATCAACCCTCGCTCGAATGGGTGATCCGTTTCACGCTCGGCGAGAGGCGGTCAGTCGCACGTGATGGGCTCGGTAGCATCAAGCACCGGCCCGGACGGGGGAGATGTCGTCGTCCCCTGAGCCGTGTCCGCCATGGGGCACCCCGTTCGCCGGTCCACGCAGCCGGAGGTGCCCATGAGTGCGGAGGCCACGAATCCCGCGACGCCAGGCCCGGTAGCAGGCCCCGTGACGCCTGCGGTGCCTCGCAGGAAGGCCCGCGCACGCATCGACCTGCGCCGCCTCGGCCGGGCAGCCCTGCTCGGCCCCGCCTCGCGCGGCCGGCTGCCCGACGCGATCGGCCATGTCGTGGACGCCCACCGGGCCCACCACCCCGACGCCGACATCGAACCCCTGCGCCGCGCCTATGTGCTGGCGGAGTCCTCGCACCGCGGCCAGATGCGCAAGAGCGGCGAGCCGTACATCACACACCCGCTCGCGGTGACCCTGATCCTCGCCGAACTCGGCGCCGAGACGACGACCTTGACGGCGTCTCTGCTTCACGACACGGTCGAGGACACCGACGTGACGCTCGATCAGGTGGGCGAGCAGTTCGGTGCGGAGGTCCGCTTCCTCGTCGACGGCGTGACCAAGCTGGAGAAGGTCGACTACGGCGCCGCCGCCGAGCCCGAGACCTTCCGCAAGATGCTCGTCGCGACCGGCAACGACGTCCGCGTGATGTCGATCAAACTCGCCGACCGGCTGCACAACATGCGCACCCTCGGCGTGATGCGCCCCGAGAAACAGGCCCGCATCGCGAAGGTGACCCGCGACGTCCTCATCCCTCTTGCCGAGCGGCTGGGAGTCCAGGCGCTCAAGACGGAACTGGAAGACCTCGTCTTCGCGATCCTGCACCCCGAGGAGTACGAGCACACAAGGGAGTTGATCGTCGGCAACGTCGCGCGCGCCGACGATCCGCTCGCGGAGATGGCCGACGAGATGCGCAAGGTCCTGCGCGAAGCCGGCATCCAGGCCGAAGTCCTGATCCGGCCCCGGCACTTCGTCTCCGTGCACCGGGTGTCCCGCAAGCGGGGCCGGCTGCGCGGCTCCGACTTCGGGCGGCTGCTGGTCCTGGTGAACGAGGACGCGGACTGTTACGGCGTCCTGGGTGAACTGCACACCTGTATGACGCCGGTCGTCTCGGAGTTCAAGGACTTCATCGCCGTACCCAAGTTCAACCTGTACCAGTCGCTGCACACGGCCGTCGCCCGCGCGGACGGCCAGGTCGCCGAAGTCCTCATCCGGACCCACCAGATGCACAAGGTCGCCGAGGCCGGTGTCGTGGCGCTCGGCAATCCCTACGCTCATCCTTCGGAGGAGCACGCCGCGTCGAGTGACGGCGAGCGCGCCGACCCCACACGGCCCGGCTGGCTGTCCCGCCTTCTCGACTGGCAGGAGGCCGCCCCCGACCCGGACACCTTCTGGTCCACGCTGCGTGAGGACCTCGCCCAGGACCGTGAGATCACCGTCTTCCGGCCCGACGGCGGCACCCTCGGCCTGCCCGAGGGCGCCACCTGTGTGGACGCCGCCTACGCGCAGTACGGCGAGGACGCGCACGCGTGCATCGGCGCCCGCGTCAACGGCCGCCTGGCGACCCTCAGCACGGTGCTGCGGGACGGCGACACAGTCCAGCTCCTCATGGGCCAGGATCCGGCTTCGGAGCCCTCCAGGGAGTGGCTGGAGCACGCCCACACGCCCGCCGCGCGGATCGCCATCCAGCGTTGGCTCGCCACCCATCCCCAGCAGGGCGACACCGCCGAGGAGTCTGTGACGCAGTTCCGGTCCTCGGTCGAGGGATCGGGGAGCCCGTCCGCCGACGCGGACGGTCCGGCCGTACGCCTGGCCGCCGAGGGGCCACTCGGACGACCCGCCGCCAGCGTCCTCGTCGACCGGCCCGGCGCGACGGTACGCCTCGCCGGTTGCTGCACGCCCGTACCGCCCGACGAGGTCACGGGGTTCTCCGTGCGCGGGGGAGTGGTGACGGTTCATCGCGTCGAGTGCGCCGCGGTGGCGCGTATGAAGGGCGCCGGACGCGCGGAGGTCGACGTGCGCTGGGGCGACACCACCGAGTGCCGGGTCACCCTGGTCGCCGAATCGTTCGTTCGCCCCCACCTCCTGGCAGACCTCACCGAAGCGATGGCCCTGGAGGGTGCGGAGATCGTCTCGGCGACGGTCGAACCGCCGACCCAGCAGCGTGTACGCCACACGTACACGGTCCAACTGCCGGACGCGGCGCTGCTGCCGGGGCTCATGCGGGCGATGCGGAACGTGGGGGGCGTGTACGACGTGACGAGGGCGCAGACGCAGACGCAGGGGGCGTGAGGGGCCTGAGGCGCGCGCGGGGGTGCGCCAGGGGCCGGTCGATGCCGGCCATCACGCCGGAACGCCCGTGGGGCAGCCGTTCACCGGCAGATCCCGTGGCAATTCCCCAAAGGCTTGCACCCACTTGACATACCCGTTCGAGTGGGCCGGTCGCGCGGCGTCAACGCCGCGCACGCGCGCGCTGATAGCCGTGGTGCATGCTGCTCACCCCCCGCACCGAGGCTCAGCGACCAGTCCCCGGGGCTCCTCGCACCAGTCCCGGATCCCCGAGGCGACGCAAGGCGCTCGCCCTGTTCGCCGCAACCGCCTCCTTCGGCCTCCTCGCCGCCAGCGCCCCCGCCACACCCCTGGGAATCGGCGACCGCCTCTTCCCGAACCTGGGCAACCCCGGCTACGACGTGGCGTCGTACGACCTGTCCTTCCGCTACTCCGGCTCCAACGACAAGCCCCTCCAGGCCGTCACCACGATCGACGCGTGGACGACCCAGGACCTGGACCGCGTCAACCTGGACTTCGCCCACGGAAAGGTCGAGTCCGTCGAGGTCGACGGAGAGCCGGCGACGTTCCGCAGCGCCGGTGAGGATCTCGTCGTCACCCCCGAGGAGCCGCTGTCCGACGGCAGCTGGACGCAGATCACCGTGCGGCACACCAGCGATCCCGTGTACGCAAAGGGCCGGGACGGCGGGTGGGTGCGGACCTCGGACGGCCTCGCGATGGCCAATCAGGCCGACGCCGCCCACGTCGTGTTCCCGTGCAACGACCACCCGTCCGACAAGGCCATGTTCACCATCCGCGTCACCGCGCCGAAGGGCTACACCGCCGTCGCCAACGGCCTGCCGACCGACGTGGACCGTGCCGCCGACGCGACGACCTGGACGTACCGCACCCGGCACCCCATGGCCACCGAGCTCGCTCAGGTGTCGATCGGCCGTTCCACGGTGGTGCGCCGCACCGGCCCGCACGGGCTGCCCCTACGGGACGTCGTGCCCACCAAGGACCGTAAGCAGCTCGAACCGTGGCTGAAGAAGACCCCCGGCCAGATCTCCTGGATGGAGAGCAAGATCGGGCGGTACCCCCTCGAGACGTATGGCCTGCTCATGGCGGACGCCGCGACCGGCTTCGAACTCGAGACCCAGACGCTCTCCCTCTTCGAGAGGGACCTCTTCACCGAGGCCGCGTACCCGAAGTGGTACATCGAGTCGATCATGGTGCACGAGCTGGCGCACCAGTGGTTCGGCGACAGCGTCAGCCCGCGCACCTGGTCCGACCTGTGGCTCAGCGAAGGGCACGCCACCTGGTACGAGGCCCTCTACGCGGCGGAGAAGGCCGGCAGGCCGATGGAGGCACGGATGAAGGCCGCGTACGCGGCCTCCGACCGCTGGCGTACGGCCGGCGGACCGCCCGCGGCCCCCAAGGCGGCAGCAGCCGGCAAGAAGAACGGCATCTTCCGGCCGAACGTCTATGACGGCGCGGCCCTCGTCCTGTACGCCCTCCGCCAGGAGATCGGCGCCCCGGCCTTCGAGCGCCTGGAGCGCGCCTGGGTGAAGCGCCACCAGGACCGTTCCGCCACGACCGCGGACTTCGTCGCGCTCGCGGAGGACATCTCCGGACGCCAGCTCGACGGCTTCATGCAGGCCTGGCTGTACGGCAAGAAGACCCCGCCGATGCCCGGGCAGCCGGAATGGAAGTCAGCGGACCCTGAGAAGGCGGCGAAGAAGGCGGCTTCCGGGAACACGGCCAAGAAGGCGGCCTCTGGGAAGGTGGCCAAGAAGGTGGCCTCTGGGAAGGTGGCCAAGAAATCGGGCGCCGGGAAGGCGGCCGGGAAGGCAGCCGGGAAGGCCGGTCCCAAGAAGGCAGCCGATAAATAAGGCGGTGACGAGACGTGCCGTGCCGTGCGACCATTTTCCGGTCGGCACGGTACGGCACGGCACGCGGGAATCTCCCGAGGTGCTCGTGCGTTGTGAGCAGTGACGGACAGTTTTCGGGCGTCACGGACTCGGTCCGGGAAGCCAGTGTCACTGCCACCGTCGCCGCAAAGCGGATTCCCATCGACGTAAGGACCCAATGACCTCCTCTTCTTCCCCTTCCCAGGACACGCAGCGCTCCGCGCACACTTATCCCGAAGGTCTTCGGGCCGATGCCCTGATGGAAGAGGACGTCGCCTGGAGCCACGAGATCGACGGAGAGCGGGACGGCGACCAGTTCGACCGCTCCGACCGCGCGGCTCTGCGCCGCGTGGCAGGCCTCTCCACCGAGCTCGAGGACGTCACCGAGGTCGAGTACCGCCAGCTCCGCCTGGAGCGGGTCGTGCTCGTGGGTGTCTGGACCTCGGGGACCGTTCAGGACGCGGACAACTCCCTCGCGGAACTCGCGGCCCTGGCGGAGACCGCGGGTGCGCTGGTGCTCGACGGCGTGATCCAGCGCCGCGACAAGCCCGACGCGGCCACCTACATCGGCTCCGGCAAGGCCGAGGAGCTGCGGGACATCGTGCTGGAAACCGGCGCCGACACCGTCATCTGCGATGGTGAGCTCAGCCCCGGCCAGCTCATCCACCTCGAAGACGTCGTCAAGGTCAAGGTCATCGACCGTACGGCCCTGATCCTCGACATCTTCGCCCAGCACGCCAAGTCCCGAGAGGGTAAGGCGCAGGTCGCGCTCGCGCAGATGCAGTACATGCTGCCGAGGCTGCGCGGCTGGGGTCAGTCGCTGTCCCGGCAGATGGGCGGCGGCAAGGGCGGCGGGCTCGCCACCCGTGGTCCCGGTGAGACCAAGATCGAAACGGACCGGCGACGGATCCGCGAGAAGATGGCGAAGATGCGCCGGGAGATCGCGGAGATGAAGACCGGCCGCGAGATCCAGCGCCAGGTACGCCGGCGCAACAAGGTGCCGTCGGTCGCCATCGCGGGCTACACCAACGCGGGCAAGTCCTCGCTGCTCAACCGCCTCACGGGCGCGGGCGTGCTGGTGGAGAACGCCCTGTTCGCGACTCTCGACCCGACCGTGCGCCGGGCCGAGACCCCGGGCGGCCGGCTCTACACGCTGGCCGACACCGTCGGCTTCGTACGACACCTGCCGCATCACCTGGTCGAGGCGTTCCGCTCCACGATGGAAGAGGTCGGCGATTCCGACCTGATCCTGCACGTGGTGGACGGTTCGCACCCGAACCCGGAGGAGCAGCTGGCCGCCGTGCGCGAGGTGATCAGGGACGTCGGCGCCACCGAGGTACCGGAGATCGTCGTGATCAACAAGGCGGACGCGGCCGACCCGCTGACACTGCAGCGGCTGCTGCGGATCGAGACGCGTTCGATCGCGGTCTCGGCCCGCACGGGCAAGGGCATCGACGAGCTGCTGGCACTGATCGACAACGAGCTGCCCCGTCCGTCCGTCGAGATCGAGGCGCTCGTGCCGTACACGCACGGCAAGCTGGTCGCCCGCGCTCACACCGAGGGCGAGGTGATCTCCGAGGAGCACACCCCGGAGGGCACGCTGCTCAAGGCGCGGGTGCACGAGGAGCTGGCGGCGGATCTCGCGCCGTACGTTCCGGCGCCGACCGCCTGAGCCGTCGTAAGCCGACCACCGGAGCCGCAGTCGAGAGTCGGCTGGCTCTGGTTGACGTAACAACGCCGAAGGCCCGCCCCCTGTTGCAGGGGAGCGGGCCTTCAGTACGTGTCCGACCCTGCGCGTCACCGACCGCCGTACGTCCTGCTCATGTGCTGGTACACCGACTCGGCGCCGGCGCCCAGCTGAGGGCCCGCGAGCCAGGTGTTGTCCTCAGGGCCGATCGAGGTGTTCGACACCAGCTTGGTCTCGCCGTCCACGACGCGGAACCAGCCGCCGCCCGACGAACCGCCGGTCATGGTGCAGCCGATGCGGTACATCGTCGGCAGGGCCGCACTGAGCGAGAACCGGCCGGGCTGGTCGAGGCACTTGAACATCTGCAGACCGTTGTACGGAGGCGCCGCCGGGTAGCCCCAGGCGCCCATCGTGCCGGCCTCGGTCGCCGCCGGGGCCGAGAAGTCCACGTCGAGTGCGGCGCCGACCGTCTCCTCGAGCGACTTGGAGCCCTGCTCCGGCTTCACATGCAGTACGGAGTAGTCGTACGCGGCGCCCGCACCGCCCGTCTCCGAGCCGCCCTGGATCCACTCGTTGGAGGTCGAGACCCAGTCGGCCCACCAGTTGCCGTACGGGGCGACCTCCGCAGACGTGGCGTTGCCGAGCTGCGCCTCGGACTTGCCGAGGTCGTTGTAGGACGGGACGAAGACGATGTTCCGGTACCAGCCGCCGTTGCCACCGGCGTGCACACAGTGACCGGCCGTCCAGACCAGGTTGGATTTGCCGGGGTGGTTGACGTCCTTGACGACCGTGCCGGAGCACACGGCCGGGCCGTCGGGGGAGTCGAAGAAGACCTTGCCGACGGGGGCCGCGTTGTCGTGGTACGGCGTCTTCTCGGCCGTGGCCTGGACGGGCGCCGGCTCCGGGTCGCTCACGCCCTGGTCGGACGACGCGTCCTGCGTGGTGATCGTCTTGTTGGCCTCCTTCGCGGACTGCATCCGCTCAGGCTTCCAGAGGCCCTCGATCACCGGGTTGACGAAGTCCTTGGCCTCGCTGAGCCACTTGTCCTTGTCCCAGTCCTTCCAGCCGCCGCTGGTCCACTTGTCGACATCGATGCCGTGCTTCTCGAGCTTGTCCGCGAGGTCGGCCGGGATCTGGATCTTGCTGTCACCGAGGCCGGCGGCCTGGGACGCGGCAGCGTCGGCCTGATCGCTCGCCGCGCCCTCCGCCGAGCCGTCACAGGCGGTCGCGGTGAGCGCCAGGACGGCCACGAGGCCGGTGGCGGCGAGGACGGATCGCCGTCCTCCGCGTGGAGCCGCGGACGTATGTGTGGAACGCATGGTGCGGTAACCCCCGTTGGAACGTGCTGTGCCGTAGTGCCTGATGTCAGGTGCGGGTCACGATGGTCGGCGCACGCTGTCGTGCGGACCCTCGGACGCGACACCCCACTATGCCCGTGGAGTTGAGGGCGAACGGCGGTGAGGCAGTGAAGGTTTCTTCCCAGCGCCCCACCTACGCCGCCCCACGGCCGTCGGTGCCTACGGTGCCGTCACTGCCCGCCCTCTGGCCGACATCACTGACCGGTGAACTTGTCGCTCATCCTGTCGAAGATGCCCTCGGCCTCCTTGCCCAGCCGGGGACCCGCCAGCCAGCCCGAATCCACCGGGCCGATGGAGGTGTTGGACACGAGCGCAGGCTTGCCGTCCGAGCCAGTCGCGACCCAGCCGCCTCCGGACGAACCGCCCGTCATGGTGCAGCCGATGCGGTACATCGTCGGGTCCGACGCGTTGAGCGACAGCCGGCCCGGCTTGTCCTGGCACTGGTACAGCTTCTCGCCGTCGAACGGCGCGGCGGCCGGATAGCCGATCGCCTTGATGCTGTCCACCTCGGGGACGGCCGGAGCGTTGAAGTCCACAGGGAGGGCCGAACCGACTGTCTCCTCCAGGGACTTGCCGTTGCTGCCCTCCTCCGGCTTCACATGCAGCACTGCGAAGTCGTACGAGGCGCCGTCCCCGCCCGTCGCACCGCCCTGCGCGATCCACTGGTCGGAGGTCTGTGCCCAGTCGGCCCACCAGACGCCGAACGGAGCGACCTGCTCGCGCGTTGCGCCCTCGCGCTCCGTGGCCGACATGTCGTCGTTGTTGTACGACGGCACGAACGCGATGTTGCGGTACCAGCCGCCGCTCTTGCCCGCATGGACGCAGTGGCCGGCCGTCCACACCATGTTGGACTTGCCGGGGTTGGCCGGGTCCTGCACGACCGTCGCCGAGCAGACCATCGTGCCCTCGGGCGAGTCGAAGAACACCTTGCCCGCCTCGGGCGCGTTCGCGTGATACGCGGGCGGCACGGCCTGAGCGTCCACGGGCTCCGGCGTCGGGTCGGTCACACCCTGGTCACCGGAGAGGTCACTTTCGTCGACGCCCCGGTCCGGGTCCTCGGCGTCCCGCATCCGGTCCGGGTCCCACAGACCCTCGATGATCGGGTTGATGTAGTCCTGGGCCTCGCGGAGCCAGTCGTCCCGGTCCCAGTTCTTCCAGGCGCCGTCTTTCCACTTGTCGATGTCGATCCCGTGCTCTTTGAGCTTGTCCTTGATGTCGTCCGGGATCGTGATCTTGCCTTCACCCCCGGCTGCGGCGGACGCGGTGGCATCGCCGCCCGCCTCGACGTCGCCCGAGTCGCAGGCCGTGACGGTGAGGGCCAGCGCAGCGGCGAGCGCGACCACGGGCAGCGGGGAGGTTCTGCGGCGCGTGTTCCTCCCTCGGCGAGCGGTGAACGACGGCCGTATCGATCGCATGATCTGACTCCCCCTGGGGTGACGGTACTTGGCGCTGCCGCCGTGAACTTCCACTGATCATTCGCTGTCCCGGCGTGATGTCACGGCGCGTTGAGACGGCACCACACACTATGCGCTCGCTGTGGGGGACTTCCGACGGAACGGCAACGGTTCCGTCACGGCAAGGATCTTGAAGCAACCCGTAACCCGGTGAACGGTCCGCGGTTGGTAGCCCTGGGGACCTGCATGTTGTATGCGGTCCCTTGTGCCCAGTTCCCCGGAGTTTCGAGTGGACGCTCGCGGGGCTTCGTATGTCGGGTCGGGCGAGGATGCGACAGACCTGCTCGCCCCTGGACAGCGGGAGGACAGGGAGCCATGGCCGTCACCGAATCTGTGCGCGGGGGTACGTCCGACTCGGCGGGGGCATCCGCCGTGCACGAGGGGATCCTGCGGCGACAGTCGGCGCGTGAGTCGTCGGCGCGCACCTACGCTCGCGCCCTGCCGATCGTGCCGGTGCGGGCGCGAGGGCTGACCATCGAGGGGGCGGACGGCCGCCGTTACCTGGACTGCCTCTCCGGCGCCGGGACGCTGGCGCTCGGACACAACCACCCCGTGGTTCTGGAAGCCATCCGCAAGGTCCTGGACTCGGGCGCACCACTGCACGTCCTCGACCTGGCTACACCCGTCAAGGACGCCTTCATCACCGAGCTGTTCCGAACCCTGCCGCCCGGTCTCGCCGACCACGCCCGCGTGCAGTTCTGCGGACCGGCCGGAACCGATGCGGTGGAGGCCGCCTTCAAACTCGTCCGGGCCGCGACCGGACGGACCGGGATGCTCGCCTTCACCGGCGCCTACCACGGGATGACCGCCGGAGCGCTCGAGGCATCCGGAGGCGCCTTTGACGTACGGGTCGCGCGCCTGCCGTACCCCCAGGACTACCGTTGCCCCTTCGGCGTCGGCGGCGAACACGGTGCCGAACTCGCCGCCCGCTGGACCGAGTCCGTCCTCGACGACCCAAAGTCGGGCGTGCCGCGCCCCGCAGGCATGATTCTCGAACCAGTGCAGGGCGAAGGCGGAGTGATCCCCGCCCCTGACGCGTGGCTGCGGCGCATGAGGCAGATCACCGCCGACCGTTCCATCCCGCTGATCGCCGACGAGGTTCAGACAGGGGTCGGGCGCACCGGGTCCTTCTGGGCCGTGGGGCACAGCGGCGTCACCCCCGACGTGATGGTCCTCTCCAAGGCCATCGGCGGCAGCCTGCCCCTGGCCGTCATCGTCTACCGCGACGAACTCGACGCCTGGCAACCCGGCGCTCACGCCGGCACGTTCCGCGGCAACCAGCTCGCCATGGCCGCCGGCACAGCGACCCTCGCTTACGTTCGCGAGAACCGCCTCGCCGAGCGCGCGGCCGACCTGGGCTCGCGGATGCTGCAGCAACTCCAGGGAATGTCGGGGGATTTCGCTTGCATCGGGGATGTACGGGGGCGGGGGCTCATGATCGGGGTCGAGGTGGTGGAGCCACAGGGCGAATCCCCGGTGGACGAGGGGCGGTCGGCGGTCCTGGCGGCGATCGAGGGGGTTGGCGCGGCAGGGCGTGAGCCGGGAGGCCTGGCTGCTCTCGACGGGCCGGGGAGTGGCGCGGGCCAGGCCGAGTTTCGTGCTGCGGCTCAATCGGGAGCGCGGAATGATCTCGGATGGACTGGTGGTGGGGCAGGCGGTCTCGCGGCTCTCGACCCAGCCTGTGGCGCGGGTCGCTCGCCGGAGGGGGTCGCGTTGGGCGGTGGCGGAGCCAGGGCGGCGGCACTTCGGGACCCGGAGCACCATCCGCGTCCCGCCGCCCCCGAACTCGCCGCCGCCATCCAACAGGAGTGCCTGCGCCGTGGCTTGATCGTCGAACTCGGCGGCCGCCACTCCAGCGTCGTACGGCTCCTTCCGCCTCTGACCATCAGCGACGAGCAGGCGGCCGCTGTGCTGGACCGATTGGCCGACGCGGTGGAGGCGGTGTCCCGAGGTCGCGCCGGTCGTAGCGGCCACAGTGGTTCCACCGGTCGCGTCGGTCACGCCGGCCGCGCCAGCCATGATCGGACGCATCAACCGGACCTGGGTCACCGGCAGCACGGTGACCGGGGCGACCGTGCCGGTTAGCGCGATAGGGGTCGTGGGCACGCCGGCTTCATCCAGGCTGAGTGCTCTTGCCTCGGTGACCCTCGACCGGCCCACTCGCCAGCGAACTGGCACATCCCCTCGGAACCTCGCCGCCACCTGACACACCCCCTTCAACCGCACCCCTTTGGAAACGCAGCCATTCCAGGCCACGCCAACCCTCCCTGCAAGAACACGGCCGTCGCCGCACAGCCGGAACCACTTCAAGAGGACCAGCCTTGACCACCACCCCCGCATCCGACGGCCGCTCCGATACCGGCAAGCAAGGCTCGTCCGCCCCACCGCTCTTTCAGTCAGTGCCGCCCGCGTCGCACTTGGGAGACGCCTGGCAGGGAGGAGGCGCACCGCAGGAACGCGTGCCGGCACAGGGAGGCCGGGGCGGGCGGGTACCACTGCGTGCGCCGACGCAGGGAAGCGCCTCGGACGCCGAGTGGCTGCATGACGACGGCACTTCTGATCTCCTTGCGCATCCCGACCCGCACATCGCAGCCCAGGCCGCCGCCGTGGAGAACCTGCTCCGCTGCTGGGTGCGCGAGACAGACCTCCCAGCACCCGACAGGGGGATCCTCCGTATCCCCTTGCCTGCCAGTGGCACAGCCCTGCTGGTCCCCGTCGGCTACTGGTCCCCTACGGGATGGCACCGCTTCGGCCTCCCGTACCTAGCCGACGCGCCGCGCCAGTCCCCACCGACGGACGCGGTCACTCTCGCCGCACTGCTCGCCAGGGAGACGCTCTGGGGAGGGAGCCCTGCCGACGTGGCGTCCGGCGCCGGCCTAGCGGTGCCTTTCCCCGCGCCCTCGACCTCTGCCGCGCCCCTGGCCTCTGCTGCACCTCTGATCTCTGCCGCACCCCCGACCCCTTCCGCACCCCCGACCCCTTCCGCACCGCCGACCTCCTCCAGTTCGCCGCCCGACCCCGCGTCCAGGTCCTGCGCCCCTCCAGCACTCACACCGACAGCCCTGATCGGCCCCGCGATCTCCGCCGCGACTGACCTCGGTGCCCGTGTCGCAGACTCTGTCCGGCGAACCGTCACCTTCATCAGTGAGCGTCGTGCAAACCCCGCTGACACCTCCGACCTGTTTCTCGCGGCCGAGCAGGCGCTCCTGCTCGGCCACCCGCTCCACCCGACGCCCAAAAGCCGCGAGGGTCTCGCCGAGGCCGAAGCACAGCAGTACTCGCCCGAATTGCGTGGCTCCTTCCCCTTGCACTGGCTGGCTGTCGCTCCCTCCGTACTCGCCGCTGACTCGGCCTGGACCGAACGGGGACGTGTTGTCCCCGCCGTCCAGCTCACGTCCCGACTCGCCGGCCCTGAGCTGCCGTTGCCCGACGGCTACGCGGCTCTGCCCGTGCACCCTTGGCAGTTGCACGAGGTCCGGCACCGTCCCCAGACTGCGGCGCTGCTCGATTCCGGACTGCTCCAGGACCTTGGGGTCCATGGCGGCCCGTGGCACCCCACCTCCTCCGTACGAACCGTCTACAGGGCCGGCGCCCCCGCCATGCTCAAGCTGTCGCTGGGCCTGCGGATCACCAACTCCCGCCGTGAGAACCTCCGCAAGGAACTGCACCGCGGTGTTGAGGTACACCGGCTCCTGCGCAGCGGTCTGTTCACGCAATGGCAGGCGGAGCACCCGGGCTTCGACATCGTCCGCGACCCGGCATGGCTCGCCGTCGACGGACCGGACGGCGTCCCAGTGGCCGGTCTCGACGTGATGATCCGGCACAACCCCTTCCGGCCTTCCGACGATGTGTCCTGCGTAGCCGGACTCGTCTCGCCCCGCCCGTGCGCAGAACCCGGCACCGCCTCAGGCCCACCCGGGTCCGGCAGGCAGTCGCGGTCGTCCCGTCTGGCTGAACTGGTCACGCGTCTCGCCATCCGAACAGGACGCTCTCGTGCAGCCGTTGCCGCCGAGTGGTTCATGCGCTACCTCGAGCAGGCTGTCCGCCCGGTGCTGTGGCTGGACTCGGAGGCCGGAGTCGCCCTGGAAGCGCACCAACAGAACACGCTCCTCGTGGTGGACGCTGACGGCTGGCCTTCGGGCGGCCGGTACCGCGACAACCAGGGTTACTACTTCCGCGAGTCCCGGCGCGCGGAACTCGAAGCCCGGTTGTACGGCATCGGTGAGCACAGCGACACCTTCGTCTCGGACGAAGTGACCGACGAGCGCTTCGCGTACTACCTCGCGATCAACAACGTGTTCGGCCTGATCGGAGCGTTCGGCTCCCAACGTCTCGCCGACGAGCGACTGCTGCTCGCTGCCTTCCGTCGCTTCCTCGGCGAGGTGGCCTCCGGTCGTGGCCGGCTCCGCACCTCACTACCCGCCCACCTGCTCGACTCACCGGTTCTGCGTTGCAAGGCCAACCTGCTGACCCGGCTGCATGGCCTCGATGAACTCGTCGGCCCGGTCGACACCCAGTCCGTCTACGTCTCCATCGCCAACCCCCTCCATTCCTGACCACTCACCTTGCCCCTGGTCCCTCGCCACAGCGCACCTCTGAGTCAGGCCTCACCTCCGATCAGGTCGCCCTCCATCGCTCGGCTTCCGCACCCCCGACATCGCCCCCGGCTGTCACCAACCCCTTTCATCCCTGAGGAACATGCCCCACCCCACCTCCTGAGAGGAGCGTCGCGGTGCCTCCTACCGACGCGAGTGCCGACGCCGGTACTGCCCCCGTCAACGACATCGGTGCCGCTGTGAGCCTGGGTGCTCATGGTGGCCGTATCGCCGAGGCGGGCTTGAGCGCAGACAGCGAGGACACGCTGGACATGCGCCTGCCCGACGAGATCGTCGCTCTCTTCGCGGAGGAAGCCGGTGCCGCCGGGGAGCGGAGTTCAGGCGCAGCCTCGGTCCTACTCGCCTCAGGTCCAGATCTTCCGAACGCCGACGATCTGCTCGACCACGTTGCGAGATGGGGGCCGATCAGCACACCTGCAGGAGTGCTTCACCTTGTCCCGGTGCGGATCGAACGAGACCTTCCGATCATCGACCGGTGGATGAACGACCCCGCCATCGCCGCCTTCTGGGGGCTGGCCGGGCCCCAGAACGCGACCGAGGAGCATCTGCGGTCCCATCTCTCCGGTGACGGACGTAGCGTTCCGTGCCTGGGCCTGTTGGACGGTACGCCGATGAGCTACTGGGAGATCTACCGAGCCGACCTCGACCCGCTCGCCCGGCATTACCCGGCCCGCCCCCACGACACCGGAGTCCATCTCCTCATCGGTGCCATCGGCGACCGCGGCCGAGGACTCGGCGGCACCCTCCTTCGAGCCGTCGCCGACCTGGTCCTCGACAACCGACCCGCCTGCGGTCGCATCGTGGCCGAACCGGACATTCGCAACACCCCTTCCCTCGCTGCTTTCCTGAGCGCCGGGTTTCGGTTCTCCGCCGAGATCGATCTGCCCGCCAAGCGGGCCGCCCTCATGGTGAGAGACCGGAGCCTGCGCCATCTGTTGTGACACCGTGTCGCAGCGCCATCACAATTGGTACACCGGCCGGGCCGCTCTGGTTCCCACCCGGCACTGGCTCGCAGTCGAATCCTCGGAACACTCGAAAATTCGGCTCAGTCGCAAACGAGTCGACTCAGTCGCAACCGAGTCACCCTGACCACTCCCGAACCGTCCACACCCCCGTATGCGCAGCACCTGACCGCAATCGGACCAACCCCACACCCACCCGAACCGAACTGATCCCGACCGAAGAGCCCCTGGTCTTGATCCCGTCCCCGGCCTCCACCGTGATCGCCCGTTTGTCAGTGCCTGGCCGTAGGGTGGTCACGCTATGACGAAGCCCCCACTCCCCGAACTCCTGCATGCTGCCGTCACTGCCGTCGGCGGTACGGAGCGCCCCGGCCAGGTGACCATGGCCGAAACCGTCGCGGAGGCGATCGACGGCGGTTCCCATCTGCTGGTCCAGGCCGGCACCGGCACCGGAAAGTCGCTCGGCTACCTCGTGCCCGCGCTCGCGCAGGGGGAGCGCGTCGTCGTGGCGACGGCCACCCTGGCCTTGCAACGACAGCTCGTGGAGCGGGACCTTCCGCGCACCGTCGATGCTCTGCACCCGCTTCTGCGCCGGCGCCCCGAGTTCGCGATGCTCAAGGGCAGGTCTAACTACCTTTGCCTGCACCGCCTGCACGAGGGCGTTCCGCAGGATGAGGACGAAGGCCTCTTCGACCAGTTCGAGGCGGCCGCGCCGACCAGCAAGCTGGGGCAGGACCTACTGCGGTTGCGTGACTGGTCGGACGAGACGGAGACGGGTGATCGCGACGATCTGACACCCGGTGTCTCCGACCGGGCCTGGGGCCAGGTGTCGGTGTCGTCGCGGGAGTGCCTGGGCGCTTCCAAGTGCGCGTACGGCGCTGAGTGCTTCGCCGAGATGGCCCGTGAGCGGGCCAAGCTCGCGGAGGTCGTGGTTACCAACCACGCACTGCTCGCGATCGACGCCATCGAGGGTGCCCCCGTCCTCCCGCAGCACGAGGTCCTGATCGTCGACGAGGCGCACGAGCTGGTCTCCCGGGTCACTGGAGTCGCCACCGGCGAGCTCACGCCCGGCCAGGTCAACCGCGCGGTACGCCGCGCCGCGAAGCTCGCCAACGAGAAGGCCGCAGACCAGCTCCAGACCGCCGCCGAGGGCTTCGAGCGGCTGATGGAGCTGGCCCTGCCGGGCCGCCTGGAAGAGATCCCGGAGGACCTCGCCTACGCCCTCATGGCGTTGCGGGACGCCTGCCGTACCGTCATCTCCGCGATCGGCACGACCCGCGACAAGTCCGTGCAGGACGAGGACGCGGTCCGCAAGCAGGCGCTGGCCTCGGTCGAGTCCGTGCACGACGTCGCGGAGCGGATCACGAACGGCTCCGAGTGGGACGTCGTCTGGTACGAGCGTCACGACCGTTTCGGCGCGTCCCTGCGCGTGGCCCCGATGTCCGTATCGGGCCTGCTGCGGGAGAAGCTCTTCGCTGACCGTTCCGTCGTCCTGACCTCCGCGACCCTGAAGCTGGGCGGCGACTTCAACGGCGTCGGCGCCTCCCTGGGCCTCGCTCCCGAGGGCACGGAAGGCGATGACCTTCCGCAGTGGAAGGGAGTGGACGTCGGCTCGCCCTTCGAGTACCGCAAGCAGGGCATTCTGTATGTCGCCAAGCACCTGTCGCGCCCCGCGCGGGACGGCGACCGCGGGGACATGCTCGACGAGCTGACCGAACTGATCCAGGCGGCAGGCGGCCGCACGCTCGGGCTGTTCTCCTCGATGCGAGCCGCCCAGCTGGCCGCCGAGGAGCTTCGCTCCCGCATCCCCGAGTTTCCGATCCTCCTGCAGGGCGAGGAGACGCTCGGCGAGCTGATCAAGAACTTCGCGGCCGACCCTCAGACCTGCCTCTTCGGCACGCTGTCCCTCTGGCAGGGAGTCGATGTGCCCGGCCCCAGCTGTCAGCTGGTCGTCATGGACAAGATCCCGTTCCCGCGCCCGGACGACCCATTGATGAGCGCGCGCCAGAAGGCGGTGGAGGACGCCGGCGGAAACGGCTTCATGGCGGTCGCCGCCACTCATGCCGCGCTGCTGATGGCCCAGGGCGCCGGCCGCCTCGTACGGGCATCTGGGGACCGCGGCGTCGTTGCCGTACTGGACCAACGGCTGGCGACGGCCCGGTACGGGAGCTACCTGAAGGCGTCACTCCCCGGCTTCTGGTACACGACGGACCGTAATCAGGTTCGGAAGTCGCTGGCCGCGATCGATGCGGTGGCGAAGAAGGCTGAGGCAGAAAAGCAGCCGCAGGGATGACAGCCAGGGCGAGGATCGGGGGTTAGCCTGTCGCGGCCCGCGACAGGCTAACCCCCGATCCAGATCCCGCTGACAACGGGGTTCCGTACTGCACTGACCACGGGGTCCGTACCGCACAGCGTGAAGCAGCGGCACCGAGTCTGAAGTAGTGCGCGTAGGGGCCGGCCCTGGACAGCACAGGGCCCCGGAACCGGCGCAGGGGTCCCGGGGCCCGGTCAGAGGGCGCAGCTTTGGGCTTCGCCCGCCGCAGCCGTCACACGCGCCGCAGCACTGCCACCACCTTGCCCAGGATGGTCGCGTCGTCGCCGGGAATCGGCTCGTACGACGCGTTGTGCGGGAGGAGCCAGACGTGGCCGTCCTCGCGCTTGAAGCGCTTGACGGTGGCCTCGCCGTCGAGCATGGCGGCGACGATGTCGCCGTTCTCCGCGACCGGCTGGCGCCGGACCGTGACCCAGTCGCCGTCGCAGATGGCGGCCTCGATCATCGAGTCACCGACGACCTTCAGGACGAAGAGCTCGCCGTCGCCGACCAGCTGCCGGGGGAGGGGGAAGACGTCCTCGACCGACTCCTCCGCGAGGATCGGGCCACCGGCGGCGATGCGGCCGACCAGCGGGACGTACGACGCGGCAGGCTTGCCTGCGGTGTCCGTGGGCTGCACGGAGGCGGCCTGGTCGGAGCCTCGCACCTCGTACGCGCGCGGGCGGTGCGGGTCGCGGCGCAGGAATCCCTTGCGCTCCAGTGCCATGAGCTGGTGGGCGACCGAGGACGTGCTGGACAGGCCGACCGCCTGGCCGATCTCGCGCATCGACGGCGGGTACCCACGCCGCTGTACGGAATCCCTGATGACTTCGATCACGCGGCGCTGGCGGTCGGTGAGCCCTGAACTGTCCGCCCGGATGCCGGGAGGTCGGCCCGGCAGGGAGCGCTTGTGTCCCTCGGGACTCATGGCTTCGTTCATCGCATGCACCGGCTCGAGTCGGCCCTGGGAGCGGTCCTGGGCAGTGATGGTGGCACTGTCTGCGGTGGTGGTCACGTCGGCCCCTCTCGATGGTCTCCCTGCTGCACAACGGTAGTTGCTTTCGAAAGGTTGCGCCAAACACACGTTCGAGTGAAAAATCGCGAATCACCTGACGTGATCGTGTGTCTGGGTGTATGGCTGACGTGCTGCCCGGCGGGCAAAAGGGGCCATTGTTGTACCCTTCACCGCCGGGGTGACGACCTCGTGGGCTCTTGCCCCAGTCTGCCATCCGGGATCGGATCAACCTGGAACCGACCCTCATCTGTGCTGGAGTCCCACGTCCCCTCCGTGTGGCGCTCACGGTATCTCCGTATGTGCCGTGGGGATACGGCCGTGCATCAAGTGCGCGGCGCGTCGGTCCGGCCGTATGGCACCTGGCAATGTCCGAGCGACACGCGCGTATGGCGTCGATGTATGAGCCAATCCCCACATCTAGTGGTTGGATTGCAGCAGCAGCCCAGAAGTTGTGGTCCCCCCGGTCTTCGACCGCTCGGAGATCGCCTATGCTTGGGGCTGCTTCGCGGGGCCCATGAGGTCCAGCGAGGCTATTGAGTCTGCTGTGAGGAGGGTTGGGAGTTATGCACTGCCCCTTCTGCAGGCACCCCGACAGTCGCGTCGTCGACAGCCGTACGACCGACGACGGCACGTCGATCCGCAGGCGCCGCCAGTGTCCTGACTGCTCCCGTCGTTTTACGACCGTGGAGACGTGCTCACTGATGGTGATCAAGCGGTCCGGAGTCACCGAGCCATTCAGTCGTACCAAGGTCATCAACGGTGTGCGCAAGGCATGCCAGGGACGACCTGTCACCGAGGACGCGCTCGCCCAGCTCGGCCAACGGGTCGAGGAGGCGGTGCGGGCCACCGGGAGCGCCGAACTGACCACCCACGACGTGGGGCTGGCCATACTCGGCCCATTGCAGGAGCTCGACCTCGTCGCCTATCTGCGATTCGCCTCCGTCTACCGGGCGTTCGACTCGCTCGAGGACTTCGAGGCCGCGATCGCGGAACTCAGGATGGCGACGGGACGCACCGCCGCGGACGACGACGACCGCGAGGACAGCGCACGCGCAGTCACGGGGGGCCAGGAGGACGACCGCGGGTCCGGAGGGACTTCACAGGTCCCCGTGCCCGCCAACGCCGCCGATTGAGGGTGAGCCGGAACCGGTCCTCGGACCTCCGGTCCGGCCGAGAGGCGGCGACAGAAGACCTGCTGCGGGTCGCAGTCCGACGGTGCCCGCAGCACCAGACAGAACACCGTGCCACGGGGAACATCGGGGCACTTCAGGGCGTTTTAGCCCGTACAGGGAGGCGGCATGACAGAGACGGCGAGCGGTCCGGCACGGAGTTCCCGCGCCAAGGGCACCAAGGCGACCAAGGGACTGCGTATCGAGCGCATCCACACCACCCCCGGCGTGCATCCGTACGACGAGGTGGCCTGGGAGCGCCGTGACGTCGTCATGACCAACTGGCGCGACGGCTCGGTCAACTTCGAGCAGCGCGGCGTGGAGTTCCCCGACTTCTGGTCGGTGAACGCGGTCAACATCGTCACCAGCAAGTACTTCCGCGGTGCCGTCGGCACCCCGCAGCGTGAGGTCAGCCTCAAGCAGCTGATCGACCGCATCGTGAAGACGTATCGGAAGGCCGGCGAGGACTACAAGTACTTCGCCTCGCCCGCCGATGCCGAGATCTTCGAGCACGAGCTGGCGTACGCCCTCCTGCACCAGATCTTCAGCTTCAACAGCCCCGTCTGGTTCAACGTGGGGACCCCGCAGCCCCAGCAGGTCTCCGCCTGCTTCATCCTGTCCGTCGACGACTCCATGGAGTCGATCCTCGACTGGTACAAGGAAGAGGGCATGATCTTCAAGGGCGGCTCCGGCGCAGGCCTGAACCTGTCCCGCATCCGCTCCTCAAAGGAGCTGCTGTCCTCCGGCGGCAACGCCTCCGGTCCGGTCTCCTTCATGCGCGGCGCCGACGCCTCCGCAGGAACGATCAAGTCGGGCGGCGCCACCCGCCGTGCCGCCAAGATGGTCATCCTCGACGTCGACCACCCCGACATCGAGGACTTCATCCAGACCAAGGTCAAGGAAGAAGAGAAGATCCGCGCCCTGCGTGACGCGGGCTTCGACATGGACCTGGGCGGCGACGACATCACGTCCGTCCAGTACCAGAACGCCAACAACTCGGTCCGTGTGAACGACACGTTCATGAAGGCCGTCGAGGCGGGCGGCAAGTTCGGCCTAACCTCCCGCATGACCGGCGAGGTCATCGAAGAGGTCGACGCCAAGGCCCTGTTCCGCAAGATGGCCGAGGCCGCCTGGGCCTGCGCCGACCCCGGCATCCAGTACGACGACACCATCAACCACTGGCACACCTGCCCGGAGTCCGGCCGTATCAACGGCTCGAACCCCTGCAGCGAGTACATGCACCTGGACAACACGTCCTGCAACCTCGCCTCGCTGAACCTGATGAAGTTCCTGAAGGACGACGGCAAGGGCAACCAGTCCTTCGAGGTCGAGCGCTTCGCGAAGGTCGTCGAGCTGGTCATCACCGCGATGGACATCTCCATCTGCTTCGCGGACTTCCCGACGCAGAAGATCGGTGAGAACACACGCGCGTTCCGCCAGCTCGGCATCGGTTACGCCAACCTCGGCGCCCTGCTGATGGCGACCGGCCACGCGTACGACTCCGACGGCGGCCGCGCCCTCGCCGGTGCCATCACCTCGCTGATGACGGGCACGTCGTACAAGCGTTCCGCCGAACTCGCCGCGGTCGTCGGCCCGTACGACGGCTACGCCCGTAACGCGCAGCCGCACCTGCGCGTCATGAAGCAGCACGCCGACGCCAACACCGCGGCTGTTCGCATGGACGACCTGGACACGCCGGTGTGGGCCGCGGCCACGGAGGCCTGGCAGGACGTGCAGCGCCTTGGTGAGAAGAACGGTTTCCGTAACTCCCAGGCGTCCGTCATCGCCCCGACCGGCACCATCGGCCTGGCGATGTCCTGCGACACCACCGGCCTCGAGCCGGACCTCGCGCTGGTCAAGTTCAAGAAGCTGGTCGGCGGCGGCTCGATGCAGATCGTCAACGGCACGGTCCCGCAGGCCCTGCGCCGCCTGGGCTACCAGGAGGAGCAGATCGAGGCGATCGTCGCCCACATCGCCGATCACGGCAATGTCGTCGACGCCCCGGGCCTCAAGCACGAGCACTACGAGGTGTTCGACTGCGCCATGGGCGAGCGCTCCATCTCCGCGATGGGCCACGTCCGCATGATGGCCGCCATCCAGCCGTGGATCTCCGGCGCCCTGTCCAAGACGGTCAACATGCCGGAGTCGGCGACCGTCGAGGAGGTCGAGGAGATCTACTTCGAGGCCTGGAAGATGGGCGTCAAGGCGCTCGCCATCTACCGCGACAACTGCAAGGTCGGCCAGCCCCTCTCCGCCAAGACCAAGGAGAAGGAGAAGACCGAGATCACGGAGAAGGCTGAGGCCACCATCCGTGAGACGGTCGAGAAGGTCGTCGAGTACCGCCCGGTCCGCAAGCGCCTGCCGAAGGGCCGTCCCGGCATCACGACGTCCTTCACCGTCGGTGGTGCCGAGGGCTACATGACCGCCAACTCCTACCCGGACGACGGTCTCGGCGAGGTCTTCCTGAAGATGTCCAAGCAGGGCTCGACTCTCGCGGGCATGATGGACGCCTTCTCGATCGCAGTCTCGGTGGGTCTGCAGTACGGCGTGCCGCTGGAGACGTACGTCTCGAAGTTCACGAACATGCGCTTCGAGCCGGCCGGCATGACGGACGACCCGGACGTGCGGATGGCGCAGTCGATCGTCGACTACATCTTCCGCCGCCTGGCGCTCGACTTCCTGCCCTTCGAGACGCGCTCCGCGCTGGGTATCCACTCCGCCGAGGAGCGTCAGCGTCACCTGGAGACCGGTTCGTACGAGCCTTCCGACGACGAGGTGGACGTCGAGGGTCTGGCCCAGTCGGCACCGCGCGCACAGGAGCTGAGGGCCGTCGCCACGCCGAAGGCCGAGGTCGAGGCGGCCAAGCCCGCTCCGCAGCAGGCGCACACCAGCGCCGAGTTGGTGGAGATGCAGCTTGGCATCCAGGCCGACGCTCCGCTGTGCTTCTCCTGCGGTACGAAGATGCAGCGGGCCGGCTCCTGCTACATCTGCGAGGGCTGCGGCTCGACCAGCGGCTGCAGCTGAGGCCGATCAGGGGCTGCACGATGAGTCGGGCAGTACCTGAGGTGCCTTGAGGAGATTCCCGTGAAAAGGGGCGCCGACCACGTGGTCGGCGCCCCTCTTCATGTAGGGCCGTCTTCGCCGGATGCACCGACGAACGTACGAGTGACGCTCAGGGCCGGCGAGCCCTGCCCATGGTCTGCGTGAACGTCGCCGGGTCGTCCTCGAAACCGTGGATGCCGGAGTGGAACTCCCACGTGCTGGTGCCCTCGCGCACGAACTCCGCGACCGTGGCCGCCGTTGATCCGAGGACCCCGCCGAAGTCGTCCTCGGCCATGACGGTGTAGCCCTCACGGATGCGCAGGGCCGGATTGATCACGCTGACGAAGGTTCGCTGCGAGGGGCGCTGCTGGATCGCGACACCGACCAGCACGCGCGCGTACCGGCCGTCGAGCCTGTCCAGCTCCACGGTCAGGACCTCGTCCCAGCCGAAGCCCTTGCCGTCCTGGCTGTCCCGGTTGAGATAGATGGTGCCGTCGGGAGAGCGGCTGTCGAAGTGCACCACATAGGCGGGATCGCCGTACGGATCGCTCGCCAGGTAGGTAGCGGCGACGAGGTCCAGGTCGGTGGGCGGATCACCCGCCGGACTCGGATCCCACTTGAGCGAGACCTCGACTTTCCGGATCCCCTTGTTGATGGCGTTCACCGGGCTTCCCCTTCCCCGTTGCGCTTATGGCTCAGCCTGAACTGCCCAGCAGACGAGGCCGGTTGCCCATCCTGCCACGCGCGCGGCAACGTACGCCGAAGAGCTCTCCTGCCGAGCGTGACCGGCGCCACGCTCCGTGGCCTTACCATGGCGCGGTGCTGGTCAAGTGGATTCGCTGCACCGTGGTGGACCGCCGCGGCTTCGAGCGGGGGCAGCGAAAGTGGGCGGGGCTTCCGGGGGAGCCGGGATTTCGGGGGCAGGGCGGGGGTTGGAGCAGGGGGCGGCAGGGGGTCGCGCATGTCTTCTCATTCTGGGAGAGCCGTTCCTTCTACGACTCGTTCATGGCGCGCTCCCACCACAGACTGGCGGCGGCCCAGTCGGGCACCTACAAGGACATGCAGGTCAAACTCTTCGACTACCGCTTCGACGTGAAGACCGGCTTCGAGCCGCGCTTCACCGACGCGGACCTTGTCCGAGTGGCCCACTGTCGTGTCCACGAGGACCGGGCCGAGCACTTCACGCTCATGCAGGAGAAGGTCTGGAACCCGGCGATGGCCGGCTCCCCGGGCATGATCCGTGGGCTGTTCGGCGAGGCGCCGGGCCATGAGTTCCTGGTGCTGTCGATGTGGAGGTCGGCCGCGGAGCACGGCAAGTACCGCACTGAGCGCGTAGAGCGACTGGCGCTGCGGGCCCAGACGGAGGCGGACGTCGCGGCACTCACGGGTGACATCGTCGAGCTTGAATCGACCTGGACGGTTTGAATTCCGGACTCGCTGGGAGGGGCTTCCTGGTGTTGCCGCTGGTGCAGGAAATGTGTGACCTACGCCGTATGAGGCCCGCTCCAGTCCACGATCGGCCCGCAACCGATCTAGGGTTTCGGCATGGCACGACCACGGCGCATCGTCCTTGTCCGGCACGGCGAGTCAACGGGCAATGTTGATGACACCGTGTACGAGCGTGAGCCCGACCATGCTCTGGCCCTGACCGAGCGCGGCTGGCGCCAGGCCGAGGAGACGGGCAAACGGCTGCGGGAGGTGTTCGGCCACGAGCGAGTCAGCGTGTACGTCTCGCCCTACCGCCGCACCCACGAAACGCTGCGCGCCTTCCACCTGGATCCCGAGGCGATACGCGTGCGCGAGGAGCCCCGGCTGCGTGAGCAGGACTGGGGAAACTGGCAGGACTGCGACGACGTCCGCCTCCAGAAGTCCTACCGGGACGCTTACGGCCACTTCTTCTACCGCTTCGCCCAGGGGGAGTCCGGCGCCGACGTGTACGACAGGGTCGGCGGCTTCCTGGAGAGCCTGTTCCGCAGTTTCGAGGCGCCCGACCATCCACCGAACGTGCTGCTCGTGACCCACGGGCTGGCGATGCGCTTGTTCTGCATGCGCTGGTTCCACTGGACGGTCGCGGAATTCGAATCGCTGTCGAACCCGGGGAACGCGGAGATGCGGATGCTCGTTCTCGGGGACGACGGCAAGTACACGCTTGACCGGCCTTTCGAACGCTGGCGAGATCCGGAACCGTACGGGATCACCGGATAGAGTGGCAGGGCGATGACCGCTGATTCCTCCCCCGAAGGGCGCCTGGACCGCGCCCTCGCCAGCCTGCGCGGACTCGCGGTGGGAGACGCGCTGGGCTCGCAGTTCTTCGTCCCGGTGAACTACCCGCTTCTGAAGCGCCGTGAGCTGCCGTCCGGCCCCTGGCAGTGGACCGACGACACGGAGATGGCCTGCTCCGTGGTCGCCGTTCTGGCCGCTCACCACCGCATCGACCAGGACGCTCTGGCCCGCTCCTTCGCCGAGCACCATGACTTCGACCGGGGTTACGGCCCCGCGGTCAACCGGCTGCTGCGCCTGATCCGGGAGGGCGGTGACTGGCGCGAGCTGTCGGCCGCGCTCTTCAACGGGCAGGGTTCCTGGGGCAACGGCGCCGCGATGCGGATCGCACCGCTGGGCGCCTGGTACGCGGACGACCCGGAGCAGGCAACCCATCAGGCCGAGATCTCGGCCTACCCCACGCATCAGCACCGCGAGGCAGTCGTCGGCGCCATGGCCGTCGCCGCGGCTGCCGCGCTCGCCGCTGCTCCCGTCGGTCCGCCCGGCCCTGAATCGCTCCTCGACGACGTCATCGCTCTGATCCCGAAGAGCGCGGTCGGGGCGGGCCTACGGCGCGCGCGGGACATGCTCGACTATGCCGACGCGGCCACCGTCGCGGCTGTGCTGGGCTGCGGACGACGTACGACGGCCCACGACACCGTGCCCTTCGCGCTCTGGTCGGCCGCGCGGGCTCTCGGCGACTATGAGCGGGCCTTCTGGACGACTGCGCAGGTCGGCGGCGACGTGGACACCACGTGCGCGATCGTGGGCGGAGTGATCGGTTCCGGGAAGGCCGGGGCGGTGCCGGCGGAGTGGGCGGAGCGGACCGAGGCACTCCCGGAGTGGGCGCCCGCGTCGGTGTAGCGCCGTTCAGCTGCCCGGTCGAAACCTTGCTCGGGCCCGCGCCACGGACTCGCATGACTTTCTGTGCTTGACGGGAACTCTGTGTGACCGTCGGTCCGTTGTCGTGGCAGTTGATGTGCGACCCCCGGGGGTCCGCGCATGCAGGTGTCACGCGAGGGTGCCAGGGGGGTGGAGCAATGGGGTTCATGTCGGTGCTGGGCGTGTTGCTCGTCTCGGTGGCCGCCGCGTGGGGCGGGCTTCCGCTCTCTCGCCGCAGCGGCGCCGGCCGGACACGGGGCGCCGTGAGGGTGGTGCGGTTGGCCGGACGTGGTCCGATGTCCTACGTCCCCCGGACCACGTCCGGCCATCCGCGGCCCTTCGAGGGCCCCATCGGGTCAGCCGGCCATCGGACCCGCCGTGCCGGCGAGGGCCTCCAGATCGCTTTTGCGGACCCGGATCACGAACCACGCGGTGACCAGTGCGAGTACGGCCATTGCGGCGGCGGCCACGAAGCCCGTCGAGATGCCCTGGGTGAGCACTTCGTGGCCCCATGGACCGGGCAGCTGATGCGTCTTGGCGAACTCCGCCTTCTGCTCGGCCGATCCCTCCGCCATGAACTTCGGCAGCTGCTTCTCCGTCTCGTCCTTGCTGGCTGTGCCGAACACCGTGGTCAGGATGGACAGGCCGAGCGAACCGCCCACCTGCTGTGTGGCGTTGAGGAGTCCGGACGCGGCGCCGGCCTCATGCTGGGCGACGCCGGAGACGGCGGTGACGGTCAGCGTCACGAAGTTCAGTCCCATGCCGAAGCCGAACAGCAGCATCGGGCCGAGCACTCCGCCGACGTACGAGCTGTCGGCGCTGATGAGGGTCTGCCAGGCCAGCCCGGTCGCAGTGAGCGCCGAGCCCACGAGCATGAACGGCTTCGGGCCGAGCACCGGCAGGAAGCGCTGCGACAGGCCCGCGCCGACGGCGATCACGACCGTCACCGGCAGGAAGGCGAGGCCGGCCTCGATCGGGCTGTACTGCAGGACGTTCTGCACGAACAGCACGATGTAGAAGAACATGCCGAACATCGCAGCGGCCAGGCTGAGCATGATCACGTACGTGCCCGAGCGGTTGCGGTCGGCGAACATCCTGAGCGGGGTGATGGGCTCCTTGGCCCGCGACTCGATGAACGCGAAGGCCACCAGCAAAACCACCGCAGCGCCGAACGACCCGATGGTCAGGCTATCCCGCCAGCCTTCGTCCGCCGCGCGGATGAAGCCGTAGACCAGGGCGGCCATACCCCCGGTCGAGGTCAGCGCCCCCGCGATGTCGAAGCGTCCGGAGTGCCGTTCGGACTCGCTGATGTACAGCGGCGTGAGCACCGCGATCAGGACGCCTATCGGCACGTTGACGAACAGCACCCACCGCCAGTCGAGCCATTCGGTGAGCATGCCGCCCGCGAGCAGACCGATGGCGCCACCGCCCGCCGAGACGGCGGCGAAGACGCCGAACGCCCGGTTGCGCTCGGGGCCTTCGGGGAACGTCGTGGTGATGAGCGCCAGCGAGGTCGGCGATGCGATCGCGCCACCCACGCCCTGGAGCACGCGGGCGGCAAGCAACTGCCAGGGTTCCTGCGCGAATCCGCCGAGCAGGGAGGCGAGGGTGAACAGCAGAATGCCGGCCATGAAGACCCGGCGGCGGCCCAGAATGTCACCGGCGCGGCCGCCGAGAAGCAGCAGGCCACCGAAGGTGAGTGTGTATGCGCTGACGACCCACGTGAGGTCGGTGGTGCTGAAGTTCAGGGCATTCTGAATGTGCGGGAGCGCGATGTTCACAATCGTCGCGTCGAGTACCACCATGAGTTGGCAGGCCGCGATGACGGTGAGGGCGATGCCGGGATGCCCCTCCCGGCGTGCCGCACCTGGTTTCTGATCTTTTATCAACTGAGAGGTTGTCACTATGGGTCCCCCACAAGTGCCTTAGTGAACGCTCGCGTTCACTGTCGCGTCAACCGTAGTGAGTCCCCAGTAGTGAACGCAAGCGTTCACTTATGTTGGTGTCGCGCGGTCTGTCCCCCCGTAGTGGCCGCGCGCAGTTCCCGTATCCCCGAAACCCCCGCTTCGCTTGTTCGTTGGAGACGCTCAGATGGTTACCTCGCGATGGACGGCCGACCCCGCTCAGGCGGCCTCTCCCCGCCGCCGTGGCGCCGCGCTCGAGCGCGCGATCCTCGATGCCGCGCTGGAGCAGCTCAGTACGGTCGGATGGAACGGCCTCACGATGGAGGGAGTCGCGGCCGGCGCTCAGACGGGGAAGGCTGCCGTCTATCGGCGCTGGCCCTCCAAGGAGGACCTCGTCGCCGATGCGCTGCGGGCCGGTCTGCCGAGCTTCGTGTCGGCTCCCGATCTTGGGAGTGTGCGCGAAGACCTGCTCGAGCTGTGCCGCCAGGCGCGCGAGGCGATGTTCTCGCGCCCCGGTTTCGCGCTGCGTTCGGTCATTCACGAATGCGACAGCCTCCAGGCTGAGCGCTTCCATGGTGTGATCTTCGAGGGGGTCGTGGAGCCGACGATCGCTTTGCTCCGGGACGTCGTCAACCGCGGCATTGAGCGGGGAGAGGTGCGGGCCGACGCGGCAAACGGGTATGTCTTCGACGCCATTCCGGCGATGATGATGTATCGATCAAAGATGTGCATGAGCGAATGGAATGATCGAGATCTCGAGGAGATGGTCGACCAGTTGATGCTTCCACTGCTGCGCCCGACGGCTCCCTGAATCGTGGCTGGACCGGCCCTGAGGTGGCTTCGGCGAACCAGGGTGTCGAAGCCGGTTCCGGGCGGCGTACGCTAAGGGCGCCATGCCGTACGAACCGCCTACTCACACCGTCGAGCGCTCCCTCCGAGCCACGACCGGAGCGAAGATCATTGCCGGTGTCGACGAGGTGGGGCGCGGTGCGTGGGCCGGCCCCGTCAGCGTCTGCGCTGCGATCACCGGACTGCGCCGACCCCCCGAAGGCCTCACCGACTCCAAGCTGCTCACCGTCAAGCGGCGCACCGAGCTCGCCGAGCTGCTGCGGACGTGGGTGACCTCGTACGCACTCGGGCACGCCTCTCCGGAGGAGATCGACGCCCTCGGGATGACTGCCGCGCTGCGGCTCGCCGCGGTGCGTGCCCTGGACGCCCTGCCGGTCCGACCCGACGCAGTGATCCTCGACGGGAAGCATGACTATCTCGGGAACCCCTGGAGGGTCCGGACGGTCATCAAGGGTGACCAGTCGTGCGTGGCGGTCGCGGCGGCCTCGGTGATCGCCAAGGTGCAGCGCGACAAAATGATGGCCGAACTGGGTATCGACCATGCAGACTTCGGTTTTGCGGACAACGCCGGGTATCCGTCGCCCGTGCACAAGGCCGCACTGGCGGAGCGGGGGCCCACCCCGTACCACCGGTTGTCGTGGGCGTATCTTGATGCGCTGCCCCAGTGGCGGCACCTCAAGAAAGTCCGCAGTTGGGTGGAAGGAAGCGTTCCGGAGATCGAGGGGCAGCTCGGCTTCGACTTCTGACGATTCCGCTCGCACTTGTGTGCCACCCGGCCATGCGAGCCGCACCAGCGTTTGATAAACATCAGCTCATGCCTCTCATTCCCGAGGAGCCTCAGATTCACGAGAGTGCCCAGGGTCCCCGCGCCACGCCGGCCAGCAGCCGCACCGCGCCGACCCCTCGCCCCGTACCCGGCCCCCGCCCCGCGGCTCCGTCGCGTCCCGGCCGACCCGGGCCCGTGCGGCCCGCGCCGCCGGTGCAACGTTCGCCGCGTGACGTGGCCGTGGCCAAGCCCGGACCGTCGGGTCCGGCTGCTCCCGCCGCCTCCGCTCCGGCTGCGGCGACCCCGCAGATCCAGCTGATCCCGGCCTCGCTCGAGGGCGCGCTCGACGCTGCCGAGGAAGCCGTCGACCTGCTCCTGGAGTCGGGTCGTGCCCCCAGCGACGTGCTGGTGATCACCACCGGCGAACAGCACCCGTGGGCCGCCCACGAGCTGTCCTTCGGTGAAGCCTCCTACTGGGCGCAGCACGACGCCGGTGACGACGTCTTCTACGCCGATGTCTCCGTCGCCGGCCGCGCCGCGCCGCGTCCCGTGGTCGTGGTGGCCGTCAATGGTGGTCCCGACACTGCTGCTGCCGACGCCCTGCCCCTGGCCCTCGGCCGAGCCGGTGCCCTGCTGATCGTCTGCGGTGACCCGCAGCGGATCAACTCGGTGCTGGGCGCGGGCGTCTGAGTCGTTCCGGCTCGTCCTGGGGACACTCCGCAGGACACCCGGGGGCGTCGCTCTGGCGGGCTCTGCACGGCGGGCGTTCCGGCGTGCGCAGATGACCGGGAGCGCGCGCTCTTCAGCGGTCCCTCGGCTCGGAATCGGGGTGTGAGTCCACGCCGTACAGATGCGTCGGCGTGGGCGTCCCGCCGCGAGGGTCGGCCGATCACCAGGCGTATATGGCTGCCGTGGTGCCGTGCCGTGAAGTTCTGCCTGGTTCACGGGGGTGAGCGGGACGGGATTTCGTCATGCGACTGCTCGGTGGCGTTCGTGGCGGCTTGGCGGTCCGCGTCGGGCCCTCGTCTGCCTTGGGCTGTCGTATGGCGTGCGACGTATCGGGTGCAGCGTGCGGCTCGCCCGTGGCGTCGGCCGAGGACTCCTGACGGCGTCCTCAGCGAGCCGCCGCCCGCCGTAGGACCTCCGAAGCCGCGCCGCCGGTGCGTGGCAGCGGGAGTGGTGACTCGGAGGTGGCGATCGGCTCCGGCGTCGAGTCGGTGTTGGGGCGGCGGCCGCCACGGCCCTCGCCGAGGACCTGCCAGCCGTCACGGGTCAGCGTGATGTACGCGCCGCAGCGCAGACCGTGCAGGGTGCAGGCGTCACGCAGGCCCCACATCCACGCGCCGTCCTCCTCTGTCCAACGGGCGTCGCCCTCACGGCAGTAGAGCAGGACCGCGGTGCGCACGGGGGTGCGGCGCCGCAGGTCGTGCGGGATGACACGGCGGAGCTGGGCGAGCAGCGCATTGCGGAACATCCAGCCGTCCGGCGGGGACGGGCGGCGCGCGAAGGAGGCACTTGCCCGCACGCGCTCGTCCGCGTCGAGGACGGCCACGATCGCGGTCGTCGGCCTAGGGTGGTGCCTGGAGTGCAGACCACTGACGACCTCGCGGGGATTGCGCAGCAGCGGGATGCCCGCGGCAGCCCACTCCGCTGGTTCGAGCATGCGGGCCAGCGGGTTGGCGGATGCGGCGGAGAGGTCGGCTGACGTCGACACGGATGCCGCAGAGGACGGAGCGAATCCGAAGGTCACGGTCCTCCCTTCGGCTACGCGCCCACACTGCGGGCGAGGTCGGAATCGGGGAGCGCGCACCGCAGCAGAGCCCTACCGGATCACGGACGAGCCGTGCGGGGAGCGGACTTCAATTCTTCCTGTCGAACCTGAATGCGGCAACGAGCAATTGGGGCCACCGACCGTTATCGGGTGGTGCGAGGGTTATATCCCTACCCAGTGCGTCACTGTGCGACGCATGGGACGACCGGCCCAACCAGATCATCGATGCTCCCCGCGCTCTGTCGACGGTACGTGAGCGCCTGTCGCGCCGGGTGAGGTGGCTGATTGTCAGTGGCATCGGGTTGCATGGAGACATGGACGATCTGGAGCTCCGCACTGAAGCCGATGCCATCCTCGCCGAGCTCGTCGGCACACCCGGCGGTTCGGCCCGGCTGCGGGAGGATCAATGGCAGGCGGTGGCGGCCCTGGTGGAGGAGCGCCGTCGTGCCCTGGTGGTGCAGCGCACGGGCTGGGGCAAGTCGGCGGTGTACTTCGTCGCCACCGCACTGCTGCGCCGACGTGGTGCCGGCCCGACGGTGATCGTCTCGCCCCTGCTCGCGCTGATGCGCAACCAGGTCGAGTCGGCGGCGCGGGCCGGCATCCGGGCGCGGACCATCAACTCGGCCAACCCCGAGGAATGGGACACCATCTACGACGAGGTCGAGCGTGGGGAGACCGACGTACTCCTCGTCAGTCCGGAGCGCCTCAATTCCGTGGACTTTCGCGATCAGTTGCTCCCCAAGCTCGCTGCCACGACCGGCCTCCTGGTGGTCGACGAGGCGCACTGCATCTCCGACTGGGGCCATGACTTCCGGCCCGACTACCGCCGGCTCCGGGCGATGCTCGCCGCGCTCGCCCCCGGGGTTCCGGTGCTGGCGACCACGGCTACCGCCAATGCCCGCGTGACGGCGGACGTCGCCGAGCAACTGGGAACCGGCGCCGGTGAGGCCCTGGTGCTGCGCGGCTCGCTGGAGAGGGAGAGCCTGCGGCTGGGGGTGGTGCAGCTGCCGGACGCCGCGCACCGTCTGGCCTGGCTGGCCGAGCACCTGGACGAGCTGCAGGGTTCCGGGATCATCTACACCCTCACGGTGGCCGCGGCCGAGGAGGCCACCGCGTTCCTGCGGCAGCGCGGCTTCCCGGTGGCCTCGTACACGGGTCGCACGGAGAACGCAGACCGGTTGCAGGCCGAGTCCGACCTGCTGGCGAACCGGGTCAAGGCCCTCGTCGCGACGTCGGCGCTGGGGATGGGGTTCGACAAGCCTGACCTGGGTTTCGTGGTGCATCTCGGCTCGCCGTCGTCGCCGATCGCCTACTACCAGCAGGTCGGCCGCGCCGGCCGCGGCGTCGAGCACGCGGACGTGCTGCTGCTGCCCGGAAAGGAGGACGAGGCCATCTGGCGCTACTTCGCCGATACGGCCTTCCCGCCCGAGGCGCAGGTCCGGCAGACCCTGTCGGCGCTGGCGGAGGCGGGGCGGCCACTGTCCGTGCCTGCGCTGGAGGCGGCGGTGGATCTTCGGCGTACCCGCCTTGAGACCATGCTCAAGGTCCTCGACGTGGACGGGGCGGTCAAGCGGGTCAAGGGCGGTTGGATCTCCACCGGTGAGCGGTGGTTGTACGACGCTGATCGGTACGCGTGGGTGGCGCACCAGCGCACCGCCGAGCAGCAGGCCATGCGGGAGTACGTGAGCACGACGCAGTGCCGGATGGAGTTCCTGCGCCGGCAGCTGGACGACGAGGGGGCCGCCCCGTGCGGCCGCTGCGACAACTGTGCGGGCACCTGGATCGCTTCGTCGGTCTCGGCCGAGGCTCTGACGGGGGCGGCGAAGGAGCTGGATCGCCCGGGCGTGGAGGTCGAGCCGCGCCGGATGTGGCCCACGGGGATGCCCGCACTGGGTATCGACCTCAAGGGCCGTATCCCGGCAAAGGAGCAGTGCTCGACCGGGCGAGCGCTGGGCCGGCTCTCGGACATCGGCTGGGGCAATCGCCTGCGGCCCCTGCTGGCCGAGAACGCGCCAGACGGTCCCGTCCCCGACGACGTCCTGCAGGCCGCGGTCGCCGTCCTCGCCGACTGGGCGCGCTCTCCGGGCGGCTGGGCGCCGAACGTGCCGGACGCGTCTGCCCGGCCGGTGGGTGTTGTAGCCGTGCCGTCGCTGGCCAGGCCGCAACTGGTCGGTTCCCTCGCCCAGGGCATCGCGACCGTCGGGCGCCTCCCGTATCTGGGAACCCTGACGTACACGGGGCCGGGCGGCGCGCATGCGGCACGGCGCAGCAACTCCGCTCAACGCCTGCGGACGCTGGCCGACACGTTCGCATTCTCCGAGGAACTGGCCGCTGCTCTGGCGGGCTCCACGGGACCTGTCCTGCTCGTGGACGACTACACCGACTCGGGCTGGACCCTCGCCGTCGCCGCCCGTCTGCTGCGCCGGGCCGGTAGCGAACAGGTTCTTCCGCTGGTCCTGGCTGCGGCGGGTTAGGCGATCGGGGCCGGCTCGTTGATCGGACTCGGTCAGGAGCCGATGCGTGTATGGATTGCGGCGATTCTGTGCCACATCCAAGTGGACTTGGAGACTTGGAGTGCATCGGCCTGTGCCCGCTGTGCGGAACCTGTGCCAACTGGGCGCCGTTCGCCGCGAGTTTCGGCAGGTCGGGGAGGGACGGGTTCTGCTCAACCGTGCATGAACATGCGCGGAAGCGGCAGCGAGAGGAACTGGCCAGCAGATCGCCGTGGTCGGAAAGGTCGACCATGGATCGAAGTCCCCGCGCACCGCGGTGGGTGCACTTTGATGCTGCAGCGACGTGCGTAGAGGCACTCGCGTACTCGGGATGGGGGTTGCCTGCCCTTTCGGCGCCACGCTCGTACCGAGTGTGACCGCCGCGCGCACCCTCCAGCTGCCTGTGGCCACCGGCCGCTCACCGGCCCCGCCGACATCGTCGAACTGTCCTCGTGACTTGAGTTGGCACGCTGGGGTCACTGGTCAGGGAGTTCTTGCGTATCGCGTCGGGCGAAGGGACAGGTGTCGCGCGGAAGCGGTGAACGGCGCCGCGCCCCATGCATGACGCCGCTCACAGAGCACGGCACTTCTATGACACCGCGCACCGGCGCACGGCATTGCGCACCTCCGAGCGAATTGTCGTGTCCCTGGTCGGACTTATCCACAGGGTCAAGCGGAACATTGCGATCCGGGAGATCGTCGGTCGCATGACGAATCACAGCGAAGCGACTGGATTTTCCGACGGCGACGACACCGGGCGCGGTGAACAGCCCCTCGCCCCTGAGGCAACCGAGCCGAACGAAGGGGGCCTGCCCGAGCACCAGGTCACCTTGCGCACCCCGGCCGAACTGGCCGATGCCTTGCCGTACCTCCTCGGGTACCGCCCCGAGGACAGCATCGTCCTCGTCGCCCTGCACGACAGGTCAGGCCGCGGACGATTCGGAGGCCGGGCGCGGCTCGGCATCCCCGCCGCTGCGGACGACTGGGACTCTGCGGCCGGGCAGTTGGCCCACGGCCTGGTCACGGGCAGCGAGCGCAAGGGCGCCCGGCCGGAGCAGATGGTCGCCTTCCTCTGCCAGGAACCGGCCAAGGGCGAGACGGGCCGCCAGGTCATGGAAAGGCTGCGACCGCTGGCCCAGAAGATGCGTGTCGCCTGCGGCAACCTGGACGTACCCGTGATCGAGGCGCTGTGCATCTCGGACGGCCGCTTCTGGTCGTACTGCTGCGACCGCGCCGAGTGCTGTCCGCCCGAGGGCCGTCCGATGGGCCTGCCCGGTACGTCCGTGCTGGCCGCCGCGGCCACGTACGCCGGAGTGCAAGTGCGGGGCACGCTGCGCGAGTTGCGGGCCAGGTTGCTGCCCTGGGAGACCGCTGCCGCCCCTGAGCAGGAGGTCGCCCTCGACACGGTCGGCCTGGAGCTGGTCGCCAGGATCCTGGACGACACGAAACGCGCAGGCGTGGCGGAGGAGACGCTGGAGCTGGCGGAGCGGCTCAGGTGCCGGTTCGCCGAGGCTGCGCCTGTGCCCGGGACGCTGACCGCTGATCTCCGCGACGACGGACTGCTCGGTCACGACGAAGCCGCGAGGCTCATTCTGGGGCTGCAGGACCGCGCGACCCGCGACCGCGCGGCCGAGTGGATGGAGGGCGACGAGGCGGCTCCCGCCCTTCGACTCTGGCGGGCCCTGGCCCGCCGCTGCGTCGGACCGTACAGCGAACACGCGGCGGCGCCGCTCACCCTCGCCGGCTGGGTCGCCTGGTCCACCGGCGATGAGCTGGAGGCCCGAGAAGCCCTCGCCATGGCACTCGGCGTCGACCGTGACTACCTCTTCGCCCGTCTGCTGCACCAAGCCTGCAACGAAGGGCTGGACCCCGAGTCGATCCGCCGCTGCCTGCGCGCGGAACGCGTGAGCCGTGAGCAGGAGGGCACAGGGCGGCTCGACCAGCCGGAGCACATCGCAGAGCCGGCGCCGGGCGACGGGGCGGTGTCCGCTCCGGCGTCTGGAGGGGGTGGCGGTCGCGGACCTCGGCCCGCGGTGGGTGCTGCCAGCAGCCTGCCTCGATCAACCAGGGGCACCGGGCGGAACACGGGGGAGCGGGGCGGGAGGGCGTCGAGCGCTGCGCGCCCTCGTGCGTCGGCGGGCAATCGTCCCGTCGCCGTCCGGCCGGGTGGCACGGCACCCAGGAGCTCGAAGGGGTCGGCAGCGCGTACGTCGAGGAAAGGCGCCGCTCGTCACAGCGGCCGCCCGGACGGCCTGCGTTCTGGAGGTGCCGGCGGGGAGGACGAGTGAGGCCTCGAAAGCTGAGTGCTGACCGAGGCCGTGGGGGCGTGGGCATCTACGTGCGACGCCGCGTGGGCGGGGACTCCTTAGGGGCCCTATGTCGCGCGGTCGGGGACGCCGCGGAGTGGTTTAGGCGTGCGGTCGGGGACGCCGCGGAGGGGTTCAAGGCTGCGGTCGGGGGCACCGGGGAGGGTTCAAACGTGCTGGCTGGACATCGTGGAGCGGTTAGCCGCGCTGGCGGGACGTCGTGGAGGGCTTCAGCCGTCCGGGCGAGAACGCCGTGGAGGGGCTCAGCTGTGTCGGCGAACCCCGCCAACGCGGTGGCCCTCCGTTGGAGTTACCCCGTCACGGGCGTGACCTGGAGGGATCCGTCCCCGTTCACCTGAGTGGCGGAACGCCTGAACCGGCCGTGCCGCCGCACCGCCCCTGTCACTCCGGGTCCCCCAGCCGGCGCCGCACACGCCCGCGGCGCACAGAGCGCAGAGGAAGCCGCCCCATGCCACAGTCGACTCCGGTGCCGACGCCGATCCCGGTGCCTCCGCCGCCGATGCCGCCACCGACTCCGGCCTCCAGGGCCGACGACCGCTCGACCCATGGCGGACTGGTGCCGTCCCAAAGGCTGGACACGGGACTGCCTCCGGCCGAGGACGGTACGGAGCGGCGCAAGCCCAGGGGCCCGAGCGATACCCCTCGACGCGACACCCCCCGACTCGATGCCCCTCGGAGCGCCGAGCTCGGCAGTGCCCCTCGGACCACGGAGCGCAGCGGCGCACCCCGGACCACCGAGTACACCGACGCCTCCCGCCGCGCGGAGTACGGCAACACCCCTCGACGCACCGAGCCCCCCAACCGGCCGACGCCCCAGACCCCGTCGCCGACATCGCCCACACACCCGAGCCCGGCAACGCCGTCGTCTCCCAACCATGCCCGGAGCGCGTCCCAACCCCTGGATACCCATTCGTCGGCTCAGCCGCCAACCACACCAACCACACCAACCACCCGTCGGTCTGACCTACCGCCTACCCACAACGCCCTGATCTGCGTAGCCCTGCCCGGCCTCGCCATGTCGACGGACCAGGGGCAGCTGACCGGCCGGGGCCTCGACGGTTTCTACCGCGCAGGTCGTCGCGTGCTCTCGCGGTGTCAGCTACGCGTGGCCGGGCGTGAGCCCTTAGCCGTGCAGGCCCGGACGACCGGCGCCGACAGCGCCCGCTTCGTGAGCACGCTGCGCAGTTCCCCGCAGGCGGGCCCCGACCCGGATGTCGTCGTGGAGCGAACCCGTCATGCGGACGGCACCGAGCGGATCACACTGCACAGCGCGGCCGCCCGCCCGCTGCGTCTGCCGGTAGAGGTCGCCCTCGGCACGGACCTTGCCGATCTCGGTGCGATCGTGAGCGGCAATGCAGGACCGGAGCTCCCGGCCACTGTCCACGACTGCGGCCTGCGCTGGTCGTCCGCCATGGGGAACTCGGCGGTGACGGCCGACCCCCCGCCCGCCGACGCACTGGCCTCGGCAGGGCTGCTGCGCTGGGAGTTCGTGCTCCCCCCGGGCGGCAGCGCCAGCATCGAGCTCCGGGTACGGCCGGACGGTGCCGGACCCGTGCGTGCCGTGGGCAGAGCGGCGACCAGCCCGCTGGCTCCGGCGCGGGCGGCCGGCGACGACCCCGGGGTGGAGGCGCTGCTGCGGACGAGCGTCGAGGACCTCCAGGCCCTCCTGCTACGCGACCCGGCGCACCCTTCCGACGTCCACCTGGCCGCGGGGGCGCCGTGGCGCTGTGGCCTGGCCCCGGCCGAGGCCCTCGCCGCGGCCCGGATGACGCTGCCCCTGGGCACCCGGCTCGCCGCGGGCACGCTGCGCACTCTCGGCCGCACCCAACTCCGGGGCCAGGGACCGCAGTCCGGCGTGATCCCCGCGCCGATGAGGGACGCCGGCACACATCTGCCACCGGGCTGCACAGGCACGGAGGCCACGCTGCTCTTCCCTGCACTGCTCGCGGAGGCCAGACGCTGGGGGCTGCCCGACCCCGAGACCGAGCAACTCCTCCCAGCGGCCGAGCGGTGTCTGACCTGGCTGCGGACCATCGTGGGCGACGGCACGTATCTGCCCGACCCACAGCCCGGCGGCCCTGTCCGTTGCGAGACCCAGGCCCACGCCCATCGCGCGGCACTGCTCGGCGCTGATCTGCTCGACGCGTTCGGCAGACCGGGCGGTGCGGAGCTGCGGCAATGGGCCGGAGCGCTGCGGAACGCGTTCCGTGCGGACTTCTGGATCGACGACCTGGGCGGCGGCAGGCCGGCGGCAGCCCGGGCCCCGGATGGACGCCTCGTCCCGCATCTGGGCGCCGCCGCCGTCCATCTGCTCGACACCGGCCTGCTGGGCGGGGGCGAACAGGCGCCCGGCCTGCTCGACAAGGTGCAGACCGAGCAGCTCGCCCGGCTGCTCGGCGGTCCGGCCATGGACTCGGGCTGGGGCCTGCGCGGGCTGGGCGTGAACGAGGCGGGGTACAACCCGTTCGGTCACCGCAGTGGCGCCGTGCGGGTCCACGAGACGGCGGTCGCCGTCGCGGGCCTCGCCGCGGCCGGCTACGAGAAGGAGGCGAGCGCGCTGCTGCGGGGCGTACTGGCCGCCGCTGCCGTGTTCGGCCACCGGCTGCCCGACATGTACGCGGGGGAGCGGCGCACCGACGTGAGCGCCCCCATCCCGCATCCGGCGGCCTGCCGCCCCGCGGCCACGGCGGCGGCAGCCGGGGTGCTGCTGCTGACGACGCTCGCGGGCATCCGCCCGGATGCTCCGGCGGGGGCGGTCGCACTGCGCCCCGTGCGCAGTGCGCCGCTGGGCGAGATCGTCCTGACCGGCCTTTGCGTCGCCGGGGCGCCGTTCTCCGTACGTGTCAGCCGCCTGGGTCTCGCCATGGTCGAGGAAGCTGCCGACGGGCTGCAATTGCGAGCGTGACCTCGTACGACTCTCAACGACACGACGTGGGGACAGGGTGGTGAGGCCCATACACAACCCCGAATTGGATCATTCATCGATGGGGCCGAAGAAGGGAGTGTTTATCGTCAGGCAGACGACTATGATCGCCGCATGCCCTACGACCCGTCAGCGTTTCCGCCCTTTGCCGTCACCGTGGACCTGGTCGTGCTGACCGTGCGTCGCCATGCCCTGTGCGCGCTGGCGGTGCGCAGGGGCGAACCGCCGTTCCAGGGGCGCTGGGCACTGCCGGGTGGGTTCGTAAGGGCCGACGAGGACCTGGCGCAGGCTGCAGCGCGCGAGTTGGCCGAGGAGACCGGGTTGCGGGCCCACGACCCGGCTGTTCCGGCGCAGGACAACGGCGCCCACCTGGAGCAGCTCGCGACCTACGGCGACCCCAAGCGGGATCCGCGGATGAGGGTGGTCAGCGTTGCCCACCTGGCACTGGCCCCCGACCTGCCGGCCCCCCGCGCGGGTGGCGACGCCAGCAACGCCCGCTGGGCGCCGGTCGACGAACTCCTGCAACAGGGCGGCTTCGGCCGCGACGGCGAACCGGTCGCACCGCTCGCCTTCGACCACGCGCAGATCCTGTCCGATGGAGTGGAGCGCGCCCGCTCCAAGATCGAGTACTCGTCGCTGGCCACGGCGTTCTGCCCCACCGAGTTCACGGTCGGCGAGCTGCGCCGGGTCTACGAGGCCGTGTGGGGTGTGGCGCTCGACCCGCGCAACTTCCACCGCAAGGTGACGGGCACGCCGGGCTTCCTCGTCCCCACCGGCGGCACCACCACGCGCCAGGGCGGCCGTCCCGCCCAGCTGTTCCGGGCCGGCGGAGCCACGCTGCTCAACCCCCCGATGCTGCGACCCGAGGTCTGACGCGGACCAGAAGCTTGACGCGGACCGGGACACGGACCCGACGCCGATGAGGGCTCGGGATCGACGTCATCGGATCCGAACGCGGCTCATGGACGAGGGCCACGGCACCTGAACGGGGCTCACGAACAAGCGTCACAGGACCTGAGCAGGGCTCGGAGACATGCGCCACGGGTCCTGAACACACCTCGGGAACGAGGGCCGCAGGCCACGAACAGTGCGCGGGAACGAGGGCCTCGAAACCCCTCCAGGCCGAATCCCCCCTGCACAGCGGGCCTTGCCCTACCCGAAAAAACGGACATAGCGCGCTATCTTGCTGCGAGTGATCCAGGCCATCGGACTGACCAGCGACCCGCGCAAGGAGCTTCCTCCTGCCGTCGACGACGTCTCCTTCGAGGCCCACGCGGGCCGCGTCACCGCGCTGCTCGGGGCGTCGGGAGCGGGCAAGACGACGGTGCTCAGACTCATGCTCGAACTCCAACGGGGCCGTGGAATCACCTACTTCAGAGGCCGCCCGCTGCACCGCATCGCGCACCCTTCGCGCGAAGTCGGCGTGCTGCTGGGCGACCTCCCCGGGCACCCGGCGCGCACGGTCCGCGGGTATCTGCGCATGCTGTGCGCCGCCGCGGGTGTTCCGGCCCGGCGCGCCGACGAAGTCCTGGAGGTGGTCGGCCTCGTCAGCCTGCGTGAGGAACGCCTCGGCACCCTCTCGCGCGGCATGGACCGCCGCCTAGGCCTGGCCTGCGCACTGCTGGCCGACCCGCACACTCTCGTCCTCGACGGTCCCGCCGAGGGTCTCTCGGGCCGCGAGAGCCGCTGGCTGCACGGCATGCTGCGCGCGCACGCGGCCCAGGGAGGCACGGTCCTGCTGACCACGGCCGACCCGAAGGAGGCCGCTCGCACCGCCGACAGGGTCGTCACGTTGCAGCGGGGCAGACTCGTCGCCGATCAGGACGCCGCCGACTTCGCCCGCACCCGGCTGCGTCCCCGCGTCGCCGTCCGCACTCCCCACGCCTCTCGCTTCGCCTCCCTGCTCACCAAGGAGGCGCGCACCGCTCACCGCTCCGTCGAGGTCGTACGCGAGAGCGGCAACCGTCTGTCCGTGTACGGCAGTACGTGCGCCGATGTCGGCGAGACCGCGTTCCGCCACGGCATCCTCGTCCACCAACTCGCCGACGAGATCGGGGACATGGGACCCGGCGCCGGGGTGGGCCCACAGTCGACCGAACCGCGAACCGACGAGGTGCCGCACACGTCGGACGTCGAGCTGGCAGCTGCCGGCGGCCGCGGGCGCAGGACCACGCCACCGCCTACGCCGGACGCAGGATCGGCCACCGCGGCAGCGCAGGAGGCGCCCGTGACAGCCCCGAGCGCGTCCGCGGAGGTCCCCCAGGCACGGGCAGGCGTTCCGCGACCGGCCGACGCACCCACCGCCGGCTCTTCCGCGCAAGCCCCCGCATCGTCACGTCCACCGGCTTCCTCCGCAGTCGCTCTCCCCGATCTCCCACCCCCCATCTCCGTCCGCCCCGCCCCCAGCCCCCTTCGCCCCCTCCGCTACGAACTCCGGCGCGCAGTCGGTGTCGGTACCAGCTTCGTCACCGGCGCCGCCGTGCTCGTGGTGTCCGCCCTCACCGCCGTACTGCTGGCACGCGTCGGGCACACGCCGCAGGCGCGGCTGATGGCCGGGTGGCCGCAGCAGTTCCCGCTGCCGCCCGCGGCGCTCGGGGCCGGGCTCCTCGGCGCGATCGCGTTCGGCGACGAGTTCCGCCACCCTGCCCTGGCCGCGGATCGCGGCACCGTGCCTCGCCGCCTGGGGCTGCTGGCCGCGAAACTCCTCGTCGCCTCCACCACCGCGCTGGTGCTGGCCGTCCTCACTGTGGGCTGCGACACCGAAGTGCTCTATCTCGTATACGGACCGGAACTCGCGGAGGTTCCCGCGGACTGGCTTTCGCTGAGCGCGAGTTGGATTGGGCTCATGGTCGGCTGCGCCTGGGCCGGGGTCCTCGCGGCGGGCCTCTTCCGGTCCACCACGGCCGGGCTCGCTGCGGTGGTCGCCGTGCCCGTCGTCGTCGTACCCCTCGTACAGAAGGTCCTCGAAGGACCGTCTGTGCGGACGGCGGCCGGGTTTCCGCTGCGGCTGCGGGAGCTGCTCCTGTCGCAGTGGCCGTTCGGGGGAGAGCGCTATCTGGAAGCCGTCGCGCGTGTCGTCGCCCAACCCGTCGGCGGCGCCCTGACGTTGTCGCTCACCGCTCTGCTCTGCGCCTACCTGCTCACGACCCTGCGTGGCAGGGCCCGATGAGGACCATCCGTGCCGTTCCCGTTCCTGTCGTGCGCACAACTCCCCGGGGGAAGCCCATTTCTTTCCGATAAGGCGTCAATTGCGACGGGGTGAGCGATCACCCTTTCGTGTGCTTTTCACCAAAGACCTCAAGGGAGTTGAGGACGGCGCCGACAAAGGATGCGTGAGTACCCTTGCGCACACCATGATGACCGCCGCCCGCTCCGCAGACTCCGGCCTCGCCGGCCCGGGCGAACTCGACCGCTACCCCTACGCCGAGGCCTCCGTCGCCGACCGCGTCGGCGCCCCCGTCTGGGACGGCGGGGACCCGGAACTGGGCCGCGTGGGCCGGCGCGCCGCCGGCAGCCGCGGACGCGGGCTGCACGGCCAACTCGTCCAGCAGCTCGGCCAGATGATCGTCTCCGGCGACCTGGGGGCCGACCGTCCGCTCGTGCCCGAGGAGATCGGCCAGCGGTTCGAGGTCTCCCGCACCGTCGTCCGTGAGTCGCTCCGTGTCCTGGAGGCCAAGGGCCTGGTCAGCGCCCGTCCGAACGTCGGCACGCGCGTGCGTCCCGTCAGTGACTGGAACCTCCTCGACCCGGACATCATCGAATGGCGGGCCTTCGGACCGCAGCGCGACGACCAGCGCCGGGAGCTCAGTGAGCTGCGCTGGACGATCGAGCCGCTGGCCGCCCGCCTCGCCGCCGGGCACGGGCGCGACGACGTCCAGCAGCGGCTCGGCGACATGGTCGAGATCATGGGCCACGCGATGGGGCAGGGTGACGTGCTCACGTTCTCCCGCGCCGACGCCGAGTTCCACTCGTTGCTCATCCAGGTCGCGGGCAACCGCATGCTGGAGCACCTGTCGGGGATCGTCTCGGCCGCCCTCCAGGTCTCCGGCGGCCCCGTGACGGGCTGCGACCGGCCGAACGAGGCGTCGCTGGCGCAGCACGGCAGGATCGTCGACGCCCTTGCCGCCGCTGACGGCGCGGCCGCCGAGGCGGCCATGCGCCAGCTGCTCACCGTCCACCCCGAGGTCGAGCGCGTGGTGCCCGCGCCCCGCGAGCACTGACCGCTCCACCGGGTGGCGCGGCCGGGATGCCTCCCCCTCCTGTGGCATCTCCCGGTCTGCGCTCCCTCCCCCGTCGGACCCGCAGGATCCAGTACGGATCCTGCGGGTCCGACGGTGCGACTGGGCCGCGGAATCGCCGTACAGTGCATGGTTCGGGCCGTGGGCGACCTGTTCTGTCTGCGTCTGTCTGCTTTTGATCGGTTACGGGATGTGACTCGGGCCACGCAGATTGGGCGTAACGCTCGGGGAAACAGCGCGATGACCTAAGAGGTGACTGCCGAGGAGGGAATACGGACGCCGCTCAAGGCGCTGTGCATCTTCCCGGCCCCCGCCCGCACCGTCGGCCCAATCCCCAGGCCGGTGGTCGGCTCCTGTCCCCGTGGACGGGGCCGGAAGCCGTTTTCCAACGTTCCGAGAGGTTGTTCGTGTCGGCCAGCACATCCCGTACGCTCCCGCCGGAGATCGCCGAGTCCGTCTCTGTCATGGCTCTTATCGAGCGGGGAAAGGCTGAGGGGCAGATCGCCGGCGACGATGTGCGTCGGGCCTTCGAAGCTGACCAGATTCCGGCCACTCAGTGGAAGAACGTACTGCGCAGCCTCAACCAGATCCTCGAGGAAGAGGGTGTGACGCTGATGGTCAGTGCCGCGGAGCCCAAGCGCACCCGTAAGAGCGTCGCAGCGAAGAGTCCGGTCAAGCGCACCGCCACGAAGACGGTCGCGGCGAAGACGGCGACCGCCAAGAAGGCCACTGCCACCGCCACGCCCGAGGCGTCCGCCGCCGAGCCCGCAGTCGAGGACGACGCCCCCGCCAAGAAGGCCGCTGCCAAGAAGACGACCGCCAAGAAGGCGGCCGCGAAGAAGACCGTCGCCAAGAAGACGGCGGCCAAGAAGACCACCGCAGGCAAGAAGGACGACGCCGAGCTCGTCGAGGAAGAGGTCCTCGAGGACGCCCCCAAGGGCGGCGACGAGCCCGAGAGCGCCGAGAGCGCCGGTTTCGTGCTGTCCGACGAGGACGAGGACGACGCGCCCGCGCAGCAGGTAGCCGCCGCCGGTGCCACCGCCGACCCGGTCAAGGACTACCTCAAGCAGATCGGTAAGGTCCCGCTGCTCAACGCCGAGCAGGAGGTCGAGCTCGCCAAGCGCATCGAGGCCGGTCTGTTCGCCGAGGACAAGCTGGCCAACGCCGACAAGCTCGCCCCCAAGCTCAAGCGCGAGCTGGAGATCATCGCCGAGGACGGCCGCCGCGCCAAGAACCACCTCCTGGAGGCCAACCTCCGTCTGGTGGTCTCCCTCGCCAAGCGCTACACCGGCCGCGGCATGCTCTTCCTGGACCTCATCCAGGAGGGCAACCTCGGTCTGATCCGCGCGGTCGAGAAGTTCGACTACACCAAGGGCTACAAGTTCTCCACGTACGCCACCTGGTGGATCCGTCAGGCGATCACCCGCGCCATGGCCGACCAGGCCCGCACCATCCGTATCCCGGTGCACATGGTCGAGGTCATCAACAAGCTCGCGCGCGTGCAGCGTCAGATGCTCCAGGACCTGGGCCGCGAGCCCACCCCGGAGGAGCTGGCCAAGGAACTCGACATGACCCCGGAGAAGGTCATCGAGGTCCAGAAGTACGGCCGCGAGCCCATCTCGCTGCACACGCCGCTGGGCGAGGACGGCGACAGTGAGTTCGGTGACCTCATCGAGGACTCCGAGGCCGTCGTCCCGGCCGACGCGGTCAGCTTCACGCTTCTGCAGGAGCAGCTGCACTCGGTCCTCGACACCCTGTCCGAGCGCGAGGCGGGCGTCGTCTCCATGCGCTTCGGTCTCACCGACGGCCAGCCGAAGACCCTCGACGAGATCGGCAAGGTCTACGGCGTCACGCGCGAGCGGATCCGCCAGATCGAGTCCAAGACCATGTCGAAGCTGCGCCACCCGTCGCGGTCCCAGGTGCTGCGCGACTACCTCGACTAGGTCGCACCCGCACGACACACAAGGCCCGGCCCCTCGAGTGGGGGCCGGGCCTTCGTGCTGTCGGGGCCGGTCCTCGGGCAGGCGCGCGGGTGCGGGGTCGGGCGGGCTGAATCACTCTGGGTGTTCCACGACCACTCCAGAGTGAGGAGCGTGCATGCGACGTCCCTTTATCCGGGCCCTCGCCCGGCCGCTGGTCCTGGCGGCCGTGGCGGCTGCCATACCGTTGGCGTCCGCCGCCCCTGCGGCTGCCGACAGTGTGGTCGTCGGCGGCTTCCCGGTCGATGTGTCCGACAGTCCGTGGACCGTGGCGCTGTCCAGCCGTGACCGGTTCGGGGGTACACGGGCGGGTCAGTTCTGCGTCGGCGTGGTGGTCGGGCGGACCACCGTGCTCACCGCCGCCCACTGCCTGAGCGAGGAGGTCATGGGCGCGCCACCCCACCAGGTGCGCGACTTCACCGTCATCACGGGCCGCACGGACCTCCTGTCCGGCCGGGGCCAGGAGATCCGGGTCCGTGACAGCTGGGTGAACCCGGCCTACGACGATGTCAGCAACGCGGGCGACTTCGCCGTCCTCTCACTCGCCCAGCCGCTTCCCGCGAGCTCGGTCATCAGGATGGCCCGTGCCGGCGATCCTGCCTATGTGCCGGGGACCCCGGCCCTGGTCTACGGGTGGGGGGACGTCACTGGGGCGGGCGACTACCCGCGCAGCCTGCGGGCGGCACGGGTGCACGTACTGCCCGACACCCTGTGCAAGCAGGCGTATCCGGGCGGTGGTGACGGCAGGTACCAGGCAGTCAGCATGGTCTGCGCCGGGGAGCGGGAAGGGGGCCGGGATGCCTGTCAGGGGGACAGTGGAGGGCCCCTGGTCGCCCAGGGGAAGCTGATCGGGCTCGTGTCCTGGGGCACCGGTTGCGGTCGCGCGAGCAGTCCCGGTGTCTACACGCGGGTGTCCGAGGTCGTACGGGCCCTTGGGTGGCGGGCTGCGGCACGCGAACGCCATGTCGACCGATGACAGAGCCTGAGAGCTCGCGGGTATGAGCGCGGGCGGCCGCCCCTGCCTTCAGGGGCGGCCGCCCGTAAACCGGCCTGTGCCGGAGCTGGCTCGTCGTTATTGCGAGGTTCAGCGCTCTTCTTCGGACGCCGATACGGGAACGGCCGTCAGCCGCTCCGTCTCGTCCTGTATCTCAGCGGCGATCTTCTTGAGTTCCGGCTCGAACTTGCGGCCGTGGTGGGCGCAGAAGAGCAGTTCACCGCCGCTCAGCAGGACGACACGCACGTACGCCTGGGCGCCGCAACGGTCGCAGCGGTCAGCGGCCGTCAGCGGGCTCGCGGGGGTCAGAACAGTAGTCACGTCGCCTCTTCTCTAGCTCGACGAGCTGTCGTACCAGGGTCAACATCCAACCAGCCCCAAAACGTTCCCGCTCGCGGCTTCTCCCAGAGAGAAATTTTCCGGGGCGGCTGGCTGCTGCCGGTTTGGCGGCGAATGTGCCGTAGTGCGTATCTGTCTTGCTTACGGTTTCGCGCTGTCGGTCAAGGTCAGGTCCTCCCGGCTGGGTTGCCGGTTGTTCATGAGGACGTGCCCGGAGCCTAAATGGTTCATGCCTGGAAGGGAACGTGATATGTGCTTCACTCCAACGAGGGATCGAACACGCATGCGACTCTGGTCTAGTCTGGGTTTCGCACGAGGGTGGCGTTACAACGGCTCTACCAGGCCTCGGTACCCTCTTGACGGCGACCGAAGCCGCGCCCTTACCCACAAGGGCCTCATCTGAAATTCAGCGAGGAGCGAACCGCGTGACCGCCGAGACGTCCGTGCCGTCCACAGCGCTGCTGGCAGGAGCAGACCTGGACGGTTCCAACTACACCGCGCGGCACCTGCTCGTCCTCGAGGGCCTCGAGGCCGTGCGCAAGCGCCCAGGTATGTACATCGGGTCGACCGACAGCCGTGGTCTCATGCACTGCCTCTGGGAGATCATCGACAACTCCGTCGACGAGGCTCTCGGTGGCTACTGCGACCACATCGAGGTGATCCTCCACGACGACGGCTCCGTGGAGGTCCGCGACAACGGCCGGGGTATCCCGGTCGACGTCGAGCCCAAGACCGGCCTGTCCGGCGTCGAGGTCGTGATGACCAAGCTGCACGCCGGCGGCAAGTTCGGCGGCGGTTCCTACGCCGCCTCCGGCGGTCTGCACGGCGTGGGTGCCTCCGTGGTGAACGCCCTGTCCGCGCGACTGGACGTCGAGGTGGACCGAAGCGGCCACACGCACGCCATCAGCTTCCGCCGTGGCGTCCCCGGAGCCTTCGCCGCCGACGGCCCGAACGCCAAGTTCGAAACCGGCGGCCTGCGCAGGACCAAGAAGATCCCCAAGACACGCAACGGCACGCGCGTGCGGTACTGGGCCGACCGCCAGATCTTCCTCAAGGACGCCAAGCTCTCTCTGGAGAACCTCCACCAGCGCGCCCGCCAGACCGCCTTCCTGGTGCCCGGCCTGACCATCGTCGTCCGCGACGAGTTCGGCCTCGGCGACGGCGGCAGCAAGGGCGAGGAGTCCTTCCGCTTCGACGGCGGCATCAGCGAGTTCTGCGAGTACCTGGCCACCGACAAGCCGGTGTGCGACGTCCTCCGCTTCTCGGGTCAGGGCACCTTCAAGGAGACCGTCCCGGTCCTGGACGAGCACGGTCAGATGACCCCCACACAGGTCACGCGTGAGCTCGACGTCGACGTCGCGATGCGGTGGGGCACGGGCTACGACACGACCCTGAAGTCGTTCGTGAACATCATCGCCACCCCCAAGGGCGGCACCCACGTCGCGGGCTTCGAGACCGCCGTGACCAGCACCATGAACGAGGTGCTGCGCACCAAGAAGATGCTGCGCGTCGCCGAGGACGACATCGTCAAGGACGACGCCCTGGAGGGCCTCACCGCGGTCGTCACGGTCCGCCTCGCCGAGCCGCAGTTCGAGGGCCAGACCAAGGAGGTCCTCGGCACCTCGGCGGCCCGGCGCATCGTGAACACCGTGATCTCCAAGGAGCTCAAGGCGTTCCTGACGTCCACGAAGCGGGACGCCGCGGCGCAGGCCCGGGTCGTCATGGAGAAGGCCGTCGCCGCCGCCCGTACGCGCATCGCGGCCCGCCAGCACAAGGACGCGCAGCGCCGTAAGACGGCTCTGGAGTCCTCGTCGCTGCCGGCCAAGCTCGCCGACTGCCGCAGCGACGACGTCGACCGCAGCGAGCTGTTCATCGTCGAGGGAGACTCCGCGCTCGGCACCGCCAAGCTCGCCCGGAACTCCGAGTTCCAGGCGCTGCTGCCGATCCGGGGCAAGATCCTCAACGTCCAGAAGTCGTCCGTCACCGACATGCTCAAGAACGCCGAGTGCGGCGCGATCATCCAGGTCATAGGAGCGGGGTCGGGCCGGACCTTCGACATCGACGCCGCCCGCTACGGCAAGATCATCATGATGACCGACGCCGACGTCGACGGCTCCCACATCCGGACGCTGCTGCTGACGCTGTTCCAGCGCTACATGCGGCCGATGATCGAGGCGGGCCGGGTGTTCGCGGCCGTGCCGCCGCTGCACCGGATCGAGATCGTCCAGCCCAAGAAGGGGCAGGACAAGTACGTGTACACGTACTCGGACCGGGAACTGCGCGACAAGCTCATGGAATTCCAGAGCAAGGGCGTTCGCTACAAGGACTCCATCCAGCGGTACAAGGGTCTCGGTGAGATGGACGCCGACCAGCTGGCCGAGACGACGATGGACCCGCGTCACCGGACCCTGCGCCGGATCAGCCTCACCGATCTGGAGGCCGCCGAGCGGGTCTTCGATCTGCTGATGGGGAACGATGTCGCGCCGCGCAAGGAGTTCATCTCCAGCTCGGCGGCCACGTTGGACCGGTCGCGCATCGACGCGTAGCCGCTGCACGGCACTGCGCTGCGCCGGCCGGAGGCCGAGGGTCGGCCCCCGGCCCGGGCCCCGGCTTCGGCTTCAGCCGGATTGGGAGCCCACCCGCACCGCCCGTGCGGCATCGCCGTCAGGTGCGGGTGGCCCCTGTGGAGCTTCTCGCGCTTGGCGGCTGCCGGCGCCTGTCGGCGACGTATCACCTGATGGGGTGAAGCCCCCGGAGAACGCGATCCGGGGATCTTTCCGTTCTGTCCATGCTTGGGCATGCACTCAAGCCACGACCCCTGGTACGACGCCCTTGCCGCCGGATGGGGGGAGCCGGGCGCCGCGGACGTCCCGGACGCCGTTCCGCCGGGTGCGGCCGATGTGTACCTCGAGGTGCAGCGGAGCGCGGCCTTCCAGGAAGTGCGCAGCCGGTATCGGCGGTTTGTGCTGCCGGCCGCTGTGATCTTCCTCTCGTGGTACTTGGCGTACATCGTGGCCGCCACGACCGCGCCGGAGCTGATGGCCCGGCCCGTGGCGGGCGCCGTGAACGTGGCGATGCTGGCCGGGCTCGGGCAGTTCCTCACCACCTTCCTGCTCACCTGGGCCTACGCCCGTCACGCGCGACTGCGCCGGGACCGGGCGGCACTCGAACTGCGCTGGGACACCCAGGAGTTGACGCGCGTCGCGAAGGGCGGTGCCGCGTGACGGTCGATCATCAGACGCTGTCGCTGCTGCTGTTCAGCGCGTTCGTCGCGATCACCTTGGCGATCACTACCTGGGTGAGCCGTAACCGGCGTGGTTCCGCGGAGGAGTTCTACGCCGGCGGTCGGCTTTTCACCCCCATGGAGAATGGTTTTGCCATCGCCGGTGACTACATGTCGGCTGCGTCCTTCCTCGGCATCTCCGGACTCATCGCCCTCTTCGGCTACGACGGGATGCTGTACTCGGTGGGCTTCCTCGTGGCCTGGCTGGTGGTGCTGTTCCTCGTGGCCGAACTCGTGCGCAACTGCGGGCGGTTCACCCTCGCCGACGTGGTCGCCGCGCGGATGCGGGAGCGGCCCGTGCGGATCGCACTGGGAACTTCCTCGGTCACCGTGTCCGTTCTGTATCTGGTGGCGCAGATGGTGGGCGCGGGCACCCTGGTCGCGCTGCTGCTCGGGGGCGAGGGCGAGTCGGCGCAGGCCTGGACCGTCATCGGCGTCGGTGCGCTCATGGTGATCTATGTGTCGTTGGGAGGGATGCGGGCCACCACCTGGATTCAGATCGTCAAGTCGGTCCTGCTGCTCGGCGGCACCGTCGCGTTGACCGTGCTCGTCCTGCTGCGCTTCCACGGCGACTTCGACCGGCTGCTGCTCACGGCGGCCGAGCGCAGTGGTCACGGTGCGGCGTTCCTGGCACCCGGGCTGAAGTACGGGGGTGACTGGACGGCCCGGTTCGACTTCATCAGCCTCGGCCTCGCGCTGGTGCTGGGGACGGCCGGGCTGCCGCACATCCTGTCCCGCTTCTACACCGTCCCCACCGCTCGCGCGGCACGGCGGTCGGTGGTGTGGGCGATCGGGCTCATCGGCGGCTTCTACCTGATGACGATCGTGCTGGGCTTCGGCGCGGCCGCGATCGTCGGACCCGAGGCCGTACGCGGGTCGAACGCGGCCGGGAACACGGCGGTTCCGCTGCTCGCCCTCGATCTCGGCGGCGGCGCGGACTCCACGGGAGGAACGGTTCTCTTTGCCGTCGTGGCCGCCATTGCATTCGCCACGATCCTCGCGGTGGTCGCCGGAATCACACTCGCCTCCTCCGCCTCCGTGGCCCACGATCTGTACGCCTCGCTTCGGCGGCGGCGCGCAGAGCCCCGCAGCGAAGTCGCCGTGGCACGTGTCGCGGCGGTCGGCATCGGCGTGGTCGCTATCGCCCTCGGACTGCTGGCCCGCGACCTCAACGTCGCCTTCCTCGTGGGACTCGCCTTCGCTGTCGCCGCGTCCGCCAATCTGCCGGTGCTGCTCTACTCGCTGTTCTGGCGGGACTTCACCACGCGGGGCGCCGTATGGGCCGTGTACGGGGGCCTGGTCCCGGCCGTGGCGCTGGTGGTGCTGTCGCCGGTGGTGTCGGGCAGCCCCGAATCGCTGTTCCCGGGCGTCGACTTCCAGTACTTCCCCCTGCAGAACCCGGGCCTCGTCTCGATCCCGCTGGGCTTCGTCGCGGGCTGGCTCGGCACGCTCCTCTCGTCCGAGGTCCCCGACGAGGCCAAGCACGCGGAGGTCGAAGTGCGGTCGCTGACGGGGGCGGGGGCGGTCTAGGGCCTGTCGTTCGGATCGTCCCGGCGTCACGGGTCCGGCACTCATCTGCCGCGTTGTCGTCGGTTGCCGACGCTCCGCTTCGCGGCGACCGAATGGCGCCGTACGTCACCGCCCGGCCCGACCCGAACGACAGGGCCTGGGCACGTCGTTCGCACCCGCCGCGACGCCCCCACTGTCGTGGCAAAGCGTCGAGCGGTCGGGTGATACGTAGCGCGGCCCGCATCCGTATGAAGAAGGGGCACGGTTCCTTCCCCCGCCCCCACGGGCCGTGCCTCAGGCGCGGGTCGCCCACACGTAACGGTGCTCCGGGCGACCCGCGTCACCGTACTTGAGGGTGAGCCGGGCCCGTCCCGTTCGCTCCAGGAGCTTGAGATAGCGCTGAGCGGTCTGGCGGCTCACTCCGGTCCGCTCGGCGATCTCCTGGGCCGACAGCGGGCCTTCTGCGTTCATCAGGGCGCGGCGTACGAGTTCCGCGGTGGTGGGGGAGTGGCCCTTGGGCAGGTCGGGCTCCGAAGGCGCCGACAGGGCGCCGAAGATGCGGTCCACCTCGGCCTGTTCCGCCTCGCCGCCGCCGTCCAGGGTGCGGCGCAGTTCGCCGTACGCCTCCAGCTTGGCGCGCAGGCCCGCGAAGGCGAACGGCTTGACCAGGTACTGCAGCGCCCCCTGACGCATCGCGGCCTGCACGGTCGACACGTCCCGGGCCGCAGTCACCATGATCACGTCGGCTTGGTGGCCGCGCCGGCGCATCTCCTGGACGACCGCGAGGCCTGTCTCGTCGGGCAGATGGTGATCCATGAGGACCAGGTCCACGCGGGGCAGCTGCTCCACCTGACGAAGCGCCTCGGCCGCGCTGTGCGCCTCGCCGGCGACGTGGAAGCCCGGCACCTTCTCGACGTAGGCGGCGTTGACCCGCGCCACGCGCGTGTCGTCGTCCACGACCAGGACCTCGATCATCGCGACTCCTCCTCGGAGACAGTCTGGGCGTCTGACGGCACAGCGAGGGCAGGCTCCAGATCCGGCTCGGCGAGTGCCTCGGGCAGGATGACGGTGAACTCCGCGCCGCCACCGGCCGCCTCGTCGACTGTCGCGCTGCCACCCTGCCGTTCGGCGAACCTGCGCACCAGGGAGAGCCCGATGCCGCGCTCACGGTGAGCCGGGGGTTTCTTGGTGGACCAGCCCTCGGTGAAGATCAACTCGCGGTGCTCCTCAGGGATTCCCGGCCCCGTGTCGCGCACCCGGAGGCTGGCGGTCCGCCCCTCGGCACGCAATTCGACCTCCACGCGCGCGTGCGCAGTGCCCGCGACGGCGTCGAGAGCGTTGTCCACCAGGTTGCCGACGATCGTGACGAGCCCCCTGGGGTCGATCAGCCGGTCCGGGAGCCCGGTGCGGTCGGAGAGGCGCAGCGCGACGCCCCGCTCGGCCGCCACGGTCGCCTTGCCGACCAGCAGGGCGGCGAGCAGCGGGTCCTGGATCTTCTCCGCGACCTGCTCGGCGGTGTCCCGGTGGTCGCCGACCACCTCGCCGACGAACTCCACGGCGTCGTCGTACATCTCCAGTTCGAGCAGCCCGAGGAGCGTGTGCATCCGGTTGGCGTGCTCGTGGTCCTGGGCGCGCAGGGCGTCGATCAGGCCGCGCGTGGAGTCGAGTTCCCGGCCGAGTTGCTCCAGCTCCGTGCGGTCGCGCAGGGTGGCGACGGCGCCGCCGTCGTCGGTGGGCATGCGGTTGGCGACCAGGACGCGCTGACCGCGGACCGTGAGCAGATCGGTGCCCGTCACCCGGCCGGCCAGCACGTCGGTCGTACGGCCCGCGCCGAGCGCCTCGTCGAGGGACCTGCCGACGGCCTCGTCGCCGATGCCCAGCAGGCGCCGCGCCTCGTCGTTGAGCAGGCGGATGCGGCCGCCGCGATCCAGGGCGACGACGCCCTCCCGGATGCCGTGCAGCATCGCCTCGCGCTCCGAGAGCAGCGCCGAGATGTCGGAGAAGGCCAGGTCGCGGGTCTGGCGCTGGACCCGGCGGGAGATGAGCCAGGCGGCCAGCGCGCCGACCGCCAGGGCGCCGCCCGCGTAGGCGAGCAGCTCCGGGATCGAGTGGATCAGCCGGGCCCGCACGCTGTCGTAGGCGATGCCGACCGAGACCGCCCCGACGATCTCGCCGTCGCCGTCGCGCAGCGGAACCTTGCCGCGGGCGGAGCGGCCCAGGGTGCCGTCGTCGATCTCCATGACCTCATGGCCGGCGAGGGCCTGGCCCGGGTCGGTGGAGACGAGCCTGCCGATCTCGCTCGGCGTGGGATGCGACCAGCGCACGCCCCGCCGGTCCATCACGACGATGTACTCGGCCTTGGTCGCCTCACGGATCCGCTCCGCCTCCCGCTGCACCGGGCCGCCGGCCGTCGCGGGCGTGCTCGTCAGGTCCTCGGCGATCTGCGGCTGGGCGGCGGTGGTCTGCGCGATCGACAGCGCGCGGCGCATCGCCTGGTCGTCCAGCTGGTCGCTGAGCGGAGCGAGGAACAGGCCGGTCGCGAGCACCGCGACTCCCGCGGCGATCGCCACCTGCATCAGCAGCACCTGCGCGAACATCCGCCGGGGCAGTGCGAGGCGCAGGCGACGTGCGGGGGGAGTGCGGCTCATACCCATGACGGTACGTGGGCCCGTCGGCGCTCCTGGAGGGGTGTGGCGTGGATCTCTTGATCAATGTCGGGCCGCCGGCCCGCCTGCCGGTGAGCCGACGCACCTGGTCAGCCTGCGAGTGCCGTTGTCACCGTGAGCTCACGCACCGCCACGACGTCCATCCGCGCGGGTGAGCCGAGCACCGAACCACAGCTCTCGGAACGCGGCGGCACGGAGGTCTCCTGCGCGACGACGACCCGCCAGTGGCGCCCGTCCACGTGGGCGACGGTCACTTCCCACCGCGGGGCCGCACCGTCCGTCCGTACGACACTCAGGGCTTCGGCGGCGTACTCGCCCGCAGCCGAGCGGACGGCCAGCTCGGCCGCCTGGCCCGGTCGCTCCCAGGCCGAGTTCCCGCGGCACCCCTCGACGACGATCCGGCCCTCCTGGACGCTGTGCAGGACATCCTTGACGGCGTGGGCCTGCGCCCGGCCGTAGGCGTAGCCGTACGGCAGCACGAGCAGCGTCGGTGAGAACCGGTGCCCACCCAGATGAGTGACTTCCCAGACGCCGTCCACGCCGGAGCCGGCGAGCTCGGCCGCGAGGGGGCGGCCCAGGAGGGCGCAGCAGCGGTCCCGCTTGCCGTTGGTGCAGACCAGCGCGAGCGGGCCGCCGGTGTGGGGCCGCCCCTGGAGCGCCGAACCGAAGGAGCGGTGGTCGCCCTTGCCGAGCGCGGCGAAGTCCAGGTCGAGCAGCCGGCGGGGATCGCGTGTGGTGGCGGAGTGCAGCCATACGTTGCCGGGGCTGGTGTGGGCCACGTAGACCCGGCGCTCGGCCGGAATCCCGCAGTCGGCGTGTCGGCCGGGGCGGCGGATCAGCGCGACGCGCACGCCCGTGCCCTGTGCGGCCGCCTCCAGGGCGCGGCCCAGCGCGGGATCGAGGTGGCTCTGCGTGAGTGCCTTGGCACCCCACGGGCCGGGCTGCTCCAGCAGCAGCCAGGTCGTCGCGGTCGCCGCGGTCCCCGCGACGGGCTCGTCGAGGTCCTGCGAGACGGTTGAGCACGTACTCACAGAGGTGAGCCTAACCTGACTCGAGTGGCGGTGGCGGCTCGAGGGGCTGACACACGTGTGGCCTGGAGCCGTTCTGGCGCCAGGCCTCATCGGTGGAGATCGAGCAGTGACGGGGTGCCGGCCGCTCGCCGGGTCGGTGGCCCGGCTCGCTCAACGGTTGTGCGCGGCCGGGGGAGTGTGACGGTACGGGTCTGGGGTGGACGCGTGCTCGTGCGGTGGTCTCAGGCGTCGGGGATGTCTGCCTTGGCCCGGATGAGAGTCTCCCGGCTGACGATGACGATGCGCTCGTAGTCGGCGCGGGCGGCGTCGGCGGGCAGTTCCGGGTCAAGCGCCTCGGTGGCCTCGGTGCCGATGACGGCGAAATTACCGTCACTGAGTTCGAACACGTCCGGGCAGTTGGCTCCTGAGTTGCTGCCTCGGGCGCTTGGAGGCACACCGATACGACGCACGATTTTCAAGGGTTACCGTTCCTTACCAAGATCTGGGCACACTGGTGGAACAGAAACGCTACCGGGTTTGGTGGGTCGTTCGCGGCGGCACGGGTAAAAGTCACCCGCTCGTGCCTTAGCGGCGGCAGCTTGATCGGAGGCGTGGTAATGGCGGTCAGTCGGATGGCGGCTCGCCCACTACCCACCACTCGTCCGTATCGGCCTCGTCGAGGTCCCTGACCAGGCCGTCGACCATGCGTCCGATTTTAGCTTCCTCGGACGATTCATTCAGGGTCGCGCGCTGAGCTCTTGATGCCCGCCAGTATTCGCGGAACACGGGGCTCTGAAAGAACTCGCGCAGATATTCGTACAACTCCTCCCGATCCAGGATTCCCGCCCGGTAAAGGTGGTAGAGGTGGACGTACCACGCATTGGCATAGAAAAACTGCCGCCGCCTCTCCGCAGGGATGCTCTTGTCGTAGGTGTCGATCACAGCCGCCAGTGAAGGATCGTCGATCGCTCGGGCCAATAGCTCCCAGTGCATGCGCTGCTGGTGAGCGAGCGCCTTTCGGCGGACTGCCAACTCCTCGAGTGCCAGTCGCCTCTCCTCCAGGCGTGCCGCGTCGAGGCGACGCTGACGCGACGCCAGCGTGGCCGTGGCGAGCAGCAGGCTCAGTGCGGCTGAGCCCAGCCTCCTCGCCGAGTGCTTCCGTGTGGTCATGTCAATTACCCCCGATCAAACGGCCGTCCGCCGGTCGTCGGATGCGGGTCGACTGGAGGGGACCGGCGAGCGGTGGGCGGCGCTTGCCGTCTCCCAGAGTGCCGAGCGGCTCTGATCGGCGGGGAGGCGGAGAGGAGGCGCACGGAGGGAAGCGAGGGTCGCACGCTCCGGCGCCATGCCCAACGTCTGCCCGGCAAGTGCTGCTAACAATCGTTCACTTCGCAGTGATTCTTCCGGCTCGTATCCTGGGTCGGCATTCAATCTTCGTACGTGCGCCGACCTCGCGAGCCGGTGCACCCGTCGGCGTGAGAGAGGTCGCACGTTGAGTCAGCCGAGCCCCGGTCCGCAGCAGATTCCGGTCGTCGTCCTCGCCGGATTCCTCGGTTCCGGCAAGACGACTCTGCTCAATCACCTCCTCCACCGCAGCGGCGGCACCCGCATCGGCGCCATCGTCAACGACTTCGGGGCCATCGAGATCGACGCCATGGCCGTCGCCGGCGCGCTCGGCGACTCCACCGTCTCCCTTGGGAACGGTTGCCTGTGCTGTGCCGTCGACTCCAGCGAGCTGGACGTCTACCTGGAGCGGCTCGCCCGGCCCTCCACCGGCATCGACGTCATCGTCATCGAGGCCAGCGGACTCGCCGAGCCCCAGGAACTCGTGCGCATGGTGCTCGCCAGCGAGCATCCGGGCATCGTGTACGGCGGACTCGTCGAGGTTGTCGACGCCGCCGAGTTCGAGGACACGCGCGCCAAGCACCCCGAGGTCGACCGGCATCTCGCCCTCGCCGACCTCGTTGTCGTCAACAAGCTCGACCGCGCGGCGGACGGGGAGCGCGTCCTCGGGCTGGTCCGCGGTCTCACCGACGGAGCCGCCGTGGTCCCTGCCACCTATGCCCGTATCGACCCCGAGTTCCTCTTCGACTGCCGGCCCGGCGAGGAGCGCATCGGGCAGCTGTCCTTCGACGACCTGCACCAGCACGGCAGCCCGCACCAGCACGACGGTCTGCATGAGCACGGTGAGGACCACTCCGGCCATCTGCACACCGGCTACGACAGCCTGTCCTTCACCTCCGAAGTTCCCCTCGACCCACGTCGGCTGATGGAGTTCCTGGACAGCAGGCCGCAGGGGCTCTACCGCATCAAGGGGTACGTCGACTTCGGCCCGTACGACGTTCACAACCGTTACGCCGTCCACGTCGTCGGCCGCTTTCTCCGCTTCTACCCGGAGCCCTGGCCGGCCGTCGAAACGCGCCTCACCCAGCTCGTGCTCATCGGCTCCGACATCGATTCCGCTGCCCTGGCCAAGGATCTGGAGGCGTGCAAGAGCGACGCCCCACACGCCGACGAGCACGGCATGTGGGGCGTCCTGCGCTACGTACAGGACCCGGAGGACCAGGACCCGGAGGACCAGGACCCGGAGGACCAGGACCCGGAGGACCAGGACCCGGAGGGCCAGGGCGCGGAGGACGGGGGCTTCGAGGAGGTCTAGACCGGGCCCGCCACCACAGACACCGTCTTCGGCAGCGACACCCCGGAGCCGTCGCGGCGCGGATCGATCTCCGGGAGATCGGCCGGGGTGCCGTTCTTCTGCGCGGCCCGTGCCGGGACGGCGCCCGCCCAGGCCAGAGCCAGGCAGTCCTCGCCCTTCAGGAACCGCTGGCAGCGCACGCCACCGGTGGCGCGGCCCTTGCGGGGGTACTGGTCGAAGGGGGTCAGCTTGGCCGTCGTCTGGACCGAGTCGTCCAGCGTGCCGCGTGAGCCCGCGACCGTGAACACCACCGCGTCGACCGCCGGGTCCACGGCCGTGAAGGAGATCACCTTCGCGCCCTCGGCAAGCTTGATGCCCGTCATACCGCCGGCGGCGCGGCCCTGCGGGCGGACCTGCGAGGCCTGGTAGCGCAGCAACTGTGCGTCGTCCGTGATGAAGACCAGGTCCTCCTCACCCGTGCGCAGCTCGATCGCGCCGACGATCCGGTCGTCCTCCTTCAGGGTGATGACCTCCAACTCGTCCTTGTTGCTCGGGTAGTCGGGCACCACGCGCTTGACGACACCCTGTTCGGTGCCGATCGCCAGGCCCGGGGAGGACTCGTCGAGCGTGGTCAGGCAGACCAGGGTCTCGTCACCCTCCAGAGAGACGAACTCCGACAGGGGCGCGCCGCCGGAGAGATTCGGCCGCGCCGCGGTCTCCGGCAGCTGGGGCAGATCGACGACGTTGATCCGCAGCAGGCGGCCTGTGGACGTCACCGCGCCCACCTCGCCGCGGGCCGTGGCCGGCACCGCCGAGACGATCACGTCGTGCTTGGAGCGCTTCGCCTCGCCGTCCTCCGCGAACGGGTCGCCGTTCGCCGTACGGGCGAGCAGACCCGTCGAGGACAGCAGCACCCGGCACGGGTCGTCCGCCACCTGGAGCGACGCGGTGACGACCGGCGCACCCGCCGACTCCAGCAGGACCGTACGGCGCTCGGTGCCGAACTTCTTGGCGACCGAAGCCAGTTCGGCGGAGACCAGCTTGCGCAGCTCCGCGTCCGAGTCGAGGATCCGCGTCAGCTCGGCGATCTCCTCGTTCAGCCGCTCCTTCTCCGCCTCCAGCTCGATGCGGTCGTACTTGGTGAGACGGCGCAGCGGCGTGTCGAGGATGTACTGGGTCTGGACCTCGCTCAGCGAGAAGCGCTCCATCAGGCGCTCCTTCGCCTGCGCGGAGTTCTCGCTGGAGCGGATCAGGCGGATGACCTCGTCGATGTCCAGCAGCGCGGTGAGCAGTCCCTCGACCAGGTGCAGGCGGTCGCGGCGCTTGGTGCGGCGGAACTCGCTGCGGCGGCGGACGACCTCGAAGCGGTGGTCGAGGTAGACCTCCAGCAGCTCCTTCAGGCCCAGTGTGAGGGGCTGGCCGTCGACCAGCGCGACGTTGTTGATGCCGAAGGACTCCTCCATCGGCGTCAGCTTGTACAGCTGCTCCAGGACCGCCTCCGGCACGAAGCCGTTCTTGATCTCGATGACCAGGCGCAGGCCGTGCTCGCGGTCGGTGAGGTCCTTGACGTCGGCGATGCCCTGCAGCTTCTTCGAGCCGACCAGGTCCTTGATCTTGGCGATCACCTTCTCCGGGCCGACCGTGAAGGGCAGTTCGGTGACGACGAGACCCTTGCGGCGGGCGGTCACGGTCTCGATCTCGACCGTGGCGCGGATCTTGAAGGTGCCGCGGCCCGTCTCGTACGCGTCCCGGATTCCGGCCAGGCCGACGATCCGGCCGCCGGTGGGCAGGTCGGGGCCGGGGACGTGCTTCATCAGGGTTTCCAGATCCGCGTTCGGGTGGCGGATCAGGTGGCGGGCGGCCGCGATGACCTCGGCGAGGTTGTGCGGCGGCATGTTCGTGGCCATGCCGACGGCGATGCCGGACGCGCCGTTGACCAGGAGGTTCGGGAAGGCGGCGGGCAGCGCCACCGGCTCCCGCTCCTGGCCGTCGTAGTTGGGCGTGAAGTTGACCGTGTCCTCGTCGATCGACTCGGTCATCAGACTGGTCGCAGCGGCCTGCCGGCATTCGGTGTACCGCATGGCGGCAGGCGGGTCGTCATTGCCCAGCGACCCGAAGTTGCCGTGGCCGTCGACCAGCGGGACACGCATCGAGAAGGGCTGGGCCATGCGCACCAGGGCGTCGTAGATCGACGCGTCGCCGTGCGGGTGCAACTTACCCATGACCTCGCCGATGACGCGGGCGCACTTCACATAGCCGCGGTCGGGGCGCAGACCCATCTCGTTCATCTGGTAGACGATGCGACGGTGCACGGGCTTGAGGCCGTCGCGGGCGTCCGGCAGGGCGCGGGAGTAGATGACCGAGTAGGCGTACTCGAGGAAGGAGCCCTGCATCTCGTCGACGACGTCGATGTCGAGGATCTTCTCCTCGTACGAGTCCTCGGGCGGCGGGTTCTTCGTGCTGCGGCGGGCCATCGCTGCCGGCTCCTCTGTTTCTGGTCGCTCGAGCGTTTGCGGATCTGACGCGGACCATTGTGGACCGCGGCACTGACAACCACCGACCAGGACCCGATGTTGGGCTCCGACCCGGCATCGCAGAAGTGTCTCCGACGCCGGACCTCCCGCGCGACGGAGGGGAGGGGCGGGGCACGAACATCATTGTCCGAGACCCCGCTTGCGGTCGGGGGACTCGACGGCAAGCCCGCGCCGCGAGACCGTTCACTCGCCGGAGTGATCGGCGGGCACCGTGCCAGGTCGCAGGGGGTACGAGCCCGCGTACGCCCGGTGGGCACGGTCGGCGCGTGCCGGGCCGCACCCCGTTCGGCAGGGTCGCGGGAGGGGACGGCGCGCTGTGCTCGAGGGCCGTCCCGCGCGTCGACGCGGGCCTGCACTCGGCCGCCTACCGGCACGGCGTTCTGACCGGGAACTTCGCCGACCCTTCGGACGCTGCATACAGTGGCAGGAACTGAACACGAACCGCTCGGCACAACGCAGTGCACGCGACCGGAAGGACACCTTGCCCATGGGTCACACGGCCACACCGGAGGCACAATCCGGCGGCCTCACCGCCACGGAGCACCGCCTGGCCAACGGGCTGCGCGTGGTGCTCTCCGAGGACCACCTCACGCCGGTCGCCGCGGTCTGCCTCTGGTACGACGTCGGCTCCCGCCACGAGGTCAAGGGCCGTACCGGACTCGCCCACCTCTTCGAGCACCTGATGTTCCAGGGCTCGAGCAGCGTGAAGGGCACGGGCCACTTCGAGCTCGTCCAGGGCGCGGGCGGCTCGCCGAACGGCACCACGAGCTTCGAGCGCACCAACTACTTCGAGACCATGCCCGCCCACCAGCTGGAGCTCGCGCTGTGGCTGGAGGCCGACCGCATGGGCAGCCTCCTGGTGGCGCTCGACGAGGAGGGCCTGGAAAACCAGCGCGACGTCGTCAAGAACGAGCGCCGCCAGCGCTACGACAACGTCCCGTACGGCACGGCGTTCGAGAAGCTGACCGCCCTGTCGTACCCCGACGGGCACCCCTACCACCACACGCCGATCGGCTCGATGGCCGACCTGGACGCGGCCAGCCTGGAGGACGCCCGCGCGTTCTTCCGCACCTACTACGCGCCCAACAACGCCGTCCTGTCGATCGTCGGCGACATCGACCCGGCGCAGACGCTCGCCTGGGTGGAGAAGTACTTCGGCTCCATCCAGTCCCACGACGGCAAGCCCGCGCCCCGCGACGGCTCGCTGCCCGACACCATCGGTGAGCAGCTGCGCGAGGTCGTCGAGGAGAACGTCCCCGCGCGCGCGATGATGGCCGCCTACCGGCTCCCGACGGACGGCACGCGCGAGTGCGACGCGGCCGACCTGGCGCTGACCGTCCTCGGCGGCGGCGAGTCCTCCCGCCTCTACAACCGGCTCGTACGCCGCGACCGTACGGCCGTGGCGGCCGGGTTCGGCCTGCTGCGCCTGGCCGGGGCGCCCTCCCTGGGCTGGCTGGACGTGAAGACGTCCGGCGACGTCGAGGTGCCCGTCATCGAGGCGGCCGTCGACGAGGAGCTCGCCCGCTTCGCACAGGAGGGTCCCACCGCCGAGGAGATGGAGCGCGCGCAGGCCCAGCTCGAGCGCGAGTGGCTGGACCGGCTCGGCACGGTCGCGGGCCGCGCCGACGAACTGTGCCGGTACGCCGTCCTGTTCGGCGACCCGCAGCTCGCCTTCACCGCCGTGCAGCGTGTCCTCGACGTCACCGCCGAGGAGGTCCAGGCGGTCGCCCAGGCCCGTCTGCGTCCCGACAACCGCGCGGTGCTGGTGTACGAGCCGGTCGCCGACGAGGCCGAGGACCTGGAAGCCGCCGCCGACGGGGCCGCACCCGCCGGGACCACCGACGAGAACGAGGAGTCGGCGCAGTGACCGAGCTCGCCAGCATGGAGTTCCACCCGCAGCCCCAGGCCGGCCAGGCCCGGCCCTGGGCGTTCCCGGCACCGGAGCGCGGCAAGCTGGACAACGGCCTGACGGTCCTGCGCTGCCACCGCCCCGGTCAGCGGGTCGTCGCCGTCGAGGTCCTCCTGGACACGCCCCTGGAGGCCGAGCCGAAGGGCCTGGACGGCATCGCCACGATCATGGCGCGTGCCTTCTCGGAGGGCACCGACAAGCACACCGCCGAGGAGTTCGCCGCCGAGCTGGAGCGCTGCGGCGCCACGCTCGACGCGTACGCCGATCACCCCGGCGTCCGCGTCAGCCTCGAGGTGCCCGTCTCCCGGCTGCCGAAGGCGCTCGGCCTGCTCGCCGACGCGCTCAGGGCGCCCGCGTTCGAGGACGCCGAGGTCGAGCGCCTGGTGCGCAACCGTCTCGACGAGATCCCGCACGAGCTGGCCAACCCCTCGCGCCGCGCCGCCAAGGAGCTGTCCCGGCAGCTGTTCCCGGCGACCTCGCGCATGTCCCGCCCGCGCCAGGGCACCGAGGACACGGTCGCCGGCATCGACTCCGCGGGGGTACGTGCCTTCTACGAGCGGCATGTGCGCCCGGCGACGTCCACCGTCGTGGTCGTCGGCGACCTCACCGGCGTCGACCTCGACGCCCTGCTCGGCGACACCCTGGGTGCCTGGACCGGCTCCGCGGCCCAGCCCCGGCCGGTTCCGCCGGTGACCGCCGACGACACCGGGCGCGTCGTCATCGTGGACCGCCCCGGCGCCGTCCAGACGCAGCTGCTGATCGGCCGCGTCGGCCCCGACCGGCACGACCGCGTCTGGCCCGCGCAGGTGCTCGGCACGTACTGCCTGGGCGGCACCCTCACCTCCCGTCTGGACAAGGTCCTGCGCGAGGAGAAGGGCTACACCTACGGTGTGCGCGCGTTCGGGCAGGTCCTGCGGTCCGCCCCGGACGGCTCGGGTGCGGCGATGCTCGCCATCAGCGGCTCCGTCGACACCCCGAACACCGGCCCCGCCCTGGACGACCTCTGGAAGGTCCTGCGTGGTGTCGCCGACGAGGGACTCACCGACGCCGAGCGGGACTTCGCCGTGCAGAACCTCGTCGGGGTGGCGCCGCTGAAGTACGAGACGGCAGCGGCCGTGGCGAGCACGCTGGCCGACCAGGTCGAGCAGCACCTGCCCGACGACTTCCAGGCCACGCTGTACCAGCAGCTCGCCGCGACCGGCACCGTCGAAGCCACCGCGGCGGCCGTGAGCGCCTTCCCGGTCGACCGTCTGGTGACGATCCTGGTCGGCGACGCGGCCGAGATCCGGGAGGCCGTCGAGGCCCTCCGCATCGGCGAAGTCAGCGTCGTGGCGGCCGAGTAGGGGACAGGCGCGGCGCCGGAGACGGCACGCACGCGGAGGGGCCCTGGTGACGGAAGAGTCACCAGGGCCCCTTTATGCCCGAATTGAGGGAGAGGTTGCCTGTCTGACCTGTGGGATGCACTACAAAAGGCCGGATCCGTTTGGGGATTGAAAGATGCCCCGTTTAGCGTCTTCCGGGCTGTCCGTCAGGCACTGCGCCGCGCCCGCGGCACCGGACAGTCATCGCCGAGTCCCCGTACGGCGCGAGCCAGGGGAGCCGGGGACCCATCGAAGTCCCTGGGGTGAATCGGACGCCCGCGCAGCCGCGAGGGGGTCCGTAGGAGACCTTCCTGCTCCGAACCCGTCAGCTAACCCGGTAGGCGAGAAGGAAGGAAAGGACCAGCCACTTCATGGCGTTCACCTGCGCCACCGGGAAGCGTTCCACGGGCAAGCACCGCCGTCCCAGCCGCTTCGAACGCACCACCGCCCGCGCCGCGGGCGTCGCCGCACTCACCGCCACCGGCGTCATCGGCACCCTGGCCGCCCCGGCTCTCGCCGCCGAACCGGCCGTCGAGCAGACCGGCCTCATACCCGTCGTCTCCGTCGAGAACTCGATCGCCGACCAGATCGACGCCCAGGCCGCCGCCCAGGAGCAGGCCGCCAAGGAGGCCGCGGCCCGCAAGAAGGCCGCCGAGGAAGCCGCGCGCAAGAAGGCGGCCGCGCAGGCGAAGAAGGAGCGCGAGGCCAAGGAGCGCGCCGCCCGCGAGGCCGAGCGCAAGCGCCTGCTGTCCTACGTCGCCCCGATCTCCGGCTCGTACGTCTCCACGGGCTACAAGGCCGGCGGCGCCGTCTGGTCCTCCGGCAGCCACACCGGCGTCGACTTCCACGCCGCCAGCGGCACCTCGGTCCACTCGGTGGCCTCCGGCACCGTCGTGGAGGCCGGCTGGGGCGGGTCGTACGGCAATCAGGTCGTGATCAAGATGAACGACGGCACGTACACCCAGTACGGCCACATGTCGTCCATAGCCGTCTCGGTGGGCCAGACGGTCACCCCCGGTCAGCAGATCGGACTGTCCGGCGCCACCGGCAACGTCACCGGGCCGCACCTGCACTTCGAGGCCCGCACGACGCAGGAGTACGGCTCCGACATCGACCCCGTCGCCTACCTGCGCTCGCACGGCGTGAACATCTGACGCCCCACCGCTGACGCCCGCACCGCGTCTTCCGAAAGCCCCGGCTCCCCGAGCCGGGGCTTTCAGCGTTTCGAACGACCCGCTGTCCAAAAAATATCCATGGATTCCGGCCCGCCGTCGGAAATTCCCGCCGGTTGCAATAGAGTCGCTGAACACACGTCATTCGTAGACGTTTCACGGGGATTAAGGCGGAGGTCGGTCATGCGTATTCCGGCGCACTCGGTATGCACCGCGATCCGGGACGACATCGTCGCCGGGGTCCACGCGCGCGGCGGCCGGCTCACCGAGGAACTCCTCGCCCGTCGCTACGGCGTCTCCCGCGTCCCCGTGCGCGAGGCCCTGCGCACCCTGGAGGCGGAGGGCTTCGTGGTGACCCGGCGGCACGCGGGCGCGTGCGTCGCCGAGCCGAGCGAACAGGAGGCCGCCGACCTGCTGGAGATGCGCGCCCTCCTGGAGCCGCTCGGCGCCTCCCGGGCCGCTCAGCGGCGCACCGAGGCCCATCTGAAGGTCCTGCGCGGACTGGTCAGACTGGGCCAGGAGCGGGCCCGGCGGGGAAACAGCGAGGACCTGCGCTCCCTGGGCGGCTGGTTCCACGAGACGCTGGCCCAGGCCTCCGGCAGCCCTGCCCTGACCTCGATGCTGACCCTGCTGCGCCACAAGATCGCCTGGATGTACGCCGTCGAGGCACCGGCCGATCCCGCGGAGTCCTGGACCGAGCACGGCGCGATCGTGGACGCCGTGGCGCGCGGTGACGGCGAGCGCGCCCGCGCGATCACAGCGCTGCACGCCGAGCGCTCGATCTCCGCGCACCGGCTGCGCTTCGGCTCCCGCGGTGATCGCACGGAGCGCGTGAGGAATTCGCAACATCCCGTAAACATGCCGAGCCTGCGGCATTAACACGGGAGCCGTATACAAAGAGGTGATATTCGGAGGCGGGGAATTTCCGCTGCCATTTTTCGGGTGTGCGGGTAATTCTCGGCCCGCCTGCCCCGAAGGCGGGAGCGCTCGCCCGGAAACGCGAAGCAATCTGACGCGGAACAGCGAAGCCGCGCCCGCCGGAATGACGGACGCGGCTTCACCGCTTGCTGGAGTCCCGCTCAGGTCATTCAGACCGTCTCGGGCAGCTCCTCGAGGCCTTCGGAGACCAGCTTCGCCAGACGGTCGAGAGCGGCGTCCGCACCCTCGGCGTCGGAGGCGAGGACGATCTCCTCGCCGCCCTGGGCACCCAGGCCCAGGACGGCCAGCATGGAGGCCGCGTTGACGGGGTTGCCGTCGGCCTTGGCGATCGTCACCGGGACGCCTGTGGCCGTGGCGGCTCGGACGAAGATGGAGGCGGGGCGGGCGTGGAGGCCCTCGGCCCAGCCGACGTTGACGCGGCGCTCAGCCATGTGATGCTGCCCTTCGGTGTTCAGGGTTGTCTAGACCAGTTTCCCACACCCGTGAAGCACGACGGAACTGGACGAACGTCTGACGAGCGTCCCCTCCTGAGGTGACCGTCGGGTCGCGGCCTCGACCCCACGTACGTCCTGAACAGACTGCCTCGCGCCGTTGTCGTACGCGAGCCGTACTCTGGGCCCCATGCAGAGCGCCTTGGACAGGCACGCGTACCCCGCCCACTGGGAAGCCGACGTGGTGCTGCGCGACGGCGGCACCGCGCGCATCCGCCCCATCACCGTTGATGACGCCGAGCGCCTGGTCAGCTTCTACGAGCAGGTGTCGGACGAGTCGAAGTACTACCGCTTCTTCGCGCCCTACCCGCGACTGTCCGCAAAGGACGTCCACCGCTTCACGCACCACGACTTTGTGGACCGGGTGGGACTCGCGGCCACGGTGGGCGGCGAGTTCATCGCCACCGTACGCTACGACCGGATCGGCGCCGACGGAATGCCCGCCTCCGCCCCCGCCGACGAGGCCGAGGTCGCCTTCCTCGTCCAGGACGCCCACCAGGGCCGCGGCGTCGCATCCGCCCTGCTCGAACACATCGGCGCTGTCGCCCGCGAGCGAGGCATCCGCCGCTTCGCCGCCGAGGTGCTGCCCGCCAACAACAAAATGATCAAGGTGTTCACGGACGCCGGGTACACCCAGAAACGCAGCTTCGAGGACGGCGTCGTCCGCCTGGAGTTCGACCTGGAGCCGACGGACCGCTCGCTCGCCGTGCAGTACGCGCGCGAACAGCGCGCCGAGGCACGGTCCGTGCAGCGGCTGCTGGTGCCCGGCTCGGTCGCCGTCGTCGGCGCGGGCCGCACCCCCGGCGGGGTGGGCCGCAGCGTCCTGGGCAACATCAGGGACGCCGGGTTCACGGGTCGGCTGTACGCGGTGAACAGGGCGTTCCCGGATGACCTCAAGGAACTCGACGGAGTGCCCGCGCACCGCTCCATGCCTGACATCGACGAACAGGTCGACCTCGCGGTGGTCGCCGTCCCGGCCGCGTACGTCCCCGAGGTCGTCGCCGAATGCGGCGAGCACGGCGTGCAGGGGCTGGTCGTGCTCTCCGCCGGATACGCCGAGAGCGGGCCCGACGGCCGCGAGCGGCAGCGTGAACTCGTAAGGCAGGCACGCGCGTACGGCATGCGCATCATCGGGCCGAACGCCTTCGGGATCATCAACACCTCCGCCGGCGTCCGGCTGAACGCCTCCCTGGCCCCCGAGATGCCCCGCCCGGGTCGCATCGGGCTGTTCGCCCAGTCCGGCGCGATCGGCATCGCGCTGCTGTCCCGGCTCCACCGGCGAGGCGGCGGCGTGACCGGCGTCACCGGTGTCTCGACCTTCGTCTCGTCCGGCAACCGGGCCGACGTGTCCGGCAACGACGTCCTTCAGTACTGGTACGACGACCCGGACACCGACGTCGCCCTGATGTACCTGGAGTCCATCGGCAACCCGCGCAAGTTCAACCGCCTCGCCCGGCGTACGGCGGCGGCCAAGCCGCTGGTCGTGGTGCAGGGCGCGCGACATGGCGGCGCGGCGCCGCAGGGCCATGCGGTGCGCGCCACGCGGCTGCCGCACGCCACGGTGTCCGCCCTGCTGCGGCAGGCCGGGGTGATCCGGGTGGACACCATCACCGAGCTGGTGGACGCGGGCCTGCTGCTCGCGCGCCAGCCACTGCCGACCGGGCCGCGGGTGGCGATCCTCGGCAACTCCGAGTCGCTGGGGCTGCTGACGTACGACGCGTGTCTCTCCGAGGGACTACGGCCGCTGCCGCCGCTGGATCTGACGACGGGGGCGTCGGCCGCGGACTTCCACGAGGCGTTGTCGCACGCACTCGCCGACGAGAGGTGCGACGCGGTCGTCGTCACCGCCATTCCGGCGATCGGCGACGCGTCGACCGGCGACGCCGAGCTGGCACAGGCCCTGCGGTCGGCGGCCGAGCAGGTGCCGGGGAAGCCGGTGCTGGTGGTGCACGTCGAGCTGGGCGGGCTCGCCGAAGCCCTGTCGGCCGCGGCGAGCACCGCACCGCAGGCGGACCGGAAGGCGCCCGGCGCCATGATCCGTCCCCACCCGATCCGCCCCCTGGACTTCCAGCCCGGGGCACCGTCCGAGCAGTCGGACACCGCACAGAGCCCGACGACCCTCATCCCTGCCTACCCCGCCGCCGAGCGCGCCGTCCGCGCCCTCGCCGAAGCCGTCAACTACGCGCAGTGGCGACGCGACGCGGCCGACCCGGGCAAGGTGCCCGAGTACGAGTCCATCGACGAGAAGGGCGCCGCCCAGCTGATCGGCGGCCTGCTCGCGCGCGGGCAGGGACTCACGCTCGGCACGGACGAGACCTGTGACCTGCTCGGGAAGTACGGCATCGAGGTGCACCGCGCCCTGCACGCGCCCACCCCCGACGCCGCCGCCGACGCCGCCCGCACCCTCGGCTACCCCGTCGCCCTCAAGGCCACCGCGCCGCACCTACGGCACCGCGCCGACCTCGGCGGGGTGCGGCTCGACCTCGCCGACGAGGAGCAACTGCGGCGGGCGTACGCCGAGTTGACCGGACTGTTCGGCAGGCCGGAGGAGCTGCGGCCGGTCGTGCAGAGCATGGCACCGCGCGGCGTCGACACCGTCGTAAGGGCCGTGATCGACCCGGCGGCCGGCGCCGTGCTGTCCTTCGGGCTCGCCGGAGCCGCCTCCCAGCTGCTCGGGGACATGGCGCACCGGCTGATCCCGGTCACCGACCGCGAGGCGACCTCGATCGTCCGCTCCATCCGGACGGCACCCCTCCTCTTCGGCTGGCGCGGCTCCGCTCCCGTCGACATGCCTTCGCTGGAGGAGCTGCTGCTGCGGGTGTCGCGGCTGGTCGACGACCACCCGGAGGTCGTCGCGGTCACCCTGGAACCGGTCGTTGTCGCCACCCACGGCCTGAGCGTGCTCGGCGCCTCCGTACGCCTCGCACCGCCGCCCGCCCGGGACGACCTCGGGCCGAGGACCCTGCCGACGTACTGAGAGCCCCCTCAGCGGTGCCTCGCAGTCAGTGCGCCCCCGTAGGATGGGCATCATGGCCAAGACCAGTACGACGACCCAGGGGCTGCGTGCGGCGATCGAGCGCAGCGGCTACTACCCGGCCCTCGTGGCCGAGGCGGTGGAGGCCGCTGTGGGCGGCGAGCCCATCCGGTCGTACCTGGTCCATCAGGAGACGACGTTCGACCAGAACGAGGTGCGGCGGCACGTGACCGTGCTCGTCCTCACCCACAACCGCTTCATCGTCAGCCACACCGACGAGCAGGCGGCCGACAGCACCTCCCCGACGCCGTACGCCACGACGTCCACCGAGTCCGTGAAGCTCGGCCGGATCTCCTCGGTCGTCGTCAGCCGCGTCGTCGCCAACCCGGAGTCGTACACGCCGGGCACGCTGCCCCGCGAGATCGTCCTCACCATCGGGTGGGGCGCGGTCTCCCGGCTCGACCTGGAGCCCGCCGCCTGCGGTGACCCCAACTGCGAGGCCGACCACGGCTACACGGGCAGTTCCACGGCGGACGACCTCAGCCTGCGCGTCAGCGAGGCCGGCGACGGACCGGAGACCGTGCGGCAGGCGCTCACCTTCGCGCAGTCGCTCTCCGAGGCGACCGCGGACATCGCCCGCTGAGATGATCCAGCCCACCGCCTGGGACTCCCACCCTGAACCCCTGGCCGTCGACTCCGCACCGGCCCCCGAGTACGGCAGCGGCTCGCTCGCCGATCTGCTGCCCACGCTGGCCGCCGGCATGGGCGTGCCGGAGATGACCGCCGCGATCCCCGAGCTGGCCGCCGCCGACCGTGCCTGCGTGTTCCTGATCGACGGCCTCGGCTGGGAGCAGCTCAAGGCGCACCCTGAGGAAGCGCCGTTCATGACGTCGCTCCTGAGCAGCTCGCGCGGCGGCACCGGCCGCCCGCTCACCGCCGGCTACCCCGCGACCACCGCGACCTCCCTGGCCTCCGTCGGCACCGGCCTGCCGCCGGGCGCGCACGGCCTGCCCGGGTACACCGTGCGCAATCCGGAGACCGGCGAGCTGATGAACCAGCTGCGCTGGCAGCCGTGGACGTCGCCGCGCGTCTGGCAGCCGTACCCCACGGTCTTCCAGCTGGCGCAGCAGGCGGGCGTGCACGCGGCGCAGGTGTCGTCCCCGACCTTCCAGAACACCCCGCTGACCAAGGTCGCGCTCAGTGGCGGAACGTTCCTGGGACGGCTGACCGGCGAGGACCGTATGGACCTCGCGGCCGAGCAACTGGCCGCGGGTGAGCGCTCCCTGGTCTACACGTACTACGCCGAACTCGACGGCGCCGGCCACCGCTACGGCGTCGACTCGGACACCTGGCGCGGCCAGCTCATGTACGTCGACCGGCTCGTCCAGCGCCTCGCCGAGCAGCTGCCGCCGCGCACCGCGCTCTACGTCACCGCCGACCACGGCATGATCGACGTGCCCTTCGACGAGCAGCACCGCATCGATTTCGACGAGGACTGGGAGCTGCGCGCCGGCGTCGCTCTGCTCGGCGGCGAGGGCCGCGCGCGGCACGTGTACGCGGTGCCGGGCGCCGCGAACGACGTCCTGACCTGCTGGCGCGAGGTGCTCGGCGAGCAGTTCTGGGTGGCCTCCCGGGACGAGGCGATCGCGGCGGGCTGGTTCGGCCCACGGATCGACGAGCGGGTGTACGGACGGATCGGCGACGTGATCGCGGCCGCGCGGGACGACGTCCTGATCATCGCCTCCGAGCGGGAGCCGAAGGAGTCGGCGATGGTCGGCAACCACGGTTCGATGACCCCCGCCGAGCAGTTGATCCCCCTGCTCGAAGTACGCTCCTGAAACCCCCGCAGCCCGCCGTAGCGACGCTCTCCGCCGAAAGGTGCTCAACTCAACATGCCCGAGCTGGTGTTCTTCTCCGGAACGATGGACTGCGGGAAGTCGACCCTGGCTCTCCAGATAGAGCACAACCGTTCGGCGCGTGGGCTGGCGGGCATGATCTTCACGCGTGACGACCGCGCGGGCGAGGGCAAGCTGTCCTCGCGGCTCGGCCTGGTCACGGACGCGGTGGAGGTCGAGGACGGCGTCGACCTGTACGCGTACGTCGTCGACCATCTCTCCAGGGGCGGCCGCGCGGACTACGTCATCGCCGACGAGGCCCAGTTCCTCGCCCCCGACCAGATCGACCAACTCGCCCGCGTGGTCGACGACCTGGGCATGGACGTCTACGCCTTCGGCATCACGACCGACTTCCGCAGCAAGCTGTTCCCCGGCTCGCAGCGCCTGGTGGAACTGGCCGACCGGGTCGAGGTGCTCCAGGTCGAGGCCCTGTGCTGGTGCGGCGCCCGCGCCACGCACAACGCCCGAACGATAGGCGGCGAGATGGTCGTCGAGGGCGCCCAGGTGGTCGTCGGCGACGTCAACCAGGCGGACGCCGTCGGCTACGAGGTCCTGTGCCGCCGCCACCACCGACGCCGGATGACGGCGGCGAGCGCACGGGCGGCGGCGCTGTCCCCGGACGTCCTTCCGGTGTAGCAGGTCCGATTCGAGATCCCGTTCGGCGGCCTTGCTCCCGAGCCCGTCAGCGCGGGTCCTGGATCAGGGAGAACCGGGCCCCCTCGGGGTCCGCCACCGTGGCCACACGGCCGTGGGCGCTGTCGTGGGCCGGCTTGAGGACATGGCCACCGAGGTCGACGACCCGGGCCAGTGTCTCGTCCGTGTCGGCGACCTCGAAGTACGTCACCCAGTGCGGGCCCCGGTCGCGCGGCAGGGAGGTGCCGACGCCGTGGATGCCGGCGACCGCGCGGCCGTCGACGAGCAGGGTGACGTAGTCGAAGTCGGCCGAGACCACAGGCTCCTCCTCGTACGCGAACACGGTCGCGTAGAACTTGGCCACGTTCACGGACTCGAAGGTCAGCAGCTCGTTCCAGGCCGGGGTGCCGGGCACGCCCGTGATGGCCGTGCCGCGGTGTTCCGCCCCCTGCCAGATGCCGAAGACGGCTCCGGACGGGTCGGAGCAGATCGCCAGCCGGCCGGCCTCGGCGGCGTCCAACGGGCCCACGCCGACCGTGCCGCCGCACTGCCGTACCGAGTCGGCGGTCAGGCCGACGTTGTTCGAGGCGAGGTAGGGCGTCCAGGCGATGGGGAGGTGGCGGTCGGGCGGCAGCTGGCCGATTCCGGCCACCTCACGGCCGTTCAGCAGGGCCCGCACATAGGGGCCGAGTTGCTGGGGGCCGGGCTGGAACTCCCAGCCGAACAACGCTCCGTAGAAGTCCTGGGTCGCGGCCAGTCCATGCACCATCAGACTCACCCAGCAGGGCGTGCCGGGCGCGTGCCGAGCGTGCGTCTCGCCGTTCGGGCCGGCCGACCCCCGTGCCTCGGTCATCGTCACTCTCTCCTCGGCCCCTCGCGGTGGCCGTGTCGCTTGCGCTGTCCGGACCCCCGTGCCGATGCTCGCACCACCCGTGGCCACGTGCGCTGCGGGCGCGCCGCGCACGGCGGCCGGTGCCCGGAGGATGCCCGGTGTGCGATTTACCGCCCGTTTCCGTGCGATTGCCGTCGGATGTCGATCGGCTGTACAGCATGTGCCTGATCCCGTACGCCTCGTGATCGGGCCTGTCCGGCGGGCAGAGTAACCGGACCGCGACGATGGGGCCACCCCGTGCGCAAGGATGGTGGCCATGAACGCCATCATCTCCGCATCAGAACTGGCCGGTGACCTGACGGGCGGCGACCCGCCCGTGCTGCTCGACGTCCGCTGGCAGTTGTCCCTGGCCAAGGCGTCGGGTGAGCCCTCTTTCGACGGCCGGGCCGAGTACGAGGCCGGGCACATCCCCGGCGCGGTCTACGTCGATCTGGACCGGGAACTGGCCTCCGAGCCCGGTTCGCGTGGGCGTCATCCACTGCCGGACTTGGCCGAATTCGGTACGGCGATGCGGCGGGCAGGCGTGACGTCCGGGACGCCGGTGGTTGTGTACGACGGCGGGCAGGGCTGGGCGGCGGCCCGGGCGTGGTGGCTGCTGCGCTGGACGGGCCACCCCGACGTGCGGGTCCTCGACGGCGGGTTGCCCACCTGGGAGGGGCCGCTGGAGACGTCCGTGCCGACCCCGGCGGAGGGCGACTTCGTACCGGCACCGGGGGCGACGGGACTGCTCGACGCCGACGGCGCCGCGGCGCTCGCCCGGTCCGGGGTGCTGCTGGACGCGCGGGCGGGGGAGCGCTACCGCGGCGAGGTCGAGCCGATCGACCCGGTCGGCGGCCACGTCCCGGGCGCCGTGTCCGCCCCCACGCACGAGAACGTGGCCGCGGACGGCCGCTTCCTCCCGGCGGGGGAACTCGCGGCACGCTTCAAGGCCCTGGGGGCGTCCCAGGGCACCGAGGTCGGCGTGTACTGCGGCTCGGGCGTCTCCGCCGCGCACCAGGTACTGGCGCTGGCGGTAGCAGGCATTCCGGCGGCGCTGTACGTCGGTTCGTGGTCGGAGTGGTCATCGGACCCGTCGCGGCCGGTGGCCGTGGGGGCGGATCCGCAGTAGGGCGCGACGAGCGGGGGAGCGGGGCGAGGACTCTCCGGAACCACCAGCGGCACGACCGCCCGGCCCACCCCGCACAGCACGAGGGCCGCGCTGCAACCGGCGCGGCCCTCGTCCTCGTACGACCGCACCCGCAGCCGTACGACCGACTACTCCTGCTTCTTCCTCCGCGTCCCGAACACGATCTCGTCCCAGCTCGGTACCGCGGCGCGGCGGCCCGGGCGGACGCCGTCCGCTTCGGCCTGGCGGTCCGTGGCGCCGATGAGGCGGTCGCGGTGGCTGCCGACGGAACGGGGCATCAGCACGTCCGCGTACGCGGAACCGGCGGAGGCGGCGGGAGCGGGAGGCTCCTCCGCTTCCGGTTCGGTGGGGGGTTCCTCCACCTCGGGCTCCGGCGGGCGCTCCGGCACCACCATGTCGCCGCGGAAGCTGGGCACCGCCTCCAGCAGGCTGGTGAGCGAGTCCCGTTCCTCCGTGGTCTCCTCGACCGGCTCGGAGGCCTGAGCCGGCAGGCTCGGGCGCTCGGTGCGCTCCAGGGCACGGTCCATCGAACGCTCGCGCGGAAGCCGGGCGATACGCGGCACGAACGGGAAGCTGGGCTCCGGCGCGGCGAGGTCGTCGGACTCGCCGATCAGCGAGCGCGCCTCCTCGTCGACGGCCTGGACGAGCCGCCGGGGCGGGTCGTACGTCCAGCTCGCCGAGTGCGGTTCGCCCGCCACCATGTAGACCAGCAGCACTTCCCAGGTGCCGTCGTCGCGGCGCCAGGAGTCCCACTGCACGGTGTCCTTGTCGGCGCCGCGCAGCAGCAGTCGCTCCTGGACGGCCTCGCCGAGCTGCGGACCGGCCGCGTTCTCGCCGGGCCGGCGGACGGGAGTCTTGCGGGCCCGTTCGGCCATGAAGGCACGCTCGGCGAGCACGGGGCCCTCGAAGCGCCGTACGCGGTCGACGGGGATGCCGGCGAGTTGGGCGACCTCTTCCGCGGTCGCACCAGCTCGTATACGCGCCTGGATGTCACGGGGGCGGAGATGGCTCTCCACCTCGATCTCGATCTGGCCGAGGCGGGGACGGTCGCCGCGCACGGCGGCGCGCAGGCGTTCGTCGATCGGAAGGGTGTACTCCGTCGCGTCGGCAGCCTTCAGCACCAGCCGTGTGCCGTCATTGGAGACGGCCACGACACGCAGTTCGGGCATGGGGACCTCCCGGGTGGTGCCTGCCGACGTCACGTGCGTCGCTGCTTCCGCTAGTCGAGTGTGGCCTGCCCGGGTGCAGCCTGCCACAACCTTGCCGAGTTGCCCGGCGTGTCGGGCACGGGCCCTGGATCGCCGTTATGGCACGGTTACCTATTCGCAACGCTAAGTGACCAACTCCGTCACCCTGTGCAACTAGCCCCCTCCCGGCGGTCCTTGAAGGCCACGGACGCCCAGGCGGGAGACCGGACCCAGGGCTCGCAACAGTACTCCATTCGGGCCACGTGCGTGGATTGGCACGCCGCCCAACTTCTGGCAAGAAGTGTGACTCGGCCGTCCGTTGGGCGTTTCGCCGATCTTGAACGTGGCGTACTTCACGCAAACCCCGGAAACGGAACTAATGCTTTCGTCCGCACGTCGCCCAGCAGCGAAGTCGGTCGACAAAGCGGATCGAGCCGCTCAGGCGCTACGCCCCCAACACCCGCCGCAGATAGTCGTTCTGGAAGCGGCGGTCGGGGTCGAGTCGGTCCCGCAGCGCCGTGAACTCGCCGAAGCGCGGATATACCTGAGCGAAGTACTCGGCGTCCCGCGTGTGCACCTTGCCCCAGTGCGGCCGCCCCTCGTGCGCGGTGAGGATGCGCTCGACGGCGGTGAAGTACCGCTGGTACGGGGTGCCCTTGACCATGTGGACGGCGATGTACGCACTGTCACGGCCCGAGGCGGTGGACAGCGTGATGTCGTCGGCCGGCGCGGTGCGCACCTCGACCGGGAAGCTGACCCTGAGACCGGCGCGGTCGACCATGGCCTTCACTTCGAGCAGCGTCTCCACGACGGCCTCGCGCGGGACGGCGTACTCCATCTCCACGAAGCGCACCCGGCGCGGCGATGTGAAGACCTTGTACGGGATGTCGGTGTAGGTCCGCGCGGACAACGCCTTGCTGGAGACCCGGGCGATCGTGGGGATGGTGGCGGGCGCCGCGCGGCCGACCCACTGGGCGACCTGGAAGACCCCGTTGGAGAGGAACTCGTCCTCGAACAGGCCCCGGAGCCGGGGTACCGGCTTCTCCGGGCCCGCACTGCGGTTGTTGCGCTTGGTGTTGGTGCTGCCGGTGTGCGGGAACCAGTAGAACTCGAAGTGCTCGTTCTCGGCCCACAGTTCGTCGAAGTCCGACAGGACCTTGTCGAGCGGCATCGGCTCCTCGCGTGCGGAGAGCAGGAAGATGGGCTCGACGGCGAACGTGATCGCGGTGACGACACCCAGCGCGCCGAGGCCGATCCGGGCGGCCGCGAACACCTCGGGGTTCTCCTTCTCGGAGCAGGTGAGCACCGAACCGTCTGCCGTGACCAGTTCCAGGGCCTTGATCTGGGCGGCGATCGAGCCCGACTCGCGGCCCGTGCCGTGGGTGCCCGTGCTGGTGGCGCCGGAGACCGTCTGCTCCATGATGTCGCCCATGTTGGTGAGCGAGAGTCCCTCGCGCGCGAGGGCCGCGTTGAGCCGCCTGAGCGGGGTGCCCGCCTCGACCGTGACTGTCATGGCCTCCCGGTCGATGTCGCGGATGCCGGTCAGCAGCTGAGGGCGGATCAGCACGCCGTCGGTGGCGGCGATGGAGGTGAAGGAGTGTCCGCTGCCGACCGCCTTCACCTTCAGGCCGTCCTCGCCGGCCCGGCGTATCGCCGCGGACAACTCCTCGACGGAGGCGGGAGTGACCTCCCGCGCGGGGCGGGCGGCGACCGTGCCGCCCCAGTTACGCCACGTGCCGTTCCTGCCGCTCGCTGTGCTGCTCAACGGTGCCTCCCCGACGCGGAGCCGGCTTGCTGAGCCGGCGGTACCCCAGAAAACCGACCACGACCGCGACGGCCCCGGACACCGCCGGAACCCCGTACCCGGCGCCCGCACCGGCGGCGTCGATCACCCAGCCGGCCGCGGAGGAGCCGAGCGCGACCCCGACCGCGAGCCCGGTGCTCACCCAGGTCATGCCCTCGGTCAGTTGCGCGCGTGGTACGTGCTCTTCGATCAGGGACATGGTCGTGATCATCGTGGGAGCGACGGCCATGCCCGAGACGAACAGCGCCACAGCCAGAAACGGCAAGTTTCCGACCAGTAGGAGGGGGATCATACTCACGGCCATCGCGCATATGCCCAGCAGCCAACGACGTTCGGGCGCCCCTTTGAAGCGCAGCAGCCCGAACACGGCGCCCGCCGCGCAGGAGCCCGCCGCGTACAGGGCGAGGACGATGCTCGCGGCGCCCTTGTGGCCCTGCTCCTCGGCGAAGGCCACGGTGACCACGTCGACGGCACCGAAGATCGCTCCGGTCGCCACGAACGTGGCCATCAGGACCTGGAGCCCGAGCGAGCGCAGGGCCGAGCCGTCGTCGTGTTGCTCGCGCGGGTGCGGCGCGGGCTCGGTGGCCCGCTGTGCGGTCAGCCAGAAGACGCCGACCGCCAGGAAGCAGCCCGCGAGCAGCGGCCCGGCCTCCGGGAACCATGCCGTGGACAGTCCGATGGAGATGATCGGCCCGAAGATGAAGCAGACCTCGTCGATCACGGACTCGAAGGAGTACGCGGTGTGCAGCTGAGGCGTCCCGCGGTACAGGGCGGCCCAGCGGGCCCGGGTCATCGCCCCGACGCTCGGCACGCAGCCGATGCCGGCGCACGCCGCGAACAGCACCCAGTCCGGCCACGCGTAGTGGGCGGCGAACAGCAGCAGGGCCGCCGCCACGAGCGTGATCAGCGTCGCGGGACGCAGCACCCGCCGCTGCCCGTACCGGTCGACCAGCCGCGAGACCTGCGGGCCGGCCACCGCGGCGGCGAGCGCGATGGTGGCCGACAGCGCGCCGGCGAGGCCGTACCGCCCGGTCAGCTGGGACACCATGGTCACGACGCCGATGCCCATCATCGACAGCGGCATCCGGCCGAGGAACCCCGCGGCGGTGAAGCCCTTGGAGCCGGGGGCGGCGAACAGGGCGCGGTAGGGGCTCGGCACGGGGGTCTCCGTCAGGCAGGAGCAGCGGGGGCTGCGGTGGCTCGGGGTGGTGCAGGCAGGCGTGCGGGCACACGACAGGGCGTGAAGGCGCCCCGTAAGGCGTGTGGATGGCCGATACAGCTTACGAGTTAGGTGACCCTAACGCACCCGCTCGGACGCAGGGGGAACCCGGGTGGTCACCCCGCCGTTTCCAGGCTGTCAGTACCGGATGACAGGATCGATCCATGCCAGACGTGCGCGATGCCACCCCCTACGACGCCCTGCTCCTGCTCTCGTTCGGCGGCCCCGAGGGCCCGGACGACGTGATCCCGTTCCTGGAGAACGTCACCCGCGGGCGGGGCATCCCCACCGAACGCCTGAAGGAAGTCGGCGAGCACTACTTCCAGTTCGGCGGCGTCAGCCCCATCAACGACCAGAACCGCGCCCTGCTGGACGCCCTGCGCAAGGACTTCGCCGAGCACGGTCTGGATCTGCCGATCCACTGGGGCAACCGCAACTGGGCGCCGTACCTGACGGACACGCTGCGCGAGATGGTCGCCGACGGCCGCCGTCGCATCCTCGTCCTCGCCACCAGCGCCTACGCGTCCTACTCGGGGTGCCGGCAGTACCGCGAGAACCTCGCGGACTCGCTCGCCGCCCTCGCGGCCGAGGGCCTGGAGCTGCCGAGGATCGACAAGCTGCGGCACTACTTCAACCACCCCGGCTTCCTGGAGCCGATGATCGACGGCGTGCTCGACTCCCTGGCCGACCTTCCCGAGGACGTCCGGGACGGCGCCCACATCGCGTTCTCCACCCACTCGATCCCGACCGCGGCCGCCGACAGCTCCGGCCCCGTCGAGGGCCACGGCGAAGGCGGGGCGTACGTCGAGCAGCACCTGGATGTCGCGCAGCTGATCGCCGACGCCGTACGCGAGCGCACCGGCGTCGACCATCCCTGGCGGCTCGTCTACCAGTCCCGCTCCGGCGCCCCGCACATCCCGTGGCTGGAGCCCGACATCTGCGACCACCTCGAGGAGCGGCACGAGGCCGGCGTCCCGGCCGTCGTGATCGCGCCCATCGGCTTCGTCTCCGACCACATGGAGGTCCTCTACGACCTCGACACGGAGGCCAAGGCCAAGGCCGAGGAGCTGGGTCTGCCGATGCGCCGCTCGGCCACCGTCGGCGACGACCCGCGGTTCGCCGCCGCGATCCGCGACCTCGTCCTGGAGCGCGCCGCCGTGGAGCGCGCGCAGGAGGTCACGCCCTGCGCCCTGGGCGCGCTCGGGGCGAGCCACAACCTCTGCCCGGTGGGCTGCTGCCCGTCCCGCGCACCCAGGCCCGCCGCGGCGGGCGCCGACAGCCCCTACGCATGAGGAGCACCGTGACCGACGCCCTGCACACGGAACTGCTCACCCTCGCCCAGGAGGCCGCCCGCCGCGCGGGAGAGCTGCTGCGCGACGGCCGGCCGGCCGACCTCGCCGTCGCGGCGACCAAGTCGAGCCCGATCGACGTGGTCACCGAGATGGACATCGCGGCCGAGAAGCTGATCACGGGCCTGATCTCCGAGCACCGCCCGGACGACGGCTTCCTCGGCGAGGAGGGCGCCTCCACCGAGGGCACGAGCGGCGTCCGCTGGGTGATCGACCCCCTGGACGGCACCGTCAACTACCTCTACGGACTGCCGACTTGGTCCGTGTCCATCGCCGCCGAGCAGGACGGAGAGACGGTCGCCGGCGTCGTGGCGGCCCCGATGCGGGGCGAGACCTTCCACGCGGTCCGCGGCGGCGGTGCGTGGGCCACGGGCGCCTGGGACGGTGAGCGCAGGCTCACCTGCCGTCCCCCGGCCCCCCTCGCCCAGTCCCTGGTCTCGACGGGCTTCAACTACGTCACCGAGGTGCGCACGCACCAGGCCGCCGTCGCCCAGCGGCTGATCCCCCTCCTGCGCGACATCCGCCGTGGTGGCTCGGCCGCGATCGACCTGTGCGATCTCGCCGCCGGCCGACTGGACGGCTACTACGAGCGGGGTCTCAACGCCTGGGACCTCGCGGCCGGCGACCTGATCGCCCGTGAGGCGGGCGCGCTGACGGGTGGACGCCCCGGAGAGCGCCCCTCACGCGACCTGGCGGTGGCGGCGACGCCGGGGGTCTTCGAACCCCTCCAGCAGCTGCTGGAGGACCTGGGCGCCTGGCACGACTGACGGCACGGCACCGGGCAGAGACAGGGCCCCGGCAGCACAAGAAGCAGGGCCCCCGGCGCTGGATTCGCCGGGGGCCCTGTGGTGCTCACGAGCCGGTCAGACGCCGCTCGTCGCGCCGACTTCCACGCCATGCTCGGCGGCGAGGCGGCGCAGGTCGTCGAGCTCGCCCTGCTCCACTTCGACGAGGAAGTCGTCGCCCTCGTCGAGAGCCCGCGTCAGGTCGGACTCGGTCGCCCTTATGCGCTGCAGAAGTCCTGCGGTGAATGCGTCCATGCTGCGCCCCCTCGTCCTGGGTCGGTGGGTCGGTGGCACGGGGGTGTGCCGTTCGGAAGGGACGATCACGTCTCCGGTGGATGCCCAGCGCTGCCCTTGCCGGGCGGCGACGGTGCCGGACACCCACGCCCACTCTGCGGAAAGCGGATCGCCTCGTACCGCATGGTGGTGCGGTACAAGCAGAGCGTGATCGCGGGGTGTAAAGCCGTCCTCCCCCCGCTCTCTTCCGCGGAAACCTCAACCGGAAGAGAAAATCTCGCATTCCCGGGCTTCACACCCGCCCTTCATGGCCCACTCACCCGTCTTACCGCCGACTTATGGCCGAAAAGGGCAGGATGGAGGTCAAGACACCCGACATGGACCCCTGCCCGCGCGCGATGACATGCGCTACGCGGGTGGACACAGGAAGGACAAGCGACGTGCGCGTACTCGTCGTCGAGGACGAGCAACTGCTCGCCGATGCGGTGGCCACCGGACTGCGCCGGGAGGCCATGGCCGTCGACGTCGTGTACGACGGTGCGGCCGCCCTGGAGCGCATCGGCGTCAACGACTACGACGTGGTCGTCCTCGACCGCGACCTCCCCCTCGTGCACGGCGACGACGTCTGCCGCAAGATCGTCGAACTCGGCATGCCCACACGCGTGCTGATGCTCACGGCGTCGGGCGACGTCAGCGATCGTGTCGAAGGGCTGGAGATCGGCGCCGACGACTATCTGCCCAAGCCCTTCGCGTTCAGCGAGCTGACGGCACGCGTGCGTGCCCTCGGCCGCCGCACGAGCGTGCCGCTGCCGCCCGTCCTGGAGCGCGCCGGCATAAAGCTCGACCCCAACCGCCGCGAGGTCTTCCGCGACGGCAAGGAGGTGCAGCTGGCGCCGAAGGAGTTCGCCGTCCTGGAGGTGCTGATGCGCAGCGAGGGCGCGGTCGTCTCGGCCGAGCAGCTGCTGGAGAAGGCCTGGGACGAGAACACCGACCCGTTCACCAACGTGGTCCGGGTGACCGTCATGACACTGCGCCGCAAACTGGGAGAGCCGCCGGTGATCGTCACCGTCCCCGGTTCCGGCTACCGGATCTGATGTCCCATGGCCACGACACCCGCGCCTCCGCAGGCGCCCCCGAAACCCACCTGGGCCCCCCGCAGGGCGGAGTCCGCCTTCCCATGGCTGCGTCCCACCATCCGCATACGGCTCACGCTGCTGTACGGCGGCATGTTCCTGATCGCCGGCATCCTGCTGCTGTCGATCATCTATCTGCTGGCCGCGCAGGCCATCAGCACGGGCAACCAGCCACCGTTCAAGATCGTGAGCGCCAGTAACGAGATCAGGGTCGCCAGCGCCGACTGCCCCGCGATCAACAACGCCAACGGCCTGCGGCTCGACGAGTTCAACTCCGCGATCAGCGAATGCATCGACCAAAAGCGCCGGGTCGCCCTGGACGATCTCCTCAGCCGCTCCCTGCTGGCGCTCCTCGGCCTCGCGATCATCGCCTTCGCCTTCGGTTACGCCATGGCCGGCCGTGTCCTGTCGCCGCTGGGCCGGATCACCCGGACCGCGCGCGCGGTGGCGGGCTCGGACCTGTCCCGCCGTATCGAGCTGGACGGGCCGGACGACGAGCTGAAGGAGCTCGCCGACACCTTCGACGAGATGCTGGAGCGGTTGCAGCGGGCCTTCACCGCCCAGCAGCGCTTCGTCGGCAACGCCTCGCACGAGCTGCGCACCCCGCTCGCGATCAACCGCACGCTCCTCGAGGTGCACCTGTCGGACCCGGCCGCCCCGGTGGAACTCCAGCAGCTCGGCAAGACACTGCTGGCCACCAACGAGCGCAGCGAGCAGCTGGTCGAGGGCCTGCTGCTGCTCGCCCGCAGTGACAACCAGATCGTCGAGCGCAAGCCGGTGGACCTCGCGGAGGTGGCCGAGCAGGCCGTCGACCAGGTGCACGCGGAGGCACAGGCCAAGGGCGTGCTGATCCGCGGCGAGCAGAAGCCCGCCGTGGTCCAGGGCAACGGCGTGCTGCTGGAGCGGATCGCGCTGAACCTGGTGCAGAACGCCGTCCGGTACAACATCCCGGAGGGCGGCTGGGTCGAGGTCACCACCGAGGTCCAGCACGGGCAGGCGGTCCTGGTCGTCTCCAACACCGGGCCGGTGGTGCCGGCGTACGAGATCGACAACCTCTTCGAGCCGTTCCGGCGGCTGCGTACGGAGCGCACGGGCAGCGACAAGGGTGTGGGTCTGGGACTGTCCATCGTGAGGTCCGTGGCGCGGGCTCACGGCGGACACATCTCGGCGCAGCCACGCGAGGGCGGAGGTCTCGTGATGCGAGTGACCCTTCCGGTCTGAGACCATGTGCGCCGACACCCGGCGGGTATTCGGGGATGTTCGCTTTGCGCGGAATTTTCTGGGCACCCGGTCGGCAGTCCTGTGTGTGATCGATCACAAGGGCGGTTTTCCGGCCATCTACTCTCCGTGATCATGTGCCCTGTCGGAAAGCCGGGAAAATCCGGGTTTTCGGGGGTCCTGATCACGGGAAGTACACGGTGAGACGCCTTTGAACTGCGGCATTGGGACCGTGTACGGTCCCGTTCGCCATCCAAGCCGATCACTCATGAGGGGTCCGGTTGGGTGTCGATTGAGTAACAGACCTTGATGTGAGGCAAAATCTCCGCCTCGGGTCGGGCACAAGTCCGGCCTCTCACGCGTTACGTGCGCTGGAGACACCGCAGACACCCAGAGGGGGAGAGCGACATGGCAACGGATTACGACACCCCACGCAAGACCGACGACGACGTCGACTCGGACAGCCTTGAAGAGCTGAAGGCCAGGCGGAACGACAAGTCGACGTCCGCAGTGGACGTCGACGAGTTCGAGGCTGCCGAAGGCCTGGAGCTGCCCGGCGCGGACCTCTCGAATGAGGAGCTGGCCGTCCGGGTGCTGCCCAAGCAGCAGGACGAGTTCACCTGCATGAGCTGCTTCCTGGTGCACCACCGCAGCCAGCTGGCTCGGGAGAAGAACGGCCAGCCGATCTGCCGCGACTGCGACTGAGGTCGGGTCGGGCATGACTGGCTCGACCCCTCCTTGGAAGCGCCGCTTCCCCGCGCGGGGAGCGGACCAGGGGCCGTCCGACGGCTCGTACGGCGCGCGTGAAGGCGAGCGGGGCTCATCCGACAAGGGAGCCTCGCTCGAACCGATGTCCGGGTCTGACCTCCCGGCATCGGTGGAGGTTCCCGCGCCCGTCGCAAAGCGGCGGGTCGTGGTGATCCGGGAAAAGGCCAGGGAGGGGGTCCGTAAGGGCGGCAGCCGCGCCAGGGCGGGCCTGGCGTACCTCGCCGACCGGATCATCGAGAACGCCCCGCGGATCCCCGTACGGGACCTCGCGACCCTGCGTCGGCACTTCCCGGGCCTCGGGCCCGAGCAGCTCGCGGACAAACTCGTGGCGGGCGCCGCGAACGCGAGCTCCACGGTCGGTGCGGGAGTGGGTGCGGCGGCGATGCTGCCGGTGCCGCCCGCGATGCCGACGGAACTGGCCGCGGAAGTCACCGGTGTGGCCGCGATCGAGCTGAAGATGATCGCCGAGCTGCACGAGGTGTACGGCGTACGCCCGCCCGGCAATCTCAGGGAACGCAGCACCGCCTATCTGTCCTCGTGGTCCGAGGAGCGCGGCATCGATCCGATGAAGCCTGCGACGGTCAACGCCGCTCTCGGCGGCCAGATGAAGCGCGAGCTGCGTCAGCAGATCATGAAGCGCATGGTCCGGAACCTGCCGAACCTGATGCCCTTCATGGTGGGCGCCGCCGTCGGCGCGGTCATGAACCGCCGGGACACCAAGAGACTCGCGGCACGCATTCGGGCGGACCTCCGGAAGATCCAGGTCCCGTGGGACGAGCTGCCGGAACTGCCCGCTCTTGAACGCCCGGCGCACCCGCTCGAGATGGGCGACATCATGCGTGAAGCCCGGCACAAGAAACCAGGCGACGGCTGAGAACCGGCAGTCGGGACGCCCGGGAGAGGCCGTTCGGAGTGCCACGGCGAAAGTTTTACGACCGGCAGAGCAAGCCTTGACCAGGGCCGGTGACGGCCCGTTCTGGTGTGCTAGGCCGAGACCTTGGCCGCCTTGATCGCCGCGGCCAGCCGCTCCGGCTCACGGGTCGACAGGTAGAGGTACGGGGTCGGGTCCTCGGGATCGGTGACCTCGACCCGCAGGGCCGTGGGGATGTAGGCGCGCAGCAGCAGAAAGGCCCGTGTGTCGGCCTTGTGGGTGCGCCAGGCGCGGGCCTCCTCCGGGTCCAGCACGTGGGCCTCGCCGAGCGCCCGCACCGGAACCTTCGCCTCACCGGCGATCAGCGCGTCGCCCACCACACGGATGCGGACTGAGCCGTACGAGCTGGCCATGACGGCCGCCGCGGCGGTGCCGCCGACCAGGCCTGCGAGCATCGGCAGCGTGCCGAAGGGCAGCAGGATCAGGGCCAGGGAGAGCCCGACCAGGCACGAGACCAGCCACCAGGAGCGGGGGGCGGTGAGTCGTTCTTCGTACGGGGCGGCGGAGAGCTGCATGGAGCCAAGCTTGGCACGGTGTCCGGATACGGCCGACGCGCGGGTAAGGTCTGCGGCTGTGAGTGGCAAATCCCCGTCTCTTGAGCCTCCGGCCGACGCCGTGAAACCGGTGCGGCATGCCGAGGCTCCCGCGCCCGGTGAGCTTCTCGGTGCGCACTACGGCGAGTGTTTCGGCTGCGGCGGCGAGCAGCCCCACGGACTGCACCTGGAGGCACGGGCGGGTGACGGCGTCAGCATCACGGCCGAGTTCACCGTGCAGCCCGCCCATCAGGGCGCGCCCGGGCTGGCGCACGGCGGTGTCCTCGCGACCGCCCTCGACGAGACCCTCGGCTCGCTGAACTGGCTGCTGCGGACGATCGCCGTCACCGGACGGCTGGAGACAGACTTCGTACGGCCGGTTCCGGTGGGCACGGTGCTGTACCTGGAGGCAGAGGTGACGGCGGTGGCGGGCCGCAAGATCTACTCCACCGCCACCGGGCGGATCGGCGGCCCCGAGGGGCCCGTCGCCGTCCGTGCCGACGCCCTCTTCATCGAGGTGAAGGTCGACCACTTCATCGACAACGGCCGCCCGGAGGAGATCCGGGCCGCCATGAACGACCCGGACCAGGTCCGGCGTGCCCGTGCCTTCGAGGTGAACCCGTGAGCCGTGAACCCCTGAACGTGCTGATCCGCCGGGTCGACCCGGACGTACCGCTTCCGACGTACGCGCTCCCCGGTGACGCGGGAGCGGATCTGCGCACCACCGAGAGCCGCGAACTCAAGCCGGGGGAACGGGCCGTGCTGCCCACCGGGGTGTCTGTCGCCCTCCCGGAGGGGTACGCGGCCTTCGTGCACCCGCGTTCCGGTCTCGCCGCCCGCTGCGGTGTCGCCCTGGTGAATGCCCCGGGGACGGTTGATGCCGGGTACCGTGGGGAGATCAAGGTGATCGTGGTGAATCTCGACCCGCACGAGCCCGTGCGGTTCGAGCGCTTCGACCGGATTGCCCAACTGGTTGTCCAGCAGGTCGAGAGGGTTCGCTTCCAGGAGGTCGCGGAGCTTCCCGATTCGGCACGGGCCGAGGGGGGCTTCGGGTCCACCGGCGGCCATGCCGCGGTGGACGAAACAAGCGATACAAGCGGTCAGGCCGCCGATGGCGGCGCTACGGGTGGGAATCGATACGCTTCGGTCGTATCCGACCGGGAAGGACAGTGACGTGTTCGGACGTCGCAACAAGAAGGGTGCCGCCGAGGACGCGGCGGGCGAGCCCGAGCAGGTCGTCGACATCGACACTGAGGCGGACGACGACGGTACGCGCGAGCGCGTACGGCTGGAGCCGGAACCGCGGCCCGACGGGCCCTGGGACAGCTCCGAGGTCCGCGAGCCCGGCGAGGGCCGGGTGGACCTGGGCGGCCTGTTGGTGCCGGGCGTCGACGGCATGGAACTGCGCGTGGAGGTCGCGGGTGACGCGATCGTCGCGGCCACTGTCGTGCTGCGCGACAGCGCCATTCAGCTGCAGGCCTTCGCCGCGCCCAAGCGCGAGGGCATCTGGGGCGAGGTGCGTGAGGAGATCGGCTCGGGCATCACTCAGCAGGGTGGCATCATCGACGAGGTCGAGGGGCCGCTCGGCTGGGAGCTGCGGGCCCAGGTACCGGTTCAGCTGCCGGACGGCACGGGCGGTTTCCAGGTCGTGCGGTTCGTCGGTGTGGACGGACCCCGCTGGTTCCTGCGCGGTGTGATCTCGGGTCAGGGTGCCGTGCAGCCGCAGGCGGCCGGTCTCCTCGAGCAGATCTTCCGGGACACGGTCGTGGTGCGCGGCGAGGGCCCGATGGCCCCCCGTGACCCGATCGTCCTGCAGCTGCCGACCGACGCCCAGATGGTCCCCGAGGGTGTCCAGCAGGAGGAGGCCGGTTCGCGCTTCTCCGGCGGCATGGGCCAGCTCCAGCGCGGACCGGAGATCACCGAGGTTCGCTGAATCCCGGAGCGACATCAGGGCCGTACCCCTCAGGGGTGCGGCCCTTTCTCGTGCGTGAACTCTTGACGGTGTATTGGTCTGTACCTACCGTCTCGGCCCAACGCGCCTGTTCATAAAGGCGCTTCACGTTCACATACGAGAACGGAAGGCCCCCCAACGCATGCGCAGAACCGCACTCCTCGCGGCCGCGGCCGCCCTCGTCGCCGGTGTTCTCGCCTGGCCCGCCGACGCCGCTCCCGCCACCTTCGTCCACCCCGGAGTCACAGTCTCCAAGGGGCAGTTGGACTTCACCCGCTCCAAGGTCAACGCCGGCGCCCAGCCCTGGAAGGGCGCCTTCGACCGGATGATGGCGAGCAAGTACGCCGATCTGAACCGCACCCCCAAGCCCCGCGCGGTCGTCGAGTGCGGTTCGTACTCGAACCCCAACTACGGCTGCACCGACGAGCGCGAGGACGCGATAGCCGCCTACACCCAGGCCCTCGCCTGGTACATCACCCGCGACGAGCGGCATGCGAGGAAGGCCATCGAGCTGATGGACGCCTGGTCGGCCACGATCAGGGACCACACCAACAGCAACGCGCCCCTGCAGACGGGGTGGGCCGGCTCGTCCTGGCCCAAGGCCGCCGAGATCATCAAGCACACGTACACCGGGAACTGGGCGAACTCCGGACGGTTCGCCACCATGCTCCGCAGCGTCTACCTGCCCGAGATCATCAACGGCTCGAACTCCAACGGCAACTGGGAGCTGTCGATGATGGAGGCCGCCGTCGGCATCTCCGTCTTCCTCGAGGACAAGGCGTCGTACGACAAGGCCATGGGGAAGTTCCGCACCCGTACCGCCGCCTATGTGTACCTGTCCTCGGACGGCGATCTGCCGAAGACCGTGCCGAGCCAGAACCTCGACACCCGCGAGAAGATCGTCAACTACTGGCAGGGGCAGTCCACCTTCGTCACCGGCCTCACCCAGGAGACCTGCCGCGACTTCACGCACACCGGCTACGGCATCTCCGCGATCTCGCACGTGGCGGAGACCAGTCGGATCCAGGGGCAGGACCTGTACGGCACCGACGTCGGTGAGCGGCTGCGGCACGCGCTCGGGTTCCAGGCCAAGTACGAGCTCGGTGAAGGCGTGCCCAGCTGGCTGTGCCGCGGCTCGCTGAAGCTCGGGCTCGGCCCCGTCACCGAGGTCGGGCACAACGCCCTGGCCAACCGGCTCGGCCATGCCATGACCAACACCGAGACGCTGAACACACGCAACCGCCCGTCCGGCAGCAACAACCTCTTCGTGGCCTGGGAGACCCTCACGCACGGCGACAACCCCGGCTGAGTCCTCACGACGTGCCTGGCGGGAGCGTCAGAGTTGCGTCAAAGACGCTTCCGCCACCGCACCCGGTCCCATTTGTCGCGAATATTGGCCGTAAGGTCGACGCTGCGTAGGCAGCAGTGGCCGGAACACAATGAGGAACATGGGACGCGGCAGGCTTCGGATCTATCTCGGCGCGGCACCGGGCGTCGGCAAGACATACGCGATGCTCGCCGAGGCGCACCGGCGGGTGGAGCGCGGCACCGACTGCGTGGTCGCGTTCGTGGAGCACCACGGCCGGCCGCGCACCGAGGTGATGCTGCACGGACTGGAGCAGATACGGCGCAAGGACCTGACGTACCGCGGCTCGTCCTTCACCGAGATGGACGTCGACGCCGTACTGGCCCGGCATCCGCAGGTCGCGCTCGTCGACGAGCTGGCCCACACCAACATCCCGGGCTCGCGCAACGCCAAGCGCTGGCAGGACGTGGAGGAACTGCTCGCCGCCGGCATCGACGTGATATCGACCGTCAACATCCAGCATCTGGAGTCGCTGGGGGACGTCGTCGAGTCGATCACGGGCGTACGGCAGCAGGAGACCGTGCCGGACGAGGTGGTGCGCCGGGCCGACCAGATCGAGCTGGTCGACATGTCGCCACAGGCGCTGCGCCGCCGGATGGCACACGGGAACGTCTACCAGCCGGACAAGGTCGACGCGGCCCTTTCGAACTACTTCCGCCCCGGGAACCTGACGGCACTGCGGGAGCTGGCCCTGCTCTGGGTGGCCGACCGCGTGGACGAGTATCTGAAGCAGTACCGCAGTGATCACCGGGTGTCGAAGATCTGGGGCTCGCGGGAGCGGATCGTCGTGGGCCTGACCGGCGGCCCGGAAGGGCGGACGCTGATCCGCCGGGCCGCCCGGCTGGCGGAGAAAGGCGCGGGCGGTGAGGTGCTCGCCGTCTACATCGCCCGCAGCGACGGCCTGACCTCCGCCTCGCCCAAGGAACTGGCCGTCCAGCGCACCCTCGTCGAGGACCTCGGCGGAACCTTCCACCATGTCGTCGGCGACGACATCCCTGCGGCCCTGCTGGCCTTCGCGCGCGGCGTCAACGCCACCCAGATCGTCCTCGGCTCCTCGCGCCGCAAGAGCTGGCAGTACGTGTTCGGACCGGGCGTGGGCGTGACGGTGGCCCGGGAGTCGGGCCCCGACCTCGACGTGCACATCGTCACGCACGAGGAGGCCGCCAAGGGGCGCGGCCTTCCCGTGGCCCGCGGAGCGCGCCTCGGCCGACCGCGGATCCTCTGGGGCTGGTTCACCGGTGTCGTCGGTCCCGTGCTGCTCACGCTGCTGCTGACCCATGTCGACGCCGACCTCGGTCTCGCCAACGACATGTTGCTGTTCCTGACCCTGACGGTGGGCGCCGCCCTGCTCGGCGGGCTCTTCCCGGCCCTCGCGTCGGCGGCGGTCGGCTCGCTGCTGCTGAACTGGTTCTTCACGCCACCCGCCCACACGCTGACCATCGCCGACCCGAAGAACCTGCTCGCACTCGTGATCTTCGTCTTCGTGGCGGTGTCGGTGGCCTCCGTGGTGGATCTGGCGGCCCGCCGCACCCACCAGGCGGCACGCCTGCGCGCCGAGTCGGAGATCCTCTCCTTCCTCGCGGGCAACGTGCTGCGCGGCGAGACCGGCCTGGAGGAGCTGCTGGAACGGGTCCGCGAGACCTTCGGCATGGAGTCCGCGGCCCTGCTGGAGCGCGAGAGCGACGTCGACCCGTGGACGTGCGCCGGCCGGGTGGGCCTGGAACGGGCACCGCAGCGGCCCGAGGACGCGGACGTGGACGTGCCGGTCGGCGACCACATGGCGCTCGCTCTGACCGGCCGGGTGCTGCCCGCCGAGGACCGCCGGGTGCTCGCCGCCTTCGCCGCCCAGGCCGCGGTCGTCCTGGACCGCCGCAGGCTCCAGGAGGAGGCCGACCAGGCCAAGGAACTGGCCGAGGGCAACCGCATCCGTACGGCGCTGCTCGCCGCCGTCAGCCATGACCTCCGTACGCCGCTCGCGGGCATCAAGGCGGCGGTCTCGTCGCTGCGGTCCGACGACGTGGCCTGGTCCGAGGAGGATCAGGCCGAACTGCTGGAGGGCATCGAGGAGGGCGCCGACCGACTCGACCACCTGGTCGGGAACCTCCTCGACATGTCCCGGCTGCAGACCGGCACGGTGACGCCGCTCATCCGCGAGATCGACCTCGACGAGGTGGTGCCGATGGCGCTCGGCGGGGTGCCGGAGGACAGCGTCGAGCTGGACATCCCGGAGACGCTGCCCATGGTCGCCGTGGACCCCGGGCTGCTGGAGCGGTCGGTGGCCAACCTGGTCGAGAACGCCGTCAAGTACAGCCCCGACGACGGCGGGGTCCTCGTCGCCGCCAGCGCCATCGCCGACCGGGTCGAGGTCCGGGTGGTCGACCGCGGCCCGGGCGTCCCGGACGAGGCCAAGGAACGCATCTTCGCGCCCTTCCAGCGCTACGGCGACGCCCCGCGCGGAGCCGGAGTGGGCCTCGGCCTCGCGGTCGCACGGGGCTTCGCGGAGGCGATGGGCGGCACGCTCAACGCCGAGGACACACCGGGCGGCGGCCTCACCATGGTGCTCACGCTGCGGGCCGCGGGAACGCGCGCGCCGCACGAAGAGGGGGGCGGGCCGGTGGAGCCCCCCGTGAAACCCGAAAGGCAGGTCACATGCTGAGCCCGACCGGGGGGACCCCCCAGGCCCCCACGAGGGTGCTGGTGATCGATGACGAGCCGCAGATCGTGCGTGCCCTCGTGATCAACCTCAAGGCGCGCAAGTACGAGGTCGACGCGGCCCACGACGGCGCCACCGCCCTCGAACTCGCGGCCACCCGCCACCCCGACGTGGTCGTCCTCGACCTCGGTCTGCCCGACATGGACGGCGTCGAGGTGATCCGCGGGCTGCGCGGCTGGACCCGGGTGCCGATTCTGGTGCTGTCCGCCCGGCACTCCTCCGACGAGAAGGTCGAGGCGCTGGACGCGGGCGCCGACGACTACGTCACCAAGCCCTTCGGCATGGACGAACTGCTCGCCCGGCTCCGCGCCGCCGTCCGCCGCGCCGAACCGGTCGGGCCCGGCGAGGACGACGTGACGACGGTGGAGACCGAGGCGTTCACCGTCGACCTGGCCGCGAAGAAGGTCAACCGGGGCGGCAAGGACGTACGGCTGACCCCCACGGAGTGGCATCTGCTGGAGGTGCTGGTCCGCAACACCGGCCGGCTCGTCAGCCAGAAGCAGCTGCTCCAGGAGGTGTGGGGGCCGTCGTACGGGACGGAGACGAACTACCTGCGGGTGTACATGGCCCAGCTGCGCCGGAAGCTGGAGGCCGATCCGTCGCACCCCAAGCACTTCATCACCGAGCCGGGGATGGGGTACCGGTTCGAGAAGTGAGCCGCGGGCGCGCCGGCGGCGGCTGGTTCGGGCGCCGGCACCGGGGGTACGAGAGTGTCGGTGCACCCCGGTAGGCTTCAAGACATGAGTGCTGTTCCTCGTTCGGAAAAGTCGGTGGGCCGGTTCCGGCGCATGCTCGACCGGCTCTCCTCGTCGCAGGAGGACCTGGAGTCCGAGGAGCTGCGTGAGGACGCCGAGACGACCGGCTGTACCAAGATCGGTGACTGCCGTGACCGACAGATAGTGACGGTTACTGGTACGTTGCGCACGGTCACCCTGCGGCCGCGTGCGGGAGTCCCCGCCCTGGAGGCCGAGCTGTTCGACGGCTCCGCCGCCCTGGACGTGGTGTGGCTCGGCAGGCGCGCCATAGTCGGGATAGAGCCGGGGCGCCGGCTGATCGCATCGGGCCGGATCTCCATGAGCCGGGGCCGCCGGGTGCTGTTCAACCCGAAATACGAACTGAGACCCCTCGGACGGGAGTAGCCGGTGACGTCGCTCGACAAGCCGACTGAAGACACCACCGACACAGCCGCAGACGCCGAGCAGAATGCCCGGGCGGTGACCGAGGCCGCGCTGTTCGAGGCCTTCGGCGGCATGCGCGGCATGGTCGAGACGGTGCTGCCCGGTCTGCTCTTCGTCACCATCTACACGATCAACAAGGATCTGCACCTCTCGGCCATCGCCGCGCTCGCGGTGTCCCTGGTGCTGGTGGTGGTGCGCCTGGTGATGCGGGACACCATCAAGCACGCGTTCAGTGGCGTCTTCGGCGTCGCCTTCGGTGTCGTGTTCGCGATGATGACCGGCAACGCCAAGGACTTCTACCTGCCCGGCATGCTCTACACGCTGGGACTGGCGCTCGCGTACATCATCACGACCCTGTGCGGCGTGCCGTTGATCGGGCTGATCCTCGGGCCGGTGTTCAAGGAGAACCTCTCCTGGCGCACCCGCAATCCCGGGCGCAAGAAGGCGTACGCGAAGGCCAGCTGGGCGTGGGGCCTGATCCTGCTCGCCAAGTGCGCGATCCTCTTCCCGCTGTACTGGTGGGCGGACACCACGCAGTTCGGGTGGGTGCTGATCGCCCTGAAGATTCCGCCGTTCCTGCTGGCCGTGTGGCTGACGTGGGTCTTCCTGGCGAAGGCGCCCGCGCCGATCGACGTGTTCGCGGAGATGGAGGCGGCCGAGAAGGCCGAGCTGGAGCGGAAGGCTGCCGCCGGCTCGGGCGAGTAGGTACCCGGCGTGGGTGGCCCTCTCCGGGGGCTGCCGCCCCCAGGCCCCCGCTGTCCGCCTGAACGGCCTCGTCCTCAAACGCCGGACGGGCTGGCTGTGGCCGGCCTGAACGGCCTCGTCCTCTAGTCCGGACGGGCTGGTTGTGGCCGGCCTGACCCCAAACGTGAAGGGCGCCCTGTGATCCCCAGGGCGCCCTCCGTCGTCGTATGCCCGCAGGGCTAGCCCGCCGCGTCCTCGCGCCGCACCGACAGCAGGTCCTCCAACTGCTCCTCCCTGGCCTGGGCGGCCACGAAGAGGAGTTCGTCCCCTGCTTCCAGGGAGTCCTCGCGGGAGGGAGTCAGGACCCGGGTGCCGCGGATGATGGTCACCAGGGAGGTGTCCTGGGGCCATTCCACGTCGCCGACCTGGGTGCCGGCGAGGGCCGACTCCTCCGGGAGGGTCAGTTCGACGAGGTTGGCGTCGCCGTGGCTGAAGCGCAGCAGGCGGACCAGGTCGCCGACCGAGACCGCTTCCTCGACCAGGGCAGACATCAGGCGGGGGGTGGAGACGGCCACGTCGACGCCCCAGGCCTCGTTGAACAGCCACTCGTTCTTGGGGTTGTTCACGCGGGCCACGACGCGCGGTACGCCGTACTCCGTCTTCGCCAGCAGGGAGACGACCAGGTTGACCTTGTCGTCGCCCGTCGCGGCGATCACCACGTTGCAGCGCTGGAGGGCTGCCTCGTCCAGCGACGTGATCTCGCAGGCGTCGGCCAGCAGCCACTCCGCCTGCGGCACTCGTTCGACCGAGATGGCGGTCGGCGCCTTGTCGATCAGAAGGACCTCGTGGCCGTTCTCCAGCAGTTCGCCCGCGATCGAGCGGCCCACCGCGCCGGCACCGGCAATGGCGACCCTCATCAGTGACCGCCCTCCTCTTCGGGACCCTTGGCGAACGCCGCCTCGACCTTGTCGACCTCGTCGGTGCGCATCATGACGTGCACCAGGTCGCCCTCCTGCAGCACCGTCTGCGAGGTGGGCAGGATCGCCTCACCGAGCCGGGTCAGGAAGGCGACGCGGACGCCCGTCTCCTCCTGCAGCCTGCTGATCTTGTGGCCCACCCACTCCGTGGACGCGTGCACCTCGGCGAGCTGCACGCCGCCGGTGGGGTCCCGCCACAGCGGCTCGGCACCCGAGGGCAGCAGGCGGCGCAGCATCTGGTCGGCCGTCCAGCGGACCGTGGCCACGGTGGGGATGCCCAGGCGCTGGTAGACCTCGGCGCGACGGGGGTCGTAGATCCGGGCCGCGACGTTCTCCACGCCGAACATCTCGCGGGCCACGCGCGCGGAGATGATGTTGGAGTTGTCACCGCTGGAGACGGCGGCGAACGCGCCCGCCTCCTCGATGCCCGCTTCACGCAGGGTGTCCTGGTCGAAGCCGACCCCGGTCACCCGGCGGCCTCCGAAGCCGGGACCCAGTCGGCGGAACGCGGTGGGGTCTTGGTCGATCACGGCGACCGTATGCCCTTGTTGCTCCAGGGTCTGGGCAAGAGCGGAGCCCACCCTTCCGCAACCCATGATGACGATGTGCACGGCGCTTACCCCGCACTCCTCGTGAGGCGTCTGACTTGCGTGAACGTGGTGCTCATATCCTTCTCTCGGTTCGCCGGGCAACAAGCGCGGGCCGGTCGGGGACCGCTGGGCAACATCATGCCGGGGAATCCCGTCGATGATCCCCCGCGGTTCGGATCGTGGGCTCGCGTGTGCCTTCGTCCACCGTAGCCTCCGGGTCCGACAGGCCGACCGGGGAGTCCCGCCCCTGCGGGAGCGGCCCCTCAGCGGCGGTTGAAGCTGCGCAGGCTGGCCAGTGTCAGGACACCGAGGCCGGCGAGCGAGACGAGGGCTCCGACGAGCTGAGCGGTCGTCTGCGACATGAGGTCTCCCGGGTGGTTTCAGGCAGGTGATGAGCGTTCAGGCGCAGGTCATGGAGGCATGGGGGCGCCGGACGGACCGGCGCAAGGCGCGAGCGCGGCACGGAATTCACCCCGGCGCCGCGCGTGATTTCACCCGGATGTGCTCCGGCCCAGGCAGGGGGCCTACGATTCTCTGTTGTGTCCAAACTGACCGACGTGCCCAAACGGATTCTGATCGGGCGCGCGCTGCGCAGCGACCGGCTGGCGGAAACGCTCCTGCCGAAGCGCATCGCTCTGCCCGTCTTTGCCTCCGACCCGCTGTCCTCCGTGGCATACGCGCCCGGAGAAGTACTGCTGGTCCTCTCCATCGCGGGCGTGTCGGCGTACCACTTCAGCCCCTGGATCGCGGTCGCGGTCGTCGTGCTGATGTTCACCGTGGTCGCCTCCTACCGGCAGAACGTGCACGCCTACCCGAGCGGTGGCGGCGACTACGAGGTGGCGACCACCAACCTCGGCCCCAAGGCGGGCCTGACGGTAGCGAGCGCCCTGCTCGTCGACTACGTCCTGACCGTCGCCGTGTCCATCTCCTCCGGCATCGAGAACCTCGGCTCCGCGATCCCGTTCGTGGTCGAGCACAAGGTCGAGTGCGCCGCCGCGGTGATCCTGCTGCTGACGGTGATGAACCTGCGCGGCGTACGGGAGTCCGGCGGCCTCTTCGCCATCCCGACGTACGTCTTCGTCGTGGGCGTCTTCATCATGATCGCGTGGGGTGCGTTCCGCGGGCTGATCCTCGACGACACCATGCGGGCACCCACGGCGTCGTACGAGATCAAACCGGAGCACGAGGGACTGGCGGGCTTCGCGCTCGTCTTCCTCCTGCTGCGCGCCTTCTCCTCCGGCTGTGCCGCGCTCACCGGTGTCGAGGCGATCTCCAACGGCGTCCCGGCCTTCCGCAAGCCGAAGTCGAAGAACGCGGCGACCACGCTCGCGATGATGGGCCTGCTGGCCGTCACGATGTTCTGCGGCATCATCGCGCTCGCCATGGTGACCAAGGTCCGCATGGCCGAGAACCCGGCCGTCGACCTCATCAAGGACGGCGTCGCCGTCGGCTCCGGCTATGTCCAGAACCCGGTGATCACCCAGGTCGCCGAGGCCGTCTTCGGCAAGGGCAGCTTCTTCTTCATCGTGCTCGCCGCGGCCACCGCCCTGGTGCTGTTCCTGGCGGCCAACACCGCCTACAACGGCTTCCCGGTGCTCGGCTCGATCCTCGCCCAGGACCGCTATCTGCCGCGCCAGCTGCACACCCGCGGCGACCGGCTCGCCTTCTCGAACGGCATCGTGCTGCTGGCGGGCGCGGCCATGCTGCTGGTGTGGGTCTACGGCGCCGACTCCACGCGCCTGATCCAGCTGTACATCGTCGGTGTGTTCGTCTCCTTCACGCTCAGCCAGACCGGCATGGTCCGGCACTGGAACCGCCTGCTGAGGACGGAGAAGGACCAGGCCAAGCGCCGCCACATGGTCCGCTCCCGCGCGATCAACACCTTCGGTGCCTTCTTCACCGGCCTGGTCCTGATCGTCGTCCTCGTCACCAAGTTCACGCACGGCGCCTGGGTGGCCCTGCTCGGCATGGTGATCTTCTACGGCACGATGACGGCGATCCGCCGCCACTACGACCACGTCTCCGAGGAACTCGCCGCCCCCGAGGGGCCGAGCGACGACAGCGTACGGCCGTCCCGCGTGCACTCGGTCGTCCTGGTCTCCAAGATCCACCGCCCCGCCCTGCGCGCCCTGGCCTACGCCAAGTTGATGCGCTCGGACACCCTGGAGGCGCTCAGCGTCAACGTCGACCCGGCGGAGACCAAGGCGCTGCGCGAGGAGTGGGAGCGGCGCGGGATCGACGTACCGCTGAAGGTGCTCGACTCGCCCTACCGCGAGATCACGCGGCCGATCATCGAGTACGTGAAGGGGCTGCGCAAGGAGTCCCCGCGCGACGCCGTGTCCGTGATCATCCCCGAGTACGTCGTCGGCCACTGGTACGAGCATCTGCTGCACAACCAGAGCGCGCTCCGGCTGAAGGGCCGGCTGCTGTTCACGCCGGGCATCATGGTGACCTCGGTGCCCTACCAGCTGCAGTCGTCCGAGGTGGCGAAGGCCCGGGCCCGCAAGCGGCAGGACTGGAACGCGCCGGGAGCGGTGCGGCGGGGGCCGGCCCAGGAGCGGGCGAAGGAGCCCGCCGAGCCGGACGCTCAGCGCTGAGTCGGGCCGGGGCGCGGCGGGCTTACGGGGCCTGATGCGCGGCGGGCTGACGGGGGCCTGGTGCGCGGCCGGGAGCACGTAGACTGGTCGGCTGTTGTCAGGCCCGTGCCGCTGAAGAGCGCCGTCGGGGGCCGCGCCGTCCCGCCTCTCGATCTGGAGTCACCCCACCATGCAGGCAGAACAGAAGAAGTCGCTGGTGGGGGAGGAGTACGAGGTCGAGATCGGCCCCGTGGCCCACGGCGGGCACTGCATCGCCCGCACCGACGCCGGTCAGGTCCTGTTCGTCCGGCACACCCTGCCCGGCGAGCGGGTCGTGGCCCGGGTGACCGAGGGTGATGAGGGCGACCGCTTCCTGCGCGCCGACGCGGTCGAGATCCTGTCGGCCTCGAAGGACCGCATCGAGGCCCCCTGTCGCTTCGCCGGGCCCGGCCGCTGCGGCGGCTGCGACTGGCAGCACGCCAAGCCGGGGGCGCAGCGCCGGATGAAGGGCGAGGTCATCGCCGAGCAGTTGCAGCGGCTCGCGGGACTCACACCGGAGGACATCGGCTGGGACGGCACGGTCATGCCGGCCGAGGGCGACAAGCTGCCCGCGGGGCAGGTGCCGCAGTGGCGGACGCGCGTGCAGTACGCCGTCGACGCCGACGGCCACGCCGGACTGCGCCGGCACCGCTCGCACGACGTCGAGCCGATCGACCACTGCATGATCGCCGCCGAGGGCGTCAGCGAACTCGGCATCGAGAAGCGCGACTGGACCGGCATGGCGGGAGTCGAGGCGATCGCGGCGACCGGTTCGCAGGACCGCCAGGTGATCCTGACGCCGAGGCCGGGCGGGCGCCTGCCGATCGTCGAACTGGACCGGCCGGTCTCGGTGATGCGGGTCGGCGAGAAGGACGGCGGCGTCCACCGCGTCCACGGCCGCCCCTTTGTCCGCGAACGTGCGGACGGCCGTACCCACCGGGTCGGCAGCGGCGGATTCTGGCAGGTTCACCCGAAGGCCGCGGACACCCTGGTGACGGCGGTCATGCAGGGCCTGCTGCCCCGCAAGGGCGAGATGGCCCTCGACCTCTACTGCGGCGTCGGCCTCTTCGCCGGCGCCCTCGCCGACCGCCTCGGCGACAAGGGCGCGGTCCTCGGCATCGAGTCCGGCAAGCGCGCGGTGGAGGACGCCCGGCACAACCTGGCCGACTTCGACCGAGTGCGGATCGAGCAGGGCAAGGTCGAGTCGGTCCTGCCGCGTACGGGGATCACCGAGGTGGACCTGATCGTCCTGGACCCGCCACGGGCCGGCGCCGGCCGGCAGACGGTGGCGCACCTGGCATCGCTGGGCGCGCGGCGTATCGCGTATGTGGCTTGTGATCCGGCGGCGTTGGCGCGGGACTTGGGGTACTTCCGGGAGGGGGGGTATCGGGTGCGGATGTTGCGGGCGTTTGATCTGTTTCCGATGACGTCGCATGTTGAGTGTGTGGCGATTCTGGAGCCGGCTGAGAAGGGCAACTGACCCGCGCGTCGTGTGATCGTCGCCCTCGGGGGATGACGTCGTGGTCCGCACGGCTAGGGTGTGGCGCCGTACTCGGCGGATCACTTCCCTGACGAGAGGGGACCGGTGCTGATGGACGCGGATCACGTGGGGCTGGTCGTCGCGGCGCAGCGCGGTGACCAGCGGGCTCGCGAGGAGCTCGTTTCCGCATATCTGCCGTTGTTGTACAACATCGTCGGACGGGCGCTGAGCGGTCATTCCGACGTGGACGACGTCGTCCAGGAGACGCTGCTGCGCGCGGTACGCGACCTGCCCGCGCTGCGGACCCCGGAGAGCTTCCGGTCGTGGCTGGTGTCGATCACGCTCCGGCAGATCAACACGTACTGGCAGCGGCAGCGCACCCTCGCCGACCGGACCACGCTCCTCGACGAGGCGCTCCCGGTGCCGGACGCCGCCGCCCCGCTGGAGGAGACGACGATCCTGCGGCTGCGCATGTCGGACGAGCGCGGGCAGGCGGTCGAAGCCGGCCGTTGGCTCGACGCGGAACACCGGGTGCTCCTTTCGCTGTGGTGGCAGGAGTGCGCCGGGCTGCTCAGCCGCCAGGACATCGCCGACGCGACGGGGAACAGCGTCGCCCACACCGGGGTCCGCCTGCACCGCATGCGCGAGCAACTGGAACTGAGTCGGACGATCGTCGCCGCGCTGGCGGCCGAACCGCGCTGTCCGGGGCTCGATGCGACCGTCTCCGGATGGGACGGTGCGCGAACTTCTGTGTGGCGTAAGCGCATTGGTCGACACGTGCGCGAATGCCCGATATGCACTGGTGTGGCGGCCGAGCGGGTTCCGGCCGAGTTGCTCCTGGCCGGCCTCACGCCACTGGCCGTGCCGGCAGCACTCCTCGGGGCGCTGATCGCGAAGGGCCTGCTGTCGGGTACGACGGTGACGGCGGTGACGACGGCGGCAACCGCGAGCGCTACGGGTACGACGGCAGGGGGCGGCGTTGTGCTCGGCAAGCTCCACGCGGTGACCGCCCATCCGATCGCGACCCTCGCCACGGGCGCGGTGCTCGTCACCGGGACCGCCACGTACGTCGCCTGGCCGGAACCGGAGCACCGGGTGCCCGGTGCTGTCGCCGCACCGACGGCCGGTACGACCACCCCGGCTCCGTCGGCCACGCCGTCGCCGTCTCCGTCGCCGTCGGGTCCGGCCGTGGTTCCGCTGGGCTTGCGGTCCCTCGAGTCCGTGGACCGGCCCGGCCGATTCCTCACGTACGACGGTGACTTCGCGACGCTCGGCAGCGTTGCGGCCACCTTCACTGTCCGCAAAGGGCTCGCGGACAGCCGATGTGTCACGTTCCGGGCGGCCGACGGCCGGTATCTGCGCCACCACTATCTGCGGCTGCGCCTGAGCGCCGACGACGGCAGCCGGCTGTTCCGGGAGGACGCCACCTTCTGCCCGCGCCCCGGGACGGTCGAGGGATCGGTGACTCTGCACGCGCACAACTACCCGGGCTCCGTCCTGCGGCCCCGCGACGGATCGATCCGCCTCGACGGCTCCAACGGCACGCGTACCTTCACCGGCCAGGCCTCTTTCGTCGTCCGCTGACTTCGGAACCGGGCCCCGGATTACGCTTTTCCGCCGCGAGATACGTCACGGCCCGGGCGCGCACATTTTCGTTACGCCGCCCCACCCTCTCCAGCCTCCTCTTCAGGGGTGCCGCTTCACAGGCGTCCCCCGCTGATCTGTCCCCTGAAGAAGGCCACCCCCATGACCAGACACACCGACGAACCCCGCAAGGGCCTGCACCGGCTCCGTCGGCCCCGCCGGACGCTGACGATCGCCCTGACCGCCTCGGCGCTGGTGGCCGGTGTCGCGACCTTGCTCCCCAACTCCGCCGGGGCCGCGAGCCTGGAGGCCGAGGCGTCCTCGTCGGGCCGGTACTTCGGCACCGCGATCGCCGCAGGGCGGCTGGGCGACTCGACGTACACGTCGATCGCCGACCGGGAGTTCAACATGGTCACCCCGGAGAACGAGATGAAGTGGGACGCCGTCGAGCCGTCCCGCGGGAACTTCCAGTTCGCGGCCGCCGACAAGATCGTCAACCGGGCCCTGGCGCGCGGCCAGCGGCTGCGCGGCCACACCACGGTGTGGCACTCGCAGCTGCCGGACTGGGTGAAGGCGATCAACGACCCGAGCAGCCTGCGCAGCGTCACCAACAACCACATCAAGACCACGATGGGCCGCTACAAGGGCAAGATCTACGCCTGGGACGTCGTCAACGAGGCCTTCCAGGACGGCGGCAGCGGCGCCCTGCGCGACTCGGTGTTCAAGAAGGTCCTCGGCAGCGGCTTCATCGAGGAGGCGTTCCGCACCGCCCGCGCGGCCGACCCGGCCGCGAAGCTCTGCTACAACGACTACAACATCGAGGACTGGTCGGCCGCCAAGACCCAGGGCGTGTACCGCCTGGTCAAGGACTTCAAGGCGCGCGGTGTCCCCCTCGACTGCGTCGGCTTCCAGAGCCACTTCGGGGCGGGCGGCCCGCCGGCCAGTTTCAAGAAGACCCTCGACAGCTTCGCCGCTCTCGGCGTCGACGTACAGATCACCGAACTGGACATCGCCCAGGCGTCCCCCACGCACTACGCGAGCGCGGTCAACGCCTGTCTCGGCGTGAAGCGTTGCACCGGCATCACGGTGTGGGGCGTCCGTGACAGCGACTCGTGGCGCGCGGACGAGAAGCCGCTGCTCTTTGACGCGGCCGGCAAGGCGAAGCCCGCGTACGACGCTGTCAAGAAGGCGTTCGGCGCCGGGTCGGGTACGACCCCGGCCGACCAGGGCGACGGCACCGGCCAGATCAAGGGCGTGGCCTCCGGCCGTTGCATCGACGTCCCGGGCTCCTCGACGACCAACGGCACGCAGGTACAGCTGAGGGACTGCGACGGGCAGTCCAACCAGGGCTGGACGTACACCGCTGCCAAGCAGCTGAAGGTGTTCGGCAACAAGTGCCTGGACGCGAAGGCGAAGGGCACGACGAACGGCACCGAGGTGGTCATCTGGGACTGCAACACCGGCACGAACCAGCAGTGGAACATCAACTCCAACGGCTCGATCAGCGGAGTGCAGTCCGGCAAGTGCCTCGACGCGGTCGGCGCAGGCACCGCCGACGGCACCAAGATCCAGCTGTACACCTGCGCCGGCGTCGACAACCAGAAGTGGTCCGCCCCCTCCGGATCGGCCGGTGGCACGTGCGCGCTGCCGTCCACGTACAAGTGGAGCTCGACCGGCGCCCTCGCGCAGCCCGCGAACGGCTGGGTCTCGCTGAAGGACTTCACCCACGTCACGTACAACGGCAAGCACCTCGTCTACGGGTCGCTGTCGACGGGCACCTCGTACGGCTCGATGGGGTTCGCCCCGTTCACCGACTGGTCCGGCATGGGGACGGCCCCGCAGACGAAGATGAGCCAGAACGCGGTCGCGCCCACCCTCTTCTACTTCGCGCCGAAGAAGATCTGGGTGCTGACGTACCAGTGGGGGGCCTCGCCCTTCAGCTACCGCACCTCCGCCGACCCGACCGATCCCAACGGCTGGTCCGCGCCGCAGCCCCTGTTCACCGGCAGCCTGCCGGACTCCGGGACCGGTCCGATCGATCAGACGCTGATCGGCGACGACCAGAACATGTACCTCTTCTTCGCCGGTGACAACGGCAAGATCTACCGGGCGTCCATGCCGATCGGGAACTTCCCCGGCACCTTCGGCTCGTCGTACACGACGGTGATGAGCGACACGGTCAAGAACCTCTTCGAGGCACCGCAGGTCTACAAGGTCCAGGGCCAGAACCAGTACCTGATGATCGTCGAGGCGCGGGGCGCCAACGAGAACCGCTACTTCCGCTCCTTCACGGCGACCAGCCTGAACGGTACGTGGACCCCGCAGGCCGCCACCGAGTCCAACCCCTTCGCGGGCAAGGCCAACAGCGGTGCGACCTGGACCAACGACATCAGCCACGGTGACCTGATCCGCTCCAACCCGGACCAGACCATGACCGTCGACCCGTGCAATCTGCAGCTGCTCTACCAGGGCAAGTCCCCGAATTCGGACGCCCCTTACGACGCGCTGCCGTACCGGCCGGGCGTTCTGACCCTGCAGCGCTGAGCCGTTCCACAGACAGCTATTCGCAAGGAGCACAGCCCCCATGAACACCTCTTCCCCCACCCGCACGGGTTCCGGTCGGCGCGGTCTGCACCGTCGCCGCCGGGGCGCCATCGCCCTGCTGCTCGCGGTGCCCGCCGCGGCCGTGCCGTACCTGCTCCTCACGCAGGACGACTCCCAGGCCGCGAAGGCCAAGACGTCCGCGGCGGCACCGTACAAGTGGAAGAACGCGCCGGTCGTCGGCGGCGGTTATGTCTCGGGCCTCGTCTTCAACCAGCGTGAGCGGGGTCTGCTGTACGCCCGCACCGACATGGGCGGCGCGTACCGCTGGGACGCCGGCGCCGAGAAGTGGATCCCGCTGACCGACTGGCTCGGCGAGAAGGACTGGAACCTGCTCGGTATCGACTCCCTCGCCACCGACCCCGTCGACCCCAACCGGCTCTACCTCGGCGCGGGCACGTACACCAACGACTGGGCGGGCAACGGCGCGATCCTCCGCTCCACCGACCGCGGCCGCACCTTCAAGCGCACCGAACTGCCGTTCAAGCTCGGCGGCAACGAGGACGGCCGCGGGGCCGGCGAACGCCTCGTCGTCGACCCGTCGGACAACTCCAAGCTGCTCCTCGGCTCCCGCAAGAACGGGCTGTGGCGGTCCACCGACCACGGTGCGACCTGGCGTCAGGTCGAGTCCTTCCCGGTCAAGGACGGGGCGGGCAGCGGTGCCGGCATCTCGTTCGTCACGTACGGGCCGAAGGGCAGCGGCACCGTGTACGCCGGTGTCGCCGACAAGTCCACATCCCTTTACCGGTCGACCGACGGCGGTGCCACCTGGCAGGCGGTCGCCGGGCAGCCGACCGGCCAGCTGCCGCAGCACGGTGTCGTCACGGGCAACGGCACGCTGTACGTGACGTACACCGACAACCTCGGGCCCAACGGCGTCACCGGCGGCTCGGTCCGGAAGTACACGCCGAACGGCGGGGGTTGGAAGGACGTGTCCCCCTCGCAGGGCTCGTACGGCTTCTCGGGGCTCGCGGTCGACCCGCGCAAGCCGTCCACGGTGATGGTCACGACGCTGGACCGCTGGTACCCCGAGGACGAGATCTACCGCACCACGGACGGCGGTTCGACCTGGAAGGCCCTTGCCGGCAAGTCCGTACGGGACGCCTCCGGCGCGCCGTACGTCGGCACCCACACCGGTCACTGGATGACGGCCCTCGCGATCGACCCGTTCGACTCCGGGCACGTGCTGTACGGCACCGGCAACGGGATCTGGCGGAGCGAGGACGCCGACGCCGGGACGAGCCATTGGACCGTAGGGGCCAGGGGACTTGAGGAGACGGCGATCCTCGATGCCATCGCTCCGCCCGGCGGCGCGACCGTCCTGACAGCCATGGGTGACCAGGGCGGATTCCGCCACACCAGCCTGACGCGGGTGCCGTCCGGGCGAATGAAGAACCCGCTGATGAGTAACAGCACGGACATCGACTACGCCGCGTCGAAGCCGTCGGTGATGGCGCGGGTCGGTACGGGCGGTGCGCAGGACGGCGCCTACTCCACCGACGGCGGTGTCACCTGGCGGGGCTTCGCCGCCGAACCGGTGGCCGGCGCCCACAGCGGCCGTATCGCCCTCGCGGCGGACGGCTCCACGCTGGTGTGGACCCAGTCCGGGCAGTCCCCGTACCGCTCGACGGACAAGGGAGCGACGTGGAGGCAGGTGCGGGGGCTCGGCACGGGGGCAGAGGTCGTCGCCGACCGCTCCTCCGCCCGCACCTTCTACTCCCTGACCGGCGGCACCGTCTACGCCAGCACCGACGGCGGCGCGACCTTCACCGCCCGCGCGACCGGCCTGCCCGCCGACGGCCGCCTCAAGGCCCTCCCGGGCCGGGCCGGCGACCTGTGGATCACGGGCGGCGGCAAGGGCCTGTTCCACTCCACGGACGGTGGCCGCAAGTTCACCCGGCTCACCTCGGTGACGTCCGCCTCGGCGGTCGGCTTCGGCAAGGCCGCGCCGCGCGCCTCGTACCAGACGCTGTACCTGATCGGCACGGTCAAGGACGTCACCGGCGTCTTCCGCTCCACCGACAAGGGCGCCACCTGGACCCGCGTCAACGACAAGGCCCACCAGTGGGGCGCCATCGGAAGCCAGGGCGTCATCACGGGCGACCCCGACACCTACGGCCGCGTCTACATCGGCACCAACGGCCGCGGCCTCCAGTACGGCGACCCGTCCTGATCCCCGTGCATCACCCGTGACAGCGGGCCGCCCTCCTGGCCGAGGCGACATCACGGTCAGGAGGGTGGCCCGCGGCGTAACCGACCCGTCGTGCTGCGCGGGCGGGCGGGGAGGAGGCGAGGAACCGGGCGAGGCTGATCAGGCCGGCGGTGGCGCTGCGCCGGGCCGCGATCCCGGCGAGGCGGCCCATGCCGGCGGCGGCACCGTGCGTGCACCCGTCGTCCTGCACGACGGGCCCACCTTGGTGGCGATCACCAGGTCGGAGCGGTACGGGGTCAGGGTCTCGCGGATCAGCGCGTCCGCACCTGCTCCGTCAGATCACCGTCGCCGCCAGGGCCGGGCGGCACACCGGTGGCCACCTTGCGGGCCCCACCCTGCTCGGCCCCGTCGTTACCCGGCGTACGTATCCAGACTTTCGCCAGTCGGCGTGTGTGACGCTCTGCGAAGCGCTGCCATGGCGCTTGCCCTGCGCTTGTGTTGGCTTCGGCAGACGGATGTGACGGTATGAGCGTCGAGGAACTCCTGACCGAACTCCGCGCGGCGGGTGTCGAACTCTATGAGGAGGGCGCACGGCTCGGCTACCGCGCCCCCAAGGGAGCGCTCACCGCCGAGCGGCTCGACCGGTTGCGCGAGGCCAAGGACGCCGTGCTCGCCCGGCTGCGCGGGCAGGAGTACGGTGCCGTGCTCGCCCCCGATCCGGACGGACGGCACGAGGACTTCCCCCTCACCGACGTGCAGTCGGCCTATCTCATGGGCCGCACCGACGCCTTCGACTACGGAGGGGTCGCCTGCCACGGGTACCTGGAGTTCGCACTGCCGCCGTGGGACGCCGACCGGGTCGAGGACGCCTGGAACACGCTGATTCACCGTCACGACATGCTCCGGGGGGTCGTCTTCCCCGAAGGACATCAGCGCATCCTGCCCGAGGTGCCCCGCTACCGGATCGAACGCGAAGATCTGCGGAAAGCCGGACCACAGCGCCGGGCGCGGGTCCTGGAACGGATCCGTGGCGAGATGTCGCACCAAGTCCGCCCGACCGACCGCTGGCCGCTCTTCGAGGTGCGCGCTACCAGAACCGACGATGCCCTCCTCCTGCACCTGGCTGTCGACCTGCTGATCTGCGACTACAGCAGCGTCCGGATCCTCCTCGGGCAGTTGCACGAGCTGTGCACGGGAGCGGACCAGTCCTGGCCAGGCCCGTCCGAGGCGTCGTTCCGGGACTACGTCCTCGCCGTACGGCGTGCCCGGGAAGGAGCTCGGTACCAGCGCGACCAGGCCTACTGGTGGTCGCGCATCGACGCCCTGCCGCCCGCCCCCGACCTGCCCCTGCGCACCGACTCCCTGACGGCACCGCCGAGATTCACGCGCCACGCGCTGCGCCTGACGTCTTCGGAGTGGACGGCCCTGGGCCGGCACGCCACCGACGCCGGGGCCACGGCCTCCGCGACGCTGCTGCAGGCCTACGCGGAGGCCGTGGGCCGCTGGAGCCGCGATCCCCGGTTCACTCTGAGTCTCACGGTGCAGAGCCGGCTGCCGCTCCACCCGGACGTGACACGGACGGTCGGCGATTTCAGCTCCGTGACCGTCCTGGAGGTCGACCTCACCGAGGGCACCACGTTGCGCGAGCGGATCCGCGGCAGCCAGGCACAGCTCTGGGAGGATCTCGACCACCGGACATGCACCGGCATCGAGGTCCTGCGGGAGCTGGCGCGGCGGCGCGGACGCCGGGCGGCCCTGACCCCGGTGACCTTCACCAGCACCGTCGGCGGCACGGTGTCCACCGAGACCCCGCTGATGCCCGGGGCACGGCTGGTGCACGGGATCACCCAGACTCCGCAGGTCTGGCTGGACTGTCAGGTCATGGAGGACGGCGACGCGCTGCTCGTCCACTGGGATGTCAGGGACGGCGTGTTCCCCGACGGGGTGGCCGAGGACATGTTCGGTGCCTTTGGGGAGCTGGTGCGCGGCCTCGCCGCGGGAGAACTCTGGGACGAGCGGGACCCGCTGGCACTGCCTGCGCGCCAGGCCGAGCGGCTGCGCCGTGTCAACGACACCGTGGCACCACTGCCGGACGGCCCGCTGCACGCCGGGGTCGTGGCCCAGGCGGAGCTCGCCCCGAACCGCCCCGCCGTGATCACTCCCGGCCGCACTCTGGACTACGGCGAACTCCTCGGCGCCGGCCGGGCGGTGGCCCGAGCACTCGTGTCCGCCGGCCTCACCCCGGGCGAGCACGTCGGCATCGTCATGGACAAGGGCTGGGAGCAGATCGCCGGCGTCCTCGGCGTCCTCCTGGCCGGCGGGGTCTACCTGCCGGTGGACACCACGCAGCCCCCGCTGCGCCGCGACATCATGCTCCGGGACGCCGGTGTGCGCCACGTGCTGACCCAGTCCTGGCTCGACGCCCGCGCCCAGTTGCCGCCAGACATACGGACGGTGGAGGTCGACACGCTGAAACCCGGCGCGTCACCCGTCACGCTGCCCGAGACCGACCCCGCGGCACCGGCCTACGTGATCTACACCTCGGGATCCACCGGCATCCCCAAGGGCGTGGTGATCAGCCATGCCGCCGCACGCAACACCGTGGACGACATCACGGCCCGCTTCGGCGTGGGACCGCAGGACCGGGTACTCGGGCTCGCCCAGCTGGGATTCGACCTGTCCGTGTACGACATCTTCGGCCCGCTGGCTGTCGGCGGCGCCCTCGTGCTGCCCGAGGCCGAGCGCCGGGGGGACCCGGCGCACTGGGCAGCGCTGGTGGCGGCGCACGGCGTCACCCTGTGGAACTCGGTGCCCGCGCAGCTGCAGATGCTGGAGGAGTACCTCCGTGCCGCCCCGGCTGCGGACCCCCTGGGGCTGCGGCTCGCCCTGCTGTCCGGTGACTGGGTTCCGGTCACCCTGCCGGACGCTGCCCGGCGCCGCATTCCCGGGCTGCGCGTGGTGAGTCTCGGCGGGGCCACCGAGGCCGCGATCTGGTCGATCCACCATCCCGTCGAAGAGGTCGATCCAGCCCTGCGCAGCATCCCCTACGGCCGCCCGCTGGCCAACCAGAGCTTCCGTGTCCTGGACGAGCGGATGCGCGACTGCCCTGAACACGTCATCGGCGAGCTGTACATCGGCGGGGCGGGCCTCGCCCTCGGCTATCTCGGCGACCCCGAGCGCACCGCGGAACGGTTCGTGCACCACCCGCACACCGGCGAACGGCTCTATCGCACCGGGGACCTTGGCCGGCGTATGACCGACGGCGAGATCGAGTTCCTCGGCCGGCTGGACCGGCAGGTCAAACTGAACGGCCACCGAGTGGAACTGGCCGAGGTCGAGACAGCCCTGCAGACCCACCCCGCGGTCGAGGCCGCCGCCGTGGTGACCCACGGTGCGGCTCTCGCGCGGCGGCTGGTCGGCTTCGTCGAACCCACCCGCGCCCCGCGGCCCGCCCTCCCGGCCGCACCGCGGGAACGGGCGGCGCACCAGGCGGCGGAGGCAGTCCGCGGCACCGCACTCGACCTCGTACCCGAAGCGGTCGAACTCCTCGACCGTTCGGCCCTCCAGGCGATGTCCCGCCTCCTCACGGACAGTGGGCTGTTCACCCGCCCCGGTGCGGCGCACCCGGTCGAGGAGATCGTCATCGCCCTGCGCGCGGCCCCCCAGTACGAAGGGCTGGTAGGGCGTTGGCTGCGGGCCCTGGAGCGTGCCGGCCGCATCACCCGGGACCCCGTGACCGGGGCGTACCGGGACCTGGTCCGGGTCACGGGGGCCGAGCGGGAGGCCGTCCGCGAGCGGCTCGACGCACTGGAGCCGCGCGTGCGCTGGGGCGCCGGGCTGCTCCGCTTCCACCGGGACTGCGAGGACCGGCTGGCCGCCCTGCTCAGCGCCGAGACGGACGTAAAGAACCTGCTCTTCCCAAACGGCCGGTTCGAAACCGCGTACGCCGCCTACCGTGACAGCCTGATCAGCCGGTACAACAACGCAGCGGTCGCCGGCGCGGTCGGCTCGATCACCCGGGACCGGCAGGGGGCGGGCCCGGTACGGCTGCTGGAGGTCGGGGCCGGTACGGGGGCGACCACGGCGGCTGTGCTGCCCGCGCTGGCGGGCCTCGACGCCGACTATCTCTTCACCGACGTCTCCCACTTCTTCCTCGAAGCCGCCGCGCGCTCCTTCGAGGGCGACCCCCGGGTGCGCCGGGCCCTGTTCGACCTGAACGCCGACTACCGTGCCCAGGGGCTGCGCCCGAACACGTTCGACGTCGTCGTCATGGCGAACGTGCTGCACGACGCCGCGCACGTGGGCGAGGCCTTGCGGCGCGTTCGCGAACTGCTCGCCCCCGGAGGGTGGTTGGTCGTGATCGAGGCGACCCGTGAGTCGCCCTCGGTGATGGCCTCGATGGAGTTCAACGCCGGGCTGAGCGGATTCCGGGACGAGCGCGCCGACAGTGGGCAGACCTTCTTCGGCCGTGACGAGTGGTTGGGCCTGCTGCGCGCGGCGGGCGGCGAGGTCGCCTTCTGCCTCCCCGAGGAGGACGAACCGCTCTCCCGGGTCGGCCAGCACACGATCGCCGCCCGGTTCAAGGCCGACCGGATGCCGCTCGACCCGCAGGAGTTGGGCCGGCACATGGCCGAGCGCCTGCCCTCGTATATGATTCCCGCCGAACTGCAGATCGTGGACCGGCTGCCACTGACCGGCAACGGTAAGACCGACCGCGCCCGGCTCGAGCGCTGGACGGAGGTCGCGGCCCAGGAGCGGGCGTCCGTCGGGGCGGAGGCACCTACGGGCGTCCTCGAAGAGGCACTTGCCGCCCTGTGGTCGGAGATCCTTCCCGTCACCGCGGTGGGCCGCCACGACAGCTTCTTCGAGCTCGGCGGCGACTCCCTGCTGGCGGCGCAGCTGGTCGGCCGGATGCGGGAACGCCTCGAACGGGCAGACCGGCTCGACTGGGACACCCTGCTGCGCCTGGTCATGAACCGGCCCACGATCGCGGAACTCGCCGCGCGGCTGGAGGTTCTGCACGCCAGGGCCGGACAGGAGGGAGGCGCCGGCCCCACCGCCTCGCCCGTGGTCAGGATCGACGGGCGCCCCCGGACCTCGGCCGTGCCCACCTGGGTGGTGGTGCACGACGGCACCGGCACCCTGGTGCCCTACCGTCCGCTGATCGAGGCACTGTCCGGTACGGCCCCGGTACTGGGCCTCGTGCTCGACGACCTGGACTCCTATCTCACCGCCGAACCGCGTGGGTTGGTCGGCCGGATGGCCGCCCAGTACGCCGAGGCGCTGCTCGCCGAGGGCGTCGACCGGTTCAGCCTGGTCGGCTACTGCATGGGCGGGGTGCTCGTCCCCGAGCTGGCCACACACCTGATCCGGGCCGGCGCGGAGGTTGCCGACGTGTCCGTGATCAGCAGCTACCGCGTGCCCTACCTGGTCGAGGACGACCTGTTGGCCGAGTACGTCTTCGCCCGGCTGATGCGCTGCGACACCACCGCGCTCGGCTACCCCGAGGACCCCCGCGCGATGGCGGAGCTGATCGCGTCCGTGTCGGCCCGGTACGGCGACCGGCTTCCGCAGGGCAGCCTCGCGGGACAGCACGACGGGCCGCTCAGCGATGCCGCGGCCGCGGCGCTGCCGGCGCTGCGCGCACTGGCGGGCCGGTCGCAGCAGGAGCGTCTGAACACGGTCGCGGAGCAGATGCCGCAGGAGGACGCCCAGCTCAGGTCCCCCGAACGGCTCGCGCGGCAGTACCGCACGGTCAAGCACAGTCTGGCCGTGGTGGGCCGGCACCGCCCGACGCGCTACGACGGTCCGCTCACTCTGGTCCGGCAGGTGGGCGAGGCGGAGGTCTTCCCCGACATGCACCGCGGCATGACGGAGTACTGGCGGCAGGTCTGCGGGGGCGAGTTCCGCGTCGTCGACGTGCCCGGCGACCACTTCGAGTGCATGCGGCCCCCTCACGTCGAGGCCGTGGCCAGGGCACTGGGCGCGGTCTCGGCCGGTCCCGAGGCGGTCGACGCGGCGGAGGGACCTGGGCGATGACCGGTTTTGAGCCCTTGGTCGGCATCATCGGTGGCTATGGAGCGGTCGGCACCGCCGCCGCTCGCTGCCTGTATGCCGCGGGCGGGGTGCGGTTGCGTATCGGCGGGCGCGACGCGGACGCGGCGGCACGCCTCGCGGGCACCCTCGGTGAGGGCGTCGAGGCGATGGCGGTCGATGTCGCCGACGACCGGAGCACGGCGGCGTTCGGCCGCGGCTGCCACGCCCTGCTCAACTGCTCGGGCCCGGCCTGGCTGACCCTCGACCGCGCGCTGCTCGCCGCATGCTCGGCGGGCGTGGCGTACGCCGATGTCATGGACGACGACCGCACCGGCACCTCCTTGACCGGAACCGCCGTACTGGGCGCCGGCCTGTCCCCGGGACTGACCGCGATGCTGCCCGGCCTGCTGGCGGAAGGGCTGGCCCGGCCGCTGCGCTTCTCGGGCTGCTACGCGGGGCTGGAGCCGTTCACCCGTACCGGTGCACTCGACTACGTACTGAGCCTGACGCGCGATCACGGCGCGGCGCTGGCGGAGTGGCGCGGCGGGCAGGTCGTGCGCGGTGCCCTGGAGCCCTCGGCCGGACATCGGATTCCGGGGCTGCCGCGTCCGGTCACGGCGTATCCGTACCTGCCGCAGGAGCTCGTACGGCAGGCCGCGGCCCTCTCACTCGTCCGGCTCCGCTGGTACAACGCCTTCGACGGCACCACCCTGCTGGACGCGCTCGGCCGGGTCAGGGGCCTGCTGTCCCCGGACGGTGACCTCGACGAGGCGGCCGCGCGGGTCGTCCGGGCGAGCGCCCTGGACGCGGCCGGTCGCAGCCCGTACCACCTGCTGTGGGGACGGCTGGAGGGACACGACACCGAGGGCCGGCTGGTGCGCCGGTCCATCCTGATCCGCGGCACCGACGGCTCGGCGCTGACCGGCTGTGTGGGAGCGCTGGTGGTCCGCGAACTCGCGCACGGGCGGGTGCCCCAGGGCCTGCACCGCGCGGCCGGTGTCCTGGCGCCCGCGTCGGTGCTGTCCTGGCTGCGCGCGCACCTGCCCGCCACCGGTGTGGCGGTGACGGAGGAAGCGGCGGACGATGATGCGGCGTGGGATGTCCTGGACTGCGCCGGTGGGCAGGGCGCCGTGGTGGAAGGCACGTTGTGAGACGGTGGGCCGGCCGGCTGGGCACGCGGCCGGAACGGGCCGTGGCGCCCGTGTCGGTGCTGTCCTGGCTGCGTGCGCACCTGCCCGCCACCGGTGTGGCGGTGATGGAGGAAGCGGCGGACGATGATGCGGCGTGGGACGTCCTGGACTGCGCCGGTGCGCAGGATGCCGTGGTGGAAGGCACGTTGTGAGACGCGGGGCCGGGCCGGCTGGGCACGCGGCCGGAACGGGCCCGGTGCCGAGGCGCCCTGCGCTGCCGGCGGGGTCACAGCGGGTCGCGGCACAGCTCCTGGTCCGCCGGGGCCACGTCGACGCCGAGGGCGCGCAGCCGGGCCAGCTGGGTGCGGACGGCCTCGGCACCCTCCGCCGGGTCAGTGTGGTCGACCGGCGCCATGGCCAGTCGCTCCACGGCCTTCTCCACGGCGATATTGGTCTTCCGGTCCTGCCGGGGCATGAGCCAGTGCTGGTAGTCGTGCTGCCAGAGCTTCAGGACGGCCCGGTCGTTCGAGCGGCGCACCCGGTCGAGCGTCTCCTTGTAGAGACGGGCCGCCTCGTCGCTGTCCATCCCGATGTGCGACCAGCGCGAATAGGGGTCGTTGGGATCGTCGGCCTCGATCTTGAGCTCGTCCTTGTCCTGCCACAGAGGCATGGTTTCGTCGGTGACCGAAAACCGTGCCATGGAGAAGTGGCCGGTGTAATCGCCGACAAGGTAGTCCTGGGTGTCGCGGTACATGTCGGGCGTCTCGCCGGGGTAGCCCACGATGAACAGGCCGTAGCAGTTCAGCCGGCTGTCGCGGAGCAGGTCGTGGGCCCGCAGGTTCTGCTTGACCGTGACCCGCTTGCTCATCAGCTTGAGTGTCTCGTCGTTCATCGACTCGAAACCGATGTGCAGCTGGTAGCAGCGGGCCGCCTCCAGCCCCTCGACGACGGCGGCGGAATTGATGGTGTTGGCCCGGCTGAATCCCTCCCAGGCGGGAATCCCGGAATCCGGGAGAATTTCCAGCAGGCGGCGGAACCGTGTCGGTGGGATGGTGAACGTCGAATCCATGGCGTACATGACCTCCGCGCCGTTGTTCTCGGCGTAGGAGATCCAGTCGTCACGGATTTTCTCCGCGGACTTGAACCGCCATTTCGGGGAGGCCGCGGGGAAGGAGCAGAACTTGCAGTCGAACGGACAGCCGCGCATGGACTCGTAAGGGATGATCCCGGCATGCCCGGAGATCGTGGGGGAGGGGTGTGCGTCGATGTCGATGTATTCGACCGGGTTGACGCGGATGCGGTCGCCGTCCCGCCACACGAGGTTGGGTACCGCCTCCAGGCCCCCGCCCCGAGCCAGGGCGTCCAGGGTCATCGGCAGGGCGAGCTCGCCGTCGCCGCGCACCACCGCGGTGACCTCCGGATGGTCCCGCAGGGTCCGCATGAACTTGAGGTTGGTGAACTGGCCGCCGGCCACGATACCGACGCCCGGAAGGTTCTCCGCGACCCATTGGACGACGCGGGCGAGGATTGGCTGGTTCCATATGTACGTCGTCGACAGCAGCACGAAGTCGAAGTCACCGGGCGGCGGACTCGCCTGTCCGGACCAGATGTCCTCCGTGCTCATCCACGCGTAGTCGTGACCGCTTTTCTGGAGCACGGAATGGAGCGTGACCGTGGTCAGGTGCGGGCCCGCCGCGGGACGGGGCCGCAGGAGAGCGTAACGGCTCCCGGACTCCTGGAAGAAGAGACGGTCGAGGCGCAGATCCGGAGAACCGGACCTCCGCAGTGTCTCGCGGGCGAGATCGGTCGTCGTCCGTGCGAAGAGCGACCCCTCGAGATAGGGGGAGTTGAGATTGGCCGGGCCGAGACCGCTCAGTAATAGGAACCGCATGATGCCCTTCCTCGTCCGGTTTCCGGCGGGCCGCGCCGGGCGCCCGCATACAGGGTCGCGGATGCCCACTGGACGAAGTCTTCATGGTGTCTGGAAGACGCTGTGCGGCCACTCCGGTTTCCGGTAGGAAGGGTGAGGAATGCGTCTTGCCCGTCAATTGCTGTGCGTGCAAAGGTAATGGCCGCCGGAAAAGACGGGTCCGACCGGGGAGGGACCGCCGAATGTCCACGGAAGAGCAGCCGGAGCCCGAGCGGCCCCGCGCGCAGGGCGACGGCGCGGGTCCGCCGTCGTCCCGGAGCCAACTCCCCCGATTACTCCGCCCCTATCGCTCCCGACTGGTCACCGTGGTCGTCCTGCAGGCGCTCAGTGCCCTGGCTGGGCTGGCGCCGCTCATCGCGGTCGTGGAGCTGGGGCGCACCCTGATGGAGCCCGGCCCGGCGGACGGCACCGACGTGTGGACCACCGTGGCGGTCGGCGCGGCCGGCCTTTTCCTGCGAGTGCTGATGGCCACCGGCTCCGGCGGCCTCGCCCACCTCGTGGACGGCGAGGTCCAGCTGTCCCTGCGCCGGTCACTCGCCGCGCGGCTCGGTGCGGTGCCGCTGGGCCGGCTGTCGGAGCGGAGCTCCGGCGAGATCGGCCACGTCGTGCAGAACGACGTCGACCAACTGCACCACCTCTTCGCGCACACCCCCGGTGAGGCCACCTCGGCCCTCGTCGTGCCGGCGGCCTCACTGGCGTATCTCACCTGGGTCGACTGGCGGATGGCGCTCGTCGCGCTGCTGCCCGTCGCCCTCGGGCTGGTGCTGCACCGCCGGCTGATGACGGCCCAGCGCAAGCAGGACGGACGGGCCATGCAGGTGGCGATGGGGCGGATCGGCGCGGCGGCGGTCGAGTTCGTCCAGGGCATCGCCGTCGTCAAGGCCTTCGGCGGCACCGGCCGCGCCCACCGGCGCTACCGCCGTGCCGCCGACGACTTCGCCGACTTCTTCCTGGGATACGTCTCGAGCGGTGCGACTCTCGCCTCGATCGCCTCGCTCGTGCTGTCCCCGCCGTTCGTCCTCCTCGTGGTCCTCACGGGCGGCACCGCGCTGCTGGCCCTGGACACCCTCGCCCCGCCCGACCTGCTGCCCTTCCTGCTGTTCTCCGTCGCGCTGACCGCACCCGTGGCCGCGCTCGGCCACGGCATGGACAACGTGCGCGCCGCGCAAGCAGCGGCCGAGCGCATCTCCGGCTGCCTCGAGGAGCCCGTCCTGCCCGAACCGACCCGGCCCGCCGCCCCGGAAGGAACACGCGTCGAGTTCCAGCACGTCCGCTTCGCCTACGAACCCGGACACGAGGTGCTGCGCGGCATCGACCTCGTACTGGAGCCGGGCACCACCACGGCCCTGGTGGGTTCCTCCGGCGCGGGCAAGTCGACGCTGGCCCAGCTCCTGCCCAGGTTCTACGACCCCGACGGGGGCGCCGTCCTGCTCGGCGGCGTGGACCTGCGCGAGATTCCCGCCGCGCAGCTCTACCGGCACGTGTCCTTCGTCTTCCAGGACGTACGGCTGCTGCGGGCGAGCATCGCCGAGAACATCGCGCTCGCCGTGCCGGACGTCGACCGCGAGGCCGTCGTCGCCGCCGCCCGCAGCGCACGGATCCACGACCGCATCGAGGCACTGCCCCGCGGCTACGATTCCGTGATCGGGCAGGACGCGGGCTTCTCCGGCGGCGAGGCACAACGCCTGTCCATCGCCCGTGCCCTGCTCGTCGACGCCCCCGTGCTCGTCCTCGACGAGGCGCTCTCCTTCGCGGACGCCAGGACCGAGGCCGAGATCAGGAAGGCACTCGGGGCACTGATGCGGGGGCGCACCCAACTGGTGATCGCCCACCGGCTGGAGACCGTGGTCCGCGCCGACCGGATCGTCGTGATGGAGGACGGCCGTATCACGGAGAGCGGCACCTACCACGAACTGCTCGCCCACGACGGTGCGTTCGCGGCCCTGAGCCGCACTCTGCGTCCCGACGCGGCGCGCGACAGTGATGCCACCGGATCACGGGGAGGACTCCTGCGATGATCCCTCTGCTGTTCCGCGTTCTCGGTGAGGAGCGCTCCGGCCCCCTGCGCCGGACCGTCGCCCTGATGGTGACCCACTCCGCGGCCGAGGGCATGTCGTACGCCCTTCTGGTCCCGCTGCTGCGCGCGCTGCTGGGCGACGACGCCGCAGCGGCCTGGCCCTGGCTGGCGGCCTTCGCGGGCGCGGTCGCCGTCACCTCCGTGCTCGGCCATCTCAGCTCGGTGTCCGGCTTCCGCTGCGGCGGAGAGCTCTCCCGCATCCTCCACCACCGGCTGGGCGACCAGCTCGCACGTCTTCCGCTCGGCTGGTTCGTCCCCGGGCGGATCGGCGACGTCTCCGGCCTCACCGGCCGAGGCGTGCTGGGCGTGATGAGCATCCCGGCACACCGGCTGCAGCCGCTGATCGGAGCCTGTGTCACTCCGACGGTCGTCGTGCTCGTGATGTTCCTCTTCGACTGGCGGATCGCAGTCGCGGCCCTGGTCGCCGTGCCCGTCGTGGCCGCCGTGTACCGCTGGACCGGCAGGGCAGCCACAGCGCAGGACGCCGAGCGTGCCCGGCGCGCCGACGACGCCTCCGACCGCGTCGTCGAGTACATCAGGGCACAGCCTGTACTGCGCGCGGGTAACCGCTCCGGCGAGCGCTTCCGGCTGCTGGACGACGCACTGAGGGAACAGTTCCGCAGCGGGCGTCGCGCCTCACTCGCCGGCGTACCGGCCACCCTGGGCATGATGTTCACAGTCCAGGCCGCCTTCACCGCGGTGCTGGCGCTGGCAGCCGACCTCGCGCTGAGCGGGGACATCGCCGCCGCCGACGCGCTGGCACTGCTGGTCCTCGCCGCCCGTTGCGTGGACCCGCTGCTCTCCCTCGCGGACCTGGGCGGGGTGATGCGTGTCTCCCGCGGGGAGCTGGAGCGCATCGACGCCGTGCTGAGCGAGCGGCCGCTGCCGGAGAGCCGGCGGCCGGCCACGCCCGACGGCCACGACGTGGTGTTCGACGGCGTCGTCTTCCGCCGCGACGGCCGGTGTGTCCTGGACGAGGTGGCCCTGGCGGTGCCACAGGGGCACCGCCTGGCCGTGGTCGGCCCGTCCGGCGCGGGCAAGAGCACCCTGCTGCAACTCGTGGCGCGCTTCCACGACGTGGACGGGGGAGCGGTGCGCATCGGTGGCGCGGACGTACGCGAGATGTCCGGCGACGACCTGATGTCCCGGATCTCGATCGTCTTCCAGGACGTCTACCTCTTCGACGCCAGCATCGAGGAGAACGTACGGCTGGCCCGGCCCGACGCGACCGACACGGAACTGGCCGAGGCCGCGCGGGCGGCTCATCTCGACGAGGTCGTCGCGCGGCTCCCGGACGGCTGGCGGACACAGGTCGGCGAGGGCGGTGCCGCTCTGTCCGGCGGTGAGCGCCAGCGGGTGTCCATCGCGCGCGCCCTGCTCAAGGACGCCCCTGTGCTGCTGCTCGACGAGGCCACCTCGGCCCTGGACCCGAACAGCGAGGCCAAGGTCCAGGAGGGCTTGGAGGCGGTGATGCGGGGCCGCACGGTGATCATGGTGGCGCATCGGCTGCACACCGTTCTGAAGAGCGACCGGATCGCCTTCCTGCAGGCGGGCCGGGTGGTGGAGTCCGGCAACCACGAGGAACTGCTCGAACGACGCGGCCCGTACGCGGAGTTCTGGCAGATCGCCGCGTACGACTCCGTGTGAGGCGACGCAATTTCCGTCACTGCGGAGGGGGCAGGGATGACAGAACAGAGCACATGGAGTCGGCAACGGCTCCGGGACGAGGTCTCGGCCATCCTGGACGCCGAGTTGACACCGGCGGACGACGACGCAGACCTGTTCGCCCTGGGGCTGCAGTCACTGCAGTTGATGCAGTTGGTGAACCAGCTGAACAGGGCCGGGGCCGGGGTGGGTTTCACCCAACTGTCCCAGCAGCCCAGGCTGTCGGCGTGGAGTGCCTTGCTGGGTGCAGGCGCGGCCGACGGCGCCGCCGAGGCGCACGGCACCCGGACCCACGGGTCCGACGTACGCGCCGCCGGGGCCCGCCGCGGTCCGGCGGCCGAAGGTACCGAGCCCGACGGCTCCCGGCCCTTCCCGCTCACCCCGGTGCAACAGGCCTACTGGGTCGGCCGGGCGGACGACCGGCCGCTGGGCGGCGTGGGCTGCCACGCCTATCTCGAAATCGACGCGCGGGACGTGGACACCGACCGGCTGCAGACCGCCTTCCGGGCCCTGCTCGCCCTCCACCCGATGCTGCGAGCCCGCTTCGAGGACGACGGCACGCAGCGGGTGCTGCCCGAATCACCCTGGCCCGGCCTGCGCGTGCACGACCTGCGCAGCGTCCCGGATGCCCGGGCGCGGGCGGGCGCCTTGCGGGACCAGCTCTCGCACCGGCGGCTCGACGTCACGCGCGGCGAGGTCGTCGACGTACGGGTGAGCCTCCTGCCGGACGGCGTGGACCGGCTCCACTTCAACATCGACCTGCTGGTCGCGGACGTGCACAGCATCCGGCTGCTCCTGGCCGACCTGGCCGCGCTCTACGACGACCCAGCCTCCGTCGCAACCCCGGGCTGCACCTTCCCGCGCCACCTCGCCGGGCGCGTGCCGGGCAGGGACGACGCGCGTGACCGGGCCCGCACGTACTGGCGGAGCCGACTGCCCGAACTGCCGGGCGGACCACGGCTGCCGCTGGCCGCCGACCCGGGGGAGATCGGGGTTCCCCGTTTCGTACGGCACACCCGCGGCCTGCCGCCTGACCTCTGGGACACGCTGCGGCGACGCGCGGCCGACCACGGCATCACACCGGCCGTGCTGCTCGCGACCGTATTCGCCGAGGTGCTCTCCCGCTGGAGCGGCGATCAGCACTTCCTGCTCAACCTGCCCCTCTTCGACCGGGACGCCGGCGCGCATCCCGACCTCGGACGGGTCGTCGCCGACTTCACCAGTCTGGTCCTGCTGGAGATCGACATGAGGCGGGCGGAGGGCTTCGCGGAGCGGGCCCGGACGATCCAGGCGCGGCTGCACGAGGACGTCGGCCAAGCCGCCTACACGGGGGTCGATGTGCTGCGCGACCTCCTGCGCACCGACCCCGAGGCACCGCGCACCGCACCCGTGGTCTTCGCCTGCAACCTGGACGCCCCGCTGGTGCCGGACGCCTTCGCGGCCCGTTTCGGCGAGCTGTCCTGGATGGTGTCGCAGACGCCGCAGGTGTGGCTCGACCATCAGGTCTACCGGACCCGGGACGGGGGCGTGCTCCTCGCCTGGGACGCGGTGGAGGAGCTTTTCCCGCCCGGCCTGGTGGACACCATCGCGTCCTCCTGCATCGCCCTGCTGCACCGGCTGGCCCGGGACGACTGGCACAGCAGGGCGGAACTGCCGCTTCCCGAGGACCAGTTGAGGCGGCGGGAGCAGGTGAACTCGGTGCGCCGCGCGCACAGCGGCCGCCTCCTGCACGAGGAGTTCTTCACCCACGCGGAGCGGCGCTCCGCCGACCCGGCCCTTCTGTGGGGCGGCACCGAGAGCCTGAGCCACGGTGAACTGGCCGAGCGGGCCCGCCGGATCGCCACCGCGCTGACCAAGCGCGGGATCGGTCCGGGCCACAGGGTCGCGGTCACCGTGCCCAAGGGGCCGGATCAGGTGGCCGCGGTGCTCGGCGTGCTCGCGGCCGGCGCGGCCTACGTTCCCGTCGGAGCCGACCAGCCCCCGGCCCGGCGGGCCCGCGTCGTGGAGCGCAGCGGCGTACGGCTGATCCTGGACGGCAGGGCTGGCGAGGACGACAAGGAGGTCCTGGCGGGACTTCCGGTGGGGGTGGAGACGCTGCCCGTCGGCCTGGCCCTGGCCGAGGAGCCGTGCACGCAGCCGGTCGGCGTGTCCCCGGATGACGTGGCGTACACCATCTTCACCTCGGGTTCGACGGGCAGGCCCAAGGGAGTGGACATCAGTCACCGGTCTGCGGTCAACACGGTCGAGGACATCCGTGAGAGGTACCGGATCGGGCCCCGCGACCGGGTACTGGCCGTGTCCGCCCTCGACTTCGACCTGTCGGTGTGGGACGTCTTCGGGCTCCTCGGGGCGGGCGGAGCGCTGGTGCTGCCGGATGAGGCGGACCGGCGGGACGCCCGCCGCTGGCTGGAACTGACCGCCCGCCACGGGGTGACGGTGTGGAACTCGGTGCCCGCCCTGATGGACATGCTGATCACCGCCGCCGGGCCGGACCGACTGCCCTCCTCGCTGCGGCTCGCTCTGCTGTCCGGCGACTGGATCCCGGTGGATCTGCCCGAGCGGCTGGCAGGGGCGACGGACGGGCGCTGCCGGCTGATCGCTCTGGGCGGCGCGACCGAGGCCGCCATCTGGTCGAACGCCTATGACGACGGCTCGGTGCCGCCGGGCTGGCGATCCGTTCCCTACGGCAGGCCGCTGGGCAACCAGAGATTCCGGGTCGTGGACAGGGCGGGCCGGGACTGCCCCGACTGGGTGCCGGGCGAACTGTGGATCGGCGGCGCCGGCGTCGCCCTGGGATACCACGCGGATCGGGACCAGACCGCCGAGCGGTTCCCGGTCCTGGGCGGCGAGCGGTGGTATCGCACGGGGGATCTCGGCAGGTACCGGCCGGACGGGAACCTGGAGTTCCTGGGACGCCAGGACCAGCAGGTGAAGATCAATGGCTTCCGCGTCGAACTCGGCGAGATCGAGTCGGTGCTGCGGGAGCATCCGGCGATCGAGCGGGCCGTGGTCAGCCTTGCCGAGGGCAACCGGGACCTCACGGCCGCCATCGTCGTATGCCCCGTCGCGCCCGTGCCCGTGCCCGCGCCCGGCCCCGCCACGGCGGCCGAAACGGCGGGCCCGCCACGGGATCCGGGTACGGCGCTCCTTGGGGAACTGGAGGAACTGGCGGCGACGACCGGAGGACCGCTGCGCGTGGCGGCATGGGGATCCGACGCGGTGGCCGCCCTCGGACCGGCCGAGGGTGCGCTGCTCGACGCGGAGATAACTGCCCTGCGACCGCGCAACGGCCTGCTGGTGCCGGCCGCTTCGGAGGGCGGGCCGGTCTCCGAGCACGCCCCGGCGACCGAGGTGCCGTGCGGTGTTCCCGGCGCACTGCTGCACCGGTTCGACGCCGTGGTGTCGGTCGGCGGCCCGGTCACGCGTGCCGGGGTCCTGGCCTCGGTGCGGCTGCTGAAGCCGGGTGGGCGGCTGGCCTCGATGCTGCCGCGGGAGCAGGCGGGTCACTGGGCGGAGTCGCTGCCCTCATTCGGGTTCACGCGGGTGCGGGTGGCGCACACCGGCGACCGGGCGCTGCTGTCCGCCCGGCTCGACCCACACACCCCGAAGGTGGAGATCGACGCGCTGCGGGGATGGCTCGCGGAACGCTTGCCTGGGCACATGCTTCCCTCCCGCTTCGTGGCCTTCTCCCACTTGCCGTTGACCGCCAACGGCAAGGTCGACCGCGGGTGGATCGGGCGGGCGGTCGCGTCCGGGGCGGGGCAGCCCGCAACGACCGGCGAGGCGCCCCGCGGACCGCTGGAGGAGATGGTGGCCGCCCAGTGGAAGCGGGTGCTCGACCTCACCGCGGTGAGCCGGGACGAGAGCTTCTTCCTCTGCGGCGGTGACAGTCTGCAGGCCACCCGCCTGGTGGCCGCCCTGCACGCGCGGCTCGGCGTGGAGCTGCCGATGCGTGAGGTGCTGCGGGGCCCGACGGTGGCCGGCATGAGTGCGCTCGCCGAGCGGCTCGGCGCCTGCGCCCCCGCCGATTTCGCGGAGGCGGAGGAAGGCGTGCTGTGAGCGCGGCCCGCCCGGCCACCCCCGATGTCCCCTACTGAGCCCCGGAGTTCTGCTGATGCGAGAAGGCTGTGTCCCCTGGCCCGAGGAAATGACCCGCGCCTACCAGGAGCGGGGGTACTGGACGAAGGAACTCCTGGGCGATCTGCTGGCGCCGGCCCTGCGGCGAGACGCCTCGAGGCCCGCGCTGATCACCGCCGACCTGACCCTGACGTACGCGGAGCTGGACGCGGCGGCCGAACGGCGTGCGGCCGGACTGCGCGCCCGGGGCCTCGCGCCCGGCGACCCGGTCGTGGTCCAGCTGCCGAACGGGGCCGAACTCGTCATCCTGTGCCTGGCGTTGTTCCGGACCGGTGTGCTGCCGGTCTTCGCGCTGCCCGCCCATCGCACCTTGGAGATCAGCCATCTGGTCGCCTCCTCGGACGCGGTCGCCTACTTCTGCGCCGACCGCGGACCCGACTGCGACTACCGGGAGATCGCCCAGCAGGTACTGGCCCGCACCGACAGCCTCAAGGACGTGTACGTCCTCGGCGACCCGGGTCCCTTCACCGGGCTGGACGACCTCGACGCGGATCCTTCGGACACGCCGGTGACGGCGGCCGACGGACCGCGGGACGCGACGGACGTGGCGTTCTTCCTGCTGTCCGGCGGCACGTCCGGGCCGCCGAAACTCATCCCGCGCACTCACGCCGACTACATCCACCAACTGCGGCTCAGCGCCCGGCTGTGCGACGTCGGCCCGGAGAGCCGTTACCTGGCGGCGCTGCCCGTCGAGCACAACTTCGCCCTGGGCTGTCCGGGAGTGCTGGGCACCCTCCGGGCCGGAGGGGCCGTCGTGCCCGCGCCCGCCCCCACGCCGGAGGAGTGCTTCCCGCTCATCGAGCGAGCGCGGGTGACGGTGACGTCACTGGTGCCGTCACTGGTGCCGCTGTGGCTCGAGGCGACCGAGTGGTCCCGCAACGACCTCTCCTCCCTCCGGCTTCTCCAAGTGGGCGGCGCCCGGCTGGACCCCGCCACCGCCCGGGCCGTGTCCCCCGCGCTGGGCTGCACCCTGCAGCAGGTGTACGGCATGGCGGAGGGGTTGCTGAACTACACGCGGCTCGACGACCCCGACGACCTGGTCCACCACTCGCAGGGGCGTCCGCTGTCGCCCGGCGACGAGATCCGGCTGGTTCGCGAGGACGGCACGGAAGCGGACGAGGGAGAGGCCGGCGAACTGCTCACCCGCGGGCCGTACACCCTGCGCGGCTACTACCGGGCGCCCGAGCGCAACCGCACGCACTTCACCGAGGACGGCTTCTACCGGACCGGCGACCTGGTCAGGAGGTTCGCGGGTGGAAACTTCGAGGTGGTGGGGCGCCTCAACGACGTGATCAACCGGGGCGGTGAGAAGGTCCCCGCCCAGGAAGTGGAGGAGTACCTGCTGCTGGAACCCCGTATCCGGGCCGCCTCGGTCGTCGGGCTGCCGCATCCGCTCCTGGGCGAACAGACCTGCGCCTGCGTCGTCGTACGGGACGACACCGTCGCGCCGACGCTGCGCGAGGTCCAGCGCTGGCTCCGGGACCAGGGCATGGCCTCCTACAAACTCCCCGACCGGCTGGTGGTGCTGGACGAACTGCCACTGACCGGCGTGGGCAAGGTCGACAAGAAGGAGCTGCGGGCCGGGCTCGCGGAGCCTGCGGGCGGGGCCTAGGGCGGTCGTTCGGATCGGGTCGGCCAGGAGAGACTGCGGCTCCCCGCCGACCCGAGAGTGGCACGGCAACGCCATTGGGCGGGAGACGTCGCATGCCGTTCGAGTTGCCCTCGCATTCAGTTGACACCTTGAACGTATGCCCCTGTATTTTAGTGCGCCTGACGGATGATCGAAGCGTGCAGGGTTAGGCAATCCTCTTCCTGGTCCATGGGCTGACCTTTCCCGCGGGCCGTGCGCTTCGAATTGTGGAGTGACTTCGGTTCGATGCACGGGGGAAAGCGCGGTGTCACGCCGTGGAGGGGGAAATTAGCCGCGCTTTTGCGGAGTGGGCAATTCCTTTTGTTGTTCCGTCGGCAGTTGGTCGACCGCTCGCGGTTCGAGACTGACCCTTTCCGTATCCGTCCCCTGCGCAGACGACGCTCCTGGGTGCGTGCTGTTGCCCGCTGGGCATTGATGGGGAACCTGCGGAGGGATCATGGAAATTCGGCTACTCGGACCGTTGGAAGCCCGGCACGGCCTACGTCCGGTGCAACTGGGCTCCCCCAAGCAGCAGTTCGTCTTCGGGGTGCTGGCCGTCGAGGCCAACCGGTATGTCCCCCTCGCCCGGCTGGTCGACCTGATCTGGTGCGGGACGCCCCCTCGCTCGGCGGTCACGGTCGTCAGGGCGCACATATCCCGATTGCGCCGTGCGCTGGCGGCAGCGGACGTGCCCTCGGAAGTGGCCTCGCTGGTCAGAACCCATCGGGGCTACATCCTCGAAACGGACCTGTTGAAAGTGGACTGCCACTTGTTCCGGCACCTCGTCGAACGAGCCAGACGCTCAGGGGACGACCGGGCCGTCGAATTCTACAAACAGGCCCTGGCGCTGTGGCGTGGCGACCTGCTGTCCGGCCTCAGCGCGGATGGCGCGCTGTCGAGTTACGGCCTCGGCCTGCAGGAAATGCGCCTGATGACTTTCGAAGATCTTGTCGAGGCGCAACTGCGGCTCGGCGGTCACCGGCTTGTCGTCGACGAACTGAGGGAATTCATCACCGACCACCCGGACCGGCAGCGCGCCGTGTTTCTGCTGATGCTCGCCTACTACCGGGACCGGAACGTGGATCGTGCCCTCGAAGTGTTCCGCACCCATCGGAAGCGGCTCGCCGAGGACAGCGGTCTGACCCCCAGCCGGGAACTGCAGGACCTGGAGACGGCGATTCTGCGCTCCGATCCCGCACTGGATCTGGTCGGAGCCATGCCGTGATCCGAAGGTCAGGCGCGCGGCACCAGATACGGGGCGATGCTGCCGAGTTTCTCGCACGTCTCGGTGAACTCGCGCTCCGGTCGGGACCCGGCGATCACTCCCGCACCGGCCTGCAGCCACGTCCGTCCGTGCCGTTCGAACGCCGACCGCAGCAGGAGCGCACTGTCCATCGCCCCGCGGTGGGTCACCCGCAGCACTGTGCCCGCGTACAGATCGCGCGGCTCCTCCTCCACCTCCGCGATCATCCGAAAGGCCGTCGCCTTGGGGATCCCCGAGGCCGTGACGGCCGGGCAGAGCACCGCCAGCGCGTCCCAGCAGGTCAGGCCCTGCCGTAGTTGTCCCGACACCCGCGACGCCAGGTGCTGGACGTTCCCCCGCTCCAGCACCGCCATGAACTCGCTCACCGCGACGCTGTCAGGCCGGCAGATTTCCTCGAGCTCCCGCTGCGCGAGGCGCACCGAGATCGCGTGCTCGTAGACCTCCTTGGGATCGGAGAGGAGATCAGCCAGGAGCCGCGCGCGTTCCGCGGCCCCGTCGCCCATGGCGCGGGTGCCGGCCAGCGGCTGGGTGGACACCCGACCCGACTCGTCCGCCTCCACCACGGTCTCCGGGCTGAAGCCGACGGCCTTGCGCCCGCCGAGGTCCAGCAGGAACGAACGGGCGGGTGACTGGGCGCCGCGGCCACGGACGTAGGTGAGCGGGAAGTCGATCGGCTCCTGCACCGGCACGCGCCGAGAGACGATCGCCTTGTCGAGCCGGCCCCGCCGTATCGCCTCGATCGTGTGGGCCACCCGGTCCCGGTAGCCGCCGTCCAGCGTGAGGGCGGGTACCGGTGCGGTCGCCGGACGAGCGGCCGGGATGTCCTGTGGCGCGGACACCAGGCGGTGTATCCGGTCCAGAAGGGCCGGATCGGCACAGCGTATCCGTGCCCGCCCGGCGGTCAGGTCGACCTCGGCGAGGGGGACGACGAGGTGCAACAGCTCCGGTGCGGACGGCAGGTCCTCGGTGCCGGCCCGGAGATGGCCCAGTTCGAAGCCCGCCCAGCCGTATGCGTTCGGCTCCCGCACGGGCAGGTCCGCGAGCGCCCGTGCGACCGCGTGGAGCGGTGGGCCCGTGAGCCCTGTCCGGGTCTCCCGGCCCGCTTGGCGCACGGTCAGCTCCTTCGGGTGCAGGACGATTTCGGCCAGCGCTCCGCCTGCGAACCAGAACTTGCCGTCGCGCTCGTAGACCAGATGGCTCGCGAACGCGCCGGACCGGGCGAGCCCGGCCGCGACGAGCAGGGGGGCGTCCACACATTCCGCTTCGGTCTCGTGATAGACCGTCACATCCTTGTGCTGCACCGTGCTCATGGTCGTACTTCCTCACGCCGGTGGGGCACCGGAATCGCGGTGCCGACGATACGGGGCCGATGAACTGAGTACGGTGCCCAGCCCGCAGGCCCGACTCGGACAGCCGGAATCCCACAACCCGCAGACGCCGGGCTTCGTTTCTGCAACGCAGCCACTGTGCGGAGACGGCATTGCACCGGTATTGCACAAGCGTTGCGCCGCAGGAGTCGGCGCCTGGAAGGCGGCGCACCGCTCCGGCGCAAGGTTCTTGCAATGGGTGTGCAATATCAGCCGCGAAGGCTTGCCATCGGTCACGCCAACGATGCGAAACGCGCCGTGAGTCGCGCTGTGAGGAGAACTGGGTTGACTGGAAAACGGCGGAGTTCGGGCGGGGAAACGTCATGAGGGATTCGGTGTCCCTCACCCCGTGGCTACGCAGATACGGCCCCGTCCGGAATTCCGCACGGGTGATCTGTTTCCCGCACGCGGGCGGCACCGCCTCGTACTTCCGGCCCTGGCGGGCCGAACTCCCCGCGGACGTCGACCTTCTCGCCGTGCAATACCCGGGGCGGGAGGAGCGGCTCGACGAACCCCCGGCCCGCACGGTCGACGCTCTCGCCGCGGCGATCACGGCCGAAGCGGCCGAACTGTGCACCGTACCCACCGTGCTCTTCGGCCACAGCATGGGCGCGGCCGTGGCCCATGAGGTCGCCCTGCGACTGGAGGCGGACGGACGGCGGCTCGCCGGACTCGTGGTGTCCGGGCGCCCCGGCCCAGGCGCCCTGCGGAACACCGCCCGGCACCGGCTCGACGACGCGGCGCTCGCCGCCGAGATCGCCGGGCTGGGCGGCACCAACCGAGCGGTCCTGGCCAACCCCGCGCTGCGCGGCCTGCTGGTGCCCATCGTCCGGACGGATCTGATGATCATCGAAACGTACCGGCCGCCGGTGCCCACGCCGCCGCTGCGCACCTCGGTGAGCGCGGTGGTCGGGGACCGGGACACGGAGGTCACCCCGGACGAGGCCGGGGCGTGGCGGGAGACGACGACGGGCGGCTTCCGGCTCGGCGTGGTGGCCGGCGCCCATTTCTACCTCACCGACGACCGCGACACGGTCCTCGGCGAGATCCTGCGCCGGCTCGGCAGAACGCAGGCGCCGCCGGCCTGGCCGCCCACGCCATGAACGTTCCGGGTACGCACCCCGGTGCTCATCCAGAAGGAGAACCCGCGTGACCCCACGGCTGCGGCCCTACCGACGGCCGGACACGCGGTGTACGGCGGTCGGCGAACCGGCTTTCGGAAGGCGAGGAGAGTGAAGCCACCGGAGGAGAGCTTCCTGCGCGTCGCGCTGCTGGGCCCCATACGGGGCTGGAACGGCGACCGGGAGGTGGCGTTGGGCCCGCCCAAGCAGCGGGCCGTACTCGGGCTGCTCGCCAGCAGGGTCAACGACGTCGTGACGGTCGACGGCATCATCGACGGCGTCTGGGGCAGCGAGGTGCCGCGCACCGCGGTCAACGGCGTGCACACGTATGTCGCCGGGCTGCGCCAGGCGCTGGAGCCCGGGCGCGGCCGCCGGGCGAACGGAGCCCTCATCGTCTCCGTGGACGGCGGCTACTCGCTGCGCGCGGACGCCGAGCACGTGGACGCGCTGCAGTTCGAGCGGCGGCACGCCGAGGCCCGGCGGCTGCGGTCCCGGGGCGACATCGACGCGGCCATACGGTGCCTCGGGGCCGGTCTGTCGCTGTGGCGCGGCACCGCCCACGCCGGTGTGCCCGGCCCGTTCGCGGCGACGGACCGTACCAGGCTGCAGGACCTGCGGCTCACCGCGATCGAGGAGTGGGCCGCGGACCTGGTGAGCGTGGGCCGGCACCCCGAGGCGGTCACGGTGCTGTCGGACACGGTGGCGATGGAGCCGCTGCGCGAACGGCTGCGCGAACTGCTCATGCTGGCGTTGTTCCTGAGCGGTCGGCAGGCGCATGCCCTGGAGCTCTACCGGGAGACGCGTCGGCTGCTCACCACCGAGTTGGGGGTGGAGCCGGGGGTCGCGCTGAGGAGGCTGCACGAGCAGATCCTCGCGGGCCGGGCCGGCATCACCCCGGGTCCGCGCACGGTGCCGCCCGCGCCCGCCGCCCCCATGCCCGGCGGTCTGCCCAAGCCCCGCCAACTTCCGCCCGCGGTAAGGGATTTCGTCGGCAGACGCGACGAACTGGCTCACCTGCGGGAGTCCCTGGACTGCGACACCTCAGGGCCGAGCAGCACCCCGGCCGTCGCCCTGATCACCGGTGCACCCGGAGTGGGCAAGTCGGAACTGGCCCTGCAACTCGCCCACGGCCTGGCCGAATCCTTTCCCGACGGCCAGCTGTACGTCGACTGCGACGGGTCCGGTCTGCGCGGTCGGCCGCTCGGGGCAGCGGACGCACTGCTCCACGTGCTCCGCAGCCTGGGAGTGGAGGAGTCCGCCGTCCCCGCCGATCTGCGCGGGCGCTCCGCGCTGTACCGCAGTGTGCTGGCCGGCCGCCGGATGCTGGTGCTGCTGGACGACGTGTGCCGTCCCGAGCAGGTGCGTCCACTCATCCCCTGTGGTCCCTCCGGCCTGGTGAGCACGAGCCGGCAACGGCTGAGGGGTCTCGTGGTCCGGGACGGGGCGCATCGGATACGCCTGGACCCGCTGCCGGAGACGGAGGCCGCGCACCTGGTGGCACGGCTGAGCGGGGGCCGGCTGACCGAGCGCGAGGAGCCAACCGCCCGGCTGGTGCGGCTGTGCGGTGGGCTGCCGCTGGCCCTGCGGATCGTGGCGGAGGCCGTGTCGTCGGAGCCGGGCCTCCCGCCGACCGCGGTGGTCGACCGATATCTGCCCGAACGCGGGGGACTGGCGCGGTTCACCGTGGACGGCGACGAGAGCGCCGGCCTGCGGGCGGTCCTCGATGCGTCCTACCGCGCCCTGCCCACCGAGGCGGCTCGGCTCTTCCGGCTGCTGGGGCTCTACCCGGGGGCCACGATCACGGCTCCCGCCGCGGCCGCGCTGGCCGGCACCGACACCGCTCACGTACTGGGGCAGCTGCGGACGCTGGCCGACAACCATCTGCTGGAGGAGGCCGGCCGGCACCGCTACCGTCTCCACCATCTCCTCGCCCTCTTCGCGGCAGAGCTCGCCCAGCAGGAGCCGTGCGGCGAACGCGAGGCGGCCCTGGAGCGGTTGTTCCGGCGGGGGCTGCCGACCGACGGGCACGGCGGTCGCGCCGCGCGGCCCCTCACCCCGCGGACCAGTGTCTCGCGGCGCTGATGTGCCGTACCGCCGCAGATGAGCATGCGACCCCATGGCGCATGGCCATGCCGCGGCCGGGACGGGCATCTCGCGTGCCACGGCCGCAAGGGGACCCGCCGGTGGCGCGCACAAGGCGAGCCAGGGCTGCCTCACCCGCCGGTGAGAGCCGGCTCCCAGTAGTTGCGTCGGTGGTAGAGCAGGGGGCGCAGGCCTGGGGCAGCGCCCTCGCCCGTGACGTAGCGGGCCAGCACGGTGGTGTGGTCCCCCGTGGGGATCTCCTGCACGACGGCGCACTCCGCCCATGCCAGCACGCCCCGTTCCAGCAGCGGCAGCCCTGAGACGGTGCTGCGCCAGTCGAGGCCAGCGAACTTGTCCTGCGCCTTGGAGGCGAAGCGGACGCAGGTCTGCCTGCCATCCTCGGCCGCCATGACGTGCACGACGAAGCTCCCGCGCCGCGTGAGATGAGCACGGGTGCGGCTGCCGTTGCCGACGCAGACGAGCAGCAGCGGCGGGGCGGCCGAGACGCTGCACAGCGCCGTGGTGGTAAGGCCGACGGGGCGGCCCTCGGAGTCGGTGGTGGTCACGATGCCGACGCCGGTCGGGAAGGCGGACATCACCTCGAACAGCCCGGCGCGCAGCGTCTGTTCGTTCTCCCGCGTCCGTCCGGCGCCGTCCGTCAGAGACGAGCCCATAGTCGTGTCCTCCCTCTGGAGTGCGTGGCCGGATGCCTCGGTTCAGGCGTAGTGGGGCAGGACCTGTTCGCCGAAGGTGCGGATGGAGTCCATGACGATCTCGTGCGGGACCGTCCCCATCTGCATGACGAGGATCAGCTCGTCCACCCCGGCCGCCCGGAACCGGTCGACCTGGGCGCGGGCGACCTCGGGGCTGCCGATGACGCCGGTCAGCTTGGCATCGGGGGCGAGTCGTGCGTCCATGGCCTCCCGCAGCTCGTCCTCGGGCAGGGGGCCGGAGTCGGTGTGCAGCGGACCGAGCGGGCGGTCCTCGCCGCCGTAGTAGGCCAGTTGGGACTGCCAGAAGAAGCGGCCGCCGCGGAATCCGTACTCGCACGCCTTCCGGTCGTCCATGAGCACGGTGGACATCGGGGTGCACGCGTAGTGGTTGGTGACGGCCTCACCCACGGGTTCGGCCTTGGCGACGGCAGCGCGGTAGGCCTGTACCCGCTGGGTCAGTTTCGTCTGGGTGCCCGCGGAGAAGTTGAGGGCGCCGAGGCCGAGCGCGCCGGCCTCGCGGGAGGCGACCGGGGTGCTGCACGCGGCGAACAGCGGCGGGTGCGGCTGCTGTACCGGCTTGGGGACGATCTGGGTGGGCGGGATGTCGTAGTGCTTGCCCTGCCAGGCGAAGACCTCGTCGCGCCACATACGCGGGATCATCCGCGCGGCCTCGAGCCACTGCTCGCCCAGAGCGGGCACGTCGGTCTGGAAGGCGTGCTGTTCGGTGCGCGTGCCGCTCTTGCCGGAACCCCAGTTCACCCGGCCGCCGGAGAGGATGTCGAGAGTGGCGACGCGTTCGGCGACGCGGATGGGGTGGTTGTAACGGGGGGCGGTCAGCGTGACGCCGTGGCCGATCCGTATGCGCTCGGTGCGCGCCGCGACGTAGGCGAGGAACACTTCGGGGGCCGAGCTGTGCGCGTACTCCCGCAGGCCGTGGTGCTCCACCGCCCACACCGCGTGGTAGCCGAGCCGGTCGGCCAGCACGGCCTGTTCCACGGAGTCGAGGAAGATCTGGCGCTCGCTCTGCGGGGTGGGGGAGGCCAGCTGCATTTCGAAGAACAGGGAGAATTTCACGAGAGGGAACTCCTCAAGTCACGCTGGACGGCTTCACGAGGTGGTGTCACGGGGCCGGTCGTCCGGCCCGTCTGTGTCGGGCAGTCAGCCGCCCAGTCCCGTCCACGGTTCCGGGATGCGGGAGGCGAGGCGCGGCTTGCGTTCGGCCCAGTGGCGGATCGACAGGGCGAGCGCCGAGGCGGGGTCCTTGACCTGGCGCGTGGGCTCCACGGGTTCGGCGAGGCTGGTGTAGCTCTCGAACATGCCGAGCAGCTCCACGACCTGGAGCTGGACCGGGGACAGGTGATCCCGGGCGAACGGCAGGAAGAAGCGGTGCCAGCGCTTCGTCGTGATGAAGGGCGGCGGCTCGATCGGCGGGAGCGAGCGCTCGGCGCGCCACTCGTTGAGCGTTGTGCACACCACGTCCAGCAGCTCGCTCAGCCGCAGGCAGTTGGCGCCGCCCGCGATGACCTCCGTGACCGGTGCGGTGGGCGGTGTGCCGAGGGCGGCGCCGACGGTGACGTCGGCGACCTGGTCGACGGGCGCCAGCTCCGCGTGGCCACCTGGCTCGCCCACCAGCGCGGCGGCCAGTCCGGAGACCAAGGCCTGCACCAGCGTGTAGGGGCCGGTGAAGCGGCCGATCGCGCCGTCTGCGGTGCTGCCGATGATGAGCGGCGGGCGGACCACGGTGAGCGGCCCGGGGTGCCGCTCCCGCACGATCGTCTCGCAGGCGGCCTTGGACCACTCGTAGCCGTTGCGGTAGCGGCCGAACGAGGAGGCGACGGCGTGCTCCGCGGGATCGGCGCCGTCGGCGTAGGCGGTGGACAGGTGGACGAGGTGGGTGCGTTCGTCCAGCAGGTCCAGCAGCGCTTCGGTGGGCCGGACGTTGGCCTCGACGGCCTCTTCCCGGGTCATGCTCCAGCGGGTCGAGGCCGCGGTGTGCACCACCACGTCCCAAGGGCCGCGGACCTCCTCCGGCGGCGGCTCCTGGCCGATCCGCCAGGCCACCTCGTCTGCGTGCGCGGGACGCCGGGTCACAGCGGTCACCTCGGCCCCTGTGCCGGCCCCGGCGAGCGTCCGCGTCACCTCCTGGCCGACCACTCCTGCGGAGCCGGTGATCAGTATCCGCATCGTGCATTCCCCTCTGAGCCGTACGAATGCGTACGGGCGCCGTGCGCCGCGCCGGTCATGGCGCGACGACCAGGCACACGTTGTGGCCGCCGAAGCCGAACGAGTTGGACACGGCCGGTCCGCGTGCGATCCGGCGGGGCTCGGCGTGGACGATGTCGAGCATCGCGGTGTCCGGGCCGGGGGTGTGGAAATTGGCCACGGGCGGTACCAGCCCGGAGGCCGCGGCCAGGGTCGTCACGGCTGCCTCGACCGCGCCCGCGGCGCCCAGCATGTGCCCCAGTACGCCCTTGGACGCGGTGACGGGCGGGCAGGCGTCGCCGAAGACGTGGGCGAGCGCACGGGCTTCGGCACGGTCGTTGTGCACCGTGGAGGTCCCGTGTGCGTTGACGTGGTGGATGTCCTCCGGCCGGAGTCCCGCGTCAGCCAGCGCGAGACGCAGGCAGTCGGCCGCCACCCCGCCGTCCTCGCGGGGCGCGACCATGTGGGAGGCGTCGGAGTTGGACGCATAGCCCAGCACCTCACCGAGCACGGTGGCGCCCCGCGCCGTGGCGTGTTCCCAGGACTCCAGCATCAAGAACGCCGCTCCCTCACCCATCACGAAGCCGTCCCGGTCGGCGTCGAAGGGGCGGCAGGCGGCGGCCGGGTCGTCGTTGCGCCGGGACAGTGCCCGCATCTGCGCGAAGGAGGACATCACCAGCGGGGACACGGCCGCTTCCACACCGCCGGCGATTACGAGGTCCAGTTCGCCGGAACGGATCTTCTGCACGGCCTCCCCAACGGCGGTGGCTCCGCTCGCGCAGGCCGTGGCGTAAGTGAGGGCGGAGCCTCTTGCGCCCAGCTTGAGGCTGATGCGGGCCGCCGCACTGCTGGCCATGATGCGGGGCACGCTGAAGGCGGGAACACGGCTGGGGGTGGCCCCGTACTCCATGGTGAGCGCCTCGGTCGCGCTGAGGCCACCGGCACCCACGCCGACCAGGACGCCGGTGCGGTCCGGGTCGGCGATGCTGTCGGGCCGCTGGTCGCCGACGGCGTCCAGGGCCGCGGCCACGGCGAGCACGGCGGCGCGTTCCATCTGGCGGGACTCGCGCGTGGAGACGTACGGCGTCGTGTCGAACTCCGGCACCGTGCAGGCGAAGGTGACGGGCAGTCCCGCCTCGGCGAACCCGTCGACGGTGGCTGCCGTCGACCGGCCCACGAGCAGGGCGTCCATGACCTCCTTGGCCGCGGCGCCCGCCGCGGTCCGCATGCCGATGCCGACGACTGCCACTCGGCGGCGAGCGCTCATACCCGCTCCCCGAGCAGGTCGATGGCGTCTTTGACGCATTCCAGATCCATGAGGTTCTCGACTTGGAAGCGGACGCCGAGTTCGTTCTCCAGGCGCGTTCCGATCTCCATCAGCTCAAGGCTGTCGATGCCGTACTCGGTGCGCAGGTTGGTGGACTCCTCGATCTGCGCCACGTCGACGCCGACGACGAGGGCGACCTGGGTCCTCACTGTTACCGCCAGCTCGGCGCGGTCCATTGCCACTCCTTCTCGTGTGCTCGTGCTGTTGTCGGGGTGTGTGGTCGATCAGGGCGGCGCTACGGCTGCGGCCTCGGGACGCGCAACCCGGGGGCCGTCTCGTCCAGGTCGAGTGTCGCGGGCAGACCGAAGGCGCGCCGCGCCAGGTACTGCCGGGTCGCCACCGGGGTCGGCGGGTGGAACCGGACCGCCTGGGCGTCGCGCCACAGACGCTCCAGCGGCAGCGCCCTGGAGTACGAGGCACCACCGCAGGACTCGGCGAGTGCGCCCACGAGCGCGGGTACGGTCCGGACCGCCTGCTGCTTGACGGCGAGGGCGGTGCCCAGGAGCTGTTCGGGGGCGGCGCCGGACTCCAGACGCCGGGCCACGTCGGCGCAGGCGGCCTCCAGGGTGAGGAGGTCCGCGATGTGGTCGCCGACGGCTGCCTGGTAGCTGGGCAGTTCGGCTCTGGTGCTGCCGAGATGGCTGATCCGCAGCCGTCCCATCAGCCCGGTGGCGTGCCGCAGCGCGGACTGGGCCAGCCCGAGGTAGCAGGCCGTGGCGGTCAGGGCGAACCAGATGGTCCCGGCGGCGAACACGTCGTCGTCCTCCGCGCCGGCGGGCGCCGAGTAGAAGACGAGGTCGTCGGGGACGAAGCAGTCCTCCAGCACGAGGGTGTTGGAGGCCGAGCCGCGCATGCCGAGGGCGTTCCAGTCGGTCACCACGGACAGGCCGGGGGCGTCGGTGGGCAGCAGCGCGACCCTTACGGTGTCCGTGCCCGGCTCCTCGCCATCGGTCTGCATATGGAGGCAGACCAGGTCCGCCTCGGCGGCGAGCGAGCAGGGGCGTTTGGTGCCCGAGACCCGCCAGCCCTTGTTGACGCGGCGGGCGCGCAGCGTCGAACGGGTGGTGGAGCCGCCGAGGTTGGGCTCGGCGAACGCGGAGGCCAGCAGCCGCCTCTGGGTGGCGATGGCCTCCAGCAGCAGCCACGAGGTGTCGGTCCTGCGCTGCCAGTGCTCCACCATGAGTCCGACGGAGAACAGGTGCATGTTCACCGCCACGGCCAGGCCGGGATCGGCGGCGCCCAGGGCGCGTTGCAGCGCACAGCAGCGCACCAGGCCCGCTCCGCCACCGCGGAACTTCTCGGGCACGGGCCGCCCCGGCCAGTCCAGTTCGCGCAGCAGTTGCAGGCTCTCCAGGGCGGGAGTGCCGTCGCGGTCGGCGGCTGCGGCGCGGTCGGCGATCTCCGCGAGGGCCGCCTGCGGCAGTTCGGCCTCGACGTCGGGCCACAGACCGTCGAACAGCCCGTCGGCGCCGTATGGTTCCCCCTGCTGGACCATGGTCATGCTCGCTCCTCTCCGGCCACGTCGGCCGTACGGGGCGCGGTGTCGCCCACCGTGTCGCGTGCCTGCTCCACTGCTCCGGCCAGCCTGTCCAGGGCGAGGGCCACCTCGTCGTCGCTTGCGATCATCGGTGGCAGGAGCCGGAGGGTCTCCGGGCGGCTCAGGCATGGCGAGACCAGCAGGCCGCGCTGGGCCAGCCCGACGACGACCTCCCCGGCGTGTTCGGGCGTCGCGAAGTCCAGCCCCCGGATGAGTCCGCGCCCGCGTACGTCAGTCAGCACCCCGGGGAACCGCACGCGCAGGGCGTCGAGTCCTGCGCCGAGCAGCTGTGCGACGTGCGTGCCTCGGTCCGCGTGTTCTTCGATGGCCGCCAGGGCGGGCGGAACGGCCGCCATGCACAGCGGCTGCCCGCCGAAGGTTGCGGTGTGGCGGAAGGGATCGGCCAGCAGGGGCGCGTACAGCTCGTCCGTGCAGACCGCCGCCGACACGGGCACGACTCCGCCGCCCAGCGGTTTGCCCAGCAGCACGGCGTCCACGGGGAGCCCGGCATGCAGCGCGAGGGACCGCTCGCCGGCGCGCCGCAGCCCGACCTGGATCTCGTCGGCGATGACGAACGCTCCCGCCTCCCTGGCGTCCGCCGTCCAGCGGGCAAGCACCTCGGGGCGCAGCTCCGCGACGCCGTTCTCGCCCTGGATGGGCTCGAACACGAGGGCCGCGAGGCCGCTGCCGGCGGCCTCGCGCACGGCGTCGGGGTCGTCCGGGTCGAGGTGCAGCACCCCGTCCAGCAGCCCCTGGAGCCCGTCGCGGAACCGCTCGTGCGAGGTGAGTGCCAGCGCGCCCATGGTCTTGCCGTGGTACGCACCCCGTACGGCGGCCACGGTGGCACGGCCGGTGACGAGGCGGGCGAGCTTGATGGCGACCTCGACCGCGTCCGCGCCGTTGGTGCCGAAGTAGACGCGGCGCAGCGCGGGCGCGCCCAGGTAGGCGGTGACGTCCTCGGCGGCGCGGGCCATGGGCGGGCTGCTCAGCGTCCTGGTGGACACCGGCATCGCGGTCAGCTGCGCGCGGACGGCGTCCACGACCGCGGGGTAGCGGTGCCCGAGCAGCGCGACGGCATACGAGCCGAAGTCCAGGGCGCGGCGCCCGCCGGACAGCCGTACCTCGCAGCCCTCACCCACGACTTCGACCTCGCCCTGGCCGGCGAACTTGCCGGACAGTGCGAGCGCGGGTGACATGTGGTTGCGCAGCCGCTGGAAGGTCTGCCGGGCCAGTGCCGCGTCGCCGCGGGCGGCAGCTGCGGCCGGGGCGGTTTCAGTCGCTGCCAACGCCGGCCCCCGTGTTTCCCAGGCCGGCGCGGTTGCCGAGGTGCGTCAGCATGGCCTGCGAGTTGTCCTCCAGGGCGCGGGCCGCGACGGGATTGAGCAGGTCGCTCATCATGGGGATGCCGATGTCGAACTCGACGTGCAGTTCGACCGTGGTGACCTGCCCGTCCGACCTGACCTGCCAGTGCCCGGTGAAGTACGCGAGGTCCCCCTCGGTCTGCCGGAAGTCGATCCGCCGCTTGTCGTGATCGATGAACTCCTCTTCCTCCCATTCGAGTTCGGAGCCCTTGAGCAGAACGAGCCACCTGCTGACCCGGACGTCGCCCTGCCTGCTGACCACCGTGATGTCCCGCACTTCGGGCATGTAGCTGGGATAGGACTCGTTGTCCAGCAGGGTTTCCCAGACCTCGGCGGGGTCTTCCTGAGTGGTGTGGCTGGTCGTCACCGTCGGCATGCGCGGGTTCCTTTCGGGTTGCTCAGATGCCCCATTGGTCCCAGTCCATCGGGCCGAGGCTGTGTTCGGCACGCAGCTCCTCCAGCGCGCCCGCGATGCGGACCGTCGGAAAGTAGCCGTTGGCCGTGCGGATGACCGGGACGGTCAGCGGCATGGCCTCGCGCAGCAGCGCGTCGTGCTCGCGGACCGCGGCCATCGCCTGCTCCGCCTCCGCACGGGTCGCCCCGGGCGACGGCGGCAGCTCGCGCAGGGCACGGGCGGCGGGTGAGTCTTCGAGGGCGAGGTGGAGGTGGTGCTCGACGTGATTCGGGCGGCCCACGCAGCCGTCGCCGACCTGGTGGCAGTAGACGATGGCGCGCAGGGCGACGGCGCACGACTCGACGCACGTCGCCCAGTCGCCTTCGTGGAAGGCCGACTCGACATCGGTGATGGACGTCTGGACCGCCATGGCGTACTGCCAGGCCATGCCCGCTCCGTGGGTGAGCAGCCAGGTCAGGTCGGTACCGCCGGTGTACGGGTCCGCGTCGGTGCGCGCGGCGGCGTCCCGGGCTCTCGCCCAGGCCATTTCGGTGCCGTCGGCCTCGGTGAAGGCGGTGGCGCGCGGATCAGACATCGAGGACCTCCCGTGCCGCGTCGGCGGAGACTTCCAGGACCAGTTCGGCGTTGCGCAGCGTGTGCAGCAGCCTGTGCGGTGGCAACGTCTCGACGACCTCGTGCAGCGGGCCCTCGGCGGTGACGGCGTCCGCGACGACCCTGCCGTGCCGCGTGAGCGCGAACCGCTCGCGGCCGAGCCGCAGTTCGCGTCGCTCCGGCTCGGCCCGCACGGCGGTCAGCTGCCAGGGGTCCCAGTCCTCCAGGCCCGTGCCGTCGAGCAGCGCGGCCAGCTCCGCCTCACTGGAGACCGTCCAGTGGCGGCGGACCTGGCCGGGGGTGTGGCCCAGCCGGGCGGCCCTGCTGGGCAGCCATTTCTCGCTGGTCAGCACGTCCCCCTGGGCACGGCAGCGAAGCTCCAGCAGCTCGCGGCCGGCTCGCCGGTACAGGTAGCGCGCGGTCTGCGCGCCGTCCTCGACGCGCTCGGCGAGCCGGGCGGCCGCCCAGACCTGGAGCAGCTGGTCGAGGGCGGCCCGCACCACCATGGGCAGTACGGCCGCGGCCTCCTCAGGGGTGAACACCGGCGGCTGGCCGTCGTACAGCGGCAGCGAGTTGAGCCAGCGGGCCGCGGTACGGCGGGTGCGTCTGCCGGGTGCAGGGGCGAGGCTCACACGGCCGAGCGGGAGCTCGGCGGTGGGGTACGCCCGCGCGGTCTGTACCAGCCCGGCCGGCATGGCCGCCGGGTAGTGCTCGATGTCGACGGGGGTGTCCCCGGCGAAGAACAGGTACGCGGGTGTGGGCTTGTCGATGCCGTCCACCAGCATGTGGATGTCGACGTCGCTGCCCCGGTTGCCCAGTCCGCCCGCGAGCGAGCCGACGAGGTGGGCCGGTCCCGCGGTCAGCACGCTTCCGCCGAGGTCCAGGATCTCCGGCCGGCTGAGTCCGACGACCTTGAGCGCCTGCTCGACACTGATTTCGGGTATGCCCCTCACGCCCATGACACCTTTCTGTGGTCCGGTTTGAGCAGCACGGCGGCCAGGCCTCCCAGTCCGGCTGCGAACAAGAGCAGCGCTCCCAGGGCGCCCGCCACCCCGCCGAGGCCCGCGCCGTCCTGGAGAATCTGGCGCATGGCGCGCACGGCCCAGTACGCGGGAGTGGCCGGCGCCAGCGGGACGGCCCAGTCGGGCAGCAGTTCGCGGGGGACGAGGGCCCCGCCGAGCCCGGCCATGGTCAGCGCGGCCACGTTCGCCAGCGATGTCATCTGCACGACGGTTCGGCAGGCGGCGAACCCGAGCACGCCCAGCGCGGCCAGGCACAGCGCGAACGCCAGCACCACCAGTGCGAGGGCGATCAGCGAGCCCCTGATCCGCAGCCCGAACAGCAGCCAGCCGGTGAACAGCAGCACTGTCATCTGGGCCACCAGCACGCACAGCGGCACGACGGTCTTGCCGAGCACGAGCAGCGGCACGGGCACGGCCGTGGAGCGGTAGCGGCTCCAGGTGTTCCAGCCGTGATCGCGGAAGAAGGTCATGCCGACGTGCGAGACGAGGAACATCGAGAACATCACCGACAGTCCCGGCACGGCCTGGGCGGCCCCGGCGTCCGCGCCCTGTCCGGACGGGCCTGCGGTGGCTGCCATGGCCTGCCGGTACAGGGGCATCAGGAACGCCATGAGCACCAGCGGCATCACGGTGAGGATCAGCTGCGGTACCCAGTCGCGGCGCTGTATCCGCCACTCGTGGGCGACGATCACGCCGAGCGTGCGGAGGTCGTGCGGCATCAGTGCACCTCCTGCGTGACGATCCGGTCGAAGACCTCGTCGAGGGTGGGCCTGCGGATTTCGAGACCGGTCAACCGACCGAGGTCGTCCTGCAGGCCCTGCAGGACGGCGGGCAGCTCGGCGGCGGAGTCGACAGCGACCGAGACGTTGCGCTCGCCGCTCTGCGAACCTGCCGCGTCATCGCCGCCGGCCTCCCGCAGCCGTAGCTCGACGACGGTCCTGCCGAAGCGGTCGAGGAGTTCGGTGACGCCACCGTGGGCAGCGGTCGCACCGTCCTTGAGGAGCACCACGTCAGCACCGAGCGCCTCCACCTCCGGCAGGTAGTGCGTCGAGTAGCAGACGGCGGTCCCCTCGGCCGCCAGGGCGCGGACGTGCTCCAGCACCGCCCGCCGAGTGGCGGGATCGACGCCCACGGTGGGCTCGTCCAGGAGCAGCAGCGGCGGGTGGCACACCGTGGCCATCGCACAGTGCACACGGCGGCGCTGTCCGCCGGAGAGTTCCCGCACCTGCCGGTCGGCCACGCCGTCGAGCAGCATGGCAGCGAGCGCGGAGTCCACCGCGGCGGCTCTCGCGCGGCGCCGGAGACCGCCCAGCGCCGCCCAGCTGGTGACGTTCTGACGCACGGTGAGGGTCGGGAAGACCGCGAGGTCCTGTTCGGCGTAGCCGGTGCGGGCGCGGACGGCACGAGGCTGCCGCGCCACGTCGTAGCCGCAGACCGTGACCGAGCCGCCCGTCGGCCTGACCTTGCCGACCACGGCGTCCATCAGCGTGGTCTTGCCCGCGCCGTTGGGCCCGAGCAGGCCGAGCACCTGCCCGGCTTCGATCGTCAGTGAGACCCCTCGCAGGGCTTGGTGCGGTCCATAGGCGGCGGTGAGTCCGCGCACGTCGAGTACGGGCATGGCGCTCATCCGAGCCCTTCGACCGGGGCCCCGGCCGGGAGTGCGCCGTAGCCGTCAGCGGGAATCTCGGTGACCGGGGCGGTCTCGTCGGCGGGCTTGACGCCGAACCTCGCGGCGGCCTCGACGGCAGTCGTGGTCTGGCGGCGCGCGCTCGGCCCCCAGCCGCACACGTCGGCGACGAGCGCGGGCGGGACGAGCAGGCGCCGGTGCACGGTGCCGGTGGCGGGGTCGGGCGCGGAGGGGCCCACGAAGGTGGCGGCGGCGGCCATCCGCACACGGGCCACCGGGGCGTGCCCGGGGCGGCTGTCCACGAGGTAGCCGAGATGGACCGGCTCGCCGATCTCGATCTGCGTCTCCTCACGAACCTCGCGGATCGCGGCGGCCCGCGCGTCCCGGTGCTCGAAGTCCTCCAGCGTGCCGCCGGGCAGACCGGTCTCATGCCGGGCGTCGAGGTACACGACGACGCGTCCGTCGGGGACGAAGACCCACACCCAGGCGTGCTGGACGGGCAGTTCGGCGGGGACGGGGCCCTCGTGCCAGACCCAGGCGGAGCCGCTGTGCACCGCGGGGACGATGCCGTAGTCACGCATCGCGCGTCGTGCGGCGGGCTCGTGGCCGTCCTCGAGGACGCGGGTGTTGCCGTCCGCCCGGGCCTCCAACGCGGCGACCGTGTGGAGGGATTCCGCTCCGGGCGCGTACGCGGCCAGCTCGGCCGGAGCGGCGAAGGCCGTGTGGGGCCCGCTCTGTGCCGCGTGCACCCGGCGGAGGGCGGAGGCGCTGAGGCGGCCGGCGTCGAAGACGTGCACGGGTACGCCACCCCGGGCTCCGGGGAGGGCGAGGACCCAGTCGACGACCAGCAGCCCGCCGAGCCGGGGGATCAGTCCGGTCGCGGCCTCCATCGCGCGCTCGGCGGCCGTGACCGGGGTCTCGCCCGCCGCCACCTCCGCGCAGGGCAGCCCCCAACGGCTCGACGGCTCGTCGTCGCCCGTACGCACCAGCAGCACCCTGCCCTCGCCGTCGGTGACCAGCACAGCGGCCCGGGCCGCCGTGCCGTACGTTCCGGGTACGCCGGTTGCCCGGTCTGGGTGAGAACTACCTGTCACTTCCGCTCCAGCTGTCTGCCATGGCGCGCGCGGGACGGTATGTCCGGCGCCGGTGGTGCGTCGGCGGGCGTCATCGGCCCACAGCACCCGGTCGGGTCAGCCCGCGGACGTGGACCGGGCGCGGCCCGCGCCCGGCCGCTCCCCGCGGGTCGGTGCCGGGCCGCGGTTCGGTCATCGCCTCATGTCTCCCAAGAACGGTCCCGGAAGATCTCGGACTTGCGCGGACCGCGGGAACCCTGGTACCTGCCCGAGTACAGCGTCTTCTCGCCCTTCAACCGCCAGAACGTCATCTGGCCGAGCCGCATCCCGGGGTAGACCCGCAAGCCCACGGTGGAGAACAGCTGGAAGGTGATGGTGCCGATCGATCCGATGTCGATCAGGTCGGCGGTCACGTGCACGAAGAGGCCGGCCCGCGCCGTGCTGGACTTCGCGTGCACCATGGGCACGAACTCGGTGCTGCCGACGATCTCCCGCGACGAGCCGAGGCAGAAGCTCATCGGCTCCAGGAAGAGCCCCTCGTGAGGGATCTTCTCCTCGACCACCTCCGGTTCCGTACGCGGGTCGATGACCGTGTCGCGGTAGCGCAGGACGGTGTCATCGAGGGTGAGGTCGATGCTGTTGGGGTTGATGAGCTGGGGGTCGAACGGCTTGGCGGTGATGGCGCCCAGCTCGATCTGCCGCTGGATCTCGTGGCCGCTGAGGATCAACGCGACTCTCGCATCTGTGAGGGGGGCGCGACACCGGCGTGGAGCTTGGACGGCATCGGGCGGTCGTGCTGCCCGTACCACCCCTCGTAGGCGTAGAGGTGACCGGTGATGGCCCAGAACGAGACCTGGCCGAGTACCTGCCCGGGGTAGACGTAGATGTCCATGGCGGGCAGCAGTTCCAACGTCCAGCGGTGCACGGCGCCGCAGTGCCCCAGGTCGGCGGAGAGCTGCACGAACAGCCCGAGACGGCCGATCGAACTGCGTCCGATGAGTGAGGTGACATAGCGTGTGCTGCCGATCCGTTCCATCGTGTGGCCCAGATAGAACTCGCCCTTGCGAAGCAGGAACCGGCCGTCGACCGGTTCGAGTCGTTCGCGGGCGGCCGGCGACGGATCCAGCGCACCCCCTTCGCCCACGACGCGATAGATCTCCGGTCCGAGGCGGTAGTTGTAGCTGTTGGGGTTGACTCGGCTGTCGTCGAACGGCTCGATGATCACATCGCCGTCGCGAACCGCTTCGCGAATGGCTGAACCAGTGAGGATCATCGTCCCTCCGGCTCGTCCAGTAGGGGCCTGTCATCCAGTGCGAAGCTGAATACCTGCGTATCGGCTGCGTCTTCGGTCTGCTGCGTCATGCATTCCTCATCAGTGCCTCGAACGGCCTTCTGGCGGGATAGCCATCCACTCCCTTCACTCCGTGGGGCGGGGATATTCTGGTTCTCGCCGCCGGGTTTCTCCGGGAGTAATCCTTACCGGACGCAGGCTGTCGCCCTCTTCGGCGCGCGCACCCTGGCGACGCCGCGCAGAGTGTCCTCGTCCCAATACAATGGATTCCCTGATTCCGTGCTGACGCCCGGCCTCGGGATTCGGAACGCTAGCACCCAACCCCTTGAATTGACACGCCTGTTGAGTCCGGGGTGAACACTCCCGGCGGCGTCGGCCACGTGAGCGGGCACAACAGAAAGGGTTCGTACCGCTGTTGGCGGCACGAACCCTTTCCTCTATCGTTCGCTTCGAACGGCGCTATCGGCAAAACCAGGGCGCCAGTATTCTCCTGTGGCGGATCACGCCTCGATCTCTGCGGCAAAGCGCAGCCACTGCTCCGCACAAGTGCGCGCAGCCACGGCGACAGCGGCCCGGCAGTGTTCCGGCACGCGCTCCATCAGCCAGCGCCGCTTCTGCTCGTCCTCCAGCAGATGACCGCGCAGGAGCTGGAGCAGGAGGCGTCCGGCGTCCGTTCGCATTGAGGGGTCCCGAGAGAGACTCAACAACTTTGCCTCAATCGCCGGCAGTTGAACGTCGACGCGGCCGGTGGCGCTCGGCCGTGGCGTCTCGGCCGCAGCCGTCCTGACGGGCTCCGGCGCTGCGGCGGCCCGCAGCCGGGGCGGCAGCGGGTCCTCGCCCTGCCGCACTCGATCCCGCACGTCCTTGGCGGTGGCCACGCTTATCCCGGCCGCCTTGGCGATCTCCCGTAACGTGCTGGCGGGACGGCTGACGATGATCCGCTGGGCGTCGATGCGGCCACGGGCGGCGTCGACGGGACGGGTGCGTCCGTCCTTGCCGACCCTGGAGTTCAACTGTTCGATGTCTTCAGTTGTACGCAGCGATGCCACCGTGCCAGGTGCGAGCCCCGTCAGTTCGGCCACGTGCCGGTCCGACCACTGGGGGTGGGAGACCAGCAGCCGGGCGGCGGCAGCGGTGCGGTCGGCGCGGCTGAGCGGCCTGCCGTTGGCTGCGTTGAGCCCGACCGAAAGGGCGAACAGGCTGTCCTGGCACCCGTCGAAGAAGTGCACGTCCACGTGCTCCTGGCCGCGCAGCACGGTGGCACGCAGCCGGTGCATTCCGTCGATGACCCGCATCGTGGGCCGGTGCACCAGGATCGGCGGGAACACCACGCCGCTCTCGGCGAGTTGCCGGGCGTACGCCAGGTCCTCGCCCTTCAGCCGCGGTGAGTCGGCGGATCGAAGGCGGGAGACGGGGACCCTGCTCGCGGCCCGTTCTGCGAGGTCGGCCCGTCGTGCCCGGACGAACTGTGCCACGGTCACGTACGCGGAACCCGAGTCCACGTCTCGTGCGGTCTCCGTGCCGGCGTCCGGCTCCGATCCGGTGGCGGTCCGTGAGACCGCCTGGGTGCCCGTCTGCCGATCGCCGCGTTGCGCGGGAACGCGCGGCACCACGCGCCGCTCCCGGGTCCCGGGTTCCGCAGCCTTCTGCAGAACCGTCTCGCGGCCGACGGCCTTGGTGATGTGGCGGGTGTCCCGTCCCGCCGTACTTCCTAACGAGTTCGGCCCTGCCCGTCGCTCGTCCACTCCAAATCCCCCTTCTGCAGCGCCCTTTGCCCCTACCACATCGGACCCCGCGCGAGCGATGGCCACGAGGTGAAAGGGAGAAGGAGCGTTCATGCAAACGCAACGCCGACAAGGGCGTCAACCAATTCCCGATCAAGGCTGGGCACCGGGGCGGGGTGGTCGGGGTTCGGGCCGAGGACGCGAGGAAGAAGGGCCGACGGTGAGGCTGCCGGGGCTCGGCCTGAGCGCACCTTCTTGAACAGCCTGTTCTCCGCTCCGCCGGGTGAATCGTCGATGCGCGGGACGAGAGTGACGTCGAACGAAAGGGGTGCAAGGAGGGCGATCGTGCCCGGCAGGGACGGGACTCCGTCCGCCGGTGGCCGGCGGCGCAGTCGCCTTGGTCTCCACGACTTGTACGGGTACGTCGCCGACGGCCGAGAGGCGGGGGAGTCCGCGCGAGTTCGCGGGACCGGCCCACGGAGCCGGCGAGACACGTTCGATTAAGTCGAACAAGGCGTCCGCCCGGCCGCGGTCGGCTTTCGTGTGCCTTGTTCGGGCCTTCCAGTTCGGGCTCGCCCCCGTCAATCAGCAACCGTGGTTCTCCGCACGGGAGTTACACCGTTCATGAAACGGCCCTCTCCCAAAACACAAACTCTTGTGCATCAGATCGGCTCATGCTTCGATCTGACCGCGTTACGGAAACCGGATATGCAGATCGATGGAGGTAGCATGACCCAGGGATTGACGGACGCAGCGCAGTCGGCACAGTTCGACTTCGGGCGCGAGTACATCCGCGTGCATTTCGGCAACAATGTTGCCCTGGCCACTCAGCAGATGACGCACTCCGTGTTCCGGACGAACAGTCAGGCCCACATCGACCACCTCCTCAGCTGCCTGGCACTCACCGGGCGGGAAACGCTGCTCGACTTGGGCTGCGGAAACGGATTCATCCTCCGCGACGTCGTGAGCCGGCTCCGCTACGGCGCGAAGGTCACGGCGGTCGACATCTCCCCGGACATGCTCGAACTCGCCAAGCGCAACGTCAACGTCGCCTGGATTCCCGTGGAATTCCGCGAGGGCAAGGCGGAAGACCTCTCGATGTTCCGCGACGGCGAACTCGACCGGGTCATGGCCAACTACATCTTCCACTACATCGAGGACCCCGACCGCGTGTGCGGCGAGATAGCTCGGGTCCTGTCCCCGGAGGGGCATGCGATCGTCAGCATCGAGGCCAAGCACTCGATGCCCGAGATGTACAACCTCCACTTCGAGATGATGAAGCGTGTGGGCTTCCCGAGCGACTTCATCGAAAAGCTGCCTCGCGGGCGACGCGGTCTGATGACGCTGGACAACGCGCCGGAGTTCCTGCGCCGTGCCTTCTCCAGTGTCGAGGAGAAGCCCTACGTCGACTCGCTTCGCTTCGACAAGGCAGAGCAGTTCATGGACTTCTACTCCAATGGACATCGCCTGCTCGGCGTGCGGGCGCACGCCAACGAGTCCACCCCGCAGTCCATGATCGACGAACTGTACAAGGCCGTGGAAGAGGCCGTCGCCAAGGAGATCTCCGAGGTCGGGTACTTCGAGATCAGCAAGCAGGTCTCGGTGTTCGTCTGCCGGAAGTGAGCGAGCCGTCATGACGCTCGCCCACAACGCTCCGCTGAGGGTCGCGCTCTTCGGGCTGCCGGGTGCCGGGAAGTCGACTACGGTCTCCCTTCTCACTCCCGCACTTGAGGACGCAGGCCTCAAGGTCGCCGTGGTGAGGCTTGCCGAGCCGCTCTATGACGTACAGCATGCGTTTTACGAGCGGCTCGGCACCGACCTGGCACCTGGGCAGCAGGATGGTGCGTTGCTGAATTTCCTCGGTTCTCACTTCCGTCGGATCGACCCCGGTTTCCTGGTGGCGGACTTCGCCCGCAGATGCGACAGTCCCGCGCTGGCGGAGATCGACGTCCTGCTGTGCGACGATGCCCGCCCAGCCGATCTCGACGGACTGTCCACCAGGGAGTTTCAGCTCATCCGCGTCTCCGCGCCCGAGTCCCTGCGCCGTGCGCGCAAGGCACATCGCGGTGACAAGACGGCGGGTCAGGACGACCACTCGACCGAACTCGGGGGCGAAGCGGTGGTTCCGGACTTCCAGTTGGTCAACGACGGCAGTCTGGAACATCTCGAAGAGCAGGTGACCGCTCTCGGTAAAGTGTTGGTCGATCAGCGAAACGATGCGGCGGCGCCCTCGTCCGACCGGAAGTGATCCGACTCCTTGCCCGACCCCTTGAGGTCGGTACGCCGCGCCGGACAGGTCGGGCAGGGATCCGGGAAGAATGCTACCCGCGGACACGAAAGCTGGAACAGGAATACATATGGGTACATTCCGGCAGTTTCTCGACAGTGAATTTCCCCAGGCCCACGTCACGCAACTCAGCGATACGAACAACCCTGTCTTCCTGGTTTCTTCGCCGGAGGCCGGCCAGGTCGTCGTCAAGCATGTGACGGACACGGACATCCCGCTGAGTTATCTCGCCCGCGTGAACGAGGAGCTGAGCCGTCACATTCCGGTGCAGCGAGTCCTGCGGGTCTTCGAGGCCGACCGAGGCGACCCGTTCGACGCGCTGTTCTGTGAGTACGTCGAGGGACGGAACCTCGCGGACGAACTGGGGGGTGGCGGGCCTCTCCCCGACGCCGATATCGCCGGCCAACTATGTGACTACGTCCGCGCGTGCGCCCATCTGCCACAGCTGTACGAGGGTTTCGGACTCTACAAGCGGGGCGCCAGTTCCATGGCGACTCACCGGGAATTCGTGGAGTACTACGGGCGGCGCTACTGGAACAGGGCGCGCCACTTCTACGAGGGCACTTCCGTAGCTGCCGCGGTGGACCGATGGCTGGACGGCGGATTCGCGGCAGCGGCCGCTCGCAACCCCGTCCCGCCCAGGGTCATCTCGGCCGACGCCAATCTCAAGAACTGGATCGTGGAGCCGGGCGGTCGTCTCCGCGTGCTCAACGTGCCCATCGCCGGACTGTCCACACCCGCTCACGCGGTCGGAGCCGTCAGTCTGCACCTGCGGAACAGCCCGCTGCACAAAGAGTTCCTCACCACCGCGACGGCGACGCTCTGCCAGGAAGACGCCGAGATGGTCCCGCACTTCGAGCTGTGGGGACTACTCGGAATTCTCTCCTTCTACGCGGTGCGCGAGCCCGAGCGTCAGCGTGAATGGCCGAAGTGGGGATCGACGGTTTTGCTGGACACCGATTTCCGGAATCTGGTGGAGTCCGAGATCATGCCCGTGGTCATGTAAACCCGCCGCACGGACCGTCGCGGGAGCCGTCTTCGGCGGTGTCATCCTCAACGGTCCGTCCACCGTCGGCCGGTACGGGCGCCGTCACCGCCCCATGCCGCCGAACACTCACCAGGTCCCCAACGGCGATGCGAGAGTTGCAGTGATCCTCAGTGGCCCAGAGATCAGACGGCAGGTCGAAAGCGACGTCATCACTGTCACTCCTTTCGACCCCGAGCACCTCAACCCCAACAGCATCGATCTGACGCTCGACAACACCATCCTGCGCTATCGCAACCCGGTCATCGACCCCAGGGAGGAGCAGGACGTCGAGGAGATCACCATCCCCTCCACAGGCCTTCTCCTCGAACCGCTCGGCTTCTGCCTCGGCTCCTCGCGCGAGATAGTCGGTAGCACGGAATACGTGCCCATGGTGCACGCGAAGTCCAGTACCGCGCGCGCCGGCCTGTTCATCCACGTCACCGCCGATCTGATCGACATCGGCTCGATCGGCACCACCACGTTCCAGCTGTTCTCCACCTTGCCCCTCAAGGTCTATCCGGGCATGCGCATCGCCCAGATGACCTTCTGGAAGCCGCAGGGCGACATCACCCTGTACTCCGGGAAGTACCAGGGGTCCAAAGGCCCGAGGAAGTCGATGATCTTCCGGGACCCGTTCTGGCAGTCACTGCCGGCCACCGGATGAACGACCGAACAGCTCCCGTCCGACGAAGGGACATTGGTCCATGAGCGGTGACCGAAAGGTGATCGCGTCTGTCCGCGGTAACACCGTCCGCGTAAGCGCATCCGCTGAAGTCAGCGCCGGCATGGCGGAGTTGGTCTCGCCGTACATCGCCGTGACGCCCGCCGAAGGACCGGGGTCGGCGCCGCATGTTCAGGTGAGCGACTCCCCACCGACCGGGGACGCCTGGCGCCGCATCGCCCTGCGGTCGGAGTACGAACCGGACCGCGTGGTGTGGGTCGACGACGCCAACCGGCAGATAGCCCTGCTGGACGAGGGCAACGACTGGACCGTGCAACAACTCGTGCGCTCGGTACGGTACTTGCTGCGCTGGCAGGCCTACGAGCGAGGCGACCTCTTCCTGCACGGCGGCCTGGTCCGTGCCGCCGGCACGGGCATCGCCTTTCTCGGCCACAAGCGCTCCGGGAAGACCTCCAGCATCCTCAGCGCCCTGCTCAGCGGTGGCGCCGACTTCGTCTCCAACGACGACCTCGTACTGACGGACGCCGACGACCTCGCCACCGCGCTCACCGGCTACGGATCCCCGCGCACGGTGAACGTGCGCACCGACGCCCTCCTGGCGCTGGCCCGGACGGCCCCCGCCCTCTCGACGCTGCTGTCCGACACGAGCCACCCGACCAACACCTTCCCCGGCCGCCACCACACCCTCGACGCCATCCGCTCCGACGCCGGCGCTCAACTGCCCGGCTCCGTCTGGGTGCGCTGCGCCGAACTCGCCCGCGTCACCGGGCGGTCCCTGGTGCCCGAGTGCGGGCTCGACATGGTCGTCCTCCCCGGGTTCACCTCCGACACCGACGGGCCGGTCATCACCCGGCTGACCGCGCAGGAGGCCCACCGGGCGGTGAGCGAGCACATCGAGGAAGGCGCGACAAAGTACGACCCGTACCTGGCCGCCTGGTACCCCCGCACGGACTCCGCTCGCCGCACCCAACTCCTGCGACGACTCGCCGACCAGGTCCCTTGCTACCGGCTCACCCAGAACATGGGGGAGCTGCACAAGGCAACCGCTCTTCTCCTCGACACCGCCGACGCCGCCAGCCCGATCAGGTGACCTCCCCCGGACAGCGCAGACGACGGGACCGCACGCGAGACCACACCGGCCGGTCAGGCTGCCCGGGCCCGGCCTTCCAGGTCGAGCTGCCCGATGAGGAACTCAAGAGCTCCGCACGGTGGCGGACGTGATCGCCGGCTCGACAAGGCCACGATCAGCGCCCGACGCCGTGCGGCAGTGAGCCCTTGAGCCGAGGGCTCATCCATCTATGAGGAGGAATCCATGGACAACGACACGACGATCGACGTGCCGGAGGCCGAGAGCTACGAGCCGCCGGCGTTGGTGGCAGTGGGCGAGTTCTCCGAGGACACGCTCGGGTTCGGCAGCCGGTACACGGACATCATCGGCCAGCACGTCTGAGACATGTCGTACCGCACCGGGTTCGTCGTCCTTCCGGAGACGTCGGATACAGCACTTCCGGATGAGCTGTTTCCCTTCGACGCTCCCCGGCTGATACCCCACCCGTCAGGTCGCCCCTGGGTGGTGGGGAACTGGGGGCTCGACGAGATCCGCGAGGCGACGGCAGGTTCGGTGCGGGTGGTGGTGATCGGGTTCTGCCCGGTCACCACCGACCGCCTCACGGACCTCTGCCGACGGGTCCGGACGCCGGCCGATGTGGACACCCTCGCGACGGCGCTGCCGGGCAGTTTCCACCTGGTTGCCGCAGTCGGCGGCGTGATACGGGTTCAGGGCAGCCTGTCCGGCCTGCGTCAGGTCTTCCACGCACGCCTGGGGGAGCTGCCGATCGCCGCCGACCGGGCCGATGTGCTCGCCACGATGACCGAGGCGAGCATCGACGAACGCGTCCTGGCGGCCCGGGTCGTCTGCGGCGGAATGCTTCCGCCTCCGCTCGCGGACAAGAGTGTCTGGTCAGGCGTGACGGTGGTGTCGCACGACCATTGCCTGCTGCTGGAACCTCGCGGTGCGCGCGAGGCGCGGTGGTGGCGCCCGCCGGAGCCCGAACTGACGCTCGCGGAAGGAGCGTCGAACCTCACAGACGCGCTCGTCACTGCGATGGAGGACCGGCACACCGGGGACGGAGCGCTCAGTGCGGATCTCTCGGGCGGTATGGACTCGACGTCTCTCTGCTTCCTGGCCGCGCGGCACACACCCGACCTGCTGACGTTCAGATGGTCCGAGGCCGAGGCCGGCAACGACGACGCCTACTTCGCCGCGCAGGCCGCGCACGCGCTTCCTGAGGCGCGTCATCTCGTGGTGGCTCAGGACGAGCTGCCTCCGATTTTCACCGATGCCGGAGCCGCTGTGGACACCGAGCGGCCCTATCTGTACACCCGCACCCTGGCGCGCATGCGTTACACGGCACGCCTGCTCCATGAGCATGGCTCCGTATGGCACGTCGCCGGGCACGGAGCTGACGAGCTCTTCAGCCGGTTCCCCGGCTATCTGCACCGCCTCGCGCGCCGTCACCCTCTGGTGGCCGTACGGCACTTGAGGGGCCACCGGGCCCTGAACCGCTGGCCGCTGGGCGGAACACTCAGGCAACTGGTACGACAGGGCGGCGTGGCAGGCTGGTGGCTTCGGCAGGCCGAGGAGCTGACATGGCCGGCGCCGCCTCGCCGCACTCCGTCCCTGGACTGGGGACTTGCTTCCCTGAGAGCTCCGGCCTGGGCCACCGACGACGCCCTGGACCTGGCCCGGCAAGCCCTTCGAGACACAGCTGACGATGTTCAGCCCTTCGCGCGGGACCGCGGCCAGCACCAGTTCCTCGCCGCGCTACGGACTACTGCGCCGGCGTACCGGCAGGTGGCCCGTCTGTTCGACGAGGCAGGTGTCCACCTGCGTCTGCCGTACCTCGACGACCGTGTCGTGGAGGCGGCCTTGGCCGTACGTCTCCAGGACAGGATCACGCCCTGGCGGTACAAGCCCCTGCTCGCCGCGTCCATGCGCGGACTTGTGCCGGACGTCGTGCTCGACCGCACGACGAAGGGCGACTTCAGTGCCGATGTGCGGATCGGGCGGCAGCGCAATCTCGGCGCACTGCTGGATCTCTTCTCCGACTCGGCCCTGGCCGACATGGGACTGATCTCCACCGAAGCCGTGCGCAGTCACTTCCTGGCACCGCACGCGGACATCTCCAGGGACATCGCCATGGAACAGCTCATCGGCTGTGAGACATGGGCCCACGCTGCCGGACGACAACCACTGACCCGTTGGAGACAAGGATGCCCTTGAGGCTTCACCCCGACGTCACCATGGCCGTGACCGACGACGGCGCGGTCCTGCTTCACCAACGCACCGGCCGCTATTGGCAGCTCAACAACACCGGTGTCCTCGTTCTACGCGGTCTGCTCGACGGCGATTCGCCCGAGCAGACCGCGGACGCGCTTGTCGACCGGCACCGGGCCGACCTCGCGGATGCCCGGCGCGACGTCTCCGCGCTGGTGGACGGACTGCGGGCGGCACAATTGCTGCGGGAGGTCTGATGAGCGCGCCCGTGGCCCTGCCGGACAGGGACAGCTTGCCGCCTCATCGCCGTGTCGCTCCCCTGCTCGCGGTGGGCGTGGCCCGTCTGCTCGCCGGTCTCAGACCGGCTCGCTTGCGCCGGGTTCTGGAGTTTGTGCGCCGAGGCGCCGGCCCTGCAGCGCCGGACCAGGCGCTGGATGCCCGACGAGCGGTCGTGTCGGTCAGCCTGCGGTGCGCGGGCCAAGGATGCCTGCAACGCTCCATAGCGGCAGCCCTTCTGTGCCGAAGCCGCGGCGTGTGGCCGACGTGGTGCACCGGGGTTCGCACCAGCCCCTTCGAGGCCCACGCATGGATCGAGGTCGATGGCGAACCCGTTGGGGAGCCCTTTCCGGCCGGCCACTATCGCCCCCTGATGAGGATCTCTCCGGTGACCGAGCCGCGCTGAGCACCCTCCGGTACCGCTTCGACGGCCCGGAGGACGCCCCTGGTCTCATCCTCGGCCCCTCGCTCGCCACGACGTGGCGCAGGTGGTACGGCAGGAGTTCATCACCCGCACCGGCCCGCTACGAAGGGCCCGGGGAGTCGGCCGGCCGGTAGGCGCTGATGACATAGAGCGCCTCGTCATCGATCGCGTCCTTCTCCCAGTCCAGTGAGATCCGCACCGGATGCCCGTCAGCCGCGTACTGTGCCTCGGCCGCGTCCGCGTCGTCCCGTCGTGCCTGCTCCAGTTCCTCCAGTAGTTCCCCCATGGTGGGGACCGCGTCGGGGATGTCCTTGGCCACCTGTCGGCCGCTGTCGTCGAGGCCGACCGTCCTGACCACGGCGCCGTCGCGGACGGTTATGCGGAAGGCGCCGATCAGAGTCCGCTCTCCCTCGCTGGAGTGAAGCGTGTAGGTGTAGGAGGCGGGCTCCTGCCAGGTGGTCCGACTGTGAGCCGACGTGCTCCTCGCCGGCTCGGCGCCGCACGCGGCGACCGTGCAGAGCAGCCCTGCGATCAGTGAGGCACTGAACACGGCGCGGGTGGGCCGGGATACGGCGGTCATGGCGGCAGTCCCTTCGAAGGCGGCTACCGCTATGACGCCGGCCCGCTGAGGAACGTTCGGCGCAGTGACTGGGGCGGTGCTCACCGCCCCCGACGCGTTCCCGGCTCGCCCCGTCATGGCGACCGTCGGTCGCCTCTGTGTTCTTTGGACGTGCCCTTCTCGTCCGCTGGATCAGCGCTGCACGGCTGCCATCCGCCGTCTCGGAACAGTGGGCGCGAGCCGTCCCAGCAGCCGGGCCTCCCTCCGCCGTCCACCGCCCCATCCCTGTCACGGCCGCAGCAGCCCCCGCACCGACCGAACGACCCCCGCAGCCAGCCCGCCCGCCGCCAAACCGGCCGAAGCGAGCGCCAGAGCCCGCGCCCGGCGCCCCGGAGGCGTCGGCCGGGCCCCCGGCGCGACCCCGTACGCACTCCTCGCCACCTCGGACGCCGACCCGGACCCGGCTCCGGGCAGCGCCGACGCCAGCAGTTCCGCCAGATGGACGGCTTCGTGGCCGCCGCTGTCGAACTCGTGGATCTGGGTGCGGCAGCTGAAGCCGTCCGCGAGGACCACGGTGCCGGTGTCCTCCGCCCGCAGCCGCGGCAGCAGGACGCGTTCCGCGCAGGCCTGGCTGACTTCCAAGTGACCGCGCTCGAAGCCGAAGTTGCCCGCCAGGCCGCAGCAGCCGGATTCCAGGCGCTCGACGTCGACCCCGGCACCACGCAACAGCTTCTCGTCGGCCTCCCAGCCCAATACCGCGTGCTGGTGGCAGTGCACCTGGCTCAGGACTCGGGCGCTGCGGTCGGGTACCCGCCGTGGCTCGTATCCCGGGCTGTGCTCGGTGAGCAACTCGGCCAGGGTGACCGTCTGTTCCGCCAGCCGCCGCACGTCCCGGTCGCCGGGGAACAGCTCGGCCGCGTCCGAGCGGAACACCGCCGTACAGCTCGGCTCCATGCCGACCACCAGACCGCCCTCGCGGAGATGGCCGGCCAAGTGGCGGACGGTGCGGGTCAGGACGCGTTCGGCAACGCCCAGCTGACCGGTGGAGATCCACGTCAGGCCGCAGCACAGCGGCTCGGTGGGCATGGTGACGCGCCAGCCCGCGTGCTCCAGCAGCTCCACTGCCGCCTGGCCGACGTGCGGATGGAAGAAGTTGGTGAACGTGTCCGGCCACAGCAGCACCGTCCCGCGCTGCCCGGTGGCGGCGGAGATGTCCGGCTCGCGCCGGGCGAACCACCGCTGCAGCGACTGCCGTGCGAACAGCGGCACTTCACGGTCCGCCACCCCGGCCACCGCCACCGCAGCCCGGGACAGCGGTGGCGTGTGTGTGAAGGCATTCACCACCGGGCCGAGTCCGGCGCCGACCACGGCACGGGCGGCGACCGGCAGCCAGCCCATCGAAAGATCGGAGCGCGGCCTGCGCCAGGGCCGTCCCGCGTAGTGGTGGGACAGGAACTCGGCCTTGTAGGTCGCCATGTCGACATCGGCCGGACAGTCGCTCCTGCACCCCTTGCAGGCCAGGCACAGGTCGAGCGCGTCCTTGACCGCCTGCGAACGCCAGCCGTCGAGGATCGGGCCGTCGCCGTGCCCGTCGAGCATCTCGAACAGCAGCCGCGCCCGGCCCCGCGTGGAGTGCTCCTCCTCCCGCGTGACCTGGTACGACGGGCACATCACCGTGCCGCCCTCGGTGTCCGGGCGACGGCACTTGCCCACGCCCACGCACCGGTTGGCCGCCTCCGCGAACGACCCGCCGTCGTGCGGGAAGCGGAAGTGCAGGTCGCGGGGGTCGTACGGCGCCCAGTCGCCGCCGAGGCGCAGGTCCTCGTCGAGCCGGTACGGCGCCACGACCTTGCCGGGGTTCATCCGGTCGCCCGGGTCGAAGATGCCCTTGAGCCGCCCGAACGCCTCGACCAGCTCCTCCCCGAACATCCGCGGCAGCAGCTCGCCCCGGCTCTGACCGTCCCCGTGCTCACCGGAGAAGGAGCCGCCGAACTCCACCACGAGATCGGCCGCCCGTTCCATGAAGCGGCGGTAGTCGGCCACCCCCCGATCCGTGTACAGGTCGAAGGGGATCCGCGTGTGCACGCATCCCTGCCCGAAGTGGCCGTAGAGGCTGGGCCCGGTGTCGGTCTCGTACCCGAACTCCTCGAACAGGCCCCGCAGCCGCCGCAGATACTCGCCGAGCCGCTCCGGCGGCACCGCCGAATCCTCCCAGCCCTCCCAGGTGTCGGGATGGCCGGGGATGTGCGCGGTGGCTCCGAGGCCGGCTTCGCGTACCTGCCAGAGCTGCTCCTCGTGGGCGGGGTCGTCGAGGAAGGCGACCTCGGCGTCGTGCTCGCTCTCGTGCAGCCCGTCCAGCATCCGGTGCGCCCGCTCGTCGGCCTCCTCGACGGTCTCGCCGCCGAACTGCACCATCAAGTAGGCGTTTCCCTCCGGCATTTGGCCGAGAGCCTGCTGGTTGAGGTGCTTGAGCCGTTCGTCGTGGATCAGATGGCCGTCGACGCCCTCCAGAGCCATGGGCTCGTACGGCAGGATCTCCGGCACGGCGTCCGCGGCGAGCGCGATGTCACCGAACCCCAGCACCACCAGCGTGCGTTCCTTCACCACCGGCACCAGCTTCAGCTCCGCCCGCAGGACGGTGACCAGCGTCGACTCGCTGCCGACCAGCAGCCCGGCGACGTCGAAGCCGTGCTCGGGGAGGAGGGAGTCGAGGTTGTAGCCGGAGACCCGGCGGGGGATCCGCGGGAAGCGGCGGCGGATGTCGTCGGCGTAGGTGTCGCGCAGGGCACGCAGCTGCCGGTAGGCGGCGGCCCGGAGATCGCCGTACCGCTCGATCCCGGCGTACTCCTCGTCGCTCGTCTCCCCGCACCAGAAGCGGGTGCCGTCGTACAGGAGCACTTCCAGGCGGGCGATGTTGTCGACGACCTTGCCGTGCGCCTGCGCGGTGGCGCCGCAGGAGTTGTTGCCGATCATGCCGCCGATCGTGCAGTTGGCGTGGGTGGCGGGCTCGGGGCCGAAGCGCAGCTGTGTCGGGGCGAGTTGCCGGTTGAGCTCGTCGAGGACGATCCCGGGCTGGACGACACAGGTGCGGGCCTCGACGTCGACGGACTCCAGGCCCGTGCAGTACTTCGACCAGTCGATGACGACGGCCGTGTTGGTGCACTGCCCGGCGAGGCTGGTCCCGCCGCCCCGCGACAGTACGGGCGCGTCGTGCTCCCGTGCGACGGCCACCGCCTCCGCTGCCGCCTCGGGGGTGTGCGGTACGACCACGCCGATCGGTGTCCGGCGGTAGTTCGAGGCGTCGGTGGAGTACGCGGCCCGGCTCCCGGCGTCGAAACGGACCTCCCCGTCGACGCGGTCACGCAGCGCGGCCTCCAGGGCGGCCGGGTCGCGCGGGGGCGCTGTGTCGCGTCGTACGACGGGTGCGGGCAGGTCCGAGATGCCCATGAACCCCTCCTCGGTGCGGTAGCGGGGACCGCCGGGTACCCGCAACCGCACCCCCGATGACTCGGCGACGTACCCGCAGCCGCACCCCCGATGACTCGGCGACCGCCCGGGACTACTCCGGCGTCGCCTCCGCGGCGAAGTCGGGCATCAGCGCGCACATCGCCTCGCGCTGGGTGGGACCCATGAACCGTGCCAGCGCCTCCTTGACCGTCTCGGCGAGGACCTCGGAGGCCTCCTTGAGCAGGCCCCGTGCCTTCTCGGTGAGGACGACCTCGACGCCCCGCTTGTCGCCGCACACCGACTTGCGGGTGACGAGGCCGGAGTGCTGGAGGCAGGCGATCTGGTAGGTGAGCCGGGTCTTGGGGCGGCCCAGGAGCTCGGCGATCCGCGTCATGCGCAGGGCCTGACCGGGGTCGGCGGCGAGCAGGCACAGGACCAGGAACTCGTCGTGAGAGACGTCCAGCCGCTCCTTGACGACGGAGCGCAGCTCCTGCTCGACGGCCCCCGTCGCGGCCAGCATCAGCATCCAGGCGTGCAGCTCGGCGGGCAGGAGTCCGTCGCCGGAGGCGGAGGGGCAGTCGGGGAGGTCGGCCATGGATTCGAGTGTAGCTGTTGTTCAAATTTGGAGTATCGGCTAGCGTGATGTCATCCAAATTTGGACTATGGCTTCCGGGCCGCAGAGTCCCGATGATCAGGAGTGAGAGATCATGACCGTCGCCGTCGAAACCGGAACCTGGCAGCTCGACAGCACCACCTCCACCGTCGCCGTCCGGCACAGGACGTTCTGGGGCCTGGTCACCGTGAAGGGCGCCTTCGCCGCCGTCAGTGGCAACGGCGAGGTGCGACCCGACGGCTCCGCCGTCGGCACGATCACCGTGGACGCCGCCTCCCTGGACACCCGCAACGCCAAGCGCGACGAACACCTGCGCTCCGCCGACTTCCTCGATGCCGCCGACCACCCCGAGATCACCTTCGCGGTCCGCAGCGCCGAGCTGCGCGACGGCGACGGCGTGCACGTGGTCGGTCAGCTCACCGTCCGTGGCATCAGCAGGCCCAGTTCCTTCACCGGCCGCCTCGTCGGCGCCGACGACGGTCCGCTCACCCTGGACGCCGAGTTCACCGTGGACCGCGAGCACTTCGGCATGAGCTGGAACCAGCTCGGCATGATGCGCGGCCTGACGACGATCGCCACCACGCTCCGCTTCACGCGGACCACGGCCGCAGCCTGACGCCGGCGCTCGGCAGCGTCTGCGGGACGGCCGTGAAGGCCGCAGCCGGGGCACCGGACCGTGATCCGGCCCGGCGCGGGGGGGGTGCCGAGGGAGGTGAGGAGTCCGGTGTGAGGCGGGTGAGAAGGCCCCTCAGTACACGTCCCGGACGTAACGCTTCGCCGCCGCCAGCTGCTTCACGTACGCCGACGCCTCGGCCTCCTCAAGGCCACCGTGCGCGACCGCGATGTCCCTCAGGGCCCGGTCCACGTCCTTGGCCATGCGCGAGGCGTCGCCGCAGACGTAGAAGTGGGCGCCGTCCTGCAGCCAGCGCCACAGCTCGGGACCGTGTTCGCGCATCCGGTCCTGGACGTACACCTTGTTGCGCTGATCGCGGGAGAACGCGGTGTCGAGGCGGGCGAGGGTGCCCTCGGAGAGCAGCGCGGTCAGCTCGTCCTCGTAGTAGAAGTCGGCCGCACGGTGCTGCTCGCCGAAGAACAGCCAGTTGGGCGCACTGTGCCCGAGCGCGCGCCGCTCCTGGAGGAAGCCGACGAAAGGCGCGACGCCGGTGCCCGGGCCGACCATCACCATCGGCGTCGAGGCGTCCGCGGGCGGGCGGAAGTGCGGGGACGACTGCACGAAGACCGGCACCTCGGTGTCCGGCTCGGCGTCGGCCAGGAACGGCGAGCAGACACCGCCGCGCCGCCGGCCGTGCAGGTTCTCGTACCGGACGACGGAGACGGTGAGCGAGACGCGGTGCGGGTCGACGAGCGGGCTGGACGATATGGAGTACAGGCGCGGCTGGAGTTTCCTGAGCACCCCGGCCCACTCCTGCGCGTCCGCCCGCACCGGATGCTCGGCGATGACGTCCACCGCCTGCCGCCCCCAACTCCACTGCGCCAGACCGTCCTTGTTGTCGGGACGCAGCAGCCGCCGCAGCTCCCTGTCGTCACGGACACGTTCGGCGACGAAGCGAAGCAGGTCCGGGGTGATCCGTGTGATGTCGAGGTGCCGGTACAGGGCCTCCGTGAAGGAGACTTCGCCAACGCCGTCCACGCGCACGGTCGCTGAGCCGTCCACCCCGGTCACGGCCAGCCACTCCGCCACCAGCGCGGGCGAGTTGACCGGCCGTACGCCGAGTGCGTCGCCCGCCTCGTACGTCAGCGAGGTGCCACTCGTGTCGAAGGTGAAGCGCCGCACCTCCTTGCCGCCGCCGGGTCGGCTGAGCAGCCGGTTGCCGACCAGGCGGGCGGTGGTGGGGGCGGGCTTGGACCTGGCCTCCGGTTCGGCCCGCGGCTTCTCGACGGCGGGGGCGTGCGCGCCGCCCAGCGCCATGAGGACCTGGTCGAGCCACGCGCCGGCGGACGGCTCGAAGTCCGGTTCGCAGTCCGTGCGGGGGGCCAGGGCCACCGCACCCAGCTCGCCCAGCCGGGTGTCGAGCCGGCGCCCGTGCCCGCAGAAGTCGTCGTACGACGAGTCCCCGAAGGCGAGCACGGCGTACCGCACCCCGTCCAGCCGCGGAGCCTCGTCGTCGGACAGCGTGTCCCAGAGGCCGGCCCCGTTGTCGGGCGCGTCGCCGTCACCGAACGTGCTGGTGATGAAGAGCAGGTCGGCCGTGCGGGCGAGGACGCGGACGTCGGCCTCGTCCATGCCGACCAGCGTGGTCCGGTGCCCGGCCGCGCCCAGCCGCTCGGCGGTGGCGGTGGCGAACTCCTCGGCGTTCCCGGTCTGCGAGGCCCACAGGACGACGACCTCGCGGCCCTGCGACGTACGCGGCTGCGCCGCCGTGCGGGAGTACATGCCGGCCAGGACGCCGTTGACCCACAACGCGTGCTCGGCGCTGAAGGGGGCGTCCGGCGGGAGCACCGGGACCCCCGGCGCGCCGGAGTCGAGGCCGGCGAGGAACCCCGTGAGGTACAGGCGTTCCTGCGCGGACAGGACGGGCGGCGGCGCGGGTTCCAGACCGAAGAGGTCGGAGGCGGCGGATGTGCCAGGAGTGACGGCTGTCGGCGTCAGCGCCGGCACGGCCGGCTTCTGCGACACAGGGGCCACCATGGGGGCCGCGACCCGGGCCAGGGAGACGGCACACACCTTGAACTCCGGCTGGAACGAGATCGGATCCACCGCGTCGCTCGTCACCGCGTTGACGCTCAGGTACTCCCCGAACAGGTCGTTCCAGTGGAACGGTGCGAAACAGCACCCCGGCCGCACCCGCTCGGTCACCACCGCCGGCAGCACGGCCCGCCCACGCCGCGAGGCGACCTCCACCGGGTCCCCGTCGGCGATCGACAACTCGCGCGCGTCCCGTGGATGCAACTCCACGAACGGCCCCGGGTTGAGCTTGTTGAGCTTGGCGACCTTGCCGGTCTTGGTCAGCGTGTGCCACTGGTGCTGAACGCGCCCGGTGTTCAGTACGAACGGGTAGTCGTCGTCCGGCACCTCGGCGGCCGGCATGTGCGGCCGGGCGTGGAACGCGGCTCGTCCGCTCGCGGTGGGGAAGCGCAGCCCGCCGTCCGGGGCGACGTAGCGGATCGGATTGCGGTGCGGCCCGTCCGGGTCGGCGGCCGGCCATTGCACGGGTGTGGCCCGCAGCCGCTCGTACGTCACCCCGCGCAGATCCCACCCGGTCACCGGGTTCCAGGCCCGCCGTATCTCCTCGAAGACGTCCTCGGCACTGTCGTACGAGAACCCCTTCTCGTACCCCATCGCACAGGCGACCGCCGCGATGATCCGCCAGTCGGCCATCGCCTCGCCGGGCGGGTCGGCGGCCGGCTGGGTCAGGGTCAGATTGCGCTCGCTGTTGACGAAGACACCCTCGCCCTCGGTCCACATGGCCCCGGGCAGCACGATGTCCGCGTACGCGTTGGTCTCGGTGTCGGTGAAGACGTCCTGGGTAACGACGAACTCGGCGGCCTCGAGGCCCTCGATGACGGTACGGCGGTTGGCGACGGAGGCGACGGGATTGGTGCAGATGATCCAGCAGGCCTTGATCTCCCTGTCGGCCATCTTCTGGAACATCTCGACGGTCCCCTTGCCGACCCCGTCGGCACGCAGGGTGCCCGGCGGCAGCTCCCACAGCTCCTCGACGAAGTCCCGCTCGGAGTCGACGAGGACGGACCGCTGGCCGGGCAGCCCCGGCCCCATGTAGCCCATCTCACGGCCGCCCATGGCGTTGGGCTGGCCCGTGAGCGAGAAGGGGCCGGAGCCCGGGCGGCAGATGGCGCCGGTGGCGAGATGCAGGTTGACCAGGGCGTTCGTGTTCCAGGTGCCGTGCGTGGACTGGTTCAGTCCCATCGTCCAGCAGCTCATCCACTCGCCCGCCTCGCCGATCAGCCGGGCGGCGCTGCGGAGGTCGTCCTCGGCGAGTCCGGTGATCTCGGCGACGATGGCCGGCGGGTAGTCGGCGAGGAAGGCGGGCATCTCCTCCCAGCCGTCCGTGTGCGCGGCGATGAAGCCGGGGTCGGTGTGGCCGTTCTCGACGAGCAGGTGCAGAAGGCCGTTGAGGAGGGCCAGGTCGGTGCCCGGCTTGATCTGGAGGTAGAGGTCGGCCTTGGCGGCGGTGGCGGTACGCCGGGGGTCGACCACGATGAGCTTGGCGCCCGCCTTGACCCGCTCCATCATGCGCAGGAACAGGATGGGGTGGCAGTCGGCCATGTTCGAGCCGATGACCAGGAAGGTGTCCGCCCGGTCGAAGTCCTCGTACGACCCGGGCGGCCCGTCGGCGCCGAGGGACAGCTTGTAGCCCATGCCCGCACTGGCCATGCACAGCCGGGAGTTCGACTCGATCCGGTTCGTCCGTACGAACCCCTTGGCCAGCTTGTTCGCCAGGTACTGGGCCTCCAGGCTCATCTGCCCGGAGACGTAGAAGGCGACCGCGTCCGGCCCGTGCTCGTCGATGATCGCGCGCAGCCGCCGGGCCGTCTCGGAGATCGCGTCGGCGACCGGGGAGGCCACCGGTTCCTCGCCCCGGTCGTCCCTGACCAGTGCCGTGGTCAGCCGCCCGGGCGTGGCGAGCATCTCGGCCGTGGTCGCCCCCTTGGTGCACAGCCGGCCCGCGTTCGCCGGGTGCGCCTTGTCGCCGGAGGCCTTCAGGACCGTACGCCGTCCGTCCGGCCCCATCCCGACGTCCAGCAGGATTCCGCAGCCGACCCCGCAGTACGTGCAGACCGTCCGGACCTGAGTCGTGGAGGTGGTCTCGGTCACGTGCTGTCCTTCTCCGGTGGTCGGGGTGATGTCTGGAGCGTACGAATTGCCCGTTACGTCGATGTCACATCCCTTGATCATGAGGAGTTACGTCGGCCACACAGGCGCCCGGGACGAGCTGTGAGGGGCCGGGGCCGGCGGGAGCCGCGATGCGTGCGGGGGCTCGCGGACCGTGTCGGTGTTGGGCCGAACGGGTGACTTGGCGTAAGAATTGGCTGGTGCAGGCATTGAAGGCGAGTCAAGGCGGGGGGAGCCGGTGAACAGCCACGACGTCACCGATGAACAGTGGGAGGGGCTCGCCCAGGTCGTGCCGTTGCGGGGCCGGGACGCCTGGCCGTCCGCCGTGGACCACCGCGTGCTTCCGGAGGCGGAGACGGAACCGCGCCGCCGGTTCGTCGTCCTGCGGGTCAATGTGTTCGCGGACGCCCGCGAGGTCGCCGAGACCCTGATGGCGGGGATTCCGGTACTACTGGATCTCACGGGGGCCGAGACCGACGTGGCCAAGCGGGTGCTGGACTTCAGCACCGGTGTCGTCTTCGGGCTGGGGAGCGGGATGCATCGGGTGGACCGGAACGTGTTTCTGCTGACGCCGCCCGGGACCGAGGTGAGCGGGTTGATGGAGGGGGCGGGGGTTCCCGGTACGTGAGGGGTACGTGAGGGGGGTCGGGCCTGCGGTGGTCGCTCGATCGTAGGAAGGCAGCCGGGGTGGAACGGTTCGTCTGCCGGTAGCAGGCCTACGGTCCGGGCATGTCTGGGTCCTCTGCATCGTCCGTGTCGTCGTTTGTTTCCGATGTTGCGTCCGTTCCCTCTCAGGGGCGGCGTGTAGGTGGTGGCCCGGGCGGCGGGTGCGCCGGGCGGCCTCATGTCACCGAGCTGCGGCTGTCCGCGTTCGCCGGGCATCGGCGGGTCGCGCTGCCGCTCGGGGCGTTCACGGTCCTGGCCGGGCCGAGCGGGTGCGGGAAGACCACCGCGTTGCGGGCCTACGAGGCGCTGGCCCGGCTGGGTGCGGGTGCCGAGGTCGGGGAGGTGTTCCCCGATCCGGTGGCCTGCGTGCCCGAGCGGGCCCGGCCCGATGCGCAGCGGCGGCGGGGCTTCCGGATCGGCTGTACCGCCGACGGCCCCGAGGGGCCGGTCCGGCTCGACGTGGCCGTACAGGCCGAGCCCGACCTGCGGATCGTGGGGGAGCGGCTGAGTGCGGGCGGCATCGTCCTGCTGGAGACGGCCCTGCGGGATCCGAGCCGGCGTTGTGTGCAGGCCGCCTGGCATACGGCCGGTCAGTCGCCGGTGACACGGGCGCCGCTGCCCGACGACCGGCTCGGTACCGCGCTGTTGCCGCTGCGGGTGGCCGGGAAGACGGAGGGGCAGCGGCGGGTGCTGGCCGCCGCCGAGCAGATGGTGGTGGCCTTGCGGTCGGTCTTCGCCTGTGATCCACGGCCCGATCGGATGCGGGGGCCTGTGCCGGTCGGTTCGGGGCGGCTGCTCGGGGGCTGCGACAACCTCGCCGATGTGCTGTGGCGGACTCGTGCCGAGTGCGCGCGGCGGCATGCGCAGCTTGTGGGTGCGGTGCGGGTGGGGTGCGCCGGGGAGGTGGCCGATGTGGTCGCCGAGGTGCTGGGGGACGGCACGGTGCGGGGAATGGTCGACCGGGGGGACGGGGTTCGGACGGAGCTCGGGCGGCTGGGGGACGGTGAGCTGCGGTATCTCGCGCTGTCGTTGGTGCTGCTGACCGGGCCCGGGGTGCTGGAGGTCGATCCGGTGGGGGAGGTGCCTGCCTCGATGCAGACGTTGAGTGTGGTGGTCGATGGGCTCGATCGGGGGCTGGATCCGGTGCAGCGGGGGGAGCTGGTGGGGCTTGCCGCGCGGATGTGCGAGCGTGGGCATATCCGGGTGGTCGGGGCTGTGAGTGATGTGGTGGGCGTCGTGGAGGGTGCGGGGTCTTCGGCGGCTGGGGTGGGTGGCGTGACGGTGGTACACCTGGAGCCGTGACCGAACCTCTTGATGTGGCCAAGCTGCAGCGCAGGCTGGCCGAGTTCGCTGCCGCGCGCGACTGGCAGCCGTATCACACGCCGAAGAACCTCGTCGCCGCGCTCAGCGTGGAGGCGTCCGAACTCGTCGAGATCTTCCAGTGGTTGACGCCCGAGGAGTCGGCTCGGGTCATGGACGACGCCGAGGCCGCCGGGCGGGTGACCGATGAGGTGGCGGACGTGCTGGCCTACCTGTTGCAGCTGTGCGAGGTGCTCGGGATCGATCCCTTGGCGGCGTTGGACGCGAAGATCGAGCGGAACGAGCGGAGGTTTCCGGCGCCGTAGGAGTGGGGAGCGACTTGGTCCGCTTTCACTCAGCGTGTTCGTTTGCCTGGTTGTAGCCGAAAAGTTGTCCGCAGATTTCCGTCTTCCTCTGGCTTTTCGTCTCAAGGGCCTTCACTCTGGGTAGTGGACAAGGGAGTTCGGGCGGCGCGTGGGCAGCGCGTCGGGACAGACGGGGACTGCGTATGGACGCGGTGCGGCTGATCGTGACGAGCAGGCGGGCGTTGGCGGGGAGCGAGGGCGCGCCGGAGATCTTGACCGAGGTGTGGCAGGCGCAGGCCCTGGCTCAGGCGATCGGTAGCCGGCTTGCGGTGTTCGGCCCACCTGAACTGCGGGGCGAGGCACTGGGGTTGACCGAGCTCGCGGGGCGCGGGTGCGGGGTCCTGGAGGTGCCGGATCTCGCGGAGGGGGACTTACGCGCGGCCCAGCTCACGGAGTTGGGCGATGCGAGGCAGTCGCTGATGCATCTGGGCAGCCTGCTGGGTGAGGTGGGGATCGCTCTGGTGGGTATGGCCAGCGCGGCGGATGACGAGACGACGTACTGGCAGTGCATGGAGGCGATCGACGCGGCGGACGAGTCTCGGGATCGAGTGCGGGAGATGCTGCGCAGACTTGCGGATCGGGAGGAGGGGTTGCCGGAGGCGGGGTAGCGTCCTGCCTCCGGCGGTTGGGCGGGGATGCCTGCGGCGGCCTGTGGGGGTTGGGTGGGGGTGCGCGTAGCGCCTGCGGTGCGGTGGGTGGGTCGGGGCCGCGGCGGGGGGTGTTCCTACACGGTCCCGCGCTCGCCCAAAGCCACGAGGGGCCCCCGGTGGACC
>NZ_JBIBBC010000017.1:0-212201 GCF_042900345.1 Streptomyces sp. NPDC012935
TGGGGGTGTTTCAAACTTTGTTTTTTTTGGTTTTTTTTTTTTTTTTTTTGTCATTTTTTTTTTTTGGGGGGGTTTGTGGGGGGGGGGGGGGGGGCCCCCCGGGGCCCCCCCCCCCCCCACCGGCCTGTCCCGGCATGCGGGCGACCTATGGCGCCACGTCCTCCAGCCGCCGCCCGCTCGTCTCCTCCGCCGCCACCCCTGCCGTGACCGCTCCGACCAGGGCGACCGCGGCGAGGGTCACGAAGACGGTGCCGAGGGCGCCGCCCGCGTACACCGCGCCGACGACGATCGGGCCGAGGATGACGCCGAGCCGGTTCACGGCGCCTCCGAGGCTGGTGCCGAGGGCCCGCATCCGGGTCGGGAAGAGTTCGGGCGTGTACAGGTACAGGCAGATGTTGGCGCCGAAGAAGAACACCGCCGACAGGGACGTCCAGATCAGCACGCTGCTCGCCGAGCCGCCGGCGAAGAGGCCGAGGAACAGCAGGCTGAGGGCGGCGCCGCCCAGACACCAGGTGACGGTGTGCCGGCGGCCGACGCGGTCCACCGTCAGGGCGACGGCGAGGCAGCCGAGGAAGCCCGCGCAGGACGTCACGGTCGAGTACAGCAGCGCGTCGGACAGGCTCAGGCGGTAGTCCAAGGCGGCGCAGCAGTCCGGGACGGTCGCGGCGGGTCCGGCCGTGTGACGCCCCTGGGAAGGGCGCGGCCTGTTGGTCAGCCGGCCGTGCCCTCCCCAGCCGTATCGGATTCGACGATCGAGAGCTCCAGCCCGGACAGCAGCCGGGCGAGCTGACGGCGCTCGGTGAGGGTGAGCCCGCCGAGCATCCGCCGTTCGTTCTCCAGGTGCTCCGTGAACACCTCGTCCACCTTCTTCAACCCGGCGTCGGTGAGCCGCGAGTAGACCACGCGGCGGTCCACGGCGTCGCGTTCGCGCACCAGGAGTCCGTCGTTCTCCAGCCGGTCCAGACGCAGTGTCACTCCCGCCGAGGAGATCAGTCCGGAGGCGGCCAGCTGGCCGGCGGTGAGCCGGTAGGGGGCGCCGGCCCGGCGCAGCGCCGTGAGCACGTCGAACCCGGCGACCGACAGGCCGTGCTTCTCGATCTGCGCGGTGAGCCGCGACTGGTACTGCAGGTAGGCGCGGTGCAGCCGGGCGAGCACCTCCAGCGGCGAGGTGTCCAGACCGGGTCGCTCGCGCGCCCAGTCCTCCACGAGCCGCGCCACGGCATCCGGCCGCTTCGCCCTGCGCTGAGCCATTTCGTCCCTTCGCGGATTCCTGTCGGGAAACGCGGGCTCCGTGGCCTCGCGCAATCCCCGGAGAAATCTTAGCCCTGAAGCAACACCGAGCGACATCCACGGTCAGACCCGCAGGCCACCGCCCCCATGGGTTCACCGAATGCGGCGAGGGCTTCGCCCGAACGGGGGCGGCCGCGTCGTCGACGATCTCCCACCCCGACGGTGCGTGTTCCCGGCCACCGCCCGGCCACCGCGCGGGCGCCGGTGCGTCTCGCGGTCACCGGCGGGCGCGGCGTGCACCAGCAGGCTCAGAATGCTCATCGAATTCGAGTCTCCCGTACAACCCTTCGGCCGCGACGGACGTCTCCTGTGGAGGACCGGTGTTCCCCCACAGTTCACCCGACCGTCACTGTCGTTCGATCAGAGGACCTCATGCTCCACACCGCCCCCGGGCTCCGCGTGTTCCGCCAGACCGCCGGCGCCATGGGTGCCGTCGCCCTGATAGCGCTGGGCGCCACACCCGCCGCCGCCGAAGGCCCCACCCCCGGACTGGTGCTGGAGGAGATGACCCCGTACGAAGGGGTGAAGCCGGGCAGCACGCTCAAGGTGCCCGCCCGCTTCACGTACACGGGCTCCGAAGCCCTCGACAAGGTGTGGGTGCGGTACACGGTCAGCCACGGGATGAGCGTGGGGGACGTGCCCTCCAACTGCCGTTCCTGGCAGACCTGGGGCTACGACGAAATCCCCACCGGCGCCACAGCACTCTGCGCGTTCGACCAGACGGTGAAGCCCGGTGTCGTGTACGCACCTCAGGGCGGTCTGCGGGTCGATGTCCTGGACCGAGCGCTCTACGAGAGGCTCGGTGTCGTGGTCACCGACTACGACAACGTTCCGGGGGACGAGGCCAGTTCGGGTCCCGTGCAGGGCACCGGCCCCGCCCTGAAGCTGGCTGAGCAGCCCGACGCCCCCACCACGGAACCCGGTTCCGCGGTGGGCGAGGACGCGAACGTGCAGCAGGTCGCGGTGACCGCGGCGAACACCGCCGACTTCCAGGTGACGGGTGCCGGGCTGAAGGGACGCGTCGGACAGACGGTGGATCTGAAGGTCGGGTTCACCAACGCCGGGCCTGCCTGGGTGAACGAGGACAAGGGCGGCATCCCGTCGACCAAGGTCCTGGTCAAGATGCCCCCCGGCACGACGGTGACGAAGAAGGGCAGCTGCACGAAGGTCGCCTCCGGGGCCTACGAGTGCGGCTTCCGTCAGGTCTGGCTCGACGAGGGCGAAAGCACGTCCTACCCCTTCAAGCTGAGGATCGACAAAGCCGTCGCGGGTGCCAAGGGTTCCGTGACCCTGCCGGACGAGCCCCGGCCGTTCGACCCGGACAAGGCCAACGACAAGGCTGCCATCACGCTCGACGTGACCGGCGCCGGAGCGACCGGTGGTGGCTCGTCCTCCGGCGGCGGCTCCTCGTCCACCGGGGGCAGTGGTTCCACCGGCGGTTCCGGCGCCACGGGAGGATCCGGCACCGACGGGGGCTCCTCCGGCAGCGACGGGGGCTCCTCCGCCACCGGCGGGTCGGCGACCGGTTCCACCGACGCCGGGGTCTCCGGCGACCTCGCCAGCACCGGCTCCGGCTCGGTCCTGCCCATCGCGGGCGCCGCTGCCGCAGCCGTGGGCATCGGCTCGGGCGCCTTCCTGCTGGTGCGCCGACGCCGTACGGCACGCGGATAGCACCCCCGCGGGCGGGCCGGGCTCAGGGCAGTTCGGCCCGCGCGGGAGAGTCGTCGAGGAAACCTCCCGACTGGTGCTGCCACAGCTTGGCGTAGGCACCGTCCAGGGTGAGCAGTTCGTCGTGGGACCCCTGCTCGACGATCTGTCCGCGATCCAGGACGACGAGCCGGTCCATGCCCGCGACCGTGCTGAGCCGGTGCGCCACCACGAGCGCGGTCCGGCCGTCCATGAGCCGCCACAGCGCCTCCTGGACGAGGATCTCGCTCTCGGAGTCCAGGGCACTGGTCGCCTCGTCGAGCAGCAGGATCGGTGCGTCGCGCAGGATCGCCCGGGCGAGGGCGACCCGCTGGCGCTGGCCGCCGGACAGCTTGATGCCGCGCTCGCCCACCATGGTGTCGAAGCCGTGGGGCAGCGCATCGGCGAACTCCGTGACATGCGCCGCCTCCGCCGCGTGGCGGATCTCGGCGTCGGTGGCGTCCGGCCGGGCGAAGGCGATGTTGTCCCGCAGCGTGCGGTGGAACATCGCCGGGTCCTGCGGCACATAGGCCATCAGACCGCGCAGGTCCGCCTGGCGGAGCATGCTGATGTCCTGACCGCCGATCAGGATCCGGCCGCCGTCGATGTCCGTCATGCGCAGCAGCAGCCGGGTCAGCGTGGTCTTGCCGCCGCCGGAGCGGCCCACGAGGCCGATCTTCGCCCCGGCGGGCACGGCCAGTTCGAGGCCCTCGAACAGGGGCCGGCCACCGGCGTGGGCGAACGTGACCTTCTCGAAGCGGACGTCGGCGGGCGCGGGCAGCAGCGGCTCCGGCAACGGCGGATCGAGCACGGTCGGCGGCGTCAGCAGCAGTTCGGTGAACTGTGCGGCCTCCGTCATCGAGCTCTCCAGCCGACGGTAGATCTGATTGAAGTCGAACATGATCCGCGTCGCGTTGTTGTAGTAGGTGAAGGCCACCACGATCGCCTCCACACCGTGCGCGCCCCCGGCCAGCGTGACCGCGAGCAGCAGCCCCAGCGCGTTGGTCAGCACCGACATCGGCGCGACCAGCGTGTCGATGCGCAGATTGCCGTAGTCCCACGCCCGCAGGGTGAGCCGGCGTGACACCGCGACCCGGGAGCGGTGCTCGGCCGCCTCGCGCTCCTCGGCGCCGAACGCGCGCACCGTGTCCATGTTCATCAGGCTGTCGGCCACGTGCCCCGACACCCGGGCGATCGCCTCCTCCCGCTGGTCGACGAGGGCCTGACGGCGCCGGATGAGGGGCACCACACACCCCGCCGTCAGCGCGATCATCGCCAGCAGCCCGACGACGAGCAGCGGTTCGTAGCGCCACAGCACCACCGCGCCGAACACCAGCGGCACGAAGCTGCCCACGATCTGGAACGTCAGCGTGTCGACGAACTGCTCGAAACGCGAGGCGAAGCTCAGCACGCGCTTGGTGAGCGACCCGGCGAAGTTGTCGTGGAAGAACGCGGCGTCCTTCGCGAACAGCTCGTCCATCCCGATCACGTACAGATGCTCGATGCCGAGGGCGTCCAGCCGGTTCAGGCAGTGCAGCGCGACCCGCCACAGCGCCTCGGCCAGCAGCAGCACACCGACGAAGCCGAAGACGTACGGCAGCGTCGAACCGACCGTGACGTCCCCGCCGTCGGCGATGTCGCCGACGAGCTTGGCCACGATCAGCGGCGCGACGTAGTTGATGCCGATGTTGCCCAGCGCCGACAGCACCATCGCGGGAGCCGTCAGCAGGCGGAGCCGGGCCAACTCCCGTCCGTAGTAACGAAGTGCCAGAAGTACCGAGCGCCTGCCCGGCTGAACCTTGTGCGATTCAGGAGTTCCCATTTCGTCCCGAGTGTCCCGTGGCGGCGACCGCGGAGTCCAAGCGTTTTCCGGTCGGTGAGGGGCTCACAGGGGGCGCTCGGTGACCCGCGCCGGAGCGTGCGGTCGCACGGGAATCACGACTTTCCCGTACCACAAGTAACATGATCAACTTTGTCCTCAGGTGGACCTCGCAGTCACCGCGGCACCCGCTCCGCCACCGACCCCCCTTCCGTCGTCAACTTCGAGGACCTCGATGTCGTCTCAGACCGATGCCCTGCAACAGGCACGTGCCGACTACGAACACCACATGCAGACCTGTCGGCAGTGCTACGCCGACTCGGCTGCGTGCGCGGTCGCCAAACACCTGCTGCGCCTGTACAACAACACCCGTAGAAGCGGCGCCCAGCCGGGCGCGAGAGGCCGCTGACCCGTCACCCATGGAGGACCGCGTGCGACGCCTGCCCCGCTCCCCGTCCGGCTGGACCATGGCGGTGTTCGGCGTCCTCGCCGCCGTCATGGGCGCGGTGGGGCTCCTGGCCCCCGACGTGCTGCTCACGGTCATGGGCTTCGCCCCTGGGACGGGTTCCCGGCGCGCGGAGGGAGACCACACCCTGGTCTTCCTGACCGCTTCATCCATGGCGGCGCTCAACATGGGCGTCTACTACGTGCTGGCCGCGCTCTCAGACTGGAAGGCGTTCTTCCGCTGGACGGTCCCCTTCCGCCTGCTGACCTGCACGGTCTTCACGCTGGCGGTGATCACCGGCCGTGCCCCCGCCGGTTTCCTGGGCGTGGGCCTGTGGGAGGGGATCGGCGCGGTGGTCACGGGCGCGGCCCTGCGCCTGGAGAGCCGGCGCGCAGCGGGCTCCGGCCAGGTCGAGGTCGGGGTCAGCTGAGCACCGTCTCCCAGGTGTCGACGGCGTAGTGCACGGCCATGCCGTGCCGGGCGTACAGCGCGGGCGCCCCCGTGGGGTTGGCGGTGTCCACGCCCAGCCCCACCGTGTCCCGCCCTCGCGCCGCGAACGCGGCGAACGCGTGCCGCAGCAGCAGACCGCCGAGACCGGAGCCGCGTGCCTCGCTCAGCACGCCGATGCTCCGGATCCAGCCCATCGCCTCACGGTCGTCGCGCGCGAGCAGGAAGCCGACGTCCCCCAGATCCTCCGTACCGGCGATCCACACCAGCGACCAGTCGAGCCCCTCGGCGTCGACGTCGTGCAGCCACTGGTCGTAGCTGCGCGGCTGGAAGTCGAAGTGCTCGGCGAAGCTCGACTGGTACAGCGCGTGGACGCGGGCACGGTCCGCCTCATCGGCGCACGCCCGCAGCCGTATGCCGGTCGGGAGTTCCGGTACGAGGTCCACGGCGGCGTCAACGGGCCGTTGCAGCACGTGATAGCGCCGTACGACGCACCAGCCCCGTCGCTCGATCAGTTCCGTGTCGAGCGTGGGCTCGGTGTTGAGGTGCAGATGCACCACCGCCCTCGCCGCTCCGTTCGCACGGGCCTTCTCCAGGGCACGCGCCTCCAGCCGGTCCAGGATGAGTTCACCGGCCTGCTGGTGGTCGGGCAGCACATAGTGGTCGACGTCGACGCGCTCACTGGCCGATTCGTCCCACAGCAGGCCGTACGCGACCAGCCGGTCGCCGTCGAAGGCCAGCCAAGAGTCGCTTTCCAGAACCACGTCGGGCCGCTTCAGGTCGGCCTCGACGGTGTGCAGGTCGGTCTCGGGCCTGCCTATCTCGATGCGGTCGACTTCGTTGAGCAGTTCGGTGATGGCGGCCGCGTCGGTGAGGCCGGCCGGCCGAAGGGCATAGGGCATGGGCCAAGGGTCGGGGGAGGGGAGGCCGGCCGCAACGGATTTTCGGTGACCGCCCGCCCTCCCCGCCACTGACCCGAGGCCGATCAGCAGGTCGCGGTTGCGGGCAGGTCCCCGTACTCGTTGCCCTTGAGGTAGACCGCGCTCACGTAGCCCTCGACGAGCTTGACCCACACGTTGTTGGTGTAGCCGTTGTCGCGGATGGTCTCGCCGCGCACCCAGCAGTACGCGCCGCGCGGCTGGTTCGCCGCGACACTGCCGACCTTGTCGTACGAACGCGCAGGTCCGGAGCGGACGTTGACGGTCTCGTACGGTACGACGGCGTAGGGCGCGGCCATGATGCGGGCCCCGCCTGCGTCCTCGTCGGATGCCGCCACGGCGGTCGCGGCGGTGAGCGGCCCGAGCAGGGCCAGCGCACCGGCGCCGACGAGCGCGGCCCGGGCGAGGATACGAGTGGACATGATGTGTTCCCCCTGTTTCGACGGTCACGTGCCCGGCACTCGGCCGGTGCTCGGAACTCTAGGGAGACGCGAGGATCCACGGACCCTGAGATGTGTCAGGTACCGCGGACGGTCGGGGCCGGCGGCAACCGAGAGCGCCACGAACTCGTCTTCGGGATCATGGTCACCACAAGCATCGCCGGCACCCTGACGGCATCCTTGCGCCAGCTGCTCGATTTCGCCTGGATACAGACACGGTCCTGCGCCTTCGCCATCGCCCTGATGTCCGGCGTGGCCGCCTCCGCCCTGCTGCCCGGCCTTCCCGTGGCCCGCTACGACCTGCTCGTCGTCTACGGCGTGCTGCTGACGCTGTTGTTCTGGCTGCGCGGCTGGGAGAACGGGCGGGACGTCGCCGTCATCGCCGTCTGCCACGTCATCGGCCTGGCCTTCGAGCTGGTGAAGGTGTCCCTCGGCTCGTGGAGCTACCCGGAGCCCGCCGTACTGAAATTCGCGGGCGTCCCGCTGTACGGAGGTTTCCTGTACGCCGCGGTCGGCAGCTATGTCTGCCGCGCCTGGCACCTGTTCGACCTGGAGCTGGTCCGGTACCGCCCGCGGGCGACGGCCGTGGTCGCCGCGGCCATCTACGTCAACTTCTTCAGCCACCACTGGCTCCCCGACGCCCGCTGGCTCCTCGCCGCCCTGCTGCTGGCCGTCACCGCGGGCACCTCGGTCCGCTACACGGTGCGCACCACCCGCCGCCGGATGCCCCTGGCGCTTTCCTTCGTCCTGATCGGCTTCTTCCTGTGGGTCGCGGAGAACCTCGCCACCTACCTGGGCGCGTGGCGCTACCCCTACCAACTCGACGGCTGGCAGCCCGTGGGAGTGGAGAAGTTCGGCGCCTGGGCCCTGCTGATCAGTGTGACGTTCGTCCTCGCGGCGGTGACCCGGTCGCACCGTCGGCCTGCATCAGCTTGCGAGTGAAGCGATGCAGGTGGGGGTCCATCGAGTCGAGCGACTCGGCGAGCACCTGCTCGCGAGTCAGCCGGATCGCCGTGAACTCCTCCTCGTCGTAAGAGGTGAGGGTTCGCGCGTCCGCGGTGATGACGTACCAGAGCGAGTCGTCGGTGTGTTCCCCCTGGTTTTGTAGGCGAGAGTGGGCAACGTTTATCGACGGTTTCGGGCAGCACTTAGCGATCACAGGGCTCGAGATTGTCGATGAGAACTGGCAACGTTCTGCCGCCGTCCAGTGATTGCCCGTCGGGCCAGTAGGAGTGGAGCGCCGCGCTCCAAGTCGTGCATCTTGATCGTCTTTTGAGCGGCGCCTAGGCTCCCATGCTCATGGAGATGGGGGAGCCGGACTACGGTCGCAGGCCGTGGCGCGACCGGCTGGTCAGGCATCGTGCGATCGGGGGCCTGCTGGCCGGGGCAGCGGGGCTGGCCGTTCTGGGCGCGGTGCTCGTCGTCCTGCCGGGTGTGGTGGTCGACCACGATCTCGCCGGGGCGAGCGTCGCTGCACAGGACCGGTTGAAAGCGGTGAACGACGTCCGCACGACACTCCTGCAGGCCGTGGGCGGCATGGTCGTGTTGTTCGGCGCGTACGCCACCTGGCGGCAACTACGCGTCAGCCAGGACAGCTTGCGCGCCACCCAGGAAGGCTATGTCACCGACCGGTTCAGCACGGCCGTCGATCAGCTCGGCAGTGACAAGCTGGAAACACGCATTGGCGGGCTCCACGCGCTGTGGCGGATCGCGGAGCACTCCGCCCGCGACCGCGAGGCCGTCATCTCCATCCAGGCTGCTTACCTGCGCACACACCTGCCCTGGCCGCCCGCCGGACCGGAAGCTCCAGCGAGGGACGTCCCGATCAATGACGTCGTGCCCCTGGAGGTCCGTGCAGCCGACGCCCAGGTGGCGCTGACCGGGCTCGGCGTGTTGCTGCTGCAACCCCGGGAGCTGTCCTGGGTCAACCTCAGCGTCACGGACCTGCGCCGGGCCGACTGCGACGGGCTGTGGCTGCATGAGGTCAACCTCGACCGGTCCTGTATGGAGGCGGCGGGCCTGTACCACGCCAACCTGACGCAGGCGTCTCTCGTCTCGGTCAACCTGCGGCACGCCGACCTCAAGACGGCGATCCTGCGCCGGGCCCGCTGCGTTCTGGCTGACCTGCGGGGCGCCCGGCTGGTCGAAACGGACTTGCGTGACGCGGACTTCACCGAGGCCGACCTGCGCGAGGCGAACCTGCGCAAGGCCGACGCAGGTGGCGCTGTCTTCCGCCGCGCCGACCTGCGCCTGGCCGACTTGCGTGGCTCCGACTTGAGCACGGCCGACCTTATCCAGGCACGTCTGACCGGCGCGGTGGCCAGCGAGCACACTCGCTGGCCAGCTGGTTTCGACCACGCGGCGGCCGGCGTCGTTGTTACCGAGGATCCCGGCCCCGAACCTCCGCCACTGCTTCAGCCCTCAGGGATAACGACTCAGCACCCGCCCCTGCAGTCCATGCCGTGACCGGGAGTCCCGGGTGAAGACCGTTGCGTGCGGGAGGACCTGGCCGCCTTGACTCCTCCTCTGCGGCGTCAATGGGTCAGCTCGTGGCAGGGTCCTGCCCGGCGACTCGGGCCCTGGTGCTCGCGAGCCGGTAGGACTCGGTGCCGGTCTCGATGATGTTGCCGCCGAAGGTGAGCCGGTCCACGATGGCCGCGCAAAGCCGCGGGTCGGTGAAGGTCTTTGTCCAGCCTCCAAGCGATGCGTTCGAGGCGATGGCGACGCTGTTCTTCTCCTCACGCTCAGTCAGAACCTGGAACAGCAACTCGGCTCCGCGGCAGTCCAGTTCCATGTATCCGAGCTCGTCGATCGCGAGGAGGTCCACGCGGCCGTAGCGGGCGATGGTCTTGGTCAGCACCTTCTCGTCCGCGGCCTCGACCAGCTCGTTGACCAGCTTGGTGGCGAGTGTGTAGCGGACCCGGTAGCCCGCCATGGCGGCCTCGGTGCCCAGGGCGATCAGCAGGTGCGACTGCCGGTGCCGGAGTCGCCGATCAGGCAGAGCGGCAGTCCCTTCTTGACCCAGTCGCAGGTGGTGCGGGTGTGGATGACGGCCGGGTCGATGTGGGGTTGGCCTCGAAATCGAAGCCCCGCAGGGTTTTCTCCCGCGGGAAGGCGGCGGCTTTGATCCGTCGTTCGGAGCGTCGGCGGGCCCTGTCGTCGCACTCGGCCATCAGCAGTTCGGCGAGGAACCCGCGATACGACATCTGATCCCGGGCGGCGGCTTCGGCCAGGTCAGGGAACTGAGCCCGGATGGTCGGCAGCCGCAGCATGCGGCATGCCTGGTCGACGGCCGCGTCAGCGGCCTGCTCGGTCAGCCCGCGATGGCGTTGGAACGTCACGGCGTCACTCTCCCTGGATGGCGGGGCGGTCGGTCGACAGCCTGGCTTTCAGCAGCTGGTCGTAGGCCGCCACCGAAGGGGGCGGCCGGTTATCGGGCGGCAGATGGGCCAGCCGCCGATGGGTCAGGAACGTCACCGTCGCCCGGTCTGACGGGGCGGGGGCGGGTGGCTCGTCCACGTCGTCGGCCTCGGCCGCCTTTCGCGCCTCCAGCGCGACCGCGTCCGCGGTCAAGGCGCCGGCCCGCAGGGCGGTGGCGAGCCCGGCGACCAAGTGCTCGTGGGTCAAGTGGCGGTCCATCAGGAGCACCTCGATCAGCGCCCGGGTGCCGTCCCTGTCCCCGTGGGCCTTGCAGGCCGCGGCCCACCCGGCGTCATGCACCGGCGTGAACTTGCCCGCGGATTTCGCCTGTTCGAGCGCGGTCGTGCCCGGGAAGGCGCCGGGCTTTTTGACCAGGGCCTCCAGGTAGTGGTCCAGCAGGAGGCGGGCCTGACCCTTGGCGATGAGGCGCTCGTGCCGGGCGGCGGGTCCTCACCCGGCTCGACGTGCCCGCCCGGGGGCAGCCACAGGCCGGCTTTGCGGTGCGCGACCAGCCCCGCGCTGCATCTCGCATCGAGCGCGCGACCGGAGCCGAACACGGCGGGGGCTTCGCCACAGCCCCCGCCGCCTACCGCCAACCGCTCGTCGTCACTCGCCCTTCGGCCCCGCCTGCTGCACGACCTCGAAGGACCACAGCGTGGACCCGCTGGCCGCCGGCTTCGGGCGCTCGGCGCCTTCCTGGCCGCCGCCCTGGTGGGCCGACTTCATGGGGCCCTCCATCCAGGCCTGGAAGGACTCCTCGTCGCGCCAGCGCGTGTACACGAGGTAGGTGTCGGTGCCCTCGACCGGCCGGAGGAGCTCGAACCATTCGAACCCGTCCGAGTTCTCCACGGCGTGGGCACGGGAGGCGAAGCGCTTCTCCAGCGTCTCGCGCTGCTCGGCGGGCACGGTCAGTACGTTGATCTTGACTACGCTCATGGTCCTCATCCTGCCGCACGGCCGCCGGCAGCGGCGCGGCGGCTCGTGCTTCACAGGTGTGGCGCCACGAATCAGGTCCGGTGGATCAGGTCCGGTGCATCAGGCCGTGTGCAGGGTCAGCCCGTACCGGCCGAGTATCTCGTTCACCGGCTGGAACCAGGTCTCCCCGCCGCCGGAGCAGTTGCCCCAGCCGCCCGAGGTGACCCCTTGGGCCTGGTCACCGCTGATGAAGGAGCCTCCGGAGTCGCCGCCCTCGGCGCAGACGCTGGTCTTCGTCATCTGGTGCACCGCGCCCTGGCTGTAGTTGACCGTCTCGTTCTTGGCCAGCACGGCTCCGCAGTGCCAGTGCGTCGTGGAGCCGGAGCGGCATATGGACGTGCCGACGGGTGCCTCGGCCGAGCCGCGCACGAGCCGGTCCGGGACCGTGCCCCAGCCGAGGACCACCGGCACGGTCCACCAGCCGCTGCCGACGCTCACCCAGGCGTAGTCGTTGCCCGGGAACGAGGAGCCCTGGAACGTTCCGATGTGGCTGCCGTCCCAGCCCCGGACACTCGCTCCCTGTCCACCGCAGTGCCCGGCCGTGACGAAGCCGCCGTGCACCGAGAAGCCTATGGAGCAGCGGACGTTGCCGGTGTAGTAGGGATCGCCGCCGACCGTTCCGGCCGCGAAGGTGCGCGGGGCCGCCGCGACCGTGTCCACGGTGACGGGTCCGGCCGCACGGGCACGGGAGACGAAGTCGCGGACATCGTTGTCCGACCGCTGGTCGCGGACGACCTTCACGACGACCGTGTTGGCCACCGGATCGACGTGCCAACTGCTCACCCCGGACGGTGCCGGGAGGCGGTCGATGCGTGCCTTGGCCGCGTCGAGGTCGCGCGCACTGTGCGTGACGGTGCGCACCGTCACGCCGGCGGCGCGGACCGCCCGTACGGTCGCGGGCGCGGCGTCCGACGTGACGGCTACGGTGAGCCGCTCGCTCCTCGCGTCGAACCACGAGCCGCCGTAGGCGGACCCGGCGGCCTTGCGGGCCTTCGGTGCGACGTCCATGGCGGTGCGTTCCGCGGCCAGACGCGCCTCGGCCCGCTCCTTCGACAGGCCGAGGTCGCGCTGCATCGCCTGCAGCAGTGCGGGGGAGGCCGGTTCGGCATCCGCCACCGTGGGGGAGTCGTCCGCCGTGGCCTGCGCGGTTCCGCCCGCGGTCCAGCTGCCGAGGACCAGGAGCGCGGCGAGGCCGGCGTACGTGAGTCTGATGCGTCTCAAGGGAGTTGCCCTTCGTCGTTCCAACAAGGTGGGGTGGAACAACCGCAATCTGAGAGCGCTCTCATTCAGGGTTGGGCAGAGCCTAGCCCTGACGACGCATCAGGTCCATACCAGCGACCGGGTTCGAATGGGGGCCGGCGGCCCGGATGCCTCAGCCGAGGTTTCCGGTCCGCGCGTCCTGCCACAGGTCGACGCCGCCGTCGGTGGCGTACTTGTCGATCTCGGCCAGTTCCTCGTCGCTGAAGTCGAGGTTCTCCAGCGCGGCCACGTTCTGCTCCAGCTGCTCGGTGCGCGAGGCGCCGATGACCAGCGAGGTCACCCGCGGGTCGCGCAGGGCCCAGGCGAGCGCCATCTGGGCGAGGCTCTGGCCGCGGCGCGCCGCGATGTCGTTCAGCGCACGCAGCCTGCCCAGCATGTCCTCCGACAGCCACGTCTCGTCGAACGACTTGCCCTGCGTGGCACGCGAGTCGGCGGGGACGCCGTCGAGGTAGCGCCCGGTCAGCAGCCCCTGCGCGAGCGCGGTGAAGCCGATGACGCCGAAGCCCTCCTGCCCGGCGGCCTCCAGCAGGCCCTCGTTCTCGATCCAGCGGTTGAGCATGCTGTACGACGGCTGGTGGATGAGCAGCGGTGTGCCCAGCTCCCGGAGGATGGCGGCCGCCTCCCGGGAACGCTCGGCGTCGTAGGAGGAGATGCCGACGTACAGGGCCTTGCCCTGACGGACGGCCGTGTCGAGCGCCCCCATCGTCTCCTCCAGCGGCGTGCTCGCGTCGAGCCGGTGGGAGTAGAAGATGTCGACGTACTCCAGCCCCGTCCGCCGCAGCGACTGGTCGAGCGAGGCGAGCACGTACTTGCGCGAGCCGCCGCCCTGGCCGTACGGACCGGGCCACATGTCCCAGCCGGCCTTGGTGGAGACCACCAGCTCGTCCCGGTACGGCGCGAGGTCCTGCTTCATCAGCCGGCCGAAGTTGATCTCGGCGGAGCCGTACGGCGGACCGTAGTTGTTGGCGAGGTCGTGGTGGGTGATGCCGAGGTCGAAGGCGCGCAGGGCGATCTCGCGCTGGGCCTCGAAGGGCCGGTCGTCACCGAAGTTGTGCCAGTACCCCAGGGACAGCACGGGAAGGTCGAGTCCTGAGCGTCCGGTGTGCCGGTATCGCATGGTGCCGTTGTACCGCTCGGGATCCGCGACGTGGTTCATCGAGTGTTCTCCGCAGGGTCGGGGTGGTTCGGTCCAGGTGAGGACGTGTTCACTGTGCTCCTGCCTGATTCTGACGTCCAACGCATCCTTTTCATCGGATTCAGCGATGCCGTTTCTGAATGGCGCTCCGACCTCACGTGCGGGCCCGGCCCACGGTCGTCGTCGGCACGTTGTAGCCCTCCAGCCGTACGGCCGGCCTGCCGGAGGCGAGGGAAGCGGCCGGCCAGGACAGCGTGACGGTGCGGGACTCGCCGGGGAGCAGCCAGAGGTAGTTGTCGCCGTACAGCGTGGGCAGGACCCGGTGACCGGACCCGGCGTCGAGCAGGGAGAGCCGCACCATCGCCGCGACCGTCGTGCCGCGATTGCGTATGCGGGCGGTGAGGCCGTGGCGGTCGCCCGAGTGGTCCGTGTCGGTGATCTCCACCGACACCCTCGTCCGCGCGACCTGGTTCAGGGCGCGCATGTCGCCGGCCTCGCGGTACCGCCAGTAGGTGTTCTCGGCCAGCAGCTCCCCGCGCGCGTCCACCAGGCGCAGCCGCAGCAGATGGAGGCCGGGCTGGTCGTCCGCACGGCTCGCGGTGAACGCCGGCGCGGTCGACGAGGCGGCGACGTCCACGGTCGCGCGCTGCTCGGCGCCGAGACGACGTCCGGAGAGGTCGTAGCGGCGCGCCGAGAGCGTCGCACCCGAGATACGGCGCGGGGTGTGGTTGACCGCGATCACCTCCCCGCTCACCGGATCGGCCTGCACATGCACGGCCTCGCTCGCCTTGCGGACCCCGTAGTAGGCACCGTTGACGTCGAAGTCGTAGTCGTACGTCTGCCACACCGTGCTGTACCAGGCGGGATGGGACATCCACAGCATCAGCCCGCTCGCGTCGTCCCACAGCCGGCCGTTCCACGCCTCGAACATGGCCCGGAAGTTCTCGTAGTTGACGAACTGCGCCTTGCGGCAGAAGTCGTCGAGGTCCTTCGCCTCGCCGAGCCTCGCCTCGATGGCCGCCCGGTAGTTCTGCGGTGCCTGGTTTCCGCGGGTGCTCCAGTCGTGGTAGTACCAGGCGCCCTTGACGGGCCACTCCGGCTCGTCGCCCACGAGCCGGCGCATGGTCTGCGCGGTCGGCAGCACCGGCATGCCGATCTCGGTGTGGAAGCCGAAGCTGCCGCTGCCGTAGGTGGTCGCGGAGGAGTAGCGCTGCGGTTCGACCCAGCCGTACGGGCCGCCGCCGGAGACGATGCCGCCCGCCGAGTTGTTCTGGTACAGCAGGTCGGGCGCCTCCGCGCGGACCGCGGCGCGCATGCCGTCGTCGACCGGGCCGGGAGGGTTGCCCTCGTTGGCGCCGCACCACACGACGATGCTGGGGTGGTTGCGGTAGCGGCGCACGGTGTCCTGCGCCAGGCTCAGGAAGGCCTCGTGGTCGGGCGGGTCCATGGCCCAGGCGTTGGGGAAGTCGTTCCAGACCAGCAGGCCGTGCTCGTCGCAACTGGCGTAGAACTCCTCGCGGTTGCTGGACCCGAGCCAGTTCCTGATCATGGTGAAGTTCATGTCGCGGTGCATCCGCACGGCCGCGTCCATCCGCTCGGCGGGCATCCGCCGCAGCAGCTCGTCCCAGCCCCAGTTGCCGCCCCGGCAGAACACCCGTACTCCGTTGACGCTGATCTTGAGCGGCACGGTCGAGTTGTCGACGGACTTCACGTCCGTCCAGTCCTCGCCGTCGTCGGACACCTGGACGGTGTACTTCTTCGCGTACGCCTGCTCCCACAGGATGACCACGCGGTCGAACGTCACCCGCTCGCCCAGGTCGACCTGGATCGACTGCTCGTCCTCGTACGCCGAGGACCAGCGGGTGCCCGGATCGCCGTCCACGGCGTTGGCCGCTCTGCCCCCCACGCCCTCCTCCGAGGACGCGGTGGCCGCCTTGCGCAGCGCCAGGTCAGTGCCGGGGGAGGAGCTGTTCACGACCGACAGGTTCCACATCGACGCGCCCCAGCTCGTCGCCCGGCTGTGGCACAGCACCCGGACGTGGCGCGCGATCCGCGCCTCGAACTCCACGTTCTGAAGGGCCGCCGCGCCCGCGGTGCGGAAGGGGAGCGGAGCAGCGGTGTTGTCGACGGCCGAGGCATCCCGCCAGTCGGTGCCGTCGTCGGAGACCTGGACGGTGTACGTCTTCGCGTACGCCTGCTCCCATGTGACGACCACGCGGTCGAAGGACACGGCGGCCCCGAGGTCCACCTCGATCCACTGCTCGTCCTCGAACTCGGACGACCAGCGCGTCTTCGGATCGCCGTCCGTCACGTTCCCGGGCCGATGGGCAGGGTCGTCCACGGACGACGACGTAGCAGGCTTGTGCAGGGCCAGGTCGGTGCCGGGCGACGTGCTGTCCACGACCGACAGGTTCCACATCGACGCGCCCCACTCGGTGGCCCGGGTGTGGCACAGGATCCGCACGTGACGTGCCTTCTGCCGGGCGAAGTCGACGGTCTGTGCGTAGGCGTCGCCGCCGGACTGGAAGGTGAGCGGGACGTCGTACTCGTAGCCGAACTGGCGGATGCCGAACCGGGTCGTGCGCCGGTCACTGACCTCGCCCGCGACCGAGGCGGTGAGGGTCAGGCGGTGCAGGGCGGGCTCACCGTAGCCGTTGGGCCACCACAACTTCGGCTTGCGGACGCGCAGTTGCGGGTGATCGGCCGGGCTGAAGGTGACGTCGGCAGTCTCGCCCGCGGGAACCGTGACCGTCCGGGTCAGCCGTACGTCGTCGAAGGCGGCGGAGACGGTGACGCTCCGGGCGGCGGAGTCCGCGTTGCGCACCGGGACCACCACGGTCAGCTCGGCCGTGCCGGTGTCGGGCAGGTCGGGCAGCCGGGTGTCCACGCGCGGGTCGCCGATGACGGCCGCTCCCGTCGAGCGGAGCCGGACGTGGTTCCAGATCCCGGCGGCCCGGTCGCGCACCGCCGGCATCCAGTCCCAGCCCGAAGCGGCCAGATACGTCGGCGAGTTGCGGTTCATCATGTTCGCCCCGGCGTCCACGAACGCCAGACCGGCCGGACCCTTGTCGCCGGGGCTGCCCGGGTACGGCATGGGCTTGATCCGCACGGCCAGGGCGTGATCACCGCCGCCGGTCAGGAACTTCGTGACGTCAAAGGCGGCGCGCGCGAAGGGGAACACGACGGTGCCGAGCCGGCTGCCGTCGAGCCACACCTCGGCCTCGTGGTTGACGCCGTCGAACTCCAGCCAGACGCGGCGCCCGATGCCGGTGCGCAGTCCCTTGGGCAGGCGGAACTCACGTCTGTACCACCAGGCGTGCCGGGAGAGAGCCTCCGGTACGTGGAGGTTGTTGAACCCGGCGACCGGGTCGGGCAGATGTCCCTGGTCCACCAGGGAGGACAGCACGGTGCCGGGCACGGTGGCCGGCAGCCAGCGGCTGGTGTCCACCGACGGCTCCGACAGGTCGGTGCCCTCCCCGCCGGCCCAGTCGTCCATCGTCAGGTCCCAGCCGGACTCCAGCGGTACGGTGCCGTCCGCGGCGACCTTCAGCGCCTCAGGCGTGCGGTGCCGGACGCCCCAGTCCGTCCAGCCGGTGGCGTCCGGGCGGCGCTCGCCGCACGTGCCGTACACCTGGAGGCCGTTGAGGCCCAGAGGGTTGGCGTTGGAGCGCTTGTGGACGGTCATGCGCACCCACCGCGCGCTGACCGGCCGGGGCAGCGCGATCTCCACGACGCCGCCCCGGCCGGACTCGGTGCGGTACACGGACGTCCACGAGTCGCGGTCGCGCGAGGTCTCGATCACGAAGCCGACCGCGCAGCTGGACAGGATCTCCTGTCCGGTGGTGTTGTCCCGCGGATTGCCCCCGGGCGCGTCGACGTAGGGCGGATCGTCCACCGTCGCCTCGAAGGTGAGCCGCATCGACTCCACCTCGCACAGCGCCTGGAGATCGACGCAGATCCACTGCGGGTCACCGCCTGCGGCACGCCAGCCCGTCCCACGCACCCCCACGCCGTCGAGGCCGTCCACCGCGAACTCGGCCGGCGTGGGGGCATAGTCGGTGGAGGAGACCGACACCGGTCGGTACGCGGCGAGTTCGCCTCGGGTGGGAGCTTGGCGCGGTTGGCCGGTTCCGGCCGCGGCGGCGCCGGGCGGCAGGCTCATGCCGATCCCGAAGCCCGCGAGGAGGGTGGACCCGGCGGTGAGTACGGCACGGCGGGACGGCACAGAAGGCTGATCCGGCATGGGACAAGGGCTCCGATCAGGGATGTCCGGTGAACGAGGCGACCTGTAAGCAGGGTTGTGACAACGTTGTCGAGCGGCGGCTGACAACGTTGCCAAACCCTGCACCGCGGGCGTGAGCCCGTCAAGACTTCCAGCACGGCCGAATCCGTGTTTCTTTAAATTAGTAATTAATATTGACAGGGTTCCGGCCGCGCGCCACAGTCATCGCCGTGACGCCGACGGCCCCGGCCTCCGGCGCGGCCCGCGTCACACCTCCTCCTGTTTCCCAACCTCCGGGAGAGGCACGTGACTTCACTCGCTCTCGCGACCGCGATCTCCGTGGTCCTGACCGCGTCGGCGGCCCCCACCGCCACCGCGCACACCACCGTGGACCAGGGCGCGCCCGACTACTACGACAGCGGTCTCGCCCCCACGCCGTACATGGGCTGGAACACCTACTACGGGCTCGGCGCGCCCACCGAGAAGGAGGTCCGGGCCGTCGCCGACAAGCTCGTCAGCAGCGGGCTGCGCGACAGCGGCTACGACATCGTGTGGCTGGACGGCGGCTGGCAGGCCGACAACCCCCGTGACGCGCAGGGGCGGTTGACGGCCCACCCCGACCGCTTCCCGTCCGGCATCCCGGCCCTGGTCTCCTACCTCCACCGGCGCGGACTGAAAGCGGGCATCTACACCGACGCCGGCGCCTACGACGGCGGCAAGACCTGCGGGCTCGGCAGCCGCGGCCACTACGACCAGGACGCACGGCAGTTCGCCGACTGGAAGGTCGACGCGATCAAGGTCGACTTCCTGTGCGGAATCGGCGCGAAGCTCGATCCCGGGCCCGCGTTCAAGGAGTTCAGCGACGCCGTCGCCAAGTCCGGCCGCAGGATGCTGCTCAACCTGTGCAACCCGCTCACCGACGACTGGGGCCTGCCGCACACGCCCGAGCAGGACGCGCACAACACCTACGCCTACGCCCCGACCATCGCGGACTCCTGGCGCACCGGGACCGACATCGCCTGGGGCACGCCGAGCCCGGGCCAGTGGCCCAACGTGCTGCGCAACATGGACGCCAACGCCTGGCACCCCGAGGCTCAGGGGCCCGGTCACTACAACGACCCCGACTACCTCATCCCGATGCGTCGCATGAGCGACGGGTCGTACGAGCTGACGCAGGAGGAGTCCACCACCCAGTTCGTGATGTGGGCCGAGATGGGCTCGCCGCTCGTCCTCGGCTCCGACCCGCGCACGCTGTCCGAGTCGATGATCAAGACCCTGCGCAACCCCGAGATCATCGCCGTGAACCAGGACCCGCTCGCCGTACAGGGCGTCCGCGTGGCCACCGACTCCGTGGGCGACGTCTACAGCAAGGTCCTCTCGGGGCACGGCCGGCGCGCGGTCGTTCTCCTCAACCGCTCCGACCAGCCGGTCCAGCGCACCGTGAACTTCGCCGACGCGGCGCTGGGCGGCGCGGTCGAGGTACGTGACCTGCGGGCGCGCGCCGATCGCGGCACGCACACCGGGTCGTACACCGTCGAGGTCCCCGCCCACGGCACCGCGTTCCTGAAGCTGACCGGGGAGGACGACCTGCCAGGCACCGGCCTGGGCGAGAAGGCCACCGCGAGCCCTGCCGTGGTGCGCGACGGCCACACGCTGACCACTTTCTACCGCGGACCGCGCGGGAACCTCGTGCAGCACACGGCGTCCACGAACGGCGACGGCCCAGCGCGTACGAGGGACCTCGGAGGCCCGGCCGGGGCCGGGATCCTCGGTCAGCCCGCCGCCTACGCGTCCTCCGGCGGCCGTATCGACGTGTTCGTGCGCGGCGCCGACTCCCGTGTGTACCGCCGGGTGTTCGCCGACGGGCGCTGGGTCGGCTGGCAGAGCCTGGGCGGACGGGTGACCGACGCGCCGTCGGTGGCGTTCACCGACCCCGCGCACTGGACGCTCGTCGCGCGCGGCGCGGACGGGCGGATCGTGCAACGAGGGCCGTCCTCCGGCTGGTCGTCGCTCGGTGCGCCGGGCGACCGGCCGACATACGGCAGGCCGTCCGCCGTCGTCGACGCGCGGGGGCGGGTCCATGTCGCCGTGCGGACCTCGGCGGACGACGTGTGGACACGGGTGCGGGACGCCTCGGGGGAGTGGTCGCAGTGGAGCTCGCTCGGCGGGACCGTGAGCGGCAGTCCGACGCTCGTCGCCGTGGGGGATGCCGTGGTGCTGTACGCGCGGGCCGGTGACTACACGCTCTGGCAGCGCCGCTACGACGGTGCCGCGTGGCAGGACTGGTCGAAGCGGGAGGAGTTCCCCGGCGCGGCCTTCGAGGGCTCGCTCGGGGCGGTCGCGGGGGAGGGCGGCGCGGTCGACGCCGTGTTCCGCGGGGTCGACGGGTACGTCCACCGGACCCAGTTCAAATAAATTAGTAATTAATCTTGACGTGGTGGAAGCGCCACGCGAACCTGGATCCGCCGCGCGGACCCACAGGGAGCCCTCCATGACCAACCCCCAGCCCAGCCCACGGCGCTTCCTCGCCGGACTCGGCGCCGCCGGGACGGCCTCGCTGCTCAGCGGCTGTGTCACGTCCACCTCCTCCTCGAAGTCCTCGTCCACGGGCGCGGTCACCCTCCAGTCCAACCTGTCCGCACCGCAGGCCAAGGCGGCGATGGAGGACATCGTCGCCGCCTACGGCAAGAAGGACGCCGGGAGCGTCAGCCTGAACACGGTCGCCGCGGAGACGTTCCGCACGCAGTTGCCGACGTATCTGACCTCCGCCAACCCGCCGGACGTCTACACCTGGTACCCGGGCTCGGTGGCGGACGCCTACGCGAAGAAGGACCTGCTGCTCGACCTGGGCGAACTCTGGGACTCGCCCGACCTGGGGCGCTACTCCAAGGCACTGAACTCGCTGTGCACCGCCGGCTCCGGCAAGAAGGTCTTCGTGCCCACCACCTACTACTGGTGGGGCATGTTCTACCGGAAGTCCAACTTCGCCAAGTGGGGCGTGAGCGAGCCGAAGACCTGGGACGACTTCCTCGACCTGTGCGACAAGCTCAAGAGCCAGGGCGTCGCCCCGATCGGGCTGGGTGCCGGCGGCAACACCGCCTGGGTGGCCTCCGCCTGGTTCGACTACCTCGACATCCGCATCAACGGAGCCGAGTACCACCGCCAACTGCTCGCCGGACAGCACCGGTTCGACGACCCCGAGGTCCGCAAGGTCTTCGACCGCTGGCAGGAAGTGCTGCCGTACTTCGACCCGAACGGCACGGCCGGCGCCTTCCAGGACGCCACGACCGCCCTGCTGAACGGCCGCAGCGGCATGATGCTGATCGGCACCTTCTTCGCCGACGCGGCACCCAAGGACGCCCTCGACGACATCGACTTCTTCCGCTTCCCGGTCATCGACGCGAAGGTCCCGCTCGCCGAAGAGGCCCCCACCGACGGCTACTTCGCCAGCGCCCGCACCGGCCGCCGCGACGGGGTGCTCGACCTGCTCGGCTACCTCGCCACGGCCGAGGCGCAGGAGATCTACATCAAGGGATCGTCCGGCACGGCCCTGCCCTGCCACCCCGACGCCGCCGACGCCGGCACCGCGCTGGTGAAGAAGGGCCGTAAGCACATAGAGGAGGCGGCCGAGATCACCCAGTTCTTCAACCGCGACTCCAGCGACGCCCTCCAGCCCACCGCCGACACCGCACTGACCAAGTTCCTCGCCAGGCCCAAGGAGATCGGGAGCATCCTCACCGACTGGCAGCGTGAAGCCTCGAAGATCTGGAACGCCTGACATGGCCGTCCTGACCGCCCCCCACCGCAAGCTCCCGGTCCCGGCGCCGTCCCGTGGCGGCCGGGGCCGGGGACCGAGGCGCACATCCCCCATGGTGGTCGCCTTCGTCCTCGTCCCGCTGCTCGCCGAGGCGGTGTGGGTGTTCTGGCCCGCACTGCAGGGCTTCTACCTCGCCCTGACCAGCTGGGACGGCGTGTCGGCGCCGAAGTTCGTCGGCCTGGACAACTTCCGGGAGATGGCGGGCGACGACGTCTTCCGCGGCGCGGTCGGGCACACCGTGCTGTGGCTGGTGCTGTTCGGCGGCCTCTCCGCCCTGCTGGGACTCGCCGCCGCCCTGCTGCTCCAGCAGGAGCGGCGCGGCATCGGCTTCTACCGCGCAGCCCTCTTCCTGCCCGTCGTGTTCTCCCTGGTCGCCACCGCCCTGGTCTGGCAGGCCATCTACCAGCCCGACGGCGTACTCAACCAACTCCTCGAGTCAGTGGGCCTCGGCAGCCTGCGGCACGCCTGGCTCGCCGACCAGGACACCGCGCTGTACGCGGTCATCGTGCCCGCACTGTGGCGGCAGATCGGCTACGTGATGGTCCTCTACCTCGCCGGGCTCAAGGGCATCGACCCGGCGCTGTACGAGGCCGCCAAGGTCGACGGCGCGAGCGCCTGGCAGCGCCTCCGGCATGTCACCCTGCCCCAACTGCGCAGCGTCAACGCGGTCGTCGTGTCCGTCATCATCATCGACTCGCTGCGCTCCTTCGACGTCGTGTGGTCGCTGACCCGTGGCGGCCCCTACCACTCGTCCGAACTGCTGAGCACCTACATGTACTCGACCGCCTTCCAGTCCCTGCGCCTCGGATACGGCTCCGCCCTGGCCGTCGTCATCTTCCTGCTGGCGTTCGGCGTCATCGCCTCCTACCTCGTGCGCGCATTCCGGGAGGCCGACTGATGGCGACCACCCGTACCGACGCCACCCGTACCTCGCCCACGCGCACCTCCGCCGGGTCCGCGGCGCTGCGCCGCCGCCGTACCGCCACCGCCGGATTTCACCTCGGCGCCGGTGCGCTCGCGGTGCTGTGGCTGCTGCCCATCGCCCTGGTCCTGGTGACCAGCCTGCGCTCCTTCGACGACATCGCCGCGCACGGCCTGGGCAGTTGGCCCCACTCCTTCACTCTCGACAACTTCCGGCTTGCCTGGGTCGACGGCGGCCAGCAACGCGCCCTGATCAACAGCCTGCTCGTGACCGTCCCGTGCGTCCTGGTGACCCTGGCCCTGGCGGCCATGGCCGCGTTCGCCCTCAGCCGCTACGAACTGCCCCTGCGCCGCTCCCTGTTGCTTCTCATGCTCGGCGGCAACCTGCTCCCGCCGCAGATCCTGCTCATCCCGGTGTCCAAGCTGAGCGAGCTGATGGGTGTCCACGACACCCTGACCGCGCTCATCGGCGTGCAGATCGGCTTCGGTGTCGGCTTCTACGTCTTCGTCCTGCACGGCTTCATGCGGGCGATACCGGCCGAGATCCAGCAGGCCGCGGTCGTCGACGGCGCCGGCCCCTGGCAGATCTTCTGGCGGATCATCCTCCCGCTGACCCGGCCCGCCCTCGCCGCGCTGAGCGCCCTGTCGTTCACGTGGATCTTCAACGACCTGCTGTGGGCCATCACCGTGCTGCGCAGCGACACCAAGATGCCGATCACCGCCGCCCTCATCGGACTCCAGGGCCAATACGTGTCGATGTGGAACGTGATCGCGGCCGGCTCCGTCATCGCCGCCGCGCCCACGGTCGCCGTGTTCCTGCGGTTCCAGCGGCACTTCGTGGCCGGACTCAACCTGGGAGCGGTGAAGTGACCTCGCACCGGCGCTGGACCCTGCGCACCGAGCACACCAGCTACACCGTCCGCATCTCTGCGCAGGGCCCGTGGGCCGAACTCGACGCCTGGGGCCCGCTCGGCGTCGAGCACGGCCCTTCCGCCCTCGACCGGTCCCGGCGTACCCACTTCATCACGCCCGCCGACGCGGCCCCCGCCGAGTATCTGCCGCACGGACTACGGCCGTTCACCGGCGCCGACCTCATCGCGGCACGCCCGGGCGAGGAGCGAGGCGTGTGGTGGGACTTCGAGGGAGCGGAGGAAGGGGAGGGGTCGCTGCGGCTCGCCTTCACCGACGAGGCGCTCGGCCTGCGCACCGTCCTGTGCTACGAGACCGTGCCGGGCACGGACGTGATCCTCCGCTGGACCGAGCACACCGGCAGGGAGGAACTGCGACTGGAGCGGTTCGACTCCGCAGCCGTGAACATCCCGGTGACGGACGCGGCCCGGCTCACCTACCTCACCGGCCAGTGGTCGCAGGAGTTCCAGCGCACCCAACTCGACCTGCCCAGAGGGACGTTCACCATGGGCAGCCTCCAGGGCGCGCCCGGACACGCGTACGCGCCCTCGCTCGCCGTGCAGGACGGGGACGCGCAGGCCACGTACGGCATCGCGCTCGAATGGCCGGGCAACTGGCACATCACCGCCGAGGCCGAACCGGGCGGTTCGGTGCGTGTGCGCGCCGGGCGGGTCCCCCACGAAGGCGCGATCCTCCTCGCGCCCGGAGACACCCTCGTCACTCCCCGGCTCGCCTGCGCCTTCAGCCCCGACGGACTTGACGGGTTGTCCCGCATCTGGCACCGCTACGAACGCCACCTCGCGGGCGACCGGCTGCACCGCCCCCGCAAGGTCCTCTACAACTCCTGGGAGGCCACCGGCTTCGACGTCGACGCCGCCGGACAGCTCGAGCTGGCGAAGGCGGCGGCGGACATCGGGGCCGAACTGTTCGTCGTCGACGACGGGTGGTTCACCGGCCGCAGCGACGACACCGGCGGGCTCGGCGACTGGTACCCGGACCCGGCCGCCTTCCCGCAGGGCTTCGACGGGTTCGTCGACGAGGTGCGCGGCCTGGGCCTCGACTTCGGCCTGTGGGTCGAGCCCGAGGCGGTCAGCCCCGGCAGCCGCCTGCACACCGAACACCCCGACTGGCTCTACCGCATCGACGGCCGGCCGACCCGCCTGATCCGCAACCAACTCCTGCTCGACCTGGGCCGCACCGACGTCCAGGACTTCGTGATCGGCACCCTGGACCGGCTCCTGGGCACGTACGACATCAGTTATCTGAAGTGGGACACGAACCGCCCGCCCACCGAACGCGGCCGCCCCGGCGCCGGGCCCGCCGACCGCCTCGACCTGGACGCCGAGCACGTCCACGGCTACCTGCGCGTCCTCGACCACCTGCGCACCACCCACCCTCACGTCACCGTCGAGGGCTGCGCGGGCGGCGGCGCCCGCGTCGAACACGCCACCCTGGCCCGCACCGACGTCGTCTGGCCCAGCGACAACACCGCCCCGCTGGACCGGCTCTCCATCCAGTACGGCTTCCTGCACGCCCACGCCCCGCACGTCATGGGCTCCTGGGTCACCGACGCGCCCGGCGTCTTCGACCCGCGCCCGCGCAGCCTCGCCTTCCGCTTCGTGAACGCCATGTGCGGGGTCCTGGGCATCGGCGCTGACCTGCGCGCATGGACGAGCGAGCAGCGGGCCGAGGCGGCGCGGTGGATCGCCCGCTACAAGGATCTGCGCGAGGTCGTCCACCACGGTGAGGCCCGGCTGCTCGGCTCTCCGGCCGACACCACCTGCGGGGTGCAGTACGACGCGGGGGAGCGCACGGTCGTCGCCGCGCTCAGCACGGGGCGGCTCGACGGTTCGCCCCTCGTACCCGGCCGCCCCGACCGGCTCCGGCTGCGGGCACTGGAGCCGACGGCACGCTATCGGGACACCGCCACCCGGACGACGTACAGCGGCGCCCATCTGCTGCACTACGGGCTGCCCTTCGCCTGGAGTGCCGAGCACGACGCGGACCTCGTGGTACTGACACGTCAGTGAGCCGCATATGTTTCCCGCACGGCCTGTCCCCGCTCACGGAGCACGCGCGACACGCTCACGAAGGAGTCGACCCACGATGGACCGCTTCACCGGCCGCACGGCCGTCGTCACCGGTGCGGCCTCCGGAATCGGCGCCGCCACCGCCGCACGCCTCGCGGCTGAGGGAGCCGCCGTCGTCCTCGCCGACGTGTCGCAGGAACGCGGCACGGCGGTCGCCGAACGGATCACGAAGGACGGCGGCAGGGCCCGGTTCGTGCGGGCCGACGTGGCGGCGGAGGACGACTGGCAGCGGATCGTGGCCGCCGCCCACGGCTTCGGACCCGTGGACGTGCTCGTCACCAACGCCTACACCGTCGACGTCGTCCCGGCCCACGAGATGACCCTGGAGTCCTGGCAGCGGCAGCTCTCCGTCAATCTCACCGCGAGCTTCCTCGGCTTCCGGGCGGTGCTGCCCGATCTGCGGGCCCGGCGCGGGGCGGCCGTGCTGACCTCGTCCGTGCACGCCCGCGTGGGCATTCCCGGCCACCCCGCCTACGCCGCGTCCAAAGGCGCGCTGCTGTCCCTGTGCGGTCAGCTCGCCGTCGAGTACGGGCCCGACGTCCGCGTCAACGCCGTCCTGCCGGGTCCCATCCTGACCGCGGCCTGGGACCGGGTGCCGCCCGAGGACCGCGAGCGCAGCGTCGCCGAGACGGCCGCCCGACGCTTCGGCACCCCCGAGGAGGTGGCCGCCGCCATCGCCTTCCTGAGCGCCGACGAAGCCGCCTACATCACCGGCACGAGCCTCGTCGTGGACGGCGGCTGGAGCGTCGTGAAGGCGTCCGCATGACCGCCGCCGTCCCCACTCCCCAGCAGAAAGGCTGTACGACATGACGCCCTACGCCCGCCGCGGCGTGCACGGCCAGACAGTGGAGGCCCTCGCCCGCCGCATCCTGGGCGGCAGGATTCCCGAGGGAGCCACACTCGACCTGGTGGCGCTGCAGAGCGAGTTGGACGTCAGTCTCACCGCCCTGCGCGAGTCCCTGAAAGTCCTTGCCGCCAAGGGGATGGTTGACGCCCGCCAGAAACGCGGCACCTTCGTCAGAGCCCGCGCCGACTGGAACCTCCTCGACGCCGACGTGCTGCGCTGGCAGTTCGAGGGCGCCGACCTCGCCACCGACGCCGACCGGACGCTGCTGGCCGACCTCGCCGAGGTACGCGCCATCGTCGAACCGGCCGCCGTGCGCCTCGCCGCCGAACGCCGTACCGACGCCGACCTGGCGGCCCTGGACGCGGCGCTGGAGGCGATGGGCGAGCAGGGCTCCGACCCGGGGCAGGCCGTGGACGCCGACCTCGCCTTTCACCGCGCCCTGCTCAGCGCCACCCACAACGAGCTGCTCCAGCGCATGGAGATGGTCATCGAGCCCGGCCTCGCCCACCGCGACCGCATCGTGCACAGCCACCCGCACAGCGAGGACCCCGTGCCGGCACACCGCGCGGTCCTGGACGCCGTACGTGACCAGGACCCGCAGGCCGCCGAGACGGCGATGCGCGCCCTGCTCGTCCAGGCGGGGCGCGACCTGGACCGGATCGACGGACCCGACGACACGAAAGGCACCGGCGGCAAGTGAAGATCACCCGCATAGAAACCTTCCTGGTCCCGCCGCGCTGGCTGTTCTGCCGGATCGAGACCGACGACGGCGTGGTCGGCTGGGGCGAACCCGTCGTCGAGGGCCGGGCCGAGGTGGTCCGCGCCGCGGTGGACGTCCTCGCCGAGTACCTCGTCGGCCAGGACCCGCTGCGCATCCAGGACCACTGGCAGGTCCTCACCAAGGGCGGCTTCTACCGCGGCGGCCCCGTCCTGTCCAGCGCCGTCGCCGGGCTCGACCAGGCCCTGTGGGACATCGCAGGCAAGACCTACGGTGCCCCCGTGCACGCCCTGCTGGGCGGCCCCGTGCGCGACCGCGTCCGCGTCTACGCCTGGGTCGGCGGCGACGAACCCGCCGAGCTCACCGAACAGATAGCCGCCCAGGTCGAGGCCGGTTTCACCGCGGTCAAGATGAACGGCGCCGGCGCCACCTCGCCGATCGGCACCGCGGCCGAGACCGCGGCCGTCGTCGCCCGTGTGGCCGCCGCCCGCGAGGCACTCGGCCCCGACCGCGACGTCGCCGTCGACTTCCACGGCCGCTTCAGCGCCGCGAGCGCCCGCCGGGTCCTGGCCGAACTCGCCCCGCTGCACCCGCTGTTCGTCGAGGAACCCGTCGTCCCCGAACACGGCCATCTCCTGCCCGGCCTGGTCGCCGCGACCCCGATCCCCGTCGCCACCGGTGAACGCCTCTACTCCCGCGCCGAGTTCCTGCCCGCCCTCACCGCGGGCATCGCCGTCGCCCAGCCCGACCTGTCGCACGCCGGCGGCATCTCCGAGGTCCACCGCATCGCCTCCCTCGCCGACACCTACGGCGCCCAGCTCGCCCCGCACTGCCCACTCGGCCCGATCGCGCTGGCCGCCAGCCTCCAAGTCGCCTTCGCCACCCCCAACTTCCTGATCCAGGAACAGAGCCGCGGCATCCACTACAACAAGGACGCCGACCTGCTGTCCTACCTCGCGGACCCCGCGCCGTTCCGTTTCGTGGCCGGCCACGCACCGCTGAACGACGCCCCGGGACTGGGCATCACCATCGACGAGGCGGCCGTACGCGCGGCCGACCGCAGCCCGCACGCCTGGCGCAACCCCGTCTGGCGGCACGCCGACGGCTCGTTCGCCGAATGGTGACGGCCGTGCCGGTCATCACCACCGACCCCGCGCACGGCGGCCGCTGGACGTCTCTGCGTTCGGCGGGCCGTGAATGGCTCTGGCACCGTTCGGCGCCGGAACGGGACAAGGTCGTACCGGGTGATGCGTTCGTGGACGCGGGCGGGCTGGAGGAGTGCATCCCCACCGTCCGCGGCCTCCCCGACCACGGCGACGCCTGGTCACGCCCCTGGACCCGCACCGGCGACACCGAACACGTCGAGTGCGAGTCCTTCGCCCTCGCACGGTCCATCCGCGACACGCCCGACGGCACCCAGGTCGACTACACCCTCACCGCTCGGCCGGGCTTCCGCTTCCTCTGGGCCGCGCATGCCCTGCTCGACCTCTCTCCGCACGCCACCCTGCGCATGCCGGCCGGCGCGGCCACCCGCCTGTTCCCCGAGGCCGCCCCGCTCCTGGCCCGGACCTGGCCCGCCGCGGCACCCTGGATCACCGGCAGCTGGCCCGCGCCCCACGGACTTCCTCTCGACCGGCTCGGCCCCGACGACGGCACCGCGGTCGGGGCGGTCGTCGACTCGGCACGCTGCTGCGTCCACGACGACCGCGACCGGCTCGCCCTGGAGCTGGTGGCGGACGGACAGCCCGTGTCGACCGCCCTGTGGCGCAACCTCGCCGGCCACCCCCAGCCGCACCCGTACCGGAGCACGGGAGTGGAGCCCATGCTCGGCCGCGTCTTCGATCTCGCCGACGCGGGCCCCGACGACGCCGCGCGGGTACCGGCGTCCGGCGAGGTCCGCTGGCGTCTCAAGCTCGCCGGGGCCTGCCGCTGCCCCTCGACCCCCGCACCGAAGGAGCACCGTCCGTGGACCTGACCGCCGCGCTGGCCACCCACCGCCTGGTCGCGATAGTGCGGGGCGGCGACCCCGATGCCGCCCTGCGTACCGTGCTGGCCCTGGCCGAGGAGGGCGTCGAACTCATCGAGGTCTCCCTCGCCGCCCCGGACGCCCTCTCCGTCATCGAACGCGCCCGGACCACGCTCGGCCCGGGGCGCCCCCTCGGCGCCGGCACCGTCCTTACCGCCGCGGACGCCCGCGCCGCGCACAGCGCCGGAGCCGACTTCGCCGTCACGCCCGGACTCGGCGACGGCGTCCGCGCGGCGCAGGAGCTGGGCATGCCGGTCCTGGCCGGCGTGCTGACCCCGACCGAGATCATCGCGGCCCGGGCCATGGGAGTGGCCGCGCTGAAGGTCTTCCCGGTCGCCCAGGCCGGGGGAGCGGCCTATCTGAAGGCCCTGCGCGGCCCGTTCCCCGACGCCGCGTTCGTCCCGGTGGGCGGAGTCGACGAGGACGTCGCCCGTGCCTGCCTCGCGGCCGGGGCCATCGCGGTCGGCGTCGGCTCCCCCCTCGTCGGCGACGCGGCCGACGGCGGCAGCATCACCGCCCTCAGGGAGCGCGCCCGCGCCTTCCGCAAGGTCGTGGACGGAGCCGCGCGATGACCGCGGGGCTCCGCCCCACCCGACCGGACCGCCTCGAACTGGGCGAGGGCATCCGCTGGACCGGCTCCGACGTCGTCCTCGTCGACATCCTCGCCGGCCGCCTCCTTTCGGCCCCGGACGACCCCACGGCACCCCTGCGCACGGTGGCCCAACTCCCGGTCCCGCTGGGCGCCGTGGCACCGCTTGCCGGTCACTCCGACACCTGGGTCGCGGCCGCGGGCACCGGCATCTGCCTTCTCCACCCCGACGGCAAGCTCGCCTGGCTGGCCCGGCCGGAGGACACCGCCCGGCCCCGGATGCGCATGAACGACGCCGTCGCCGACGCGTTCGGCCGCTTCTGGGCCGGCAGCATGGCCTACGACGCCGAGGAGGGGGCCGGTTCGCTGTACCGCCTCGACCGGGACGGCACGGTCGTACGGGTACTGGAGGGCATCACCGTGCCCAACGGCCCGGCGTTCACGCCGGACGGCGGCGTCATGTATCTGGCCGACAGCGCTCGAGGCGTGGTCCGGCGCTATTCCGTGGACCCCGTCACTGCGGCTCTCGGCGCACCGCAGGAGTTCGTGACCGTCGGTGAGGGCAGCCCCGACGGCATGGTTGTCGACGTGGAGGGCGCCGTGTGGATCGCCGTCTGGGGCACCGGCACCGTCCGCCGCCATCTCCCCGACGGCACGCTCGACCGCACGCTGCGGTTGCCTGCACTGCAGCCGGCCGGGCTGTGCCTCGCCCACGACGTTCTGCACATCACAACTGCCCACGTGGGCCTGGCAGCACCGGGCCCGCACGACGGGGCCCTGTTCACCGCCCGCGTGGTCGTGCCGGGCACGCCGACGCCCGCGGTTCGGCTGGACATCGCCCGGCATGCTGCGACCACCTGGGATCGGACCAGCCCGACCACCGCCGGCGATCCCCCGACGCCCACCGCCGCCGGAGACCAACCGTGACCGCCGCGCGGCCGTCGGGTACGGCATCAGCTGCCGCTGCTGCAGCCGCGGAGACATCCGGGCCTGTCGGGCCGTCGTGCCGCATGGCGGCCGTACGGGCATCCGGCACCGCGGCTGCGGACGCATCCGGCTTGGCCGGCGGGCCGCCATTTGGTGTGGGAGCGCTGGGGGCATCCGTGACCTCAATTGCCGAGGCGTCCGCGACGGCTGCTGTTCTGCTGTCCGCTGCCGTAGTCGCCGAGGCATCCGGGGTGCCTGTCGGGCCGTCGTGCGGTACGGCGGTCGTAGGGGCATCCGGCACCGCGGCTGCGGACGCATCCGGCTTGGCCGGCGGGCTGCCATTCGGTGGGGGAGCTCTGGAAGCATCCGTGACCTCAATTGCCGAGGCGTCCGCGACGGCCGCTGCCCGGCCGTCCGCTGCCGTAGTCGCCGAGGCATCCGGGGCGCCTGTCGGGCCGTCGTGCGGTATCGCGGCCGTAGGGGCATCCGGGACCGCAGCCGGGGACGCGTCCGGCATGGCCGGCGCGCCGCCATCCGGTACGGCACTCCCAGAGGTACCCGCACCCGCTGCGCCCGCGGCACAGCCGTCCGGCAGGACCACCCCCTGGCGTCCTGCCCCGGGCCCGGTCGTCTGCGTCGGTGAGACGATGGCGGCCCTGGCCCCCGACCCACCGAGCCCGCTGGTGACCGCGCCGCACCTGCGGCTGTCCGTGGCGGGAGCGGAGTCGAACGTCGCCATGTACCTCGCTGACCTCGGCGTCCCGGTGGCCTGGCTCTCCGCAGTCGGCGACGACCCCCTGGGAGTGCGCGTGCGCACCGCTGTCGCCGCTGCCGGCGTCGACGTGTCGCACGTGCGAACCGATCCCCACCGTCCGACCGGCCTGCTGGTGAAGGACCCGGGGCCCGACGGGACGCGCGTGCATTACTACCGACGTGGCTCGGCCGCCTCCGCCATGGGCCCCGAGGTCCTGGACAGTGAGCCCCTGCGCACGGCCTCGCTGCTGCACCTGACCGGCATCACACCGGCGCTCTCCGAGCCGTGCCGTCGGCTGGTGGCTCGGGCGCTGACCGCCGAGGGCGCCGCACGCCCATACGGGGTGAGCTTCGACGTGAACCACCGCGCCGCCCTGTGGCCGGACGGGTCGGCCCCGGCAGTGCTGCGTGAGCTGGCGGACCGGGCGGACATCGTCTTCGTCGGCCTGGACGAGGCACAGGCTCTCTGGGGCGAGCACCTGACACCGGCCGACGTACGGGAGCACCTCCCTCGTCCGCACATCCTCGTCGTCAAGGACGGGGCGAACGCCGCGACCGCGTTCAGTGACGAAGGCACCCACACGGTGCCGACGCCGCGCACGACCGTGGTGGAGGCGGTCGGCGCCGGCGACGCCTTCGCGGCCGGCTTCCTCGCGGGCCTGTTGCGGGGCGGGAGCACGGCACGCGCCCTCCGACTCGGTCACATCACGGCCGCGTCCGCACTCCAAGTGACCGCAGACCACGGGCCGTTGCCCGACGCCCAGGCGACAAATGCGCTGCTCGACCTCACGGCGCAGGAGTGGGCGGAGCGGGCCGCCGTGGCGCCGTCGGCCTGAGCCGGTCGACGCCAGGGGTGGGCGTCCGCCCCGGCCTGGCCCCGGCTCGACGCGCGGTGCGGCATTTACCTCCCTATGCTCCATTTGTGTGACGAACATTTTCGATGAGCTCGTGGAGAAGCAGCGCGCGGCCGAGCAGGCGCACCACCGCGTGGAGGAGCTGCGGGGCATGTACGGGCCGCCCACTCAGGAGAGCGGCTGGAGCCCGCGGCAGACAAGCACGTACAACACGGCCTTGCGGGCGTGGCGGGACCTGGCCCGCGACGTGCGGACCGCGGTCGCCGACTACGCGAAGGCGCAGGGCGAGCCGCGCGGCGATGTCGAGACACAGGTCAAGAAGGCCGTCCTGCAGGCGGAGACGGGCGACGTCGACGCGTGAGGGGCGACGTGCGAGGGGCGAGGACACGCGCCCAGCCTGGCTCCGCAAGGCTCTTGACGCAGTGAGTCTTGTTACGCAACTCTGAAGGTCACGGGCCTTCGTCGGGGATGGAGTTGGTGCGGAGTGGAGTGGACGGGCGCACGGTATGCGGACACACCCACGGTCGAAGTGCGGACGTGGTTGGACGCGCCGCCGGACCGGGTGTGGGAGATCGTCTCCGATGTGACGCTGATGCCGGACCTGAGCGACGAGCTCCAGTCGGTGCAGTGGCTCGACGGCGCGGTCCGGCCCGCCGTGGGTGCCCGGTTCGTCGGCAGGAGCAGGCACGAGTCCCTGGGGGAGTGGGAGACCACCTCGTTCGTCGTCGAGTGCGAGCGCCCGCGTGTTCTCGCCTGGGCCGTGTCGGACCCTGCCAGTCCCTCCGCCGTCTGGCGCTTCAGCCTCGAGCCCAAGGACGGCGGGACGGAGCTGGCCGAGTGGATGCAGATGGGGCCCGGGCGGTCCGGCCTGTCCTTCGCCATCGACGCGATGCCGGACAAGGAAGAGAAGATCGTGTTCGTACGCCTGCGTGAGTTCGAGCGCAGCATGACCGCCACGCTGGGGCACATCAAGAAGCTGGCGGAGGCGTGATGAGGACCGCGATCACGGTCGAGGCGTCAGGGATCGGCTCCTGGACCCGGCAGGCGGACTTCGTCGTCGAGGCGGAGAAGCTGGGCCTGGACATCTGCTGGGTGGCCGAGGCATGGGGCTCGGACGCGCCCTCCGCCCTCGGCTACTACGCCGCCCGCACCGACCGCATGCTGCTGGGCTCCGGAGTCATGCAGGTCGGGACCCGCACCCCGGTCGCGCTCGCGCAGACCGCGATCACCCTCTCCAACCTGTCCCAGGGGCGTTTCCTGCTCGGCCTCGGCCCCTCGGGCCCGCAGGTGATGGAGGGACTGCACGGCGTTCCCTTCGCCCGCCCGCTGGCCCGCGTCCGCGAGACGGTGGAGATCGTGCGGCAGGTCCTGGCCGGCGGCAAGATCGACCATTGCGGCACCGAGTACCGGATCCCGTTGCCCGGCGGTGACGCCGTACCGATGAAACTGTCGATGCGGGCCGAGCACCCCGTGCCGCTCTACCTGGCCGCGCTGTCACCGGCCATGCTCCGGCTCACCGGCGAGGTCGCCGACGGCTGGCTCGGCACCAGCTTCGTGCCCGAGGGAGCGGCGGGTGCCTACTTCGCTCACCTGGACGAAGGGCTGGCCCACGGCGGGCGGGCACGAGCGGATCTGGACGTCTGCCAGGGCGCCGAAGTGGCCTTCGCCGACGACGAGGAAGCCCTGAGCGCCATGGTGGCCGGCCGCAAGAGGGAACTGGCCTTCAGCCTCGGCGGCATGGGCTCGGCGTCCACCAACTTCTACAACCGCGCCTACAGCAGGCAGGGCTGGGCCGAGGTCGCCGCGGAGGTACGGCAGCGCTGGCAGGCCGGCGACCGGGACGGGGCGGCGGCGCTGGTCACCGACGAGATGGTCCTCGCGACCACGTTGATCGGCACCGAGAACATGGTCCGGGAGCGGCTGCGCGTCTGGCGCGAGGCGGGCGTGGACACCGTCCGCCTGTACCCGGCCGGTGCCGACCTGGCCGCCCGGCTCGACACCCTGGGCCGCGCGATCGAGCTGGTCCACGAGGCCGGAGTGCGGGCATGAGCGCGCGGACGTCCTTCGCGAACTGGCCGTGCTCCATCGCGCGGACCCTCGACGTGGTGGGGGACGCCTGGACCCCACTGGTCCTGCGGGAGGCGTTCTACGGCTGCCGCCGCTTCGACGAGTTCCAGGGCGAGCTGCGCGTCGCCCGGAACACGCTCACCGACCGGCTGCGCCGCCTGGTCGAGGCGGGGCTGCTGGAGCGGCGGCTCTACGAGAGCGAGCCGCCCCGGCACGAGTACCTGCTGACGGAGAAGGGCAAGGACCTCTTCCCGGTCCTCGCCGCGATGGCGAGTTGGGGCGACCGATGGCTCGCCGGACCCGAGGGACCTCCGGTCACCCTGCACCACGAGGCCTGCGGCCACGACGGTCAGGCGGAGGTGGTGTGCTCCGCATGCCACGAGCCGCTGCACGCCGACGACACGACCGCACGGATGGGCCCCGGCTACCCGGACCGCCTGAAGTCCCGGCCCGACGTACAGCGCCGATTCTCCAAGGAGTGAACTACCAGCAGATGCAAGCGAGTTCATGCGAGCGCACTTTCGCCGGCCCGATCGTCGACAACTGACCGCCCTTCACCGGATCCGGTGCAGCTTCCAGAACGGGTTGAGATCTTTGCCCGTCACGGCTTGTGCGGCCTCCTTGAACTCCGCGGTGGTGGAAACGCCGTACCAGTGGTCGCGGGCGTACTGCTTGAGAAGGCGGGCCATGGTGTCCGCGCCGAGCGTGCGTTCCAGGTCCGCCAGCGCGCAGGGGCCGGCCGTATAGAGGAAGTGGTATTCGCCCGGGTGCTCGGCCCAGTACGCCATCGATCCGGTCAGTGCCGTTTCGTCGCTCGGCCACTCGACCTCGGACCAGCAGTCGCGGGTTTCCCAGCCGTAGAAGCGGGCGTTGGCGTACTGGGCGAAGCTCTCGTCCAGCCAGGGCGCGCCGTATTCGTCGTTGCCGACGATGCCGTACCACCACTGGTGGGCGACCTCGTGGACGACGGCACTGCCCTCGTCGGTGGTGCCGAGGAGGACCAGGCCGGGATACTCCATGCCGCCGCCGAACCCGCTGGTCATCACGAGATCGATCTCGCCGTACGGATAACGGCTGAACTCCTCGCCGAAACGGTCGACGGCGGCGGCACCGTCCTGACGGGTGAGGCGCACCCCCTGCGCGGACGTGCCCGGCGCCCAGTACGACCTCACCCGCACGCCTCCGGGCGTCGTCTCGGTGGCGGTGCGGAACGGGCCCGCCGCCCATGCGAAGTCCCGCACTCGGTGCGCGACGCTGAGCGTGAGGCTGCGACCGGGCTTGCCGGGACGCGTCCAAGTGCGGCCGGTGGCAGGGACCTCGAGGGTCGCGGGATGGTCGATGGCCACCCGGAAATCGCTCGCCAGGGTGTAGAAGCTCTCCCCGGTCGGCACATACGGATCGAGGTGCCATCCCCCGGAATCGCGCACGGCCAGCACCGGCAGCGCATTGCCCAGGAAACGGAAGGCGCCCTCGCGGCCGAACCGGCTGTTGCGCTCGGGCACCGTGATGGACACGTCGAAGGCGACGACCGCGCGATCCCCGCGCGCGAGCGGCCTCGGCAGGGCGATCCGCAGAGCCGTGCAGTTCACGGAGAGCCGGCCCGCAGTGCCCCCGCTGACCCTGGACACCTCGACGGGTGACGGCGCGCCCGGCGAGCCGCATGCGTCCACGCCGTTGCCCCAGAGGCGGACGTACACCTCACGCAGCGGCCGATCGGAGGAGTTGCGCAACGACACCCGCTGCCGGCCCGTCCAGCGAGAGCCGTCGGCGTTGCCCCGCAGCGTCACGTCGTAGCGAATCCGGTCGGGTGTGGCGGTGTGCGTGGTCGTGGCCTCAGACCCGGCTGCCGTGACGGCATCGGCGCCGGTGCCGCCCTGCGCGGCGAGCAACGCGAGCAGGACAACCAGCAGACGGCCAACGGCCCTTGACGGCCACGCGGGTAACGACGGCATGGGAGCGGATCATGCCACAGCGGGTGAGGCATGGACCCTCACCCGCGGGAAGTGGCGAGCTCCGCTCCGCTCTCGGTGGCGTACGCGGGAGGTGGTGAAGACTGTGGGCATGGAGTTCTTCTGCTACCACCGTGATCGGCCCGACTCCCTGGAACTGCGCGACCGGCTGCTGGAGGAGCACTGGTCCTACATGGACCTCTTCGCCGCGCAGATGATCGCCCGGGGGCCGACGTTCGCCGCCGACGGCGAGACTCCTTCCGGCAGCGTGCACATCCTCGACCTGCCCGATGCCGCCGCCGCCCGCGCGTTCGCCTTCGACGGGCCCAACTATCAGGCCGGCGCGTACCGGGACGTGCTGCTGCGCCGTTGGCGGAACCTGCTCGGGCGCACCATGTGGGACTTCCCCGGCGGCGCCACCGAAGGCAACCGCTACCTGGTGCTCGGCCTCGGCTCGGGACAGGCCGCCGACCATGATCTGCCGCCCGGGCGGGAGGAGCTGATCGCCTACGGGCCCCTGCTGTCCGACGACGGCTCCACGTGGCTGGGGACGGCGGCACTGGTGCGGGCGCCGGACGCGGCCACGGCGCGTGCCGTACTGACGCGTGAGCGGTACGCCGATGTCGAGGTCCACGACTGGCAGTTCGGCGGGCGGTCGTAGCGCAGAGACCGGCCCTGTGGCACGCCCCCGCATCATGCGAGTGGCGGCGCCAAGGTCGCGGGGGTGGGTCCGTCGGGGCGGACGGTGATGCCGTACGTGGTCTTCTCGGGGGTCGAGGAGAAGACCGGAACGTGGGCCGGCAGCAGGTGTTCGAGCAGCACGGTCGATTCGCGGAGTGCGAATTGCAGGCCGAGGCAGGCGCGCGGGCCGATGCCGAAGGGGAAGTAGGCGCCCGGGTGGGTGGGGCGGCCGTCCGGGGTGAGGAAGCGCCGGGGGTCGAAGTGCTCGGGGTCCGGCCACAGTTCGGGATCGCGGTGGGTGAGGTAGGGGCAGACCAGGATGTCGGTGCCCGCCTCGACGGTGTAGCCGGCGAGGGTGTCGGCCTCGGCGGCGTGGCGGGGCAGCAGCCAGGCGGACGGGTAGAGGCGGAGGGTCTCGTGGATGAGCGCCTGGACGGCCTGGCGGCGCTGCGGTGAGCCAGCGCTGCCGGCGCCGAGAGCTTCTTCGCGGGCGGCGGGGTGCTGGTCCAGGAGCAGGTAGAGCCAGGTCAGGGTGGAGGCGGTGGTCTCATGTCCGGCCGCGAGCAGCGTGACCAGTTCGTCGCGGATCAGCTGGTCGGTGTACTCGGGATGCTCCGCGGCTGCGTCGGTGAGCACATGCACCAGCCCCGGGCCGTCGGGTCCGGACACCCCACTGCGCGCGGCCTCGATGGCCCGCCCGGCGACCGCGGCGATCCGCGCCAGATCGGCGGCGACGGCGTCGCGGGCTGCGGCGGCATCGGCGGGCAGGGACGGAAGAGCCGACCCCACGGCTGTCACGGCGGCCAGTTCGCGCTCGGTGTCGTCGTCCAAGGGGTGCCCGGTCAGGGAGCGCCAGATGGCGTCGAGGGCGAAGCGGTGCATCTCCTGGCCGACTTCGAAGGTCTGCCCCGTACGGGCGTAACGGTCCCAGCGCTCCGCCGTGGTGCGGGCCGCCGCGGTGATCCGCTGCTCGTAGCGGCGCATCCCGACCCCGGTGAACTGGGACTGCAGCAACCGGCGTTGGCGCTTCCAAGCCGCACCTGTGGCGGCCATGACGCCGTCGCCGATCAGCAGGCGGGCGCGGTGCGAGCGTTTGACGTACAGCTCCGGGTGCAGCGCCAGCACGTGCTGGACCGCCTGCGGGTCGGTGACGAGAACGGTGGGGCTCGGCCCGAGCCTGAACGCGGTGACGCCGCCGGTCCGCGCGCGCACCTGGGCCAGCAGTTCCACCAGCTCACCCCCGTCCGAGCGCCACCGCTCCACCAGTGCACGCTCGGCTTCGGGGACCGGCCGCCGCGTTGCCGGGACGTGAGGGAGGGAGCCGAGACCGGCTTCGGTGTCCATGGTTCTACTCCTGGTCAGCCGCTGGGCTGCTCGGCCTCGGCCAAGCGCGCGTGTCACGGACTGTACGGGAGAAGACGCATACGGTGACAGCCCGCCTGGGTGCTCCGCTCGTCCAAGGGATGAAGCGGGCGTGCGCGGGCCGTTGTACTGACCGCCGGCACGGACCCCGACCAGCAGCTCGGCGTCTGGACGGCGGAACCCGGAACCCCCTCGCCTGACGGACTTCGCCTCCTGGCCCCGTGGTCGGCGACGGGCGACCGTTGCGCGACGGACGCGCCCGGCTGACGTTCTCAGACGGGGTAGGCGTGCGTCTGTGTCGCCTTCACCGTCGCCCAGACCTCAGCGCCCGGATGCAGATCGAGTTCGGCGGCGGCGACCGTGGTGAGGTCGGCGGCGAGGGGGAGTTCGCCGGTGAGATCGGCGCGGATCTGGTCGCCGTGCGTCTCCAGTCCGGCCACCTGGCACTGCCACAGGTTACGGGCGCTGGAGCCGGTCGGGCGGTCGCGGTGGAGCGTGACCGCGCTGGGCGGGAACGCCACGAAGACGGGGCCGGACAGATCCTCCGTCGTGGTGACGGACGGCCCGGCATCGAGTCGTACGGTGTGGCCCTCGGCCTCACCCCGGTAGAGGTTCAGGCCGACCAGCTGGGCGATGTAGTCCGTACGGGGGTGGCGGGCGATGTGCGACGGGGCGCCCTCCTGGACGACTCGGCCGTGCTCGACGACGACCAGGCGGTCGGCCAGGACCATGGCGTCGAGCGGATCGTGCGTGACGAGTACGGCGACGGCCTCGAACTCGGCCAGGTGGCGGCGCAGTTGGGCGCGGACCTCCAGGCGGGTACGGGCGTCCAGCGCCGCCAGCGGCTCGTCGAGCAGCAGCAGCCGGGGGCTCGTGGCGAGCGCGCGGGCGAGGGCGACACGCTGGGCCTGGCCGCCGGACAGCTTGCGCGGCTTGGAGCCCTCGTGGTCCGTCAGCCCCAGGCGGCCGAGCCACTCGGCGGCCTGCGCCCGCGCCTCGGCCTTCGACGCCCCCTGGCAGCGTGGCCCGAACGCCACGTTGTCGAGCGCCGTCAGGTGGGGGAAGAGCAGGTAGTCCTGGAAAACGACGCCGACCGGTCGGGACTCGGGCGGCGTACGGTCCAACTCCGCACCGTCCAGCCGCAGATGACCCCCGCTGAGCGGGGTCAGCCCGGCGAGGGCGCGCAGGGCGGTGGTCTTGCCCGCACCGTTCGGGCCCAGCAGCGCGACCACCTCGCCGGGCGCGACCGTCAGCGCCACGTCGAGGCGGAACGCGCCACGGTCCACGACGAGGCGGGCATCGAGCCCGTCCAGAACGGCGTCGGTACGGACGTCGTAGGTCTCGGTCATCCGGCAGTCATCTCACGGTCGGGCAGGGCCTGGCCTCGGGTGGACGGGCGATCCTGCGGTGGTTCAGGGGGCACGGAGGGCGGGTCCCCCGGTTGCTGTCCAGCGGTGGGTAGGCGGGGCGTCGGGTGTCGGCCGATGGCCGAGGAGGCCGGGTGTACTGGGCTGCCGTTCCTCGGGCGGGCACGCCGGGTGTCGGGCTGTGGTCCGCCGGACGCGCAGGCCCGGCGGTCGGGCTGCCTTCCGGGATGGTCACGCGGGTGGCCCGGTTGTCGTTCTGCCGCTGGGGAGGCCCGGGTGTGTGACTGGCGCCCTGGGGTTGCGGGGGACGGGTGGTCGGGTTCGCCCCCCGGGGCCGGACAGGGCCGGTGGCCGTGCGGTCGCCCGCGAGTGGGGACACCGGATGGTCCGGCTGACCTCCCACGGTCCCGCACCCGCGCTCATCCCGCTGTCATCCATCGGTCCCGCAACCCCGCCAGTACCGCGATCGACACAGCCAGCAGTACCAGGCTGAGCGCGATGGCCGCCTCGGGGTCGCTCTGCAACGCCAGATACACGGCCAGGGGCATGGTCTGGGTGCGGCCCGGGAAGTTGCCGGCGAAAGTGATCGTCGCGCCGAACTCGCCGAGCGCGCGGGCCCAGGCCAGGACCGCGCCCGCGGCGATGCCGGGGGCGATGAGGGGCAGTGTGACGCGGCGGAACGCGGTGAAGCGGGAGGCGCCCAGGGTGGTGGCGGCCTCCTCGTAGCGGGGATCGGCAGCACGCAGGGTGCCCTCGACGCTGATGACGAGGAACGGCATCGCCACGAACGCCTCCGCGACCACGACCCCCGCCGTGGTGAACGGAAGCGTGATCCCGAACCACGAGTCCAGCCACTGCCCGACGATGCCGTTGCGGCCGAGCGCCATCAGCAGCGCCACACCGCCGACGACCGGCGGCAGGACGAGGGGCAGGGTGACCAGGGCCCGTACGAGGCCGCGGCCGGGGAACTCCACCCGGGCCAGCAGCCAGGCCAGCGGCACGCCGATCACCAGGCTCACCGCGGTGGCGGCCGTGGCGCAGACCAGGGACAGCTGGAGTGCCTGCCACACCTCGGCGCTGGTCAGCTGCTCGGGCAGACTGCGCCACGGGGTCCGTACGAGCAGGGCGATCAGCGGCACGATCAGGAACGCCAGGCCGATCAGGGCGGGGAACAGCAGGGGCAGCGGCACGCCCGTACGGATGCGCCGACGCCGCGGCCCACCCCGGAGGGAGTCGGTCGCGGCGCCGGCCTTGTCGCTCCGGATCACGGCTTGAGGAACCCGGCCGCGGTCAGGACCTTCTGGCCCTCGGCGGACTGCACAAGCGCGATGAACGCCCTGGCGGCCTCGGCGTTCTGAGCGTCCTTGAGCAGGGTGATCGGATAGTCGTTGACGGCGTCGGCGGACTCGGGGAACTCCACGCCCTCCACCTTGTCACCCGCCGCCTGCACATCCGTCTTGTAGACGACGGCCGCGTCGGCCTCCTTCAGCTCGACCTTCGTCAGGGCGGCCTTGACGTCCTGCTCGTACGACACGGGCGTGAGCTTCAGGTCGCTCGCCCCCAACGCCTTCTGCGCGGCGGCGCCGCACGGCACCTCCTTGTCGCAGAGCACGACCTTCAGGCCCGACTCGGTGAGGTCCTTGAGGGAGGAGATCTTGCCGGGGTTGCCCGGCAGCGTGGCGATCTCCAGTTCGTTGCGGACGAAGGTCGAGGGCGTGCCGGAGGCGTCCCCCGCATCCGTGACGATCTTCATCGTCTTGGGGCTGGCCGAGGCGAACACGTCGGCCGGAGCGCCGCCCGTGATGCTCGCGGCGAGCGAGTCGCTGCCACCGAAGCTGAAGGTGACCTTCGTACCCGGGTGCTCCTTCTCGAACTCCCTGCCCAGCGTTGTGAAGCTCTCCTTCAGCGATGCCGCCGCGAAGACCGTCACCTCGCCGGAGAGCCTGCCCGACGAGGAGGCGGACGCGGCGGAGTCCGACCTCGTCGAGGAGGACTCGTCGGAGGACGAGCAGGCGCTGAGCGCCAGCAACGCGGCGGCGCCCGCGCCGGCCATCTGCACGGTCCGGCGGTTTCGGCGCGCGGTACGGGTCATCACGGGTCCACTCCCTCTGGTCCTGACGGACGCGCAATCACTCGCGGTCCCGACGGACCACGCCGCCATTCGGCCGCATCCGTCGATGATAATGCCGCAGATGCTAGGGGAAAGTCTCTTGTCTCATTGCATGAGCTGGGCGAGATGCCCATCGGGGCGGCATGTGCGTTTGTACGAGACGGCGATACGGTCACCACCGTCGCTCTCACCGGCGGTCCGCCCGGTAGCCACGACCGCCGGCCATCACTGTCCGCGGCGACAACTAAGCTCCCGCCCATGAGTGAGGCAGACAGAGGTCCCGGTAGACGAGTCGTCGACGGGCGCTTCGAGTTGGAGGCCCGCCTCGGTGGCGGCGGGATGGGGACGGTCTGGCGGGCCAGGGATCTGGTGCTGCACCGGCTGGTGGCGGTCAAGGAGGTCCGCCCGCCCGACCGGGACCTCGCCGAATACGATCCCGACAGCGCGCGGATGCTGCGCGAACGCGTACTGCGCGAGGCCAGGGCCCTGGCCCGGATCGACCATCCGAACGTCGTCACCATCCACCACATAGTCGACGGCGGTGACGGCACCTACCCGTGGATCGTGATGGAGCTGGTCAGTGGCGGCTCGCTGGCCGACCGGCTTGCCCAGGGCCCGATGCGGCCGGCCGAGGCGGCGCGGATCGGCCGGGGAGTGCTCGCCGCACTGACCGCCGCGCACGACGCCGGCATCCAGCACCGGGACGTGAAACCTGCCAACGTCCTGCTGCGGCCCGACGGGCGTCCCGTCCTCACCGACTTCGGCATCGCCGCGATCCGTGAGTCGACCAACCTCACCGCCACCGGCTCCATCATCGGTACGGCCGACTTCATGGCGCCGGAGCGCATCTCGGGTCACGAGGGCGGCCCCTCGTCCGACCTGTGGTCGCTGGCGATGATGCTGTACAACGCCGTGGAGGGCCACCATCCGCTGCGCAGGGCCAACACCCTGGCCACCCTCGCCGCGGTCCTCCACGACGACGTGCCGCCGCCGCTGCGTGCCGGCGCGTTGGGGGACGTACTGATGAGAGTGCTCGTACGGGACCCGTCGGCGCGGCCGTCCGCCGCCGTGCTGGACCGCCAGCTGGCGGAGGTCGAGTCCGGAACGGGCGGCTCGGCGGTGCGGGACGACGCCACGTCGTATCCGCTCAGCCCGCCGCCCGCCCACACCTACCCGTCCGCCCCCGGCTCCGCCCCTGCGGCCCCCACATACCCCGGCGGGGCTGCTGCCTCGCCGACCACCTCCGTGCCGTCGGGCGGCCCCGCCTCGGCGCCCACCCCCGCGGGGTTCGGGCCGCCACCGTTCCATTTGTGGCCGGGGCACACCCCTCCCCAGCCGCTGACGGTGCCCGCGCAAGCAGCCCCCCGTCGCTCGGGCCGGACCACCCTGCTGGCCGTCTCCGGGACCTCGCTCGCCGGCGCCCTGGCTCTGCTGTGGTGGCTGCTGCCCGTCGGGGGCGAGTCGGGTGACGCGGACGCGCGCGGGAACACGCCCGCCACATCGACCCCGGGGTCGACCGTCTCGCCGACCGGCGCGGACGCCGGCGCCGATCCGGCGGCCCGGCAGTCGGAACGGCCGACGACCGGCACCCTGCTCACGCCGGACGGCATCCGCGAAGCCATCAAGGCGCTCAAGGAGGAGACCGGCCGGGACCGATTCGGCGACTTCACCGTCTACCCGGACTACGCGTCAGCCGAGCTGATGGTCGACGGCAGCGACACGAAGTACGACTCCTACACCTACCGCCCGGGGCAGGGAGTGGAGAAGGGCATCATCTCCGGCACCCTCTCCGGCGGTGACCAACCCGTCCGCCTCGACGAGTTCAACTGGGACCGGATTCCCGCGCTGCTCGAAGAGGCCGAGAAGAAGCTCAACGTCGACAAGCCGGAATCCCGTTACCTGCTGGTGCGACAGCCCAACGACGTCTTCGACACTCCGGCCGGAATCGCCGTCTACCTCACCGACGCGTACCAGGCCGGCTACCTGGAGGCCGACACCAAGGGCAAGGTGACGCGCGTGATGCCCGCGGAGGGCTGACACCACGCGTCCCGGACGCATGCAGTTATTCAGGAACGTCGCGCCAGGGGCTGCTCCGCGCCCACCTCGTCCCAGTGGACCGTGCGGTCGCACCACCGCTGCAGCAGCGTGCGGTCGTGCCCGATGGCCAGTACGCCGGCGCCGGTGCTCCGGCGGTAGCCCTCCACCACGGCCACCAGGGCGGCGGTCGTGGACGCGTCGAGCATGGCCGTCATCTCGTCGCACACCAGCCAGCGCGGGCGCAGCACCAGGGCGCGGGCGAGGCAGGCGCGCTGGAGCTGGCCGTCGCTGGCCTCGTGGGGGCGCCGGGAGAGCAGGTCGGGGGTGAGGCCCACGGCTTCGGCCAGCTCGGCGACCCGTTCGGCCGAGCCCTCCCGTCGGCCGGTGGCGAGCAGCGGCTCGGCGATCAGCTGGGCGATGCGCAACCGGGGGTCTGCGGAGAGGCGGGGTTGCTGGAAGACGACGCCGAAGGCGGTGCGCTGTTCGCGCGGGGCGGCGTGGCGCCAGCGGCGTACGGGGGAGCCGTCCAGGAGGACGGTTCCGCCTTCCGGGCGGTGCAGGAGCGCGGCGACGCGGGCGAGGGTGGACTTGCCGCAGCCGCTGGGCCCGAGCAGCCCGACGGTTTCGCCGGGTTCGACCGTCAAGGAGGCGTCCCGCACTACGGGCGCGCGTCTGTCGTATCCGGCGGTGATGGCGCGCAGTTCAAGCACGGGCGTCCTCCGGGACGTGCGGATGGTGGCAGGCCACGGCCTCGGTCACCGGGGGCAGACCGGCGCAGGCGTCCGTGGCACGGTCGCAGCGCGGCGCGAAGGCGCAGCCGGCGGGGAGGTCCCCGAGCTCCGGGGGCATGCCGGGGATGGGTGCGAAGGCGCGGTCGGGGAGAGCGTCGAGGAGGCCGCGGCTGTAGGGGTGCCGGGGGCCGCAAGTGCCGAAGAAGGCGGCTGCGGCGGCGAGTTCGACGATGCGGCCCGCGTACATGACGGCGACCCGGTCGGCGATGCGCTCGGCCGCCGCCAGATCGTGGGTGATCATCAGCAGCCCCCGGTCGCCGTCGTCGATGTGGCGTCGCAGTTCGTCGACCGTGTGCTCCACCAGATCGCGGTCGAGCCCGGTGGTGGGTTCGTCGGCGAGCAGGAGGGGCGCGTCGCCGACCAGGGCGAGGGCGGTCGCGGCGCGTTGGGCGAGCCCGCCGGACAGTTCGTGCGGGTGGCGGTCGAGGTGGTCCGCGGGGAAGGCGGTGCGCTCGGCGGCCGCCTCGGCAGCGGCACGTACGGCCGTCCGCCCTCGCACGTCCGTCAACGCCGTGACCGTCTCCTCCAGTTGGGAGCGGATGGTACGCACCGGGGTGAGGTGTGCCGCCGGGCTCTGCGGGACCAGGCCGATACGGCGGCCCCGTACCGTGCGGGCGAGGGTCCGTTCGTCGGCGGTCAGCAGGTCGAGGTCACCGAGCCGCGCCTCGCCGGCGGTCTGGGCGTTGGCGGGCAGCAGGCCCAGGAGGGCGGAGGCGAGCACGGACTTGCCGCAGCCGCTCTCACCGATCAGGGCGAGGCATTCGCCGGCCGCCACGTCGAACCGGGCGTCGGTGACGGCCGCGACACGGCGTCCGCCGGGCATGAGGAAGCGCACGGACAGCCCACGCACCGACAGCACGGGAGGTCGCTCGGTCACAGCATCAGCTCCGATCGGCGGCGCGGGTTGATCCGCTCCCGCCACGCCCCCGACAGTCCGGCGATGGCGAGAGTGGGGACGATGATGAACAAGCCCGGGAACAGGGTCGGCCACCACTGTCCGGCGAGCAGCGAGCCCCGCGCGCCCTGGATGAGGTTCCCGAGACTGGCCAGATGCGTGGGCAGTCCGAGTCCCAGGAAGGACAGCGCCGACTCGTGCCACATGGCGTGCGGCACCATCAGCACGGCGGCCAGCGCGGCCTGGGGGAGCACGGCGGGCAGCAGGTGCCGTACCGCGACCCGCCGACGCGACGCACCGCCGGAGACGGCGGCGTCGATGTACGGGCGTGAACTCAGGGACAGGACCTCGGCGCGCACGATCCGGGCGGTGGACAGCCAGTGGGTGAGTGCGACCGAGACGATCACCGGCCAGACGCCCGGCCGGAACATCGCGACGATGAAGATGCCCAGCAGCAGATGGGGCACGGCGGAGACCGTGTCGACCACCCGCATCAGCGCGCGGTCGGCCCAGCCGCCCAGCGCCCCGGCCGTGGCGCCGACGGCCGTGCCGATGACGGTCGCGGTGAGCGCGGCGGCCACGCCGACCAGCAGGGAGACCCTGAGGCCGTAGACGCAGCGCAGCAGCAGGTCCCGGCCGACGTCGTCGGTGCCGAAGGGATGGGCCCAGGACGGCGGTTGCAGTTTGGCGGCCAGGTCGACGGCCTGCTGGTCGAGCTGCGCCAGCGGCGGCACGAGCAGCACTGCGAGAACGGTCATGGCGACCAGTGCGGCCGAGGTGCGGATGCGCAGCGTGCGGGTCGAGCGGCGCTCGGTGCCGGGGGAGCGCCATGCGGGCCCGGACCGCACGTCGGTCTCAACTGGGGTCATGGGAGTCACATTTCACTGAGCTTCACCCTCGGGTCGAACAGTCCGTAGAGGAGGTCGGCGAGCAGGTTGCCGACGAGGACGGCGGCGGCAGCCAGCGTCGTGAGAGCCGCGAGCAGGGGGAAGTCGACGGCGGTGGCCGCCTCGACGGTGGCCGCGGCGATGCCCGGCCAGCTGAAGACGGTCTCCACGAGCAGGGCGCCCGTGATCAGTTCGGGGACGCGGGAGCCGATCAGCGTGAGGACGGGCAGGAGACCGGAGCGCAGCGCGTGGCCGAGCAGGACCCTGCTCTCGCTCAGGCCCCTGGCCCGGGCGCCGCGTACGGGGTCCTCCGCCAGGGCGTCGCCGACTCCCTGCCGTACGTACAGGGTGAACCAGGGGAGTTGGGAGACGGCGAGCACCCCGGCGGGCAGGATCAGATGGCTCGCCACCTGTCCCGGGGTGACCTGTTCGCTGGCGGTGTCCGTGAGGCCGCCGGCCGGGAGGACGTCCAGCTGGAGGGCGAACAGCCAGACTGCGAGCAGCGCGATCCAGAAGACCGGCGCCGCTTCCAGGGTGTACGCGAGCGAGCTGACGGCCCGGTCCGGCATCGAGCCCGGGCGGCGGGCGGCCAGCACCCCGAGCAGGGTGCCGATCAGCACGGCGGCGACGAACGCGACCGTGCACAACAGCGTCGACCACACGAGGCGCTCACCGATCACCTGCGCCACGGGCTGCCGCAGCACGCTGGAGTGCCCCAGGTCGCCGCCGAGGGCGGAGGTCAGCCAGTGCCACCAGCGGGCGGTGAAGGGCTGGTCCACGCCGAGGTTGTCCCGCAGCCGGTCCAGGGTCTCCTGGTCGGCACCGAGGGCGGCCGTACCGGCGTACGCCTTGACCGGGTCGAACGGGGATGCCGCGGCGATGGCGAACACGCCGAACGTGACGACCATCAGGACGGGGACGGCGAACAGGGTCCGCCGACCCGCCAGGCGTGCCATCGCTCCCCAGGGCAGGGACCTGGTGCTCACTTCTTCGGCTGCCAGTTCTCGATGTTCCACCAGGGGCCGCTGGCGAAGCCGTGCTCGTGCGGTTCGAGCTGCGTGGTCAGCCCGTCCCAGCGGTCGGCGAGCACATAGAGGTGGTCGATGTGGGTGAGGAACGTGTACCCGGGGTCCTTCACGAGCTCGCGCTGGACCGTTTCGTACGCGCTCTTGCGCTCTGCCGCGGCCTGGGTGCGGCGGCCGGTGTCGAGGGCCTTGTCCACGGCCGGATTGCCGTAGCGGGCCATGTTGTTGAATCCGTCACCGGCGAGGGAGGAGTGCAGCAGGGTGTAGAGGCCGAAGTCGGGGTCGCCGGTGCTGCCGAAGCCCGCGAGGACCGCGGTGTCCTTCATCCGCGGTTCGATGACCTCCCAGGTGGCGCTCTCCACAGTCACCTTGATGCCAACCTTCTTGACGTCGGAGGCGTAGGCGAGGGCGTGGTCCTGGCGGACCTTGTCGCCCGACGGATAGAGCAGCGTGAACGCGGCCTGCTGCCCGCCCTTGGCGCGGACGCCGTCCTTGCCTGTCTCCCAGCCCGCCGCATCGAGAATCCGCTCGGCCTTGTCCAGGTCCTGCTTCCGCTCGATGCCCTTGGCGAACGCGGGATCGTCGACGGGCAGCGGCCCGTACGCCGGTGTGCCCGCCCCGTCGAGGATCTTGTCGACCATGGCCTCGCGGTCCACGGCGGCATCCAGCGCCTGCCGGATCGCACGGTCGCCGGTGACCTTGCCGGCCGTCGGGAGGGTGACGGCGCGGAAGTCGTAGGACCTCGCCTCGTACGACTTCGTGCCCTCGTCGTTCTTGAAGGTAGCCGCGAGGTTGGGCGGCAGGACCGCGCCGTCCAGGTCGCCGGAGCGCAGTCGGGTGGCGCGCACGTTGTCGTCGGCGATGACCGCCATGGTGAACGTCTTCACCTTCGGCGCGCCGCCCCAGTAGTCCGGATTGGCCTTGAAGGTGAGCTTCTCGCCCTTGCTCCAGGCGGACAGGACGTACGGGCCGGTGCCGACGGGCTTGGTGTTGAAGGAGCCGGTGTTGGGGTCCTGCTCGCCCGCGACGTGCTCGGGGACGATGGGCAGGACGGTGCGCCCGGCGAACGGCGCGTACGGGTACTTCAGCGTGAAGACGACCTTGTCGTCACCGCTCGCCCGCACGTCCTTGACGGCGTCCAGTTCGCTGCGGGCCGTGTTGTTGGTCTTCTCGTCCAGGATCGTCCGGTAGGTGAAGACCACGTCGTCGGCCGTCAGCGGCTCGCCGTCGCTGAACTCCACGCCGTCGCGCAGGGTGTACGTGTAGGTGAGGCCGTCGGCCCCGATCTCGGGGAGCGCCTCCGCGAGGGCGGGCCTGAGCTTCAAGTCTGCATCGCGCGCGAGCAGACCCTCGAAGAGCTTCGAGTTGCCGTCCTTGCCGTAGCCGAGCAGGGGGCTGAGGGTGTCCGGCTCGGAGGCCACGCCGATCACGACGGAGTCGGCGACCCCGGCCACCATCGCCGCCGCCGTCGCGGCAGCACTACGTATTCGACGGGTCGTCATGAGCGTCACACCCTTGTTGCTTGTCAATAGTTGTTGCGATCTTGTGCGAGGGGAGGGTCATCCAGGCTCGCCGCGCATCAGTCCGCTGCGCGGGCGGCGGGCCTGAGCGGCAAGGAATCCCGGGGCCGGGAGCATCTCGTCCGCGCGCAAGCGGAGTTGCGGGGCGGTCATAAGGACGGAGTGGCGCTCTGGGTGCCGGCGTGGTCCCCGGCGCACGACGGCTCGACGCCGAGCCTGATCGGAGCTCGCACGGACCTGCCCCCCTCTGCACTTATCTCGTTATTGCGATGAGTATGCAATAAGGGTCGGGGTGCTGTGTACCCGGGGGCCGCGTGCAGGCCGACGGCATGGCGGAGGGTTCCCGCAAGCACGTGACGTGCGGGAGCCCTCTGGCGGCCGGGGCCGGATCTCGGGGGATGGCAGTTGCCGCAGGCGGCAAGGGTGACGGCCAAGGGCCTCAAGGAGCGCGCCGGTTCGTGTCAACTCGCCTTGTGCGCCGCGGCATCCAGGAGGGGGCCGAGCTCGCGAGCCACGGTCGTCAGCGCCCGGACGTCCCGCTCCGCCCGCGCGATGAGGATCGCCCCCTCCAAGGCGCTGATCATGACAGTGGCGAGCGCACCGGCCCGCTCCTGCGGCACACCCATGTCGGCCAGGGCCCCGGCCACCGGCTCGGTCCAGGTGCCGAACGCGGCGGCCACCGCCTCCCGCGTCGACTCGGTGGACTCGGCCCAGTCCACCGTGGCGGCTGCCACGGGGCAGCCGCCCGCGAAGCCGGCGGCTTGGTACTCGTCGGTCCACTGGCGGACCATCTCCGCGAACAGCCCGCTGGGCGTCGGCTCGTCCAGCGCGGCAAGGAACCGGGCGACACGGTTGCCCGCATACCGGCCCGCCCACCCGACCGCCTCGTTGACCAACTGCTCCTTGCCGCCGGGGAAGTAGTGCTGCAGCGAGCCGCGCGGCGCCCCGGCATGCGCGGCGACCTCACGCATCCCCGTGGAAGCGACCCCGTCGCGCCGGATGAGCTGGGCAGCGCTGAAGACCATCCGCTCACGCGGCCCTCGTTCGGACATCGCCATCCCGACCTCCAGCGCCCGGTCCTCAATGTTCCGCGGTCCAGTCTATGACAGTCGTCATAGTGCCGGGGTATTATGACCACCGTCATAGTGGGCAGGGGCGGGCGACGGCTCGGCCCCGGCGCGGAGACGGAAGCGGCGTGCCGTGCGACAAGTGCCGTGCGGTGAGAGAAGCGGCGTGCCGTGCGACAAGTGCCGTGCGGTGAGAGAAGCGGCGTGCCGTGCGACAAGTGCCGTGCGGTGAGAGAAGCGGCGGTGCATCGTGTACGTGGGATTCATCGGTCTCGGAGTCATGGGACAGCCCATGGCACTCAATCTGGCTCGCGCGGGAACACCCCTCGTGGTGTGGAATCGCACCCGCGGCCGCTGCGAACCCCTGCGCGCCGCCGGCGCCCACATCGCGGACACTCCCGCCGAGGTCTTCGCCCGGGCGCAGACGGTGGTCCTCATGCTGGCCGACGAGGCCGCCGTGGACACGGTCCTCGGGCGTGGCACCCCCGACTTCGCCGCGCACGTCGCCGGGCGCACCGTCGTCCACATGGGCACGACCGCGCCGGAGTACTCGGCCGCCCTCCAGGACGCCGTCCGGGCCGTGGGCGGGCGCTACGTCGAGGCGCCGGTCTCCGGCTCCCGCGTCCCCGCCGAACAGGGCGACCTGGTGGCGATGCTGGCCGGCGACGACGACGCCGTCTCGGCCGTACGCCCCGTCCTCGCGCCCATGTGCCGCGAGACGTTCGACTGCGGCGGGGTGCCGGACGCCCTGCTGATGAAGTTCTCGGTCAACCTGTTCCTGATCACCCTCGTCACGGGCCTGACCGAGGCGTTCCACTTCGCCGACCGGCATGGGCTCGACCAACGCCTGCTCCGCGACGTCCTGGACGCGGGACCCATGGCCAGCGCCGTCTCCCGGGTCAAGGGTCCCAAGCTGCTGGCCCGGGACTTCACGGTCCAGGCCGGGGCCGCGGACGTTCTCAAGAACAACCGGCTGATCGCCGAGGCCGCCCGCGAGGCCCAAGTGGCGTCTCCGCTCCTCGACGTCTGCCACACCCTGTACGGCGAGACCGTCGCCCAGGGCCACGGCGGCGAGGACATGGTGGCCGTACTGCGTGCACTGGAGGCCCGCACGGACGGCTCCCGCGTCCCCGGCCCGCCGGACAACAGCGGTGCGCAAGCCCCGTCGCGCACAAGTCCACGTCATGAACGGGGACTTGAGCCGTCCTGAACGGCGACTCGGAACCGGGGCCGTCCCCGGGGGTGCCGTTCCCGCGGCCGTGGCAGCTGCGGCGCCGTCAATGACCGGTGACCGTTTAAGGTCATCCGATGACGAGTAGCAGCGGGTCGCGGGCTCCGGTCCTCGACAGCACCCCTCCGACGGCAGCGCCCAGCGACTGGCAGGCCCGTCTGCGCCGGTTCGGATACGTCGGGGGCCCTCGGACCGACACCCGCGAACGTCTCGTTCCGCCCTTTCCCGAGCCCTCGACCCGTCTTTGGGAGCACTTGGGCCTCCGCCCGTCACGGGCGCGGCGCGCCGCCCAGGTGATGGACTGGACGGGACCGGTACTCGTCGCCGTCCTGGCCGCGGCGATCCGCTTCTGGAACCTCGGCCGTCCGCGGGACGTCGTCTTCGACGAGACCTACTACGCCAAGGACGCCTGGTCCCTGCTGCAGTTCGGCTACGAGGGCACGTGGCCGGACCGCAAGATCGCCGACCCGCAGATCCTCGCGGACCCCCAGGTGATCCCGCTTTCCGACACCGGCGCCTTCGTCGCACACCCGCCGATGGGCAAATGGGTGATAGCCGTCGGCGAGTGGATGTTCGGCCTGGACCCGTTCGGTTGGCGCTTCATGACGGCGGTCCTGGGCGCGCTGTCGGTGCTGATGCTGTGCCGGACAGGACGCCGCCTGTTCCGCTCCACGGCGCTGGGCTGCCTGGCCGGCGCGCTGCTGGCCGTGGACGGTCTGCACTACGTGATGAGCCGTACGGCGCTGCTGGACCTGGTCGTCATGTTCTTCGTGCTGGCGGCCTTCGGAAGTCTGCTGATCGACCGGGACCACGCCCGGGCCCGGCTCGCGGCCGCCCTTCCCGTCGGCCCGGACGGCCGTGGCCGCCCGGACGGGCACACCGGCGACCACGCCGGGACGGGCGTACGTCCATGGCGGCTCATGGCCGGGGCCTTCCTGGGACTCGCGGCCGCGACCAAATGGAACGGCCTGTACTTCCTGGCCTTCTTCATGCTGCTGACCCTGCTGTGGGACGTCGGCGCCCGCCGCGTGGCAGGGGCGCGGCACCCTTACCGGGCGGTCCTGCGCAAGGACCTCGGATGGTCGGTGCTCTCCGTCGTTCCGGTCGCCGTGGTGACGTATGTGGCCACGTGGACCGGCTGGTTCCGCTCCGACACCGGCTACGCACGCCACTGGGCCGACGGCCATGGCGGCACCTGGTCATGGATCCCGGCTCCGCTGCGCAGCCTGTGGCACTACGAATACGGGGTCTACCAGTTCAACGTGGGACTGCACAGCTTCCACAAGTACGAGTCCAACCCGTGGAGTTGGCTGGTCCTCGGCCGCCCCGTGCTGTTCGACTACGAGTCCCCGAAGCCCGGAACGGACGGCTGCCGCACAACGGTCGACTGCTCGCAGACGGTCCTCGCCCTGGGGACGCCCCTGCTGTGGTGGACGGCGTGCCTCGCCCTGGCGTACCTGCTCTACCGGTGGGCCCTGCGCCGCGACTGGCGTGCCGGCGCCATCCTGTGCGCGGTGGGCGCCGGTTACCTGCCCTGGTTCCTGTACCAGGACCGCACGACCTTCTCCTTCTACGCGGTCGTCTTCGTGCCGTACCTGTGTCTGGCCGTGGCCATGATGATCGGGGCGCTGCTGGGTCCGCCGGGGGCGGGCGAGACGCGCCGTACCGGGGGTGCGGTCGCGGCGGGCGCACTGGTCCTGCTCATCGCCTGGAACTTCATCTACTTCTTCCCGATCTACAGCGGGCAGACGATCCCGTACGCCGACTGGCACGCCAGGATGTGGCTCGACACCTGGATATGAGTCCGACGGGGCCCGGCTACCGGGTCTTCGAGGATCGTCCCTCGCAGAGCGCCGTCCGGACGGCCGCCTTGATGTCGTCGCTCTGTGCGTCCGGCCCACCCGGGCCGAGGTTCACCATGACCGTCGCCTGCCGGCCGTCGACCGTGGCGCCGCCCGCCGTCTCGTACCCGGGAATGTCACCGGTGTGCCCCCAGTAGCGGCCACCACAGGGCAGTGGCCTGCTCTCCAGGCCATCTCCCGCAGTTGCGCCGGGCGCAGCAGTTCGCCGCGCAGGAGAGCGGCGAGGAAGCGGTTGACGTCGCTGCCGCTGGAGATCAACTCGCCGGACGGGCCCGCGACCGAGGGGTTGATCGCGGTGATGTCCCTGAGCGGCGCGTCCACGCCGGGCCGTACGTACCCGCGCGGGTGCGGTCCGGGGATCGCCGAGGCGTCACCCGGCACGTACGTCTCGCGCAGACCGAGCGGCGTGATGACGCGCCGGCGGATCTCCTCGCCGTACGTACGGCCGGTCACCCCAGGACGAGGAGTCAGGGTTGCCGGGCCAGGGCCCGGGCGATCGGCACGCGTTGGCGCTCGCTCCCGGAGAGCCGGCCGAAGGGGCGGCCGGCCAGGTCGGCGCCGTCCACGGCGGTGAGCGCCGACTCGATCAGCGCGGCGTCCTCGGAGGTGTCGCCGTCGAGCAGCCGCGTGTGCGGAGTACGGCCCGCGGCGACGATCGCACGGTCCGTCAGGTCGAAGTCCGCGCCGGGCTCCTGCGGTGGTGCAGGAGCCGAGCCCGCGGGCTCCTGCACCACAGCGGCCACCGTGCGGGCCACCTGCCGCACGGGCAGTGACCTGGCGTCGGTGCCGTCGACACGGACCTCGCCGCCGGCGGGGCGCAGGTCGCGGTAGACGGCGCGCAACAGGCTGGACTCGCCGCTGCCGTTGAGGCCCACGAGGCGGATCACCTCGCCCGGGCGGGCGATGAGGGAGACGTCCTCCACCAGGTGGTGCGCACCGCCGGTGAGCGTGACGCCGGCCTCAGGGCCGGGGAGGGAGCGCCGACGCGCCCTCCCCGGCAGATCACTCCCGATCGCTGCCGGTCTCAGGACGCGGAGAGTTCCGCACGGACCGTGCGGGCGGCGGTGACCAGGTTCTCCAGTGAGGCGCGGGTCTCGGGCCAGCCGCGGGTCTTCAGGCCGCAGTCGGGGTTGACCCAGAGGCGTTCGGCGGGGATGGCCTTGAGGCCGGTGCGCAGCAGGGACGCCGCCTCCTGGGCGCTGGGGACGCGTGGGGAGTGGATGTCGTACACGCCGGGGCCGGCCTCGCGCGGGTAGCCGTGGGCGGCGAGTTCGCGGGCGACCTGCATGTGTGAGCGGGCGGCCTCCAGGCTGATGACGTCGGCGTCCAGGTCGTCGATGGCCTGGACGATGTCGCCGAACTCGGCGTAGCACATGTGGGTGTGGATCTGGGTGTCCGGACGCACACCGCTCGTGCTGAGCCTGAACGCCTCCGTCGCCCAGGCCAGGTAGGCCGGACGGTCGGCGCAGCGCAGCGGCAGGGTCTCGCGCAGAGCGGGTTCGTCGACCTGGATGACCGAAGTCCCGGCTGCCTCCAGGTCGCCCACCTCGTCGCGCAGGGCGAGGGCGACCTGGCGGGCGGTGTCACCGAGAGGCTGATCGTCGCGGACGAAGGACCAGGCGAGCATGGTGACCGGGCCGGTGAGCATGCCCTTGACGGGGCGGTCGGTGAGGGACTGGGCGTACTGCGTCCAGCGCACCGTCATCGGTTCGGGGCGGGAGATGTCGCCGGCCAGGATCGGCGGACGGACGTACCGCGTGCCGTAGGACTGCACCCAGCCGTGCTGGGTGGCGAGGTAGCCGGTGAGCTGCTCGGCGAAGTACTGGACCATGTCGTTGCGTTCGGCCTCGCCGTGCACCAGGACGTCGATCCCGGTCTTCTCCTGGAAGGAGATGACCTCCTGGATCTCGGCCTTGATGCGCTCCTCGTACCCTGCGGCGCCGATGCGCCCGCCGCGCAGGTCGGCGCGTGCGGCGCGCAGTTCGCCGGTCTGCGGGAAGGAGCCGATGGTGGTCGTCGGCAGCAGGGGCATGCCGAGGTGGGCGCGCTGGGCGGCGGCGCGTTCGGAGTACGGCTGGGAGCGGCGGGCGTCGGCCTCGGTGACGGCGGCGGCGCGGGCGCGGACGGCCGGGTCACGGGTGATCGGCGAGCCGGCGCGGGACGCCAGGTCGGCCCGGTTGGCGGCGAGTTCGGCGGCGACGGCGTGCGTGCCCTGGGCGAGGCCCTTGGCGAGCGTGACGATCTCGGCGGTCTTCTGTTTCGCGAATGCCAGCCAGCGCAGGACCTGCGGCTCGATGTCCCGCTCCAGGCCCGTGTCCAGGGGCACATGGAGCAGGGAGCAGGAGGCGGCCACGTCGACCCGGTCGGCCAGCCCGAGCAGGGTGCCCAGGGTGGACAGGGACTTCTCCAGGTCGTTGACCCAGATGTTGCGGCCGTTGACCACACCGGCGACCAACCGCTTGCCGGGCAGCCCGCCGACCGCGGCGAGTGCGTCCAGGTTCGCTGCGGCGGACCCGGTGAAGTCCAGCGCCAGCCCTTCGACCGGGGCCTTCGCCAATACCGGCAGGGCGTCGCCGACCCGGTCGAAGTACGAGGCGACCAGCAGCTTCGGGCGGTCGGTGAGGGCACCGAGGTCGCGGTAGGCCCGCTCGGCGGCATTCAGCTCGGCCGGGGTGCGGTCCTGGACAAGGGCGGGCTCGTCCAGCTGCACCCACTCGGCGCCGGCCGCGCGCAGGTCGGCGAGGACCTCGGCGTACACCGGCAGCAGGCGGTCCAGGAGCGTGAGCGGCTCGAAGTCCGCGGCGACCCCGGGGGCGGGCTTGGCGAGCAGCAGATACGTGACCGGGCCGACCAGGACTGGGCGGGCGGTGAGACCGAGCGCGAGGGCCTCCTTCAGCTCGGCGACCTGCTTGGTCGAGTCGGCCGTGAAGACGGTGTCAGGGCCCAGCTCCGGCACCAGGTAGTGGTAGTTCGTGTCGAACCACTTCGTCATCTCCAGCGGCGCCACGTCCTGCGTGCCGCGCGCCATGGCGAAGTAGCCGTCGAGGGTGCCGGCCGTGACGGAGTGCCGGTGGCGCTCGGGGATCGCGCCGACCATGACGGTGGTGTCCAGGACGTGGTCGTAGTACGAGAAATCACCGGTGGGCACCTCGTGGATGCCGGCGTCGGCCAGCTGCCGCCAGTTGGCGGCGCGCACGTCGGCGGCCGTGGTGCGCAGGGCGCCAGCGGTGACACGGCCCTTCCAGTAGCCCTCGACCGCCTTCTTCAGTTCCCGGTTCGCGCCCTGGCGGGGGTAGCCGTACACGGTGGCCCGTGCTGCCGCGGCTGCGGACTTCGTGGTCACGGAGATCTCCTTCGCGAGATGAATCCCTGAGATCCCGGCGACGGGACGAGAGCGCGAAGGGGTGACGAACCGGACGGTCGGAGCGTGCGCGGCTGGGCACGGTCGTCCGCCTGGTATGTACGCCGACCCGCCCTCGAGGTCACCGGGATGTCCGCGCACGGGTCGTCCGCGCGCGGGCAGTTGGCAGGTCTTCGGACTCGCGGGCACGTCCTCCTGACCGGAGGACACCTACTGGCCGTCGCTTCCCAGGCCCTCTTCGTCGGGCCCAGTGCGGATGACGGCGGTCGTTCCCACTCACCGCTGCGGGGCAGTCCCGGATTCTCACCGGGTTCCCTCTTGCGACGCATCCCACCTGGCGGGCGGGGCGAACCAGCTGCACCGGCCAGCCTACGGGGTGGCACCTCGCAGGGCAGCGCGGCATCCGTCATCCGGATGGTGAAATGGGACACCCGCGACGACGCCCCGGCTGCTGGCCGAGGTGTACGGAGTGGAGCCGAGGTCGCCCTCCATCCGCGCACGGGCGCACCCGAGATGACCTTCCCCGGGGAGCCGCAGGCGGTCGCCGCGACCAGGACGGGCCACTCGGCAGGCTCTGAGTGCCCGGCGCGTTGCGAGGGCGGGAGCGCCACAGAGCGGGAAGCGCCTGACAGCGCCTCCCGCCCTTCCCCTGTGTCAGCCGCGCGGGAACCCTCACTCCCGGCGGCGACGCGGACCCCTCAGCCCGCGTCGTACCAGGCCCTCAGTCCTGGTCGTAGATGTGGAACCCGCGGCCGGTCTTGCGGCCGAGCAATCCCGCCTCCACCATCCGCTGGAGCAGCGGGGGAGGGGCGTAGAGGGGCTCCCTGAACTCGTCGTAGAGCGACCCGGCGATCGAGGCGACGGTGTCGAGGCCGATCAGGTCCGCGAGCCTGAGCGGGCCCATGGGGTGGGCGCAGCCCAGCTCCATGCCCGTGTCGATGTCGGCGGCTGTGGCGAAGCCGGACTCGGCCATCCGGACCGCCGACAGCAGGTACGGGATGAGCAGGGCGTTGACGACGAAGCCGGCCCGGTCCTGGGAGTGGATCACCGTCCTGCCCAGCGTCCTGGTGGCGAATTCCCGTACTGCGGCAAGCGTCTGAGGCGCCGTGTGCAGCGAGGTCACGATCTCCACCAGCGGCAGCACCGGCACCGGGTTGAAGAAGTGCAGGCCCACCACCCGGTCCGCCCGGCCGGTCGCCATGCCCAGCCGCATGACGGGGAGTGAGGAGGTGTTGGTCGCCAGCACCGCCTCCGGATCCTCGACGATCTTGTCGAGCGCGGCGAAGACCTCGGTCTTGGCGGCCGGGTTCTCGATGACGGCCTCGACGACGAGCTGCCGGTCGGCGAGATCGTCCAGGCTGCCGCTGAAGGCCGTGCGGTCGAGCGCGTCTCGCGCTGCGGCCTCCTCCAGCCTGCCGCGGCGCACCGCGCGGTCGAGTGACGCCGCCATCCGGTCCCGTGCGGCGCGGGCCGCGACCTCGTCCACTTCGCAGACCACGGTGTCGAGGCCGGCCCGTGCGCACACCTCGGCGATCCCGGCCCCCATCTGCCCGCCGCCGACCACGCCGACGCGCTGGATGCCCCCGCTCACGCCCCGGCCTCCGTCCGCTTCACGAGGTGCCGCGTGTACGCGTCCGGGGTGAAGAACAGCGGCAACTCGCCCGCCAGGGCGGTCCGTTCGAACAGGGCGCGGATCTCGTCGACGGGCGCCCACGGGTACTCGCGGCCGAGCGCGACGACCTCGTCGTCGAGCAGCCGCAGCACCGTCTCCCGGTCGATCACCCGGTGCCGGAGCCACTGCCAGATCTGCACGCGGGCGATCTCGGCGGTGGCCGCGTCCTCCATCAGGCCGTACAGCGCGACCGCGCCCTGCCCGCGCAGCCAGGCGGCGAAATAGCGCAGCGCGACGGCGATGTTGGTGCGCACGCCCTCCTCGGTCGGCGGCCCGCTGATCCTGCGCACCGACAGCAGGTCCGCCGCGCTCACGTCGACGTCGTCGCGGGTACGGTCGATCTGGTGGGGCCGTTCGTCGAGGACACCGTCGAAGACCTCGCGGCAGACGGGGACGAGCCCGGGGTGGGCCACCCAGGAGCCGTCGAAGCCGTCCTCGGCCTCCCGCTCCTTGTCGAGCCGGACCTTGGCGAGCGCGGCCTCGTTCGCGGCCGGGTCCTTGCCGGGCACGTGGGCGGCCATGCCGCCGATGGCGTGGGCGCCGCGCTTGTGGCAGGTGCGGACGAGGAGTTCGGTGTACGCCCGCATGAAGGGGGCGGTCATCGTCACCTTCGCCCGGTCGGGCAGGAGGAAGTCGGTGCGGTGGCCGAACGTCTTGATCAGGCTGAACAGGTAGTCCCAGCGGCCCGCGTTGAGCCCCGCGCTGTGCTCGCGAAGTTCGTAGAGGATCTCCTCCATCTCGAACGCGGCGGTGATCGTCTCGATGAGGACCGTGGCACGGATCGTGCCGTGCGCAATGCCGAGCAGTTCCTGGGCGAGGACGAAGACGTCGTTCCACAGGCGCGCCTCGTGCCGGTTCTCCAGCTTCGGCAGGTAGAAGTACGGGCCGTACCCGGCGTCGATCTGGCGCTGGGCGCAGTGGAAGAAGTACAGGCCGAAGTCGACCAGGGCGGCAGGCACGGGCCGTCCGTCGAACTCCAGGTGCTCCTCGTCGAGATGCCAGCCGCGCGGGCGGACCATGATGGTGGCGAGCCGGTCTCCGAGGCGGTACTCCTTGCCCTCCGCCGTGGTGAAGCCGATCCGGCGCTCGACCGCGTCGAGCAGGTTGAGCTGGCCGCCGACGACGTTGTCCCAGAGGGGAGCGGTGGCGTCCTCGAAGTCCGCCATCCAGATCCTGGCGCCGGAGTTGAGCGCGTTGACCGCCATCCGGCGGTCCGGCGGGCCGGTGATCTCGACGCGGCGGTCGGTGAGGCCGGGGGCGGGCGGCGCGACGCGCCAGGTCGGGTCGGCGCGGACGGCGGAGGTGACCATGGGGAAGCCGAGCGGTGAGCCCGATGCCAGCCGCAGCGCCAGCCTGCGGCGCTCCTTCATGACTTCCTGGCGGCGTGGGCCGAACTCCGCGGCGAGCCGGCCCACGAAGTCGAGGGCGGCCGGCGTGAGGATCTCGTCGTGACGGTGGCCCGGGCCGGCGAGGACACGGACATGGTGGGTCAGTGCGGTGGTGGACATCGGGTTCTCCTGAGGGATGGGAGCGGAGGGGGCGGACAGGGACGGTCGCCCGTTCCCTCCGCTCGGCCACCGGGAGCCTCGCGGCGCGGGGCGCCCGGTCCGGCGGCCTAGTGGAACTGCTCTTCCTCCGTGGACCCGGCCAGCGCGGTCGTGGACGACGCCGGATTGACGGCCGTCGACACCAGGTCGAAGTACCCCGTACCGACCTCACGTTGATGCCTGACGGCGGTGAAGCCGTGGGCCTGCGCGGCGAACTCCTTCTCCTGCAGGTCGACGTAGGCGGTCATGCCGTGCTCGGCGTAGCCGCGGGCGAGGTCGAACATGCCGTGGTTCAGGGAGTGGAAGCCGGCCAGCGTGATGAACTGGAACTTGTAGCCCATCGCGCCCAGTTCACGCTGGAACTTGGCGATCTGGTCGTCGTCCAGCGCGGCCTTCCAGTTGAAGGACGGCGAGCAGTTGTACGCCAGCATCTGGTCCGGGTACCGGGCGTGGATGGCCTCGGCGAACTCGCGGGCCTGCGCCAGGTCCGGGGTGCCCGTCTCCACCCAGATCAGGTCGGCGTACGGCGCGTAGGCCAGACCGCGGGCGATGACCGGCGCCATTCCGCCGCGCACCCGGTAGAAGCCCTCCGCCGTCCGCTCGCCGGTGACGAACTCGGCGTCGCGCTCATCCACGTCGCTGGTGAGGAGGTTGGCGGCGAGAGCGTCGGTGCGGGCGACGACGATCGTCGGCACGTCGGCGATGTCGGCGGCCAGGCGGGCCGCGTTGAGGGTGCGGATGTGCTGCGAGGTCGGGACGAGGACCTTGCCGCCGAGGTGGCCGCACTTCTTCTCCGAGGCGAGCTGGTCCTCGTAGTGGATGCCCGCCGCACCCGCCGCGATCATCGCCTTGGTCAGCTCGAAGGCGTTGAGCGGACCACCGAAACCGGCCTCGGCGTCGGCCACGATCGGCGCCAGCCAGTCCGTCGTGTCGCCCGCGCCCTCCGCGGTGGCGATCTGGTCGGCACGCAGCAGCGCGTTGTTGATCCGACGCACCACCTGCGGCACCGAGTTGGCCGGGTACAGGCTCTGGTCGGGGTAGGTGTGCCCGGCCTGGTTGGCGTCGGCGGCGACCTGCCAACCGGACAGGTAGATCGCCTGGAGCCCGGCCTTGACCTGCTGCACCGCCTGGCCGCCGGTCAGCGCGCCCAGGGCGTGGATGTAGTCCTGCTCGTGCAGTTGGCGCCACAGCCGCTCGGCCCCGCGCCGGGCCAGGGTCTGCTCCTCACGGACACTGCCGGACAGCCGGACGACGTCATCGGCGCTGTAGGTGCGCTCAATGCCCTGCCACCTCGGGTCGGTGGCCCAGCGCCGTGCGAGCTCCTCGGCCGCCTGCGTCCTCGCCTCTGCCATGACTGTCACCGTCTCCTCGGTCTGTTGCGTCTGCCAATCGCGTGCTGGTCCCCATGCGACTGGCACTGCGTGTCTCTTCCAGGGATGCGGCCCGCCGTCACCTCGAAGGGTGAAGGTGAGCAATGCTGCCGGTACGGGCTGCCGCCCTGCCGGGATCTCCGACGTCAGGGCATGAATCGAGCCCCGGTTCCGGGCGGAGCCTGCCGGGTCCGGCGGGCCGCACTCACACTCTGGCACTGGCACTGAGTGCCATCAACCATGGAAGCCTGCCAAGCTTTGCGAATCTTCCGTCCGCCGTTTGCCAAGTTTGCGAAGGGTGCTGGAAGCGCCGGATCGCATACGCTGACCGGGTCGAAGCCCGTCCTGACGTGGAGGAACACACGCGGTGAGCAAGACCTATGCGGGGGCGCGGCTGCGCAGGCTCCGCGAGGAGCGCCGGATGAGCCAGGCCGAGCTGGCCCGCGTCCTCGCCATCTCGCCCAGCTATCTGAACCAGATGGAGCACGACTCCCGCCCGCTCACCGTTCCCGTCCTGCTCCGGCTGACCGAGACCTTCGGACTTGACCCGAACTTCTTCTCCGAGCGCGACACGACCCGCCTGGTGGCCGACCTGCGCGAGGCGCTCACAGGCGAGATCGCCGAATCCCGCGTCTCCCCGTCGGACCTCGCCGAACTCGCCTCCCGTATGCCCGCGGTCGCGCGGGTCCTTCTCGACCTGGGCCGCCGCAACCAGCTCCTGTCCGAGCGGCTCGCGGGAGCGGCCGACGGCCGTGACACCGCCGTGGAGTCACCGCGCTCGCCCCACGAGGAGATCCGGGACTTCTTCTACCGCCGCCAGAACTACCTGCACGACACCGACCTCGCGGCCGAACGCCTCGCCGAGGAGATCGGGATCCGGCCCGGCGAGGTCGTCGGCGCCCTCACGGCGAGACTGGCCGACGCCCATGACGTCCGCCTGGCCGCCGAGGCGGGCGACCGTCTGCACCGCTTCGACGCGGCTACCCGCACCCTGCACCTGTCGACCCGCCTGCGCCCCGGCCAGCGAGCGTTTCGCACGGCCACCCAACTGGCGCTCCTCGAATACGGCGACGAACTCGACCGTCAGGCCGCCGAGGACTTCCCGCCAGGCTCACCCGCCCATGCCCTGGCCCGCATCGGCATCGCCAACTACTTCGCCGCCGCCCTGATCCTGCCGTACACCGCCTTCCACACGGCCGCCGAGGAGTTCCGCTACGACATCGAGCGCCTCACCGACCGCTACGGCCTCGGCTACGAGACCGTCTGCCACCGCCTGAGCACCCTCCAGCGCCCCCGACTGCGCGGCGTGCCCTTCTCCTTCGTACGCGTCGACCGCGCCGGGAACATGTCCAAACGGCAGTCGGCCACCGGCTTTCACTTCTCCCGAGCCGGCGGCACCTGCCCCCTCTGGAACGTCTACGAGGCGTTCGCCGCACCCGGTCGCATCCACGTCCAGATCGCCGAAATGCCGGACGGGCAGCGCTATTTGTGGACGGCCCGCGCGGTCACCCGGCACCGCGGCGGCTGGGGCGAGCCGGGCAGGACCTACGCCATCGGGCTGGGCTGCGAGATCCGCCATGCCCATCGCCTCGTCTACTCCGACGGCCTCGACCTCGCCAACGCCTCCGCCGCGACCCCGATCGGCATGGGCTGCCGCGTCTGCGAACGCCTCGACTGTCCTCAGCGGGCGGCTCCTCCGCTGGGCCGGGCACTCGCCGTTGACGAGCACAGCAGCACGTTCGTGCCGTATCCGGTCGAGGCCGGACACGACGGACGGGCGTGACCCGGCCCCGACCTTGTTGATCAGCCGCACAAGAAGCCGCGCCGGGCGGGCGGCCGTCCTCGTCGAGGCCGGCGGACGACGCCTACGGCAGGGGTTGGGCGGCCAGGACCGTGCGGGGTGACGAGGGCTCAGGAAGACGACGATGCCCTTGCCGTCGGAAGAGGGGTGAGTGGCCTGCGCCCAGCCCTGGCGGCGGTAGAAGGACATGGCTTGCCCCGACTGGACGGAGGTCAGCAGCCAGGATCGGCCTTCCGGAGCGTCGGCCGTGACCGCCTCCAGCAGCCCGGCGGCGATGCCGGTGCCCCTTGCGTCGGCGCACACGGCGAGTTCGTCCATCTCGCGCGCGCCGCAGAGCCAGTTGACGGTGCGGTCGTGACCGAGCCCGGCCGCGGCCTGGGGGTAGCAGCGGTCGGTGGGGAAGGGGGAGAGGGTGGTCCAGGCGGTGGCGAAACCGATGACCTGCTCACTGTCGAAGGCGAGCGCGGCCGTGAATCCCGAACGCCGTACGTTCACCGGGAGCCGCGCCGCGAACTCGACTGCCTTCTCCTCGTCCTCGTCCCAGGGAGGGGCGCAGAAGGCGTCGGCGTACACGGAGCGCAGGGCGGTGGTGTGGGAGAGGAGCGCGCCGTCCCGGAAGACGCGGATGTCCATCAGGCCGCCACCGCCCCGGCGGCCCCGGGGTGCAGTGCCGCGTACTCCAGCGGCGCCGACGGATCGACCGACACGTGCAGCGGTGCCGGTTCGGCACCGGCACGCACGAGGAGGTCGCCGACGGCGGCGATCATCGCGCCGTTGTCCGTGCACAACCGCAGGGGCGGTACGCGCAGTTCGACCCCCGCGGCGCTGCAGCGCTCCTCGGCCAGGGAGCGGACCCGGGAGTTCGCGGCAACCCCGCCGATCACGACCAACGTGCCCACGCCGTGCTCGACGCAGGCCGCCACCGCCTTGCGGGTCAGTACGTCGGCGACGGCCTCCTGGAGCGACGCCGCGCCGTCGGTCACGGGCAGCTCACGGCCCGCATGTGCCTCGGCCCACCGCGCGGCCGCCGTCTTCAGCCCCGAGAAGGAGAAGTCGTACGGCTTGTCGCGCGGGCCGGTCAGGGGGCGCGGGAAAGGGGCAGCGCGCGGATCCCCCACGCGCGCTGCCCGGTCGATGGCCGGGCCGCCCGGGTAGGGCAGCCCGAAAACCCGCGCGACCTTGTCGAAGCACTCCCCGGCCGCGTCGTCGAGGGTGTCGCCGAGACGGACGAGCGGATCGCGGGCCAGGTCGCGGACGAGGAGCAGCGAGGTGTGCCCGCCGGAGACGATCAGCACCATGCAGGGGTCGGGGAGCGGCCCGTGTTCCAGGGTGTCGGCGGCGACATGGCCGGCGAGGTGGTGCACGCCGTACAGGGGGACACCGAGCGCGTACGCGACGCCCTTCGCACCGGCAAGCCCCACCTGGAGCGCGCCCGACAGACCCGGTCCGGTGGTGACGGCGACCGCGCCGATGTCGGAGAGCCGCAACCCGGCCCGGTCCAGGGCCTGTTGGATCACGGGCCGTACCGAATGCACGTGGGCGCGGGCGGCGATCTCGGGCACGACACCGCCGTACCGGGCGTGCTCGTCCATGCTCGACGCGAGGGCGTGGCCGAGCAGCCGGCCGTCCTGAACAAGCCCCGCGCCGGTCTCGTCGCACGACGACTCGATGCCCAGCACGATCGGAGATGCCTTGCGTCCCATGACGGCCCACCTTTCTGCACTGCCCATGCTATTGCAAGCATTGTGCAATAAGACGTGACTGAATCCTGACGCGGGCTTTGCCGCTCCTGCGTTGTTCTTGCAACTCACCGGCAGAAACCTGGGCCGCGCGGCTGAGAACAGCCATCGGACCAGCAGTAAGGCCCCACCCTCATGACTTCCTCGTGGCACCGCATCCGTACGTCCATGACCCGCAAGGAGTGGACGAGCCTCGGCGGAATGGCCGCGTTCATCCTGGCGCTGCACGTCATCGGCTGGTTCACCCTCGTGGTGATCGTCGCCCCCGAGCACTACAGCCTGGGCAGCAAGACCTTCGGCATCGGCATCGGCGTCACCGCCTACACCCTCGGAATGCGGCACGCCTTCGACGCCGACCACATCGCCGCCATCGACAACACCACCCGCAAGCTGATGGGCGAGGGGCAGCGCCCGCTGTCGGTCGGCTTCTGGTTCTCCCTCGGACACTCCTCGATCGTGTTCGCCCTCGCCTTCCTGCTCTCCCTGGGCGTCAAGGCGTTGGCCGGCCCGGTTCAGGACGACGACTCCGCACTGCACAGCGTGACCGGCTGGATCGGTACGACGGTCTCGGGGACGTTCCTCTACCTCATCGCGATCATCAACATCGTGACCACGGCCGGCATCTGGAAGGTCTTCCGGCAGATGCGCACGGGGCACTTCGACGAGGCCGCCCTCGAAGAGCAGCTCGACAAGCGCGGCTTCATGAACCGCCTCCTCGGCCGCCTGATGAAGTCGATCACCAAGCCCTGGCAGATGTACCCCCTCGGGATCCTCTTCGGCCTAGGCTTCGACACCGCGACCGAGATCGCCCTCCTCGTCCTCGCCGGCTCGAGCGCGGCATCGGGGCTGCCCTGGTACGCGATCCTGTGCCTGCCGCTCCTGTTCGCGGCGGGCATGTCGCTGCTCGACACCATCGACGGCTCGTTCATGAACTTCGCCTATGGCTGGGCGTTCTCCGAGCCGGTCCGCAAGGTCTACTACAACCTCACCATCACGGGCCTGTCGGTGGCCGTCGCCCTCATCATCGGCACCGTCGAACTGCTGGGCCTGATCGCGGAGAAGGCGGACCTGCACGGCCCGTTCTGGGACTGGGTCTGCGGCCTCGACCTGAACATCATCGGCTACGTCGTCGTCGGCCTCTTCTTCGCCACCTGGGCGCTGGCCCTGCTGGTCTGGAAGGTCGGCCGCATCGAGGAGAAGTGGACGGCGGGCCTGGCCCGGCCCACCGGACAGGGCTCGGCCGGCAGCGGTGCCCGCGCTGCGACACGGCGCAGGTCCTAGGTCCAACGCCTGATCGAAAAGCTCTCGCTCTTACTGTTAACGTGCAGCTGCATACCATTCGCAATAACGTCGGAGGACGTTGGACATGGCGGTTTACACGCTCCCGGAGCTTCCGTACGACTACGCGTCGCTCGCCCCGGTCATCAGCCCCGAGATCATCGAGCTGCACCACGACAAGCACCACGCGGCGTACGTGAAGGGCGCGAACGACACGCTGGAGCAGCTCGCCGAGGCGCGGGACAAGGAGTCGTGGGGCTCGATCAACGGCCTGGAGAAGAATCTGGCCTTCCACCTCTCCGGCCACATCCTGCACTCGATCTACTGGCACAACATGACGGGCGAGGGCGGCGGCGAGCCGCTGGAGAAGGACGGCGTGGGCGAACTCGCGGACGCCATCGCCGAGTCCTTCGGCTCCTTCGCCAACTTCAAGGCCCAGCTGTCCAAGGCATCGGCCACGACCCAGGGTTCCGGCTGGGGCGTGCTCGCCTACGAGCCGCTCAGCGGGCGCCTCATCGTCGAGCAGGTCTACGACCACCAGGGCAACGTCGGCCAGGGCTCGACGCCGATCCTGGTGTTCGACGCCTGGGAGCACGCCTTCTACCTCCAGTACCGGAACCAGAAGGTCGACTTCATCGAGGCCATGTGGCAGGTCGTCAACTGGCAGGACGTGGCCAAGCGCTACGCCGCCGCCAAGGAGCGCGGCAACAGCCTGCTGCTGGCGCCGTGATGCCGTAGCACGCAGCGGATGTCCTGCTCGTGATCGTCTTCTCAACCTTCACGGCAGGCGGCCCCACGAAGGGCTCCCACAAGTACGTGACTTGTGGGAGTCCTTCGCGATCTCGTGCCGCAGCGCCCTACTGCGCACCCGAACTCTGGGGCCTCGATCCCTCGGGCGCGACAGTCTCCCCCTGAATCACCCGGGGTGCCCCGGGAGCCTCGTCGTCCTTCATCGCTCCGGCCTCGGCCTTCAGGATGCGCGCCGACTTGCCCGCCGAACGGGCGAGTTCGGGAAGCTTCTTCGCGCAGAGGACGGCGATGACGACGAGGAGGAGGATCGCGAGTTCGCTCAGTCCGAACATGTGGGTCCCGTCCTTCCGGTGAGGTGGGAGAGGTGTTGGGCAGGTGGAGCAAGGGATCAAGCGTCCCACGGCCGAGCAGGGCCGCCGTCGGACGTCGAGACCGAATTCGGCGGCGATCCCGGCGAGCCCGGAGGCGTAACCATGTCCAACCGCTCGGAACTTCCACTCGGCGCGGTGGCGGTACAACTCCCCGAACCCGATGGCCGTCTCGGTCGAGGTCGAGGCGTCCTCGGACAGGTCGCAGCGGGCGATCTCGGCGCCGCCGGCCTGGTTGACGATGGGGATGAAGGCGTCCGCTGCCCGACGGCTGGTCGGACCCCGAGGTGCGGGCAGCCGTGCCGTACGACGGGATCGTCTGCAAGTCGGCCATCCCGGCGCTGTGCGCGGTGGTCGTAGCCTGCGGACGGACCCTGTGGTGCCACGGCCGGGTCCGCCGTCACGCCCATCGGGCGCTCGCCGGGCTGCCGGGCACGGGTGTGGTCGTACTCCCCGACGAGGTGCCGTACGCGTACGCGCTGCCGGGTGGCCGGCGGGACCGGGCGGTGGTGACGTCAGGGCTGCTGGACTGCCTCAAACCCGCCGAACGCCGGGCGCTCTTCGCTCACGAACGGGCGCATCTGACCGCGCGGCACCACCGGTCCCTGCTCGCCGTCCAACTGGCCGCGCGGGTCGATCCGTTCCTGCGCCCGCTGCGCACAGCGGCCTCGTACACAGCGGAAACGCTGGGCGGACGAAGAGGCGGCCCCGGCCGTCGGCAGCCGCCGGACGGTGGCGAGCGCGATCGGCAGGGCGGGGCTGGTGTCGCGGGGCACTCCCGTCGCGACGCTGCCGGGCTTCACGGCGGCGCGCCCGGTGCCGCGCCGGGTGGCCGCACTGCTCGGGCCCCCTCCGCAGGGCCGTCGTCGGCCGTCGCTGTTCACCTCGGTGGGCCTGGTGACGTGGTGCGCGGCCGCGGGGACGGCCGTCTCGGCGGTGACGATGGTCCTCATCCTGCGCGCGGCGACGCCACAGTGAACGCGGGGGGCCCGCGTGGGCGTTGGCTTTCCCGAGCGGCTGTCGAGGGGCGCCCGGGAATTTTGCCGGTTCGTGCGCTCCAGGCAACGGATGTTGCGAAGATCGTCGTCTGTTCAGGGTGAGGGGTCAGGGCTTCGGCCATTCATCTATTGAGGGGGCGCAGGGTGACGGGGACGGGGAAACGCCGACGCATGCCGGGCGGCGAGGGGAAGACCCGGTTGACGCGGCGAGGGAGGATCCTGGCGTGGGGGGTGGGGGTGACGTCGGCCGTCGTCCTCGGAGTCGCCGGGGTGGGCGCCTGGGTCTACCAGGACCTCAACGACAACATCAAGTCCGCCGACATCGATGACAAGATCGGCGGGGACCGGCCCGAGAACCTCAGCCCGGGCTCGAAGAACATCCTGGTCGTCGGCTCCGACAGCCGCGACGGCGCCAACGCCGAGTACGGCAAGGACCTGACCACCATGCAGTCGGACACGCTGATGGTGCTGCACGTCCCCGCGAACCGGGAATGGGCCACGGTGGTCTCGTTCCCCCGTGACTCCTGGGTGGAGGTACCGGCCTGCGACAAGGGTGACGGGAGCACCTCCGCGCCGCACCACTACAAGATCAACGAGGCGTTCGCACTCGGTGGCACCAGCGGCGAGGTCGCCGGCGCGGCCGCCTGCTCCATCAAGACGGTCGAGGCCAACACGGGTCTGCGGATAGACCACTTCATGTCCGTCGACTTCCAGGGCTTCAAGGGCATGGTGGACGCCCTGGACGGCATCGAGGTCTGCCCCGAGCAGGCCATCCACTCCAAGAAGGCACGACTGGACATGGATCCCGGCTGCCAGACGGTCGGGGGCGAGAAGGCGCTGGGCTATGTGCGCGTCCGCTACGGCGTCGGCGACGGGTCCGACATCGGACGCATCGGACGCCAGCAGGAGTTCATGGATGCCCTCGCCGAGAAGGCACAGGCCAAACTGACCAGCCCGAAGGCGCTCTACGGATTCCTGCAGTCGGCCACCAAGTCCTTGACCACGGACCCCGATCTGGCCGGCATCAAGCCGCTGTACGGCCTCGCCTCGGAGCTCAAGGGAATCCCGAGCGACCGTCTGACGTTCCTCACGGTCCCCAACTACCCGCGCGAGGCCGACGTGGTGTCCGACAAGGCCAACGTGGTCTGGCAGTACCCGCAGGCCACCGAGCTGTTCGCCTCCCTGGCCAGGGACAAGGAGGTCGACAAGAAACGCCTTGAGGCGGACGCGAAGAACCCCGTGTACGCCTCCTCCGTGCGCGTCCAGGTCCTCAACGGCACGGGGGTCTCCGGGCTGGCCGGCACCGTGGCGCAGAAGCTGCGCGCGGCCGGCGTCACCGTCGCGGGCACGGGCAACGCCCCCCAGAACAGCGGCACTACGAAGGTCACCTACCCGCCGGGCCTGGAGAAGCAGGCCCAGGCGCTCGCCGCACGGCTGCCGGGGGTCCGGGCCACGCCGGACTCGGCCGCGGGGGCCGGTGCGGTCACCCTGGTCGTCGGCAAGGACCTCGACCTCGACGACATCCGCTGAGCCGTGGCGCCGGGGCGGACGCGAGCCGATCGGGCGGACGCCGCCCGCCCCGGCGGCAGCCGGCGGCGACTGCGTCCGCGCGAGGGAGATGAGCCGGCCGGGTCAGATGCGTCCGCGCGAGGGAGATGAGCCGGCCGGGTCAGAGGTCGAACTCGTGCGGCGGCAGGTCGAGCGCGTAGCCGGCCTCCCGCACCACGGCCTGCTCGTCCTTGTCGAAGTCGCCGTCGGCTCCGCCGATGACGATGCCGATCCTTCCTCGCCTGTGTGCCAGGGCGCCGGACCTGGTTCACGGTGCTGGGCCCCGGCACGCTGGCGGGCTTCCTGCTGCACGGGTTCGTGGCGCAGGCGGCCAAGTACTTCGGCTGGTACGACCACGCCTGGATCCGGCAACCCGTAGGTGAGCTCACCGTCACACTGCTCGCGGTCGCGGTCATGTCCGTGCTGTGTGCCCCCGCACTCCAGCGGGTCTTCCGCGGTGCGACGGAATCCCTGGCACAGCTGGCGCCTGTGGGCCGGCCCGCCCGACAACCGAGCTGACGCCGGCCGGAGCCGGCCTGGCGGCCTCCTGCCCATCAGAGTCCGTGCACGGGCTACGGACGTTGTCGGCAGTGTTCGTGCAGGTCCGGCCACAGGCGTTTGTGCAGGTCCGCCACCAGGAAGGATGGGAGTTGGGCCTGATGGCGGGAGCGGCTGGGAGGGGATGCCGGAGCCGGCCGTGTGCGGTGCCGAGCAGATGTGGATGCCCGCCGCTGTTCACCTCGCCCCGCACGTCACACCTGGCCCGGCACAGACACCCCGTGGCTCCGGCTGCCCCACCGCCCCACCCGCTCAAGGACGGCGACCAGTACGGGGAAGGGAGAGCCATGCCTCAGTCCGACGACGAGGGTCTGGGTTCGCTCGAAGCACGACTTGCGCGTGAAGATCCCCGCTTCGCCCGGGCGCTGGGCGCCGGACGGCCCACCCGGCCCCGCGAGTACCGCCGCACCGGCGCCTGGTGGCTGCTGGCGGGCGCGGTTGCCGTACTGGTCACCGGAATCGTCGTGGCCGACGGACTGCTCATCGCCGCCGGGCTCGTCCTCACCGGCATCGCCGGGCAGCTCTTCGACCCGCAACGCCCGCGCACCGGGCGCCGCTGCCCACCGCGTCGCTGACGCGCCGGACGGGAAGCCCGCAGGTACGCCAACGTCAGGACAGCGCAGAGATGCTGCTGTTGGTCGTGTTCGGCCTCGCTCTGCTCGTCGCGGGCGTCGCCCAGCAGCTCCAAGTGTCCGCGGTCGTCGGTGCGTTCCTGGTCGGCATCGCGCTGTCCGGCGAGGTAGCCGAAGGGGCCGGCAGCCTCCTCACCCCGCTGCGGGACCTGTTCGCCGCGGTGTTCTTCGTCTTCTTCGGCTTGCACACCGGCCCCGGGGACATCCCGCCCGCACTGGTACGCGCCCTCGCCTTGGCCGCCGTCACCGCCCTCACGAAGATCGCCACCGGCTACTGGGCCGCCCGACGCGCCGGCATCTCACGCCAGGGACGCCGGCGGCAGGCGGAACCCTGGGGGCGCGGGGCGAGTTCTCCATCGTCACCGCCGGACTCACCGTCGGCGTCGAACCGCCGTGGCCGAGGGGCCGCAGAAGTACGACGAGACCGACCCGGCACCGCGCCAGGCGGCGGGGGAGTTGTTCGCGCGCTTCGAGAACCGGCACGTTCCGTTCACCACGAAGGACGGGCGGATGGTGTGCATCGCCCCCGGCGATCAGGACGGGCGCCCTCACTCACTTCGGCAGGCTCGCGCACGCCGCCACCGGCGTGGGCCAGGTCGCCGTAGGCCGGCCGGCAGGGCGCGGTCGGCATCGGACACAGCTACGAAGAGGCCCTCAACGCCCTGTACGTGGCCCAGCGCATGGGCCTCGACGACCCTCTGCTCCGGGCAGCCGACCTGCTCGTCTTCCCCGTACCGGCCCGCGACCGGCAGGCGCTGGTCGACCTGGTCCACACACCCTGGGCCCGCTGGAGCGGGCGCGCGGCGCAGCGCAGCCGTTGCTCGACACGCTCACCGCGTACTTCGACACCGGCTGCGTGGCCGCCGCCGCGGCCCGGCATCTGTCGCCAGGCGTCCGCGCGCTGACGTACCGGCCGGCCCGTATCCGCACCCTGACCGGCAGCGACCCCACCGATCCCGCCGACCGATACGCCCTGCACACGGCGGTCATCGGCGCCCGCCTCCTGGACTGGCCGAACAGACCTGCCTGAGCTCCGGATTCAGCCCTGGTGGCTGCGACCGCTCACGACCGGCCGACGGTGTCCTGATCGTCCACCGCAGCGAGCGGCTCCGCAGGCGGTGCCTCCCTCGCGGCCGGTACGTGCGCCGTCGGCGCGGGCTTGCCCAGGCGGGCCGTCAGGCGCATGGCCACCGGTTCGGTGAAGCGGGCGGTGAGCGGACCGACGATGACCAGGATGAGGACGTAGGCGGTGGCGAGCGGGCCGAGGGAAGGCTCGATGCCCGCGGTCACGGCGAGCCCTGCGATGACGATGGAGAACTCACCGCGGGCCACCAGCGTTCCACCCGCGCGCCAGCGGCCCTTGGCGGAGATCCCGGCGCGCTTGGCCGCCCAGTAACCCGTGGCGATCTTCGTGAGGGCGGTGACGACTGCCAGGGCCAGCGCGGGCAGCAGCACCGGCGGGATGCTCGCGGGGTCGGTGTGCAGACCGAAGAAGACGAAGAACACGGCGGCGAACAGGTCCCGCAGAGGCGCCAGGAGATTGTGCGCGCCTTCGGCTACCTCGCCGGACAGCGCGATGCCGACCAGGAACGCACCGACCGCCGCCGACACTTGGAGCTGCTGGGCGATGCCCGCGACCAGCAGGGTCAGGCCGAGTACCACCAGGAGCAGCTTCTCGGGGTCGTCGCTGGAGACGAAACGGGAGATGTGGCGGCCGTAGCGCACCGCGAGCAGGAGAACGAGTCCGGCGACGCCCAGCGCGATGGCGAGGGTGACGCTGCCCGCCGCGAGACCGGCCCCGGCGAGCAGGGCGGTGATGATCGGCAGGTACACGGCCATGGAGAGGTCTTCGAGGACCAGGATGCTGAGGATGACCGGCGTTTCGCGGTTGCCGAGTCGTCCGAGGTCGCCGAGGACCTTCGCGATGACGCCGGAGGACGAGATCCAGGTGACACCGGCCAGGACGACGGCGGCGACCGGGCCCCAGCCCAGCAGCACGGCCATCGCCGCGCCGGGCAGGGCGTTGAGCGCGGCGTCGACGAGGCCTGCCGGGTACTGCGTCTTGAGGTTGGAGACCAGGTCACTGGCCGTGTACTCGAGGCCGAGCATCAACAGCAGCAGAATCACACCGATCTCGGCGCCGATGGCGACGAACTCCTCGCTGGTGCCGAGCGGGAGCAGGCCGCCCTCGCCGAAGGCGAGGCCGGCCAGCAGGTACAGGGGTATCGGGGAGAACTGGAAACGGGCGGCGAACCGGCCGAGCAGGCCCAGGCCGAGGATGATGGCGCCGAACTCTATGAGGAAGACAGCGGAGGAGTGCACGGCGTCACTCCCGTCCGAGTATCGCGGCGGCCGCCTCCACGCCCTCGCGGGTGCCGATCACGATCAGGGTGTCACCGCCCGCCAGCCGGAAGTCCGGCGCCGGCGCGGGGATGGCCTCGGCGCGGCGCAGTACGGCCACGATGGACACGCCGGTCTCGGTACGCATCCGGGTCTCGCCCAGCACCCGCCCGTTCCAGTGCGAGGTGGCCGACAACTCGATCCGCTCGGCCACCAGGCCGAGGTCGGTCGTGGACAGCAGGTTCGGGCTGTGGTGCGCCGGCATCAGCGCGTCGATGAGGGCCTCCGCCTCGCCCGACGTCATCCGCACCGACAGCGCACAGGCGTCAGGATCGTCCTGCTGGTACGCGTTCAGCGTCCGCGACCCGTCCCGGTGCGCGACCACCGACAGGCGACGCTGCTCCCGGGTGGTGAGGTCGTAACGGACCCCGATCCCCGGCAACGGCGTACTGCTCAGGCGTGGAGCGCCCACCACGTCCCCCTGTCTCGTTCCGGTGTTTCTTTGGACAACCTTTAATGACACCCTAACGAGCGCCCGGAGCCGACCGCCGGGCAGGTGAGACCCGGGGCCGCCTGGAACAATGGGTTCGGCTGGATCGGCGAGATCGGGGAGTCCGGGGAGTCCGGGGAGGAAACGTCAGCATGATCGAATGGGTGTCGCTCAGCTCCGGGTCCAGGCCCGTTCCCCGGCCCGTCGCCACCCCGCTGGTGTGGGCCGCGGCCTTCGGCGGTGCCTCGGTACTGGTGGCACTCCTCAACTCCCTCGTGGGCACCGACCGACCCGGGCTCGCCCTGGCCTTACTGTCCCTGCTGGCCGCCCTGCTGGGCCTGTGCGCCCGCTTCACCGCGGCTCCCGGCACGGCACTGCTGTGCTGGCTGTTCCTCAACGGCTTCGCCATCCCGCCCGCCGGGATCCTCACCTGGGTCGGGCACCGCGACACCTTCTGGCTGACCTGTCTGCTCGCCGCGGCCCTGGTCGGTACGGCCCTGGCACGCCTGCTTCACGCACGGGCCGCGTATCGCCGCCTCACCGGCGGGCTCGGGCCCGCGCCGCGGGGCACCGGCGATGGGCCGCACGACGTCAGATAGCGTCGAGGGGCGCTCGATCGGCGGAGTCGGCGACCCTCCTGCGACGCGGGCGCGCAAGGCCGGCCGGCAACGCCGACCGATCCAGCGGCGCCGCCTTCTCAATTTCTCACCGGTGCAGGCGAAGCACTCCACGGCGAGGGAGTTCCCGCATCACCTCGCCGGCGCGCCGCAACGCATGGTGCTTGCCCGTATCACGGACCTGTTCGCCGGTCAGACTGCCCAGCGGGCGTACGGGTTGCCTCCGGGGCCGGTGCCGTCTGCGATTCCGCGTACGTGGGGGTCATCGCGCGACCGCCCGGATGGCGCAGGGCGCACAGGAAGCCGACGCCCAGGGCGATCGCCATGCCGTAGAACACCCACTGGTTGGCCTCGGCGAAGTCCATCCGCACCGCGTCCATCGCATCGCGCAGAGCCGTGGCGGCAGGTCCGGTGCCCGTGGGTGAACTGTTGTCGCCCGTGCCCGTGATGGACTCACTGATGTCGCGGGCCACGTCTTCCGCCACGTTCGGCGGCAGGCCGCGGGCTTCCATGGTCTTCGTCACGTTGGAGTTGGTGACGTGTGTCAGCACGGTGCCGAGGACGGCCAGACCCACGCTCGCCGCGTAGTTGCGTACCGTCTGGGTGATTCCCGTGACCTCCCCGTACGAGGGGCCGATCGCCCGGTTGACGGCGTCCGTGGAGGCGGGCGCGAGGATGAAACCGATGCCCGCACCGGCAAGGGCCGCGTACGGCCACTGGTCGTGCATGCTCAGGTCGGTGAGTTTGTCGGCCCACAGGGCGAAGCCGACGCAGCCCAGGACGCAGCCGATCTTCAGCGCCGGGCGGGCGCCCTGCTTGTCGAGGATCCGGCCGCCCCACTGCGAGGCGATCGCGAAGCCCGCGAAGAAGTACAGCAGGAACAGGGCCGCCTGGTTCGGTGAGGCACTCAGACACACCTGGGCGTACACGGAGGCGAAGAAGAACAGCGGGACGAAGGCCAGCATGGCGAAGAACAGCACCGCCGTGTCCACCGTGAACGCCCGGTCCTTGAAGACACGCAGGTCGATCAGCGGATGGCGCACCCGCCGCTCGTAGGCGACGAACGCGCAGAGCACCACGAGACCGCCGACGATGCAGGCCCAGGTTGCCGCGCTGTCCCATCCCCAGGACCACGCCTGCTGAAAGCCGAGGACGCTCAGACCCATGCCCACGACGATCAGAACGGCACCCCGGACGTCGAGTGTGCCGGGTCGGCGCCGGTCGGCGATGTGAGCGAATGCCGTCAGGGCCAGGGCCACGACGGCCACGGGGACGTTGACCCAGAACACGGCGCGCCAGGTCCAGTTCGTCAGCCAGCCGCCCAGGAGAGGCCCGATGGCCGTCAGTGCGCCGGAGATCCCGAAGAACAGGGCGAGGGCACGTCCGCGTCGCTCGCGCGGGAACACCGCCACCACCACGGCCAGCGCCGCGGGGAACAGCAGCGCCGCCCCGAACCCTTGGGCGGCCCGGAAACCGATCAGCCAGCCCTGTGCGGCGTCGCCCTTGGGGACGCACCCGCACAGCACCGACGAGATGACGAACACCAGCGTGCCCGCCACGACGACCCGGCGCGGCCCGTAGAGGTCCGCGAGGCGGCCGCCCAGGGCGAAGAAGGCGGCCAGGGAGAGCAGGTAGGCGTTCACGACCCACTGCATCCCCGAAGCTGACAGACCCAGTTCACGGACGATGTCCGGGGCGGCGATGGCGACGATGGTCTGGTCGATGAACGTCATCGCGACCGCGAACATCATTGCCGTGAGCGCCACAGTCTGTCGTGGTGCCGACTTGGGGTCGGACGCGGCTCGGCCGCGCCCCAGGTAGGTGCCACTCACCCGTCCAGTCTGCGCCGGACCGGGCGACGCCGCATCACAAGCGGCTCCTGCCGGTGGCGCCCGGCCCCGCGCCCCTGGCCCGCTCGGTCGGACGTCCGGGCCGCGTCCCGATGGCGCGGCGGGCCCACATCGGACCGGCGTCGTCCTCTCGGCCCACGGCGACAGCGACCGACTCCCCGGCCGTGAACACCCCGGCCATGGCGAGGAGATGACCTCAGGGACCGGCCAAAGGGCCACACCTTATGGGCCGTTGCCCAGGGGAAGGGGGCCGACACCGAACACGGGTCACTCCAGGCGCCGCTTCGGCCGGCTCGGCGCCGCCCTCGGACTTGCCGGTGGTGTCGGCGCGCTGCGGCTCTGGTTCGCAGGGGCGTGACCGCAGCACCGCCGGCGGATGAGGACGCCGGCCGAAGGCGCTCCCTGAGTTGAGAATCCTTGGACCGGCGGGCTGCTCTTCCGCGTAGGGTCTCGATCATGTTCAGGTCAGGGGTGGGGTTCCTCGCGTTGTTCGGGCTCGGATGGTGGCTGCTGGGCTCGAGCGCATTCGACGGGCTGATGCGGCAGATCCTGGTCGTAGCCGGCTGTGCCGTCACGGTGGGGCTGATGCTAGCCTCGCGCCGTTTCCTTCCCCCATCGGCAGGAGGCCCGTTCCCCGCCGGCCGACGTCGGCGGTTCAACCAGATCAACGGGCTCCAGTGGCTGCTGATCATCGCCATCGCCGCGGTCTGCCGCCAGGCCGGCGTGCCGGAGCTCATTCCCCCACTGGTCGCGGTTGTCGTTGGGCTGCACTTCCTGCCCTTGGCGGCGGTGTTCGCGCAGCCCCAACTGCGCATACCTGCGGCCCTGTTGATCGCCGCCGGGGCGGCGGGCGTGATCGTCTGGCTCACGGACGGCCCCGACGGGACCGTTCGCCTCGTGGTGGGCCTTGCTTCTGCGCTCTCCCTGTGGGGCATGGCGACATGGACTGTCGCAGGGGTGGCATCCGCTGCCGAGCGCAGGGCAGGAGGGGCATCCGCTGCCGAGCACAAGGCAGGAAATGAGGTACCCGGCGACGCGTGACAGATCGCCTACACCCTTCCGGCCCCCTCGCTGGTCTGATTCCCCGGGGTGTTCATGGGATCCGATCAGCAGATCGCCTTCTTTCTCAGGGCGTTGAGGACCGGCGACACGTGGCGGCGAGCGGCCGCGGCGAAAGGACTGGGGAGGGTCGGACGGGACGAGCACGCGTGGGTGCTCGTCGGATCGGCGGACGACCCCGCGCCCGAGGTGCGTGAGGCCGTGGCCATGGGGCTCGGCAGGAGCGGGGTCGCCGAGGCGGGCCGCACCGTGCTGCCCGGCCTGATGGGCGACGAGGATCCGTGGGTACGGCGCCGGGCCTCGCGCGCCGCGATCCGGCTCGGGCTCGACGACCAGGCGGTCGTGAACGCCTTCTCAGGCTTGCTCCGCGACCCCGACCATCACCTGCGGATCAACGCCCTGGACGGCTTGGCGGCCCTGGGTGTGCCGGGCGATGTCACCGGCCTCGTGGCGCTTCTGGGCGATCCGGAAGGAGCTGTGTGGGGACGTGCCCGTGCACTCGTGTGGCGCTTCCAGGACGACCCGGCTGTCAGCGCGGAGCTGATCCGCACGGCCGAACAGGGCGCACCGCACGCTCGCGTGCAGGCTCTCGAACTGCTGCCCAGGCACTCCACCGTGCGCCTGCTCGATTCGCTGGTCACAGGGCTGCGCGACACAGCGGCCCAGGTGCGGATCGCGGTGACGCGCCGGCTGCTCGACGTCGAGGACGCGCACGCCCAGGATGCCTTGGTGGGGGCACTGGAGGACGAACGGGACGCGAACGTCGCGGACTTCTTGCTGCACGCTCTCGGCGAGCGCGGTGAGGAACGGGTCACCGGACCGGCGACGCGATGGCTCGCCGACCCCGCCGCCGGACCGTCTGCCGCGTACGCGCTGGGAGCCGCGGGGACGCGGACCGCCGCGGGCGCGCTGCGTACGGCAGTCACCGACCCCGAGCTGCCCGGCCGTACCCGTGCGGCCGCTGCGAAAGCCGTTGGGGAAGCGGGGCGGTGGGACGCCGTCTGGCTGCTGCTGCCGCTGCTGGACGACCCCGACGGTGACGTGCGAGCGGGTGCCGTGGACGGCCTGGGCGCGCTGGTGCAGCAGGGGCTGCGCTTCTGGGAACGCCATGCTGTGGCCTGGGCGTTGGTGGCCCACCTCGTCGCCGACCCCAACACGGTCTGGCAGACGCACAACGCCCTCATAGGCCTGGCGGAGGCGCTGCCCGACCTGCGGCAGACGGTGGACAGGACTCCTTCGGCCGAGGTGCGGGCCGCCGCGCTCTCGCTGCTGGACACCTACAACGCCACCGACGAGAACACCGGTCAGGACCTGGCGCGCTTCGTCCATGCCCTGGACGACCCGGACGAGACGGTCCGCTTCCACGCCGCGGAGGGCCTCGCGCACTGGCTGGTGGACACCGGGAACCCGCCGCAGGACGAGGAGCGGCTGCGCAACCGGCTCACCGCGCTCGCCTCAAAGGCCGCCGAGGCGGAGACGCGCGCGGCGGCCGACGAGGCGCTTCGGGCACTGGACAGGCGCGGCCCCGCCTGCTCGTGACGGCGGCTCAGGCCGGGACCGCGCCTGTCGTCGTGGATCAGGTCCTGGTCAGGATCCGCCCGAGGCCTTGCTCCGGTTTTCCGGCACGGCGTCGCCGGCGAGTGCGTTGCCGCGGCCGTAGTGATGGGTGGTGAACATGTAGAGCAGGCCGGTGCCCAGGACCACCGCGCCGCACAGCAGGACGATCCAGTTCTCCCACCAGGACTTCTCCGGGGTGCGGGCCCAGCAGATGTTGATGATGGCGAGGATGCCGTAGGCCAGCGCGGCGATGTTCACCGTGAGACCCCAGCGGCCCAGGGTGAACTCCCCCGCCGGTTTCCAGCCCTTGAGCCGGGCGCGCAGCGCGGCCAGGACCACCATCTGGAACGAGCCGTAGATGCCGAGGATCGCGAACGAGACGATGTTGGTGAGCGCGTCCTCGGAGAGCAGTGACGCGAAGGCGATGAGCAGCGGCACCGCCGCGGACACGAACAGCGCCCAGCTCGGCACCGCACGGGCGTGGACGAACCGCCGCAGCAGCCGGTGTCCGACGATCATCTCGTCCCGGGCGTAGGAGTAGATGAGCCGCCCGGCCGCGGCCTGGAGGCTGATCGTGCAGGACAGGAAGGAGATCAGCACCACGGCCATCACCATCCGCGCCCCGGTCTCGCCCATGGCGTCGTACAGCACGTCCACCACCGGGTCGGCCTGCTCGCCCGAGATGATCGCGTTGAAGTCAGTGACCGACAGCAGCAGCGACATACAGGTGAACGTGGCCGCCGCGCCGCCGATGTAGATGGTGCGGCGCATCGCGCGGGGGATGACCCGGCCCGGGTGGGCGACCTCCTCGGCGGTGTCGCCGCACGCCTCGAAGCCGTAGTACTGGTAGAGGCCGATGATGCCGGCTGCCAGGAACGCCGGCAGGTAGGAGCCGTCTCCCTCGACGCCGTAGGTGTCGAAGATGACGCCGAGGTTCTGGTGGCGGTGGGTGGACAGCAGGTAGACGCCGACGACGAGGGCGCCGATGAGCTCGCCGGCGAAACCGATGAGCGCCGCCGTCGACAGTGCCTTGGTGCCCATGTAGTTGACGAGGATGGCGACGACGATGAGCACGGCGGTGCACAGCACGGTGGTGTGCACGGTGGCGTCGAAGCCGAAGAGGATGGCGATGTAGGGGCCGGCGCCGTACGCGACGGAGGTGATGGTCACCAGCAGCGCCCACATGTACACCCAGCCGGTCATCCACGCCCAGCGCTTGCCCCACAGCCGCCGAGCCCAGGGGTAGACGCCGCCTGCGATCGGGTACTGGGCGACGATCTCCCCGAAGATCAGCGCGACGAGGAACTGGCCGCAGCCGGCGACCAGGAACGCCCAGATCATCGGCGGTCCGCCGTCGGCGATCGCGATGCCGAAGAGGGTGTAGGTGCCCACCACCGGGGAGAGGTAGGTGAAGCCGAGGGCGAAGTTGGCCCAGGGGCTCATGTCCTTGCGGAACTCCGAGCCCGGTTCCCCTCCGGGGACGCCGGAGGCCGGTGCGGGAGGCTGCGTGCCGGTCACCGCAGCACCTCTCTTTCGATGTGGCCGAGGCGGCCGGTGCCGGCGGCCTTCGGAGCGTCGGGGGCGCCCGTACGGCGCGTACCCACCGGGTGGTACACGATGTGCGCGGTGGTGGGGGCCATGGGTGCCTTTCTTCGGTGGCCGTCGTGCCACGGGCGAGCGGCCTTGCGTCGGTTGTTCTTGTGCCTCGTGCCTTGTGCCTTGTGCCTTGTGCCTTGTGCCTCGTGCCTCGTGCTTCGTGGCGAGCGGCGTGCTGCCTTGCCTCAGCCCTTGAACCAACCGGAGCGGGCAGGAGCGAGGTTCTGGTAGATGTGCTTGGCTTCCTGGTACTCGCGCAGCCCGGTGGGACCCAACTCGCGCCCGACACCGGAGCGGCCGAATCCACCCCACTCGGCCTGCGGCACGTAGGGGTGGAAGTCGTTGATCCATACGGTGCCGTGGCGCAGCCGCTGTGCGACGCGCTGGGCACGGCTCGCGTCGGAGGTCCACACGCCGCCCGCCAGGCCGTAGCGGGTGTCGTTGGCCAGCTCCACCGCCTCGTCCTCGGTACGGAAGCGCTCGACGGTGACGACCGGGCCGAAGACCTCCTCCTGGACGATGCGCATGGAGCGCTCGCAGTCGGCGAAGATGGTCGGCAGCAGGAAGAAGCCGTTGCTCAGGGCCGGGTCGTCGGGGCGGGTGCCGCCGGTGACGAGCCGGGCGCCCTCCCTCTTGCCGATGGCGATGTAGCTCTCGACCTTCTCGCGGTGCTCGGCGGAGCTGAGCGGGCCGCTCTCGGTGCCCTCCTCCAGGCCGTTGCCGAGCCGGATCTGCCGCGCACGGTCGGCGTAGGCCTCGACGAACCGGTCGTGCAGGGAGTCCTCGACGAGCAGGCGCGAACCGGCCGAGCAGACCTGCCCGGAGTGCAGGAAGGCGGCGTCGAGCGCGTAGTCGACGGCGGCGTCGAAGTCGGCGTCCGCGAAGACGATGTTGGGGTTCTTGCCGCCCAGCTCCAGGGCGATGTTCCGCGGCCCCTCGGAGGCGCTGGCCATGATGGCGCGTCCGGTGTTCAGACCGCCGGTGAAGGACACCAGGTCCACGTCGGGGTGGCTGGTCAGTGCCGCGCCGACGGTCGCGCCGGAGCCCAGCACGAGGTTGGCGACGCCGGGCGGCGCGCCGGCCTCCGCGATGAGCCGGATCATCGCGATCGTGGTGAGGGGCGTGACCTCGCTGGGCTTGAGGACGAAGGTGTTGCCGGCGGCCAGCGCGGGTGCCACCTTCCAGGAGGCCTGGAGCAGCGGGTAGTTCCAGGGGGCGATGAGCGCGCACACACCGACCGGCTGGTAGACGACGCGGCTGAGGACGTCCGGACCGACGTCCACGACCCGTCCGCCGTCCTTGCCCGCGAGCTCGGCGAAATAGCGGAAGGCGTTCGCCACGTCCTCCACGTCGATACGGGCCTCGGTGAGCGTCTTGCCCGTGTCGAGCGTCTCGGTGCGGGCGATCTCCTCCTGATCGCGCATCAGCAGGTCGCGCACGCGCAGCAGGAGGTCGGCCCGGCGGCGGGACGGAGCGTTCGCCCAGTCTCCCTCGTCGAATGCACGCCGCGCGGCGCGCACCGCGCGGTCCACGTCGGTGGCGTCGGCCTCGTCGACCGTGGTGACGACAGAGGCGTCGTAGGGATTGACCACCTCCCGCCGCCCACCGGCCGTGGCCTGTGTCCACTCGCCGTCGATGTACAGCTCACCCACCGCGGGGCCTCCTTCGCATCCGGCCGGTGCCGATCGGCTCGACGGTCAGCAACATGGCCCATCGGGCGGGCGTCGGCCACGTGGCGCACCGCCGCGCTTGCGTCCGGGTGGCCCAGAGGACCCAGGTGGGCTAGGGCGTATTGCGAAATCGGCCTCTGCCACGCGACGCCCGGCAGACTCCCTCACCGCCTGGACGGCGCGGGAGGGACCCACTCGCACCGGCTGCCGCGCGGCGGCCCTTCGCGCGACGAGGCCCCCGGGCAACGGGCCCCGGGGATCTTTCCCGTGGGGCCGTCCGCCGTAGGCCATGGTGGCACCGCTCACGGCATCCTTTCCCCCGCCCGGTCCTGCTCGTCCGGGGCCACCATCGCCTGGGTGAGCGGAATCCGCGCCAGAGCGAGGACGCCGGCGGCGATCAGCGCGACGCCGAACAGCTGGGGCAGCAGCCACCACCCGGAGCGGATGGTCTCCTCGTACAGGGTGATGCCGAGGGCGAGGCTCACCAGTGCGTCGCCGAGGGTGAGCGCCGGCTGCGAGGCGACCAGCGGACCGGCCTGCATCGCGTTCTCCAGCAGGAACAGCGCGCACACGCCGGTCGCGGCGAAGCCGTACGTCTGCCAGGCGGAGAGGAAACCGCCGAGTCCCTGCTCTTCGAAGATGTGCGTGGAGGCTTTCATCAGCGCCGCGGTCACCGCGTAACTGATCGCCGTCGCGGCGCCCAGACACGCCGCGCGGGCACGGCCTTCCGGACGGCGCAGTGCGGCGAGAGCGAGGCCGGCGACCAGCCCCATGCAGACGGCGAGCGCGGGAATCCAGCGGTCCAGCTCCACGTGCGTGCGATTGCCGCTGGGGGAGGCGGCGGCGAGCGCCACCGCCAGCCCGGCCACCACCACGGCGACGGCCAGCCAGCCCCTGCCCGGCAGATGGCGGTGCATCAGCAGCGACGCGACGATGAGGGTGAGCGGCAGTTCCAGGATGAACAGCGGCTGCACGATCGTCAGCGGGCCGGTCGCCAGCGCGAGCGCCTGGCAGACCGCGGCGGCGATCACCGCGAGGATGCCGGCCAGCCAGACGGGGCGTCGCAGCAGGTCGAGGATGAGCCCCGCCCGGAACCCTTTGGAGCTCGGCACGGTGAGCGCCGCCTTGCGCTGCAGCACCGTCGCGACGGCGTTGCTCAGCGCCGCGCAGATCGCGAAGAGGACCGAGAGCGGAGTGTGCAGCGTGGTCACCTCCCGGATCGGCGGCCGCGCGACGCCGATCGGCTTCCGCCCGACATGGTCGGCCTGGTTTCTCCGGCCATGGTCGCCCGGGCGGGCGCCCGTCCGCGATCGGAGGCCGGGGCTGCGGGCGGTGGAGATCGGCCGGGTGGATGAGCGCGTCGCACTACCTGCGTCCGTTCGCCGTCGTGGCAGAGGAGCTCAACTCGCAGGCGGCCCGCTGACTGCCATGACGGCCTGGCCGCTCAGTCGGCGGATCAAGCATCTCCAGCGCGAACTCGGGCACGAGCCCTTCGAGCCGACCACACATCGCGCCGACCCCGGCGGGCTGCTGCCTGGTGCCGGGGGATCTTCGGCGGGAACGGGATCGGCACCGGCGAGAGCGCCTTCGTCTGATTGCGTCCATTCAATGTGGGCGATTGCGTGTAGTGCGCGTGCGCAAGTAATCTCGTGGGGTACACAGCCACCGAATCCGTATGTGAAAGGGGCTGCCAGGCATGCAGATCGATCTGAAGGGCCGCACGGCGCTGGTCACCGGTTCCACCCAGGGGATCGGTGCGGCGATCGCCGCCGGACTGGGCCGCGCGGGAGCCCGGGTGGGCGTCAACGGCCGTAGCCCGGAGCGTATCGAGCAGAGCGTCGCCGAGCTGGCCAAGCAGGTGCCCGGCGCCGAGTGGGTGCCGGTGCCGGCGGACGTGACCACGCAAGAGGGCGCGGACCAGGTGGCCGAGACGCTGCCCGACGTGGACATCCTCGTCAACAACCTCGGCATCTTCGGCTCGGCCGACCCCCTGGAGATCAGCGACGAGGAGTGGCGGCGCTACTTCGAGGTGAACGTGCTGTCCGCCGTACGGCTGACTCGGCTGTTCCTGCCGGGCATGACCGAACGCGGTTGGGGACGCGTGCAGTACATCGCCAGTGACTCGGCGATCGTCACCCCGGCCGAGATGATCCACTACGGCATGTCCAAGACCTCGCTGCTCGCGGTCAGCCGGGGATTCGCCAAGCACGCCGCCGGTACGGGCGTCACGGTGAACTCCGTCATCGCCGGACCCACCCACACGGGCGGGGTGGAGGACTTCGTCTACGAACTGGTCGACCGGAACCTGCCCTGGGACGAGGCCCAGCGGGCATTCATGCGCAAGCACCGGCCGCAGAGCCTGCTGCAACGCCTGATCGAACCGGAGGAGATCGCCAACATGGTGGTCTACCTCAGCTCCGACCAGGCCTCGGCCACCACCGGAGGCGCGGTGCGGGTGGACGGCGGGTACGTCGACTCCATCCTGCCGTGACGGAACGGGGAGGCGCTCCGCCGGCCGGTGTGTCGTCCCGCTCGCGCGGGAGCGGCTCCTCGAGCAGCAGCTGATCCGTCGTGGGAGTCACACGCTGCCGGTGAACAGGCCGTGAAAGCCGTACGGGACGATGTGCGGGGCCTGCGCCCGGGCCAGTACGTCGAGCGTGCGGGCGGACAGGACCAGCAGGGACGAGGAGCCGTTCGCGGAGTCGAGGACCAGGGACAGGAGCACTCCGTCGTCCTCGTCGGCCGCGTCCGGTGCGGGGACGAAGACCGGCTCGCCGGGGTAGCAGCCCTCCTGGTGCCAGGTCCGGGTCCCGCCCGTCCGTGTGTCGGCTTTGACGAGCTGGTTGATGAAATCGTCCTCGCGGCCTTCGAGGGAGCTCACGCCGTACGCGTACCGGTATGCGCGCCCGTTGTGCCGCTCGTAGGCGATGCGCGGCAGTTCCATGGACTCCTGCGCCAGCTGCTCGGTCTCGACGCGGCCGGTGCGCAGGCCGATCCGGAAGCGGGTGGGATACGCGACCGGAACCCCCCGGCCCGCCCGCAGCCGGTCCAGGTAGAGCGCGTCGATCACCGAGGCGTCGGAGTAGGCGCACAGGTCGAGGACCAGGTCACCGTCGCGGTTGTCGTCCGCCCAGGCGTTGATGTGGTGGAAGGCGAAGCACGCCGTCGTCTCGTACACCCCGCGCACGCCGCCCTCGTGCTGGTCGAAGACGATGAAGCGGGTGCCCTGCTCCGGATCCCAGCGGTAGTTCTCGATGAACGGCCGGCCGCTGAGGATCAGGCTGAGCGGGTTCACGGTGAGCGGGAACTCGGCCAGGACGACGTACCGGGCGGTGATCGCGAAGCTGTGCATGTACCCGGGCCTGGTCACCGGGTGACGGCCGATCAGCTCGCGCTTCGTGCCCGTCGTCGGCTGACGGTAGACGCGGTACTCGCTGCGCCGCGCGAAATGCGTCAGCTGGTTCACCAGATCACCGGTGCCGGGGTCCTGGTGCGGGTGGGCGGTGGTGACCTGGCCCTTCAGCGTGTCCTCGTAGCCGACGACACCGGCGGTCGTGAGCGTCTCGGGGTCGAACTCCACCGGCAGCGGCGTCTCGGTCAGCGCCACGAAGCGCTCGCCGAACCGGGCCACGCTGACGTTGGTGTTCGTCACCTCCGGACGGGAGAAGACGCTGAAGAAGCGGGCGAACAGCGAGCGGCACGGGTCGGTGGCGAACTCCGGATAGGCGATCCGGCCCGACTCGCGGGCGGCCCTGCTGCTGGGAGTGTCCACGAACTTGTTCGTGTAGGCGACCTGGCCGTCCCCGAAGGCGAAGCGGTGCAGCATGGCCTGGCCGTCGAACCAGTGCCGGAACGGCCTGCCCGCTGCCCCGTCGCCGGCCTCGAAGCGTGCCGGGCCGTTGCGCAGCAGACTGCCGCGCAGCCACGTCGGCAGGGTGCCTTCGACCGGCAGTTTCTGGTCGCTGACCTCGGTGTCGAGGGTGCGGAACCCGGCCGCGTAACCCTTCTGCGTGTTCATGCGGATCACCCCACGGTCCATAGTGGACTATCGTGTACGCCACCCAGGCCAGCACAGTCCACAGTGGAATGTCAAGGGAAGGCTCATGCCCGGTACCGAACTCAATGCGAGCGCGGCCTCGCTGCTGGGATTCCTGCATGCGGGCGACGCCAGCGGCTATGAACTGGTGAAGCTCGCCGAGAAGCTGATCGGCGACTTCTGGACCCTGACCCGCAGTCAGGTGTACCGGGAGCTGGCCACGCTGGCGGATCGTGGCCTGGTACGTGCCGGGCCGGCCGGACCGCGGGCACGGCAGCCCTACCGGCTCACCGACGAAGGCCGTGCGGCGTTCGCCGAGTGGGTCACCCGCCCGCCGGGCACCGAGCAGATCCGCTATCCCCTGCTGCTCACCATCGCCTTCGGATCGGCCGTGGAGCGCGAGCGGCTGCTGGAGTTCGTCACCGAGCACCGTGCCCTGCACGAGAGCCGGCTGGCCGGCTACCGGGAACGCGCCGCGGCCGGCGGCCTCGACGCGTATCAGCGGGCGACCCTCGCCTTCGGGCTGCGCTACGAGGAAGCCGTCCTGGAGTGGATGGACGAGCTGCCCGGGATCCTCGCCGACACCTGAGGCGCCGTGCGCGTCACGCGGTGCCGGTCACCGCCGTGGGAGGTCAGGTACCCGGTTCCCGGTGGGGCTCCGGCAGCGGCTGCTCGGCCCAGATGGTCTTGCTGTTGCGGCCGTAGCGCGTGCCCCACCGTTCGGCCAGCTGGGCCACCAGGAACAGGCCGCGGCCGCCCTCGTCGGTGCTGCTGGCCTGGCGCAGGTGGGGCGAGGTGCTGCTGCTGTCGGAGACCTCGCAGATCAGCTGGCCGTCACGGATCAGCCGGAGCACGACCGGGCCGCCGGCGTACCGGTAGGCGTTCGTGACGAGCTCGCTCACGATGAGTTCGGTGGTGAAGGCGAACTCCTCCAGCCCCCACTCGGTCAGCTGATCCGTCACCAGCGCCCGGGCCCGGGCGGCCGCGGTGGCCTCGGCCGACAGCTCCCAGGTGGCCACCTGATCCACCGCCAGCACCCGGGTCCGGCCCAGCAGCAGCGTGACGTCGTCGGCGGACCGGTCGGGCAGCATCGCGTCCTCCACCGCCTTGCACGTGTGCTCCAGCGACTGTGCCGGACCGGACAGCGCGGTACGCAGCAGGTCCAGCCCCTGGTCGATGTCGCGCCCGTCGGCCAGGAGGAGACCGTCGCTGTACAGAGCGATCAGGCTGCCCTCCTCCAGCTCGAGCTCGGCCGTCTCGAACGGCAGCCCGCCGAGGCCGAGCGGTGGCCCGGCGGGCAGGTCGAGCGGGCGGACCTGGCCGTCCGGCCCCAGCACGGTCGGCGGCGGGTGACCCGCGCGGGACATGGCGCAGTGCCGGGAGACGGGGTCGTAGATCGCGTACAGGCACGTTCCACCAAGGATCTGGGGCGTGTTCGCCTCGATCTGCTGCTGTTCGGTGGCCAACTGATCCACCAGGTCGTCGAGTCGGGCGAGGACCTCGTCCGGAGCCAGGTCGAGGTGGGCCAAGGTGCGCACTGCGGCGCGCATCCGGCCCATGGTCGCCGAGGCGTGCATGCCGTGGCCGACCACGTCGCCGACGACCAGCGCGACGCGCAGTCCCGACAACGGGATGACGTCGAACCAGTCGCCACCGACCCCGGCGGAGGCCAGCGCGGGCAGATACCGGTGGGCGGTCTCGACCGCCGGGTGCTCGGGCACCTCACTCGGCAGCAGGCTGCGCTGGAGGGCTTCCGCGGCCTGGTGCTGCTGGGTGTAACGGCGGGCGTTGTCGATGCAGACGGCGGCCCTGGCGGCGAACTCCTCCGCCAGCGTGAGGTCGTCCTCCTCGAAGGGCTCGGGCCGCTGCGAGCGCCACAGGCAGACCAGGCCGAGGATGACACCGCGCGCGGTGAGCGGCACCACGATCAGGGAGTGGACCCCCATCGCGAGTGCCCTCTGGGCCCGTGCCGGGTCGGCGGAGAACCATCCGGAGACGGCATTGAGGGTGGGCTGCAGGATCGGACGCCGCTCGGCCAGACAGCGGGCCGGTGCCGTCCCGTCGGGAAAATGGAACAGGTGGCCGACGGGATACATCACCTTCTGCGCGTCGGGCCGGACGCTGCGGACCGCCATCCTGCGCAGTGGGCCCTTGGCGTCGGGCGCCGGTTCCTCACCGCGGGTCACGGGCTCCAGCAGATCCACCGAGAGGGCGTCGGCGAGTTCGGGAACCGCCGACTCGGCCAGCTCACGTGCCGTAGTGGCCACGTCCAGGGTGCTGCCGATCCTGGCGCCGGCCTCGTTGAGCAGCGCGAGCCGGCGACGGGCCCGATGGCGGTCGGTCACGTCCTCGACGATCTCCGTGACGCCCAGCACCTTTCCGGACGGGTCCTGCATCCGGAAGGCGGAGATGGAGATGAACAGTTCCTTGCGGGGGTCGCTCAGCAGCCGGGCCGGCTGCTCGGCGAAGATCACGGGCCGGCCCGTCTCCAGGACCGACCGCAGTTTTTCCTCGGCGAGCTCCGCGTCCATGCCGAAGAGGAACTCGGCGGCGCGGCGCCCGCGGTACTCCTCGGGCGCCAGTCCGCCGAACCGCGCGACGGCCCGGTTCACCCGCAGCACGCGCAGGTCCGGACCGAGCACCACGACACCCACGGGCGACCGGCTGAACAGGCCGTCCAGTACGGCCCCGTCGATCTCCCACTGGACGATGGCCTCGGCGCGCGAGCCGACCAGAAACCACTCGACGCTGGAGTCCAGCCGGTGCACACACCGGGCCCTGAACCCCACGTACACGCGGTGGCCCGCGCGGTGCCGGACCGGCAGCACTCCGAACCAGCCGCCCTCCCGCAGGCATGCGTAAGTCGCCTCGGCGACCGCGGCCTCGTCCCCGCTGTCCACCAGGACGTCGCGGACCAGCCGGCCCAGCACCTCGTCCGCCCGGTGCCCGAGCAGTGTGGTGGCCTGCTCGCTCCAGGCGACGATCCGTCCGCTCCTGTCCACCGCGGCGGAGGCGGACCGGTGGATCGAGAACGGATCCTCCGGGCTCTCGCTGAGCGTCTTCGGGGATGTGTCGGTCATCGCCCACCCGTCCCGCGCCGTTCGCGGGGCCGTGCTGCGGCCCCGGGGCGCTCCTACCGTTCGGCATGCCTGGCAGCGGCTCAGTCCCAGTATCGGGTGTCCGGGCACAGCCTGCCTCGGGTGCTGCTCCTGAAGGGGCCGGCGGCCGACGTCACCGGGGCAGTGCCCGGGCGAGGAGCACCGCCACGTCGTCGTCGGCGCCCTCGGGCATGACGTGGGCCAGGAGGTCGTCGCAGACCATCGCCAGCGGGCGGCCGGGATGCCGCAGTGCCTGAGCCAGCCGGCGCATGCCCTGGTCGAGGTCGGTGCCGCGGGTCTCGATCAGGCCGTCGGTGTACATCACCAGAAGACCGTGCACAGGGAGGACCACCTGCTGGACCTCGCAGTCCTTGCGGCCGACACCGAGGGGCGGGCCCGCGGGGCAGTCCAGGAAGGTGACCGTTCCGTGCTCGTCGGCGACCACGGGCGGCGGGTGCCCCGCCCTGGTGATCAGGCAGCGGCCGGTCCCGGGATCGTGGACGGCGTACAGGCAGGTGGCCATCTCGTTGTCCCCCAGATCCGCCACCACGGCGTCCAGGGCGGGCAGCACCTGGCCGGGCGTGGGATCCCGGCGGGCCAGGGTCCGTACCGCGGTGCGCAGCTGCCCCATCACGGCCGCCGCGTGGATGCCGTGCCCCATCACGTCCCCGATCACCAGGACGGTCCGGCCGTCCGCCAGGGCGACGGCGTCGAACCAGTCGCCGCCGACCTCGTGGTCACCGGCCGGCAGATAGCGCCCGGTGAGTTCCAGCCCGTCGACGGGAGGCAGGACCGGGTTCATCAGGCTGCGCTGCAGGGTCAGGGCCGCGTCGCGCTCCCGGCTGTACATGCGCGCGTTGTCGATGTTCAGTGCCGCCCGGGCGACCAGTTCGTCGATCAGCAGCGTGTCCTGGTCGTCGAACGGCCCGCGCTGCCGGGTCCGGGTGACGACGACCGCGCCGAGCACGCTGCCGCGGGCCACCAGTGGGATCAGGCGCGCCGCGCCCACATGGGTGCGCAGGTAGGCGCGCAGCCGGTCGACGCCCGGGTCAGTGATCATGGGGCCGATGTCGGACAGGAACAGGTTCATGGGCCGCCCCGCCGTGATGACCTGCTCGTACACCGAGCCCAGCGGGACCTGCTGGGTCATGCCGACGGCGAGTTGGTCGGCCGGCGCGGCCGGATCGGTGAAGGACGCCGCGGCGCGGCGCACCACGCCGTGCGCCGATGCCGCGGTCTCGTCCGGGGCCACCGCCTCCTCCAGCAACTGCACGTCGGCTGAATCGGCCAACCGGGGCACCAGGACGCGGACCACCTCCTGCGCCGTCTGCGTCAGATCCAGCGTGGAACCCATCTGCGTGCCCGCCTCCGCCAGCAGCGCGAGCCGCCGCCGCGCCCGCTCCGCCTCCAGATGGGCGTGCTGTCCCTCCGTGATGTCGATCAGCGAAGCGATCAGTCCGATCCGCCGGCCGGCGCCGTCGAGCAAGGGAGCGTAGGAGCAGGACCACGTCCGCAGCAGATCCGGCTTGCTCCTGCTGTACGCGGAGTGGCGGGAGTCCACCACCGCCTCACCCCGGTCGAGGACCTGCCGCATCACCGACTCCAGCGCGTCGGTGCCGGGGGCGACCTCGGTCACGCGCCGGCCGACGTGGTCTGCCACCGGTACGCCGTCCATGCGGGCCAGCGCCTGGTTGACCCGGAGGAAACGCAGGTCGGAGCCGAGCATGGCCAGGCCGATCGGGGACTGGGTGAACAGCCCCTCCAGCGCCGCCAGCGCATCGCGCATCTGCTCCACGGCGGTGGTCTCCGCCGCGATGGCCATCACACCCGTCCGCTGCGGTCCGTCCGCGATGGGGCAGATCCACATGTCCATGTCGACCAGATGCCCGTCACGATGCCGGACCGGCAGCCGCGCGACCACCGCCGCGCCCGCCTGCACGGACCGGGTGAGCCGATCGGCCAGTTCGCGGTTCTCCTCGGGCACGAGGACACGGTTGACGTTCTGGCCCACCACCTGCTCCGGGGTGTGACCCAGCAGGTCGTGGGCGGCGAGCGACCACTGCGCCATACGTCCCTCGGAATCGGCCACCCACAGGGCGAGCGGCAGCAGATCCTGGAACACCCCCGGGTGTCCCACCCCGGACGTGCTCCGGTTCGGGGTTTCGCCGACCGCGTCGTGCGCATGCGCACCGTAGGGACTGGCGCTGGTCATAGGGGCACCTCGCTCACCCGGCTCCGGTCCCGCCGCGCCCCGGGGTCCGCGACCGACCGACGCCACCCTTGACCACAGGAGGCTCAAGGACAGCGTAGGCCCGTCCGGCCGCCCGGGTGTCGGTGGTGCGCTGTGACAGGTTGCGGAACCTGGGCAGGTGAGGGGGGAGATCGCGAGTGGCCCGGCTCACATGGCGTGAAAGAGGCGCCGCCGACACCATGGGTGCTCCGTCACCGCAAGGCTGAAGGGATCAAGAATGTTCCGCAAGGTGCTGGTCGCCAACCGCGGGGAGATCGCGATTCGTGCGTTCCGCGCAGGCTACGAGCTGGGCGCGCGCACCGTCGCCGTCTTCCCGCACGAGGACCGCAACTCCCTGCACCGGCTCAAGGCCGACGAAGCCTACGAGATCGGACAGCCCGGGCATCCGGTGCGGGCGTATCTCTCCGTGGAGGAGATCGTCCGGGCGGCACAACGCGCCGGAGCGGACGCGGTGTACCCGGGGTACGGATTCCTGTCCGAGAACCCTGATCTGGCCCGTGCCTGCGAGGAAGCGGGCATCACCTTCGTCGGGCCGAGCGCGGACATCCTGGAGCTGACGGGGAACAAGGCCCGCGCGGTGGCAGCCGCCCGCGAGGCCGGCGTACCCGTGCTCGGCTCGTCCGCGCCCTCCAACGACATCGACGAACTGGTACGAGCGGCCGACGACATCGGCTTCCCCGTGTTCGTCAAGGCGGTCGCAGGTGGCGGCGGCCGCGGCATGCGCCGCGTGGAGGATCCCGCCCAGCTGCGGGAGTCCATCGAGGCGGCGTCCCGTGAGGCGGCGTCCGCGTTCGGCGATGCCACTGTGTTCCTGGAGAAGGCGGTCGTCGAGCCCCGCCACATCGAGGTGCAGATCCTCGCCGACGGGCAGGGCAACGTCATCCACCTGTTCGAGCGGGACTGCTCGGTGCAGCGCCGCCACCAGAAGGTGATCGAGCTGGCGCCCGCGCCGAACCTCGACCCGGAGCTGCGCGACCGGATCTGCGCCGACGCCGTGCGCTTCGCCCGCCGGATCGGGTACCGCAACGCCGGCACCGTGGAGTTCCTCCTCGACCGCGACGGCAACCACGTCTTCATCGAGATGAACCCGCGCATCCAGGTCGAGCACACCGTGACCGAGGAGGTCACCGACGTCGACCTGGTGCAGTCGCAGCTGCGCATCGCCGCCGGCGAGACCCTCGCCGACCTCGGCCTCGCCCAGGAGACCGTCAGGCTGCGCGGCGCCGCGCTGCAGTGCCGTATCACCACCGAGGACCCCGCCAACGGCTTCCGCCCGGACACCGGCCGCATCAGCGCCTACCGCTCGCCGGGCGGCTCGGGCATCCGCCTCGACGGCGGCACCACCCACGCCGGTACGGACATCAGCGCGCACTTCGACTCCATGCTGGTCAAACTGACCTGCCGGGGCCGGGACTTCAGCACCGCGGTGGGCCGTGCCCGGCGCGCCGTGGCCGAGTTCCGCATCCGCGGCGTGGCCACCAACATCCCGTTCCTGCAAGCGGTGCTGGACGACGCCGACTTCCAGGCGGGCCGCGTCACCACGTCGTTCATCGAGCAGCGCCCGCACCTGCTCACCGCCCGGCACTCCGCCGACCGCGGCACCAAACTGCTGACCTACCTGGCCGACGTCACCGTCAACAAGCCGCACGGCGAACGGCCCGACCTGCTCGAGCCGTTGACGAAGCTGCCCGCGCTGCCGGCCGGGGAGCCGCCGGCCGGGTCGCGGCAGCGGCTTGCAGAACTCGGCCCGGAGGGCTTCGCCCGCTGGCTGCGCGCGTCCCCGACCATCGGCGTCACCGACACCACGTTCCGCGACGCCCACCAGTCACTGCTCGCCACGCGCGTGCGCACCAAGGACATGCTCGCCGTCGCCCCGGTGGTGGCGCGCACCCTGCCCCAGCTGCTGTCCCTGGAGTGCTGGGGCGGCGCGACCTACGACGTCGCCCTGCGCTTCCTCGCCGAGGACCCGTGGGAGCGTCTGGCGGCCCTGCGGGAAGCCGCGCCGAACATCTGCCTGCAGATGCTGCTGCGCGGCCGCAACACCGTGGGCTACACGCCGTATCCCACCGAGGTGACCGACGCCTTCGTGCACGAGGCCGCGGCCACCGGCATCGACATCTTCCGCATCTTCGACGCCCTCAACGACGTCGCCCAGATGCGGCCCGCCATCGAGGCCGTACGGGACACCGGAACGGCCGTCGCCGAGGTGGCCCTGTGCTACACCTCCGACCTGTCCGACCCGTCGGAGCGCCTGTACACCCTGGACTACTACCTGCGCCTGGCGGAACAGATCGTCGAGGCGGGTGCGCACGTGCTGGCCGTCAAGGACATGGCGGGCCTGCTGCGCGCCCCGGCCGCGGCGACTTTGGTGTCGGCCCTGCGCAGGGAGTTCGACCTGCCGGTCCACGTGCACACCCACGACACCGCCGGCGGGCAGCTCGCCACCTACCTCGCCGCCATCCAGGCCGGCGCGGACGCGGTGGACGGAGCGGTGGCGTCCATGGCGGGCACCACCTCCCAGCCGTCCCTGTCGGCGATCGTGGCCGCGACCGACCACTCCGAGCGGCCCACCGGCCTCGACCTCCAGGCCGTCGGCGACCTGGAGCCGTACTGGGAGAGCGTCCGCAAGGTCTACGCCCCCTTCGAGGCGGGTCTGGCCTCGCCGACCGGCCGCGTCTACCACCACGAGATTCCCGGCGGGCAGCTTTCCAACCTGCGTACCCAGGCGGTCGCGCTGGGCCTGGGCGACCGCTTCGAGGAGATCGAGGCGATGTACGGCGCCGCCGACCGGATGCTCGGCCGTCTGGTGAAGGTCACCCCCTCGTCGAAGGTGGTCGGCGACCTGGCGCTGCACCTCGTGGGCGCGGGCGTGTCCCCGAAGGACTTCGAGGCTGAGCCGGACAGGTTCGACATCCCCGACTCCGTCATCGGGTTCCTGCGCGGCGAGCTGGGCACCCCGCCCGGCGGCTGGCCCGAGCCGTTCCGCACGAAGGCGTTGCAGGGCCGCGCCGAGGCCAAGCCGGTCCAGGAGCTGAACGCCGACGACCGCGAGGGCCTGGCGAAGGACCGGCGGGCGACGCTCAACCGGCTGCTGTTCCCGGGCCCGACCCGCGAGTTCGACGCGCACCGCGACACCTACGGCGACACCAGCGTCCTCGACAGCAAGGACTTCTTCTACGGACTGCGCCCCGGCAAGGAGTACTCCGTCGACCTCGAACGCGGTGTGCGGCTGCTGATCGAGCTGCAGGCCGTCGGTGACGCGGACGAGCGCGGCATGCGCACCGTGATGTCCACCCTGAACGGCCAACTGCGGCCCATCCAGGTCCGCGACCGGGCGGCGGCCTCCGACGTCCCGGTCACGGAGAAGGCCGACCGTGCCAACCCCGGCCACGTCCCCGCCCCCTTCGCCGGCGTGGTGACCCTCACGGTCGCCGAGGGGGACGAGGTGACGGCCGGCGACACGGTGGCCACCATCGAGGCGATGAAGATGGAGGCCTCCATCACCGCCGCGAAGTCCGGCAAGGTGGCCAGGCTCGCCATCAATCCCATTCAGCAGGTGGAGGGCGGCGACCTCCTCGTCGAACTCGCCTGAGCGGCCTGAAGGGCAGGTAGGACAGGCAGTGCAGGGGCACGGTCTCGCGGGGGTTCTCCGCCGGGCCGTGCCCCTGCCGCTGTCACGGCGTCAGCTTGTCCGTTCCTGGAGGAAAGCCATGAGCGCGGCCGTCAGTTCGGCAGGCGCGTCCTCCTGGACGAGGTGGCCCGCGCCGGCGATCGGCTCCAGCCGCGCGTCCGGAATCCGGGCGGCCAGCTCGCGGCCTTTCGCCAGGGGGATCCAGGTGTCGTCCTCGCCCCAGCACACCAGCGTCGGGATGCCGATCTCGCCGTACCGTTCCTGGACTTCGTCGGTGTGGCGCTGGTCGGCCTGGGCGATCTGCCGGTAGAAGGCCGATTGGCCGGCGTCGCCCAGCCAGGGCCGGCTGAGCCGGTCGAGGACCGCAGGGTGCAGGCCGGGGCTGCTGGCCGAGCTGATGTACTCGCGCACCAGAGCGCGGTGCAGAGCCGGCGGCAGTTGGCCGAAGACGTCGGAGTGCTCGCCGACGAGGCGGAAGAACGGGGAGCCCCACGGGGCCAGCGCGACCGGGTCGACCAGGGCGAGCGCACGATAGCGGGCTCCGTGCAGCAGATGCGCCCGCAGGGCGACGGCACCGCCGAAGTCGTGCGCGACCACCAGGGGTTCGTCGAGGTTCCAGTGCGCCAGGAGCTCGGTGAAGACCCTGCCCTGGGTTGCCAGGGAGACGTCCTGGTCGGGGGACATCTCCGACGTCCCGTAGCCGGGCATGTCCCACACGAACACCTGGTGGCGGCGGGCCAGCGCGCGGGCGACGGCGCGCCAGACGTACGAGGAGAAGGGCGTCCCGTGGAGGAGGACGACCGGATCCTGGCCGGGTTGCCCGAGGCTGCCCCAGCGGATGTCGCCCGACGTGCTGCGGAACGTCTCGGGCGGCTGCCATTCACTCACGGGTGCTGGTCCTCTCGGTCGTGTGTGCCGAAGCCTCGACCATAGTGAGGGCGGCGCCGAGCGCGACGGCACCTTCGAGCAGCGCTCTGGAGCGAGTTGCGATGCCGGCCTCCCTGGCGGCCAGCACTGAGGTGACCTCCTGCGATCCGCGGGCGCGGCGCAGCTGCGGCATGAGGGCTCGCAGGGGTGCGATGCGGTAACCGGCCTTGCGCAGCTGGTGCACGATCCGCGCATCCCGGACCTGGGCGGGCGTGTACCGGCGTGTGCCACGCGCGGCGTCACGGTTCGGGACGACGAGTTCCTCGGCATCCCAGTGCCGCAGCGTCGAAGGACGGACGCCGAGAGCGGCGGCGAGGTCGGAAACGCTCATCGAGTCCGACGCCCGTACGTCCTCGATCGGCTCACCGGCGATGGCCCGGGCGGCCTCCTGGGCCAGCCTCAGTTCCGTGCGCTCCGCGTCGAGACGGGCGTGGGCCGCGTCGAGCAGGGCCAGTGCCTGCGAGGTGGGGGAGTGGTGGACGGCCCGGACGATTCTCCTGGCCTCGGTCGGACCGGCGCCTGCTGCGAGGGCGCGGTAGGCCAGCGCGGACTGCAGATGCACGTCCCCGTAGACCCGGTAGCCCGCGGCCGTGCGCGTCGCCGGCGGAAGGACACCGTCGCGTTCGAGATTGCGCACCTGTTGAACGGAGTACCCGCAACGCCGCGCGACGTCGGCAGTGCGCAGATCGCCAGATTTGAGACTTGTCACCTCGAAAGCCCTCCATCTGCGCCTCAAAGTCTCCACAAGCACTTCAATGCAACGCTAGAGCACATGACCATGGACGAGATCATCAGCTTCGTGGACGCACTGGACGGCGTGCTGACCGTCCGGCCGGCGCCGGGCGACGGCACACCGGACATCAGCTGGGGCGACACGTTCTTCTACTACGCCCCCGATGGGGTGCTGCCGACGACGACCCAGCCGTTCGCGACGATCGTGACCAAGAACTACCCCGGCGACGAGGCGTCACGTCTGGAGCGGGCGGACACCTTCCGAGTGAACGTCAACGCCGGCAAGGAAGCGTTCGTCCGGTGGACCGGTCACGCGCCCCGCGAACCAGCCACCGGCGAGGTCGATCCCGGCGTCGCCGACACCGTGATCGCGCACCCCGTCTACGGCGCCCTCGGCTGGCTGGCAGTCGTGAACCCGGGGCCGCGCACAGCATCGGCGACCCGTGAGCTGCTGCGTGCGGCCCATCACCTGGCACGCTCGCGCCATGAGCGGCGCGCCGCATCGACGATCTGAGGAAGCGGAACACCACCGGCCACCGGCCCGGATCGCCGTCCCGGCCACCCAGCCGGGCCGCGGCCGCCCCGCATGCGCCCGAGCACACCGCATCGCACCCTGGTGCTATGGCAAGTGCGCAGCCCATCGTCATCTATCCGCCCGCCGAGGACGGCGGCCGGCGGGTGCGTGCCGAAACCCAGTTCCTGGGCATGGCGTACGGGCTCCTGGACGTGGCCGAGTTCCTGAGCCGGGCGGGGATCGAGGACGCCGATCCCGAGTACGTACGGCAGTCCGCCCTGATCGAATGGCGGGGCGGCGGCCCGGACGAGTGGGGCCACTGAGGGGCGGCGACCACAGCCTTCGCCGTCACGGGCTCCTCGGTCAGGCGGCCGTCTTCTTTCCTCTGCGCCCCGCCCGGGCGAGGGCGTCGATCAGCTGGTCGCGGGTCATCTTCGAGCGACCCGGGAGCTTCTGGTCCGAGGCCTGCTGGTAGAGCTCCGACTTGCTCATCCGCCGCAGTTCGCTCTTCCGCGCCGGACTCTCGGCGGCCGGCTTCCTGCGCTGTTGCGCGGCGCCACTCCCGGGGGAGCGGGCCTGGTCGAGGCTGTGCTGGAGGACATCCATCAGGTCGACGACGTTGGTCGCCTCGGGGGCTTCCTCGGCCAGCGCGATGTCGCGGCCCTCGGCCTTCGCCTTGACCAGCTCCCGCACCTTCTCCTGGTAGGTGTCGTGGTAGCGGGCGGGATCCCAGTCGGAACTCAGCGCATCGACCAGCTGCAGTGCCATGTCCAGCTCCTTGCCCCGCCCGGCGCGGCCGGAGGGCAGCTCGGGCAGTTCCCGGCCCGGGTCGCGCACCTCGTCGGCCCAGTGCAGGGTCTGCAGGACAAGGACCTGATCGGCCGCGCGCAACGCGGTCAGGTACTGTCTGCCGCGCATCACGAAGGTCGCGATCCCCGCCTTGTCCGCCTCGGCCAGCGCCGCGCGCAGCAGCTCGTACACCTTCAGGTGTTCCTTGCCGCGCGGGGCGACGTAGTACGTGCGGGCGAAGTACACGGGCTCCATGTCGGCCAGGTCGACGAAGTCCGAGATCTCGATGGCCTTCGAGCGGCCCGGCGCGATCTCGTCCAGCTCGTCGGGGTCGATGACGACGTACTCGCCCTCGGCAGCCTCGAAGGCCATGACGATGTCCTTGCTGTCCACTTCCTCGCCGGTGCGCTCGTTGACCCGCCGGTTGCGGATCCGGTCGGCGGTGCCGCGCTGCAGCTGGTGGAAGTGGACGGTGTGGTCCTCGGTCGCGGTGTACAGGCCGACCGGCACGCTGGCCAGCCCGAACGTGATCACCCCTGTCCAGATCGCCCGAGCCATGGCGCATCGCTCCGTCCCGCACCCAACCGAAGGCCCACCCGGGCCGTTGTCCTGCTTCCACGCTCGCACCCCGCACCCCGCCTCGCGCGCGGGGCGCGGACGGCATCGTGCTCACGCGTCCGCGAGGCGGTTGGGCTGAAGCAGCAGCAGGGCGATGTCGTCGGTGTGCCGGTTGGTGCGGCGTGTGTGGTGCACCAGGCGATCCACGAGCTGGTGCAGGGGCAGATCGCTCGACTCACTGAGGTGCTGTGCGAGGTCGGCGATGGTCTGGGTGATGTCGGTGCCGGGGTCTTCCACGAGGCCGTCGGTGTAGAGGGCGAGGAGCGTCTCCGGGCCCAGGGGCAGTGTGGTGAGCGGGTAGGAGGGGGTGCCGAAGCCGAGGCCGAGCGGAGGGCCCGGGCGGACGTCGACGGGATGGGCCCGGTTGTCGGGGTGGCGCAGGAGTGGGGGAGGGTGTCCGGCGCTGGCGAGGGTCACCTGGTGGCGGGCGAGGTCGAGGTGGGCGTAGAGGCAGGAGACGAAACGGCTGGCGTGCAGGTCGGCGAGGTCGCGGTCGGTGCGGGTGAGGACCTGGTCGGGAGCGGCTCCGGCCGTGGCATGGGAGTGGACGGCCATGCGGACCTGGCCCATGAGGGCCGCCGCCGTCATGTCGTGGCCCTGCACGTCTCCGATGACGGCCGCGGCGGTCGTGTTCGTGAGGCGGATGAGGTCGTAGAAGTCGCCGCCGATGTTCACACCCTGGCTGGCCGGGAGGTAGCGGGCGGCGACCTCGAGACCGGCCACGGTCGGCAGGGCGTGCGGAAGGAGGGTCTGCTGGAGGGCGTGGGCGAGATTGTGCTTGGCGTCGTAGAGGCGTGCACGGTCCAGGGCCTGGGCGATGAGACCGGCGAGGGGCGTGAGGATGGAGCGCTCGGCGGCGGTGAAGGTGTGGGGCCGGTTGTAGGCGAGGAGCAGGCAGCCGATGGGGCGCCCGGAGCTGAGCAGCGGCAGGAAGGCCCAGGCGTGCTTGTCGCTGATCTGCGGTGCCCTCGGGTAGAGGCGGGCGAGTTCGCCGCGGTTGGCGAAGAACAACGACGCGCCGGTGGCCAGAGCGCGGCCGGCCGGCGTCAGGTCGGCATCCGTGGGCAGGCCGTCGAACTGCTCGATCAGGGCGGGGTCGTAGCCGCGGTGTCCGATGATCTGGATACGGCCGGCGTCGGCGGCGGACATGATCATGCCGTGGGCGCCGAAGGCGGGCAGGATCTGGTCGGCGATCAGGTCGACGACGTCCTGGACACCGACGGCCTCGGTCAGCGCCGCTGTCAGGGCCATCAGCAGATGGATCCGGCTCGCCGGCGGAGTGCTGGCGGGGGAGGCCGGCTGGGTGCCGAGGGGCTTGGACGACTGGTCGGGGGTGATGAGGATGCTGGTGCCGCTGTCATCCGTGTGCAGACGCAGGTCCAGCCACTGGTCCGGTGGGCGCAGGACGGTCAGGGCGAGGTGCTCGCGGCTGCTCATGGCGGTGCGGTACGCGTCCATGTACGCGATGTTGTCGAGCCAGGGCAGTGACTGCCACGGCTGGGTTCCCAGCAGCTGCTTCGCCGGCCTGCCCAGCAGACGGGCGGCTGCGGCGTTCACGTAGGTGATGCGCCCTCCGAGGTCGAGGGCGAGCGTGCCGAGGGGCAGACGTTCCACCAGGTCGGCCGCCGCGAGCTCGGACTGGGGCTGCGGCTCTTCGCGGTGGGGATGGACGAAGCGGGGCCGGTCCGGAATGGCCGGCGGGGAGGCCTCGGCATCCAGGACGCGGGCGATACGGCGCGCGCTGACGGCGATGCGGCCGCGCTCGCGGCGGCTGAGGCGGGGCGACCGGTCCGGGGCCCAGATCAGCAGCAGCGCACCCCGGCAGTGCCGGATCTGTTTCAGCGGGACGATCGCGAAGGCGACTTGGTAGGGGATGGTCGCCGCGGCGCGCGGGTAGGCGCGGGCCAGCGCCTCCAGGGAATTCACCCAGACGAGCTGCTCGTGGCGAACCGCATCCTGGGCCGGGCCGCGGATGGCGAACGACATCCGCCACCACGGTGCGAAGGCATCCACCGGGAGACCACACAGGGCGAGCAGACCCATTGCGGTCTCGGCCGGGTCCAGCAGGTAGACACCCCCGGACCTGGCACCGGTGCGCCGCACAGCCGCCGCCAAGGCCTCACCGAGCGGATCAGCCGCCTCCGGCTGCTCATCGGACCCACTCATTCGGCGCAACACCCAACGCCCATATCCAGAACGCTAAGCCCGACCCGGCGGCACGGCATGTGGATCAGGTGTCCGGTGCCGTGCCGGGAGGCGACGTCGCGGTTCCGAGGCGGCGCCGCAGGAACGGCTCCTGGGACAGTACGGCCCCCGCGCTGAGACCGACGGCGACGGCCACGCACACGATGATCAGCCAGGACAGCAGGGCGAAGACCGGTCCGGCGGACCCGTAGTCCGCCAGTGCCCGGTTGAGCGCCCGTGGCATGTAGAAGTGCGCGGTCAGGGACAACGTGCTGACCGCGATCGCCGTCATCACGGCGCCCGGCAGCAGGGGTGACCAGCGCACGGCGCCGCCGAGCAGAAGGTGCTGGGTCCACCACCACAGGGCCGCCTCGATGACCAGGATGACCGGGATTCCCAGTCCCGCCCCCAGGCCGAACCCGTTGTGGAGCAGCCCCTGCAGGACCAGCGTGCCGAGCCACAGGACGATCCACGCCAGCCACCGCCACGGAGCGACTTTCGCCCCCGCCCGTGGCAGCAGCCAGGCCCGTCTGCACAGCCGCTGCACCGCGCGACTGACCGCGGTGGCCGACAGCAGCACCATCAGCGCACCCACCACGCCGGTCGCCTGGCGCAGATCGTCGCTCGGGGGCTGGAACGCCTGCTCCAACTGGGTCTTCGCCTGCCCGTTCAGACCGAAGACAGCACTGACCGCCGAGATGACCTGGTCCTGCACCGCCTCCGGCGCGTACGCACTCAGCACGAACAGCAAGGGAACGGCCGTCAGGAAGCACTGGGCCGCGATGCGGGTGGCGGAGTCGAAGATGTTCACCGACACCATGCGGTCCACCAACGCTGTGACCACCGGGAAGCGGGTCTCCACCTGCGCGTGGACGGCTTTGAGCCAGGCAGTGAGCTTCCTGATGCGGCCACGCCACCAGGACGCGTGCAGCAGCCAGCGGATCCGCCGGTGGCCGTTGGCGGGGCGGCTTGCGCCGGTGGTGCCGGTGCTTTTGGTGATGCCGCCCTCCCCGGCGGGCCGGTTCGGCGGTTCGCCGGAGTCCTCGCCCATGCCCCCGCGCGGCATCAGTCACCGGCGCGCGTGGAGCGCGGCCATGGTGTCCGGAACCCTGCTGCCGACGGTAGCCGTGCGGAAGTCTCCATCGCGCCGCTCCTTTCCGGTCTCCAGACTGCGCGACCGCGCGGGCCACGGCACTCCGTCGCCCGCCGAGGCGCGGACGCGGACGCCGGGGACGCCGGGCAGGAGATGCGGCGGATCACGGCCGTGCCCACGCTCGAGCCGTACGGCGCCTGATGGGATCGCCCATGGCCGTGGACCTCAAAGAGCGCCTACGAGCTGGCCGGTTGACGTCCGGAAGGACCACCCGCGCAGCGCGCCGCCGGACCCGGGGCGATAGTGGGCGTGTACCGGAGCTCCGCCATCACCGCAGGGAGGGAGCTTGACCGCGAAGGTCAACGGCCCCCGGGTCGTGATCGTCATGGGCGTGTCGGCGTCCGGGAAGTCCACCGTCGGGGCGCGCCTCGCCCAGCAGCTCGACGTGCCCTTCCTGGAGGGCGATGCACTGCACTCCGCGCCCGAGATTGCCAAGATGGCCGCCGGGCAGCCCCTCGACGACGCCGATCGCCGACCCTGGCTGGCGGCCCTCAGCCAGTGGATCCGGTCGGCCGTGTCGCACGGGCGTGGCGGGGTGGTCACGTGTTCCTCACTCAAGCGCCGGTACCGGGACGAGCTTCGGAGTGCGGGCCAGGGCGCGAACGTGTCCTTCGTCCACCTCTCTCTCGATCGAAGGTCGGCCGCGCAGCGGATCGCCCGCAGGGAAGGGCACTTCATGCCGCCCGGGCTGCTGGACTCACAGTTCGCGATTCTCGAACCGCTGCAGGCCGACGAGCCGGGCGTCACCGTCGACGCGAGCGCACCCCGGGAGCAGGTCGTGGCAGCGGCACTGCGAGCCGTGGCCGAGCCGGACGGATAGCGGGCGTCCCGCTTCCCGCCCACAGGAGACCCGGATGGAACTGGTCCACTTCCGGATGGTGATGCCGTCCGCCCTCACCCGGCCGGCCGTCGGCCTGCTCGCCTCGCACAGCAGCGTGCTCAATCTCGTCGTGGTGCGGTCGAGCCAGGTCCCCGAGGGCGACGCGGTGGAGTGCGACGTGGTGCAGGGCGCCGCCAACGACGTGCTGGGGCAGCTGCGCGAACTGGGCGTCGACCGTGCCGGGTCGATCGCCGTGGACGGCATCGACGTGATGTTCTCGCGCCAGGCCGAGCAACTCGAGACCGATCAGCCGAGCGCGCTCGTCCACGCGCCGCTGTGGGCCGGCGTCGAGGCGCGCATCCGGGCGGAGGGCACCTACCGGCCGTCCTTCTACCTTTTCCTGGTCATCGCCGGGATCATCGGCTCGGTCGGCATCATGTCGAACTCTCAGATCCTCATCGTGGCGGCCATGGTGGTGGGCCCCGAGTACAACGCCATCACCAGCGTCGCGCTCGGCCTCGACCGTCGTAGCCGACGTAGGGTCCGTGAGGGTGTGCGGGCGCTGGTGGTCGGGTTCTCCCTGGCGATCGTGGCCACCCTGGGATTCGCCGCGGTGGCCCGGGGCTTCGGACTGCAGTCGGAGGCCTTCGACCTGGGCCTGCGGCCCGTGTCCAACCTCATCGGCACGCCGAACTTCTTCTCCGTCGCCGTGGCCTTTCTCGCCGGCATCGTCGGAATCGTCTCGCTGACCGAGGCGCGCGGCAGTGCCCTGCTGGGTGTCTTCATCTCCGTCACCACCATCCCCGCCGCCTCGGACATGGCGGTCTCGCTGGCGTTCGGGGACTGGGACCACGTGTGGGGCTCGTTCGTCCAACTGCTGCTCAACGTGGTGGTCCTCGTGGCCGTCGGCGTCCTTGCTCTGCGTGTGCAGCGGCGGCTGTGGCGCCGCGCGACCCGGCGGGCCGCGGCATCCGGGCAGTAGGGCGGGCCGGACGGATCCTGCCCGCCCCCCCGGGCCCCGCCGCCCTCGTCCCCGCGCGCCGATCCTGGACCCTCGGCTTAATCTGAGGCGGGGGGCATTCGGGTGAATCGCACGCCGAGAGGTGTCCTCGATGGCCGACTACCCACTGATCGAGAACCACGGCCTCCTCGGCGATCTGCAGACCGCCGCCCTGGTGACGACCGACGGCTGCATCGACTGGTTCTGCGCCCCGAGATTCGACTCGCCCAGTGTGTTCGGGGCGCTGCTGGACCAGGACAAGGGCGGGCACTGCACCGTCCGGCCGCAGAACGGTGCCTACGCGACCAAGCAGTTGTACTTTCCCGACACGGCGATCCTGGTCACCCGGTTCATGACCGAGGCGGGTGCCGGCGAGGTGATCGACTTCATGCCCGTGACCGGCACGGAGGTCACGGAAAGTCACCGTCTGGTGCGGATGGTCCGCTGTGTGCGCGGCAAGATGACCTTCGAGGTGGAGATAGCGCCGCGGTTCGACTACGGCCGCCAGGCGCACCGGTTGCACATCACCACGCACGGGGCGGCGTTCGCCGCGGAGGACGGCACGGCCCTCACCGTCCACCCCATCCGCGAAGCGGACGACAAGCGACTGCTCGACCTGCTCGCCGACCGGCGCGACGCCCTGCACTTCACGCTGACCCTGGAGGCGGGCCAGGAGCGGGGGCTGGCCCTGGAGTGGGGCGCCGACGGGCCGCCCAGGGAGATGCGCGTGGCCGAATACCATCGGCTCTTCGACGAGACGGTGCGGTTCTGGCGTACCTGGCTCGGCCAGTCGCGCTACACGGGACGCTGGCGCGAGGCCGTGGAGCGCTCCGCGATCACGCTGAAACTGATGACGTTCGCGCCCACCGGTGCCGTGGTGGCCGCCCCGACGGCCGCACTCCCGGAGCAACTGGGCGGGGAGCGCAACTGGGACTACCGGTTCACCTGGATCCGCGACGCGTCCTTCTCGGTGTACGCCCTGCTGGGACTGGGCTTCACCGACGAGGCGAGGGCCTTCATCCTGTGGCTCGCCGACCGGGTCAGGGAGCGGGCCGGGAGGCACGGTGACACCGGTCCCCTGAACATCATGTACAAGGTCGACGGCTCCTCCGACCTCGACGAACAGATCCTCGACCACTGGGAGGGCTACGCGGGTTCCGCGCCGGTGCGGATCGGCAACGGCGCCGCCACACAGCTCCAGTTGGACATCTACGGCGAGGCCCTGGACAGCATCTACTTCGCGCACCGGCACGGTCTGCAGCTGGGGCACCACGGATGGAACTCCCTGCTGACCAACCTCGACTGGCTGGTCGACCACTGGGACCAGGCGGAGGAAGGCCTGTGGGAGACCCGCGGCGGCCGGCAGGACTTCACCTACGGCCGCGTCATGTCCTGGGTCGCCTTCGACCGTGCCCTGCGGCTCTCCGACGCGAACGGACGCCCGGGCGCCTCCGAACGCTGGCGCAGGGCACGCGACGACTGCTACGAGCAGGTCATGACCAAGGGCTGGAGCGAGGGACGTGGGGCGTTCGTCCAGCACTACGGCAGCGAAGTCCTCGACTCCGCGCTGCTGCGCATGGCGACGGTCGGGTTCCTCACGCCGGAGGACCCGATGTGGACGTCGACCCTCGGCGCCATGGAACAGGAACTCGTCAGCGACAGCCTCGTCTACCGCTACAACCCCGAGGCGTCCCCCGACGGCCTGCGCGGCTCCGAAGGCACCTTCTCGCTGTGCACCTTCATGTACGTCGACGCCCTGGCACGCGCGGGACGCCCCGACCGGGCCCGGCTGGTGCTCGAGAAGATGATGGGGTACGCCAACCACCTCGGCCTGTACTCGGAGGAGATCGACCCGACGGGCCGTCAGCTGGGCAACTTCCCGCAGGCTTTCACCCATCTCGCGCTCATCGACGCGGCCATCACATTGAACGCGGCGCTCGAGCGACGAGCAGCCTGACGCACCCGGTTCAGCCGGCGGTGTCAGCGCCCGGTTCCGGCGCCGGGCCGAGCAGCACGAGCGTGTCGCCCTCCCCGGCGCTGACCGCCCGCCCCGCGGTCGTCGGCTCCGGGCGCCCGTCCGGCCGTACGACGAACAGCGTCTCGTACCCCGGCGGATACGGAGCCGACGCGGGCTGTACGTGGAAGCGGGCGCCGCGCTCATGGCGGTCCGCGACCGTGTGGCGGACGAACTCGGGGCCGAAGAGGATCTCTCCGGAGCTGTACGGGGCGACCAAGCCCCGGGTGTCAGGCGGTGGGCCCACCCGGTAGACCGGGCCGTCGACGCTGTCCCGCAGGACGACCGAGACGAGCGCGTTGAAGTCGTCGTCGTCCGTGAGCAGGAAGACCGAAGTGATGCCTTCCAGGCGGGCCTGCGGATCGGTCGCCACAGCCATGACCTCCCCGGCTGCCGGCTCGATGCCCGCCGCCTCGATCCGGGCCCGCCCCTGTGCGGATCCCGCCCACACCAGTACGTCCAGCCCGGCGTCGCGCAGCGCCAGGGCCAGGTCCACGACCCACGGGTCCCCGCCCAGCAGCAACGGCCGGTACCGGGCGGTGCGTACGACGTCCAGCCTGGCGGCCACGGGCCTCGCGGTCAGTCCGTAGACGAGGACCGTTCCGACGATCACCAGGAAGGTGACCGGGAGGATCTTGTCCGCGTCGCGCAGACCCTCGGTGGCGAGCGCGGCGGAGAAGGTCGTGGCGGTGGAGGCGGCGACGATGCCACGCGGGGCCATCCAGCCGATGAAGGCGCGTTCCCGGCCCGTGAAGTCCGTTCTGAGGGTGGACAGCAGCGCGATGACGGGTCTGACGGCCAGGACGAGCGCCGCGACCAGCGCAAGGGTGGGAAGGAGCACCGGAACGAGCGACTCGGGTGTCACCGACGCCGAGATGGCGATGAACAGCAGCCCGATGATCAGCTGGACCAGCGTCTCGAAGAACGGCCGCCGCGCAGGCATGTCGAAGCCCGGCAGGTTCGCGGCGACCAGACCGGTGACGATCGCGGCGATGAGCCCGGTGTCGTCGTACACAGCGTCGCAGCCCGCCGCCACCACGACGACGACTGCGAGCTGGGCGAGCGTGCCGAGGGTCTCACCGAGGCGGAGCAGCCTCAGGGCGAACCACAGCAGCGCGGCCCCGACCACGCCACCCGCCAGCCCGACGGCGATGCTGCCCAGGAACGAGCCCACCCGGAAGTGACCGGTCTGCAGACCGCCGGAGACGATGGAATGGAAGACGACGGCGCCGAGGATGCCACCGACGGCGTCGATGAGGGAGCCCTCCCACACCAGTACGCGCCGCACCTTGTCCGACGGCCTGACGTGCTCCAGCAGCGGACCGACGACGGTCGGCCCGGACACCACGAGGATCACCCCGATCATGCTGGCCACGGCCGCCGGAACGCTGAACAGGGCCGGCCCCAGGGCCATCACCGCCACCCAGGTGAGCACCACTTGGAACACCAGGAGCCGGAGGACGGTGTTGCGGGTCGGGCCCTTGAGCAGGCGCATGTCCAGTCCCAGCCCGGCGTCGTAGAGGATGAGCGCCACCGACAGCGACACCAGCGACGAGAAGTCCTCTCCGACGAGCCGGTCGGGGTGGACGATGTCGGTGAGGGCTCCCGCGGTGAACCCGGCCGGCACGAGCACGATCAGGGCCGGGATCCGCAGCCGGCCGGCCAGGATCTGGGAGCCGACGGCAAGGGCCACGACCAGGGCGAGCCCCAGCAGGATGTCGTCCTCGCTCACCGTGCCCTCATCCCTCGCCGCCGGGCTCAGCCGTCGTCGCGGGCACCGAGCCGCAGATCGGTGTCGGTGAGGCCCTCCAACTCCCCGTGGGTGTCCATCCAGTAGAGGAGGACGACCGCGGGCATGACGAGCACGACGGCGACGAGGGTGACCACCCCCAGCCAACGCAGCGTCGTGCCGGCGCCCGCGCCCTGCGCGATGGTCAGGGAGGTCGGGACCAGGTACGGCCGCTGCGCCACGCCCCAGGCGATCACGGCGGACGCCACCACACCGACCGCGGTGACCCGGGACCAGGCCCCGGACGGGCGGATCAGCAGCCAGGCGGTGGCCAGGGTGCTCACCGCCGCCACGATCACGAACACGAGTCCCGCCCCGTGCGTGAGCCCGTGCCACACGTGCGCCGCGTCGTCGTGCGCGACGATCAGCGTCACCACCGACAGCGCGGCGACGGCGGCCAGGGCGGCCAGTGCCCGCCGTCGGAAGTAGCCGTCCAGGTCCGGTGCTTCGAAGCGCCGGGCGTCCGCGGCGAGGAACACAGCCCCGAGCAGGGCGGTGGTCGCCACCGCGAGCACCCCGAACAGCACCGGGGTGGGGTGGGCCCAGGCGTGGTCCGAGGGCTTGACGTCCGCGGCCACCCGACCCGACGCCACACCGCCGGCCGCGGCGCCGAGGAAGAACGGCGTCAGCAGCGAGGAGACGGCGAACACCGCGCCGTACAGGCGCCGTCCGGCCAGCCGCTGGGCGGGCTTGCGCAGCGCGAACCCTGCGCCGCGCAGGACCGTGCCCACGACGGCCAGTGCGAGCGGCAGCCACATCGACTGGAACAACTGCTGGAAGAGAACAGGGAAGCCCGTCCACATGATGACGAGTACGAAGATCAGCCAGACGTTGTTGACCTCCCACACGGGCGCCATCGCATGGTCGATCAGCCACCGGGGCCGCTTGCCGCGCTCCGCTCCGCCGGCGGTCAGGTCCCAGAAGCCGGCTCCGTAGTCGGTGCCGCCCGCACAGGCGTAGGCGGCGATCGCGAGCAGCAGGACGACGGCGATGACCTCGGCGATCACGGCCGGCTCTCCGCGGACGAGGACGGTCCGTCAGTGCCGGACGGCGGCGCCGCGCCGGAGGGGACCGTGGGGCGCGGCCCGTAGGGGGTGTCCGTCTCGGGTGCCTGAGCCGTGGGCCGCTCCCCGGTTCCCGCTCTGTCCTCCTCGTCGGCGAGTCGCCAACGGGTGCGCATCCGCAGCAGGATCACGAGGAACGATCCGAAGATGAACACGTACACCACGACGACCAGGCCGAACATGGTCCACAGCGTGCTGGACCCGGTCGAGGTGACCGCTTCGGCGACCCTCATGTTCTCGTAGACGATCCACGGCTGGCGCCCCACCTCGGTGGTGATCCAGCCGCATTCGACGGCGACGACGGAGGCCACGCCGGACACGGCGGCGCACCGGTAGAACCAGGGCGAGGCGGGCAGCCGGCGGCGCCGCCACCAGATCAGCGCGTACCACAGGGCGAGCACCGCGAGCAGGGAGCCGATGCCGACCATGGTGTCGAACGCCCAGTGGGCGATGGTCGCCTGGGTGGCGTTGGGCCGCTCGTCGGCGGGGACGGAGGTCAGCCCGGTCACCCGGGTGTCCGGACTGAAACCGGCGAGAATGGAGTCGAACTGCGGGATCTTGATGCCGCCCGACACGCTCCCGTCAGAATGCAGTCGGCCGAACAGGTACTCGGGGACATGCGTGTCGGTCTCCCAGACGATCTCCATGGCGGCGAACTTCACCGGCTGCTTGTGGAAGACCTGCCGGGCGATGGAGTCGCCCAGCACGAACTGCACCGGCGTGAGCACGGCGGCCACCGTGAACGGGATGGTGAAGCCGAGCCGGTGGTAGCGGTCCCGGCGCCCGCGCAACCAGCCCACGGCGTAGACACCGGCCACCACATAACCGGCCGTGACGAGCATCGCCACGACGAAGTGCCAGTACTGCGGGCCGAACATGGGCGTGAAGATCGCCTTCCAGATGTTCACGTCGACGGGGTTGCCCGCGGCGTCGAGGCTGAAGCCACGCGGCGTGTTCATCCAGGAGTTGGCGGCGAGAATCCCGAAGGCGCCGAGCAGGGCCGTGGCGGGCAGCGGCAGAGCGAGCAGGAAGTGGGTCCTGGCAGGCAGGCGTCGCCAGCCGTACAGGTAGATCGCGATGAGGACGGCCTCCAGGAAGAAGGCCCACGCCTCTACGCCGAACCCGATCCCGAAGACATCGCCCCACCGGCCCATCAGGCCCGGCCAGAGCAGCCCGAACTCGAACGACAGGACGGTTCCGGTGACCACCCCGATCGCGAACTGGACCGCCATCACCGCCGACCAGCGGCGCGCCAGCAGCAGGGCCGTACGGTCACCGCGGCGCAGCCCGTAGCCGTGCAGGATGAGCGTGATCAGCGGAAGGGCCACACCCAGGGGCACCAGGATGATGTGGGACGCCAGGGTGAAGGCCATCAGGGATCTGGCCGGCAGCATCTGCGCCGGCGCGTCCGCCAGCACGTGCAAAGTGGTGTGCATATACGGGTTCCGTCCGGGGCCGTCCTGCGTGTGCTGTCAGCCGCCGGTGGCGAAACCGGGGAAGAGGGTCATCCCGCCGTCCACGTAGAGCGTGGCGCCCACCACGTAGTCCATCAGGTCGGAGGCGAGTCCGACGGCCGCGTGCGCAATGTCCTCAGGGGCGCCGACACGGTCGTACGGAATCAGCTTGAGCAGGTCGTCGCGGGCCGCGGGCGTCTCCCAGGCACTGCGATTGATGGGGGTCGCGATGGCGCCGGGGGCGATCGCGTTGACGCGGATCTTCTTCGGCGCGAGTTCCTGCGCGAGCGTCTCCATCATCATCTGCACGCCGCCCTTGGACGAGGCGTAGTTGACGTGCCCGGCCCAGGGGATGACCTGGTGCACGGAGCTCATACAGATGATCTTGCCGGCTGCGCGCGACACCTCGGGGACGACGCCGCGCCGCAGGAACTCCTTGGTGGCCTCCCGGGCACACAGGAACTGTCCCGTCAGGTTCACGTCGATGACCTTCTGCCACTGGGCGAGGGTCATCTCGGTGAACGGGGCGTCGCGCTGCAGGCCCGCGTTGGCGACCAGGATGTCGATCGTGCCGAACTCCTCGACCATCCGGTTCGTCATGGCGACGACCTGGTCCTCGTCGGACACGTCCGCCTCGTAGGCCGCCGCCCGCACTCCGAAGGACTCGATCTCCTCGACGACCTTCTCGGCCTCGTCGCGGCCGGCCACGTAGTTCACCACCACGTCGGCGCCGGCCCGGCCCATGGCCACGGCCGTGGCCTTGCCGATGCCGGAGTTCGCGCCGGTCACCAACGCCTTCTGGCCCTTGAGCAGGTGGGCGGGGATCACGTCGCGGGGCGCGCCCTCGGGGGAACTCACGATGAAAGTCTCTCCATTGCGTGGCCGGATCCCCCGGGTCGTGGCCCGGAGGTCAGGGCGTCACACAATCACCGCCGTCGCGCGTTGGCGCGTGGCACGAGCCGGTGTTGGGCCGACCGGCGCAGGAACTTCGCCCGCTCGAAGGCGAGTCGCCGGGTCTCGCTCAACCCAGCCGTTCCAGGAGGTGATCGCCCACCCGCAGGGCGTTCGCCATGGCCGTAAGGGACGGGTTGACGGCCCCGATGCTCGGGAAGAAGCTCGTGTCGACCACGTACAGGTTGTCGAGGTCGTGCGCCTTGCAGTGGACATCCAGGGCGGAGGACGCCGGATCGGTGCCGAAGCGCACCGTGCCCGCCTGGTGCGCGGTGGCACCGATGGGCATCCCCTTGTGCAGGTAGATGCTGTGCGACAGCAGGCGGTGCTCGTGCATGCCGAGATGGCCGAGCATGTGCTGGAGCTTGCGCCGCAGGCGCTTCAGCCCGGCCGTGTTGTTGTTCTCGTCGAGCGTCAGGCGGATGCGGCCGTCGCTCTCCAGCGTGACCCGGCTGTCCGGCAGCGGCAGGTCCTCCCCGCACAGCCAGAAGTCGACGGCGTGATGGGCCAGCACCTCGAAAGGCATGTCGGGCGCCACCGCCCCGGCCCAGCGCGGCGCCTCACCATGGATCTGCTCGGCGTCCGACTTGCCGAGCATCTGGATGCCGCCGAGCGGATACTCCCAGTCGTCCGCTCCGAGGTACCAGTCGTGCAGCGCGAGCGTCTTCTGGAACCGGGTGTCGTTGGGCTCCTTCGACACGGCCATCAGGGCGAGGTTGTTGTGCCGCATGTAGTGGCGGCCGACCACGTCGGAGCTGTTCGCCAGCCCGGCCGGGTGCCGGTCGTTCGCCGAAGCGAGCAGCAGCGCGGCCGAGTTGACCGCTCCGCACGCCACGACCACGATGTCCGCCTCGAAGCGGGCCTCCTGCCCGTCCGCGAGCGTGGCGACGACGGCGGTGACGCTGCGGCCCGTCGGGTCGGTGTCGAGGCGCGTGACGTGGGCGTTGGTGATCATCACGACGTTCGGTTGCTCCAAGGCCGGTTCGACGCACACCACTTCGGCGTCGGACTTGCCCCGGACCAGACAGGGGAACCCGTCGACCCGGCTGCAGCGGATGCAGGCGCTGAAGTGGGTCGCCCCGCCGTTCGCGTCCTGGGTGAGGTCGACCCCGATCGGCAGATGGAAGGGATGCAGGCCCTGCTTCTCCAGGTTGTCGCTCAACTGCTGGATACGCGGCTCGTGTTCGACCGGAGGATGGGCGTACTGCTCGCTGTACGGGCCCTCCCAGGGGTCCTCGCCGTGCCGGCCGTGCACGCGGTAGAGGTGTTCCGCCTGGGTGTAGTACGGCTCCAGGTCCTCGTACCGGATCGGCCAGGCGGGGGAGAGGCCGTCGTGGTGACGCAGCTCCCCGAAGTCCTCGGGCCGCAGCCGGAACAGGGCCGCGCCGTAGAACTTGGTGTTGCCGCCGACGTAGTAGTTGACCTCGGGCGGGAACTCGTTGCCGTGCTTGTCGAGCCAGAACTCCGGGGCCCGGTACTTGCCCTTGACGAACACGGCCGTGGAGTCCCAGTTGTCGCGCTCGCGCGGGAGGTAGTCACCACGTTCCAGAACCAGGACCCGCTTGCCCGAGGGGGCCAGCCGGTGGGCGAGCGTTCCCCCGCCGGCTCCGGTGCCGATGATGATGACGTCGTACTGGGGGGAGTCGCCCATGACGACCACCGTCCTTGGCTGGGGTGGTCTCCCGCCGCTGCGGTGACCCGGACACGTCTGGGGGCCCACTTCGAACGTATACGGAGGCTGCCGAAGCGGCATCCGCACAAGAACCCGTACCGCCGTTCACAGAACGGCGATCGGGTTCACCGGCGAGCCGGTGCCCGCGGGAAGCCGCAGCGGGGCGACCACGCACAGGAACTGTGAGCGGGCCGACCCGGCGCAGGCCTCCGCGAGCTCCTCGAGGTCCAGCCAGTCCAGCAGGTGCAGCCCCATGGCGTTCACGGCCAGGACGTGTACGGGGTAGCCGACGCCGGTCACGGCGCTCGGTGCCGCGTCGTTGTTGCCGTCCGATCCGAGAACGGCGACACCCCGCTCGGCCGGGAAGCGCATCGCCTGCGGATGCAGTCCGGCCCGGGCCTCGGCCGGGTCCCAGGCGCCGAGACTTCGTCGCCGACGGCGATGCCCCACGCGCACGAAGAGCAGGTCGCCCGGTCCGACCGTGACCCCCTGTGCGGCCTCGGCGGCCTCGAGGTCCGCGGCGCTCACCTGCTCGCCGGGTTCCAGCCACGGGACGCCCCGCAGCGGGGGGACGTCCAGCAGCACACCGCGTCCGACGATGCCGTCCCGCACGAGATCCAGCGTCAGCGCGCCGGCGTGGTCCGGCGTCACCGTGCTCGCCGGGACCCCGCCGTAGAGCTCGCCGTCGAACATCACGTGGCAGAGCGCGTCGAGGTGGCTGTCGGCGTCGCCGTGCACGTTCATGGCGAACCGGTCGCGGGCGAAGTGCAGCCCCGGGGCGGTGGTCTCCTCCTGGTCCGTCGGCGCGATCATCCGGTGGGACGCGGGCTGCGGATTGTCCGGCCCCGGCGCGGTCTCGATGGGCGCGGCCAGCGAGACGGTACGCCCGGTACGCACCTCGCCGACGGCGGCGACGACACGCTCGGGCGTGAGCCGACCGAGCGCCCCGCGGTGACCTCCGCTGCCGTCCGCCTGCTCTCGCAACCGGCGGTACAGGGCCCGGAAGTCCACCTCGGACATGCGCTCCGGCGCCGAGGCCTCAGGACGCGAACTCATCACAACCCAGGGCCGGGCCCGGCCGGGCTCCACTGCGCGGCGGGCTGGACGAGCACGACGAGCGCGGTGCGCTTCCGGCGATCGGCCATGCGAGCTCCTTGTCTGAAGGGCACCGGCTTCCACTGTCGACCGGACCGCACGGACACGCACGTCGGCGCTGCGCGGGTTCGGGCCTCCCGAGCCTGAACCAGACGGGCACGCCCGCTGCGCGTCCGGGATGCGGAGAGGGAAGCGGGGTGGACCGGGCGCGGCTCCGGGTTGGGTCGGGGGCGCTGGGGGCGGTGGCCCGGTGCAGCAGGGAGCGCGGCGGGGTGTCCGGCCCGGCTTGCATGGGTCGGGACCGGGGCTGGTCCGGCGTGCCGGAGGTCCGCTCGGCCGGTGGTGTGCGACGCCTGTGCGCCCCCGTCGGCGGTGCCCGTGCGGGACGCCCTGGGGACGGCACGGGTGGGTGGGGTGACTGGATGGGGCGTGGCTCCCGGTTCTTGGCAGCCGGGGCTCGGTGTGTGTGGGGCCCGTGTCTGGCCTGCGGGAGGTCCGCTCGGCTGGTGGCGTGTTGGACGGTCTCGGTGCACCGGCCGCCCGGTGCCCGTTCGGCCTGCCGACAGCAGTGGGTGCGTGCCTGGATGCGTCGCGGCTCCGGTGGTCCCAGGCGCTTTCGGGGGCTCCCCGGTGTGCGGAGCCGGTCGGGGGCGAGCCTGGCCCGGCGTAGCAGGAGGTCCGGTCGGCTCGCCCGGTGGGTTGCAGCAGCGCATGCGAGCCCCGGCTCGGCACAACACGGCACATCGCGGCTCGGCGCAAGCGGGCCCGGCGCAAGCGGGCCCGGCACGTACCGGCTCGGCGCGATCCGGCTCGGCGCAAGCGGGCTCGGCGCAGGCGGGCCCGGCACGTACCGGCTCGGCGCAAGCGGGCTCGGCGCAGGCGGGCCCGGCACGTACCGGCTCGGCGCGATCCGGCTCGGCGCAAGCGGGCTCGGCGCAAGCGGGCTCGGCACGTACCGGTCCGGCGCAAGCGGGCTCGGCGCAAGCGGGCCCGGCACGTACCGGTCCGGCGCAAACGGGCCCGGCACATACCGGCCCGGCGCAAACCGGCTCGGCGCAACCCGGCCCACCCCACCCGGCCCGCCTCCCGCCCGCGTCAGTTGCCCTCGGCGCGGTCGCCCGCAGTTCCGGAGGCCTGGTCAGTCGTGGGCCTGTCCGGTGGGTGCGAGCTCGGATGGGCGGGGGCTCCGGCCGGTGCTGGGGCCGGCTTGCCCAGCGGAGGCACGGGACGGCCCGGTGGGAGCAGTTGGGCGGTCACGAAGCCCACCACCGCCGCGAGCAGCACCAAGGGAGTCATGGCTCCGCTGCCCATGAGCAGCACGACCAGCACCGCACTGCTCACCGGCAGTCGCAGCGCGGCCGCGGCCGCTGCCGCCATGCCCGCCGCCAGGCCGGGCACGACTCCCAACCCGGGCAGGGGTGCGAGCAGGACGCCCAACGCCGCCCCCAGGAACAGCGCGGGGAAGATGGGACCGCCGCGCAGACTGCCCAGGCACAGCCCGTACGCGACCGCCTTGAACAGCAGCACGGCGATCAGGGCACCGACGCCCCAGGAGTGCGGGTCCTCGGCCAGCTTGGCCAGTGTTGCCTGGCCGGAGGACGCCACGTCCACCGGCGTCCGGTCGGCGGCCAGCGTGTAGACCGCGGCGCACGCCCCGGCGGCCAGGGCGCAGGCCACCGTATGGACGACGGGCCTTTTGGAGACGAACACCGCGGCCAGGCGCCCGGTGTCCAGGATCATGTGCACCGCGACTCCGATCACGACGGCCATCGGAATCGCCCACAGCACGTCCCCGACGTCGAGGCGCGGCGTGGGCACCCCCAGTGTGAGCGTCAGGTTGCCGATGGACAGGCCGGTCCAGCGGCCGAACCCGGTGAAGACGAGCGATCCGATCCCGCTGGACAGGAGCGCCGGCAGCATGACGGCGAACAGCCGCGTTCCGCCCACCCCGGCCACCTCGATCAGAATCACTGCTCCGACCAGCGGGTTGCCGAAGATCGCCGGAAGCGCCGCGGCGGCGCCGGCCGCCCCGAGAAGTGCCGCGCCCTGTGTCGTCACCGGGGCACGCGCCAGTTGCCCGAAGAGCAGGGCCAGGCCGCCGCCGAGCGCGATCAGCGGGGCCTCGGGGCCGAGGGTGGCGCCCAGCGGCAGGCTGGCCAGGGCCGCCAGGATGACTCCCGGCAGGGATACCGGGGGGAGCCCCGCAGCGTGCAGACCCGCGGCGGGAACATGACCGCCGGCTCCCGGCAGATACCGGACCACGAGACCGACGGCGATGCCGGCGAGCGTCAGCAAGGGCAGCGGCCACCACCACGGAGGGGTGTCCCAGCCCAGCGCCGAAGGCAGATCGGCCCACAGCAGGTGCTCGAGCTCGTGCAGTGCGGCCAGGAACCAGAACGCGGCCAGGGAGACCGGAACTCCGATCAGCGCGGAGAAGCCGAGCGCCTTCTGGTAGGCGGGGCTGCGCAGCAGTTCCCGCAACCGGTCGGCCTCTTCCGGCTGCGTGCCGGTGGCGGGCGCAGCCGAGGGCCCCGGCTCAGGCACGACCCCGTTCCCCCCGCGTCAACCGAGGACCTGGCGCTTCTGGGCCACGAATTCCTCTTCGGTGAGCACGCCCTGGGCCTTGAGGTCGCCGAGCTGCTTCAGCTGGTCGATCTTGCTGGACATCTCGTCGTCGGCCGACGGCGGTGCGGCGGGCTCGGGCGCAGGCGCGGGCGCGGGCGCGGCGGGCGTCGGAGGTGCGACACCCTGCTGGTAGGCGACTTGCCGTTCGGCATCCTGCTGGGCCCACCGGCCCGCCTGCCGCCGTGAGACGCGGTTCGACACGGCTGTGGCCGTCCCCGCGACGACGGCGGTGCGGGCGACGCCGCGAAGGAGTCCTGGCATGTCACTCATCTCCCCTGTGATCCGTGGATGGTGTGGCGCTGAGTGATGTGGCGCTGGGTGGTCTGGCGCCGCTGCGGCGGCATCGGCTCCTCTCAGGGCGCCGCCGTCGCCTCGGCGGCCTCCAGCGACTGCAGCAGCGCGTCCACGGGGATACGCCCGCTGGCCACCACCTCGGCCCCGCCGCGCCGCAGCGCACGGGCCAGGGGCGCGGCCCAGACGTTCTCGTACACGACGACGGCGGCGGAGTTGCCGGCCTCCAGCGCGGCTCCGGCGTCGTCCAGGTCGCCCTGGTCCAGCAGTCCGGATGAGGCTCCCTCGAACACCGTCAGGTCGACCTCGTCCCCGACGTTGCGCAGTTCCAGTACTTCGACCGAACCGTCGGTGCCCTTGTGGATGAAGACGAGGTCGAGGATGCGGATGACGCCGCCCTCGACGAGGTCCACGAGCAGGGGCAGCCCCTCACCCGTCATACGGCTGCCGGGGAACTCGACGATCAGGTAGTCGACGGGCCCCATGTCCCCGATGTCCTGGTGCATGGCCACTCCTCAGAGGTGGGTAAGGGCCCGGTCACACCTCGTCGGGCGTCGGTCGCCCGCGGCGCAGCCGGAGGATCAGACCCTCCAGCCATTGCAGCACTCGGCCCGGCGCCCTGCATGTTCACCGGGCGTCCGGGCCGCCGTGCCGACCTCAGGTTTTGACGCTCACGGTCTCGTCGGGCATCCGCGTCGTCTGCCCGCCCGGTCCGCGTCCGGCGAAGTGCATGGCGATGCAGGCCCCCAGGTACAGCGCGGCGACGACCAGCAGCAGCGCCTGATAGCCCGTCATCAGGGCCAGGTACTCGAGCGCGCCCCCGGTCAGCGCGCCCAGCAGATTCGCGCCGAACGCGGCGGTCGGGTCGGCGGCCTGCGCGAGGCGGTCCGAGAAGATGAGGTTGGCGCAGAAGATGGGCGCGAAGGCCAGCGCGATGGCGGCCGCGAGCCGGCCGACTGTGGGCAGGGAGAGAACGGCCTGCGGCGGGACGAGATAGGCCACCGCGAGGGAGCCGAAGAGCATCAGCTGCAGCACCAGCATGTTCACCCGCCGCAACCTGCGCCGTACCTCGACCGCGGCCAGGACGGAGAGCAGGACGCCGAAGAAGACAAGGGCATTGACCAGCCAGGTCGTACCGAAGTAGAGCGCGAAACCGATCACGTTCTTCGTTTCGAGCAGCAGGAAGGCCGCGCCCAGCAGGAACATGTCTGCGTAGCGGAACGTGCTGCGGATGCGGACCCCGGCCAGGCGCACCGACAGCAGCGTCACCAGCAGGATCGCACCCAGGGCGCCCAGATAGATCGTGGGAACGGTCCGGTGCAGCAGATACGGGAACGGGTGGTCGTCGGTCGCGGCCGCCGGGACCGGGCCGCTCGGCTGCCAGGTCTGCTTGCAGGACTGGTCGGCCGGCGTCAGGCCGGCCACCAGCACGGCCGCGTTCCGCTTGAACGTCGTCATACAGGGGGCGTGGCCGTAGAGGTCGTCGAGGTCACCGGCGAAACGGTCGACCAACCAGCTCTTGCGGTAGTAGTTGTACATCGCGAACGCGCCGTCCGGCGTCAGGTGATCGCGGGCGGCCTCGAACGCCTGCCGGGTGAACAGGTAGCTCTCCAGCCTCAGGTTGCTCGCGCCCGACACCAGGGTCAGGGAGTCCGGGAGCGCCAGGATGATGAGGTCGTACTTGGCGTTCGTCCGCTCCAGGAAAGCCCGCCCGTCGTCGATGTGGACGTGCACCCTGGGATCGTCGTACGGCCTGGCGGGGTGCAGCTGCGCGCCGATCTCCTGCAGGCGGGGATCGATCTCGACCGCGTCCACGTGCTGCGCCCCGTGCTCCAGTGCGACGGCGACGTCATTGCCGTTGCCGGCCCCGATGATCAGCACGCGTTTGTGCGGGTTGCGGGGCGTCTGGTCGTAGGCCTGCCGATAGGGCGAGTTCTCCCGCATCAGAACCGGGAGCGGCGCGGTGCTCTGGTGCGGGACGCCGTTGGCGGAGATGTAGTACGTCCGCGTCGTGGTCGGCGAGGACTTCAGCTCGATCTTGTAGTACGGCGACCAGGAGATGCCGGCCGTGGCCGTCTCCACGAACAGCGCGGCGACCATCGCCGTGAGGGGGACGCCGTAGAAGAGGGTGTTGCGGCGGCCGCCGAGGATCAGCAGCGCCACGGCGGCGAGTACGCCCCACACCACCGAGGGGGCGCGCAGCCAGGACAGTACGGCGAACGAGACCGAGCCGGTGATGCTGCCGAGCAGGTCGTAGCGGTAGGCGTCGAGTGAGGGGAGTTGGCGGAAGAGGTCGGCGGTGATCTTGCCGATCCCGGCCATGATCACCGCGGTCAGCAGGAAGATGGCCGGCAACGTCACCCACTGGGGGAGGCCGGTCGTCTTCACGGCGGTGAAGTAGATGACCTCACTGCTGCTCTGACGGACCTGGACCGGGTACGTGCGTACGAGGATGACGAGCAGTGCCAGGGGGATCGGGGTCCAGCGTTTGAGCCACTGGCCGCGCGCGGCGGGGATCAGGAAGCCGATGCCGATTCCGAGAAACGATCCCAGCAGGATGAAGTTCGAGAAGTAGCTGAGATGGACGACGTTGGCGCCTGCCCATCTGATCAGCGCCAGCTCGACGAAGAGCATGGTGGTGCTGGCGAGCACCAGCTTCCAGCGCACCGAACTTACCTTTTGCCCGGAATCGGTCAGCTTCATGCCGGATTACGGTGCCATTTCCGGGTCGGTGAGTCGAGATGCCTTGCCGGTGGGAGCCGTGCGGGTTGAGCAGACGGCGCTCGCGAGCAGCGGGATGTCAGACGTGTTCGAGGAGGCGTTCCAGCGGGCGGGGTACGCGCTCGAGGTCCAGGTGCGCGACCAGCGACTGCGCGTAGAGCGCCTTGCGGCCGCTGTGTGTGCCCATGAAGCGCCGCAGTTGGTGTTCCACGGGCCGTTCTCGCTGGGCCGGCTGGTTCTGGAAGGTCTGGAAGGGGCGCGACTCGCCCTGAGCCTCGATCACCTGCTGCACGGCCTCGGCGCCGAGAGCGCGGATCAGCTCGTCCTCCAGGTCCGCGACACACACGTGGAACCCGAGTGCCTCCAGCCCGGCGGGCGCGGGACCGGACCCGAGCCCGACCCGCTCCAGATGGCGCCGGAAGTGCCGTTCCTCGCCGATGTCGCACAGACCGGCCAGCGGGAGACCGAGCCCCGGCGGACCGCACACGTCCAGAAAGTGCCCGATGTTCGTCGCACCTCCGAGCGGCACCACCGCTACGCCCTCCGCGCCGAGGTCACGGCCGTGACGGGTGGCCAGCGCCTCGAGGGCGACCTGATCACTGCTTCCCTCGACGAGCACGATCGTCCGCACCTGGCCGCCGGCCAGCTCCCGCGCCGTCGCGGCGGCCGTACCTGCGCCCGGCCCGCCGGCCGCCCAAGCGGCCACCGCGCGGCGCCATCGCGTCAACTCGTCCACGAGACCTCGCTTCCCCGAAGCCATCGTGGCACGCCCGAGAACCTGTCCGCGCGGACGTTTTTCCGTTTTCCGTGCGCGCGTAAATCCGTCGCGCCCCGCGCGGGGGAGCCGTTAGCCTCCGGCTGAGGCGCAGCGAGGTGCGTTTCCTCGAAGGGGGCCCGGCATGGACACCGATGGCGTGCGGACCGACCGATTCGGCCTGCTGCTCGACCAGTTCGACCGGGCCAGGGAGATGGCCGAGGTACGGCTCACGGGGCTCGGCGACGAGGAGTACCTGTGGGAGCCGGTACCCGGCTGCTGGTCGATCCGGCGCCGTGCCGAGGCGACGACGCCGAGGGCCTTCGGGCCGGGTGAGTGGCTGCTGGACCAAGGTGCCCCGGACATCCCCTCCAACGAGTACGCCGAGGTCGCCCGGCAGGCGGCCGGCGGCATGTCCGTGGCGAAGATCGCCGAGGACTGGAGCGTGAGCGTCGAACGCGTCGAGCAGATCCTCGCCCACACCGGCCCTACCGAGCCTGACGAGACACCGATCACCACGATCGCCTGGCGACTGGGGCACCTGCACTACGAGTTCGCGGGCCAGTGGGAGTGGACCTTCGGCGAACGGCGTCAGGACCCCAAGCTGATGGTCGACTTCAGCCCGTCCGCCGCCGTGACGCTCGACCGTTTCTGGGCGGTGATCGACCGCTGGCGCGCGAGCGTCGGCGCCATGACCGACGAGCAACTCGACACGCTCGGCTTCTCCCAGTATCCCTACGGCTCCGACCCCGACGAGCCGTTCATCTCCGTCCTGTGCGGGGCCAACCTCGAGTTGATCCATCACATGGCCGAGATCGCGCTCCTGCGAGACCTGTGGCGGGCTCGCTTCACTGCACCTGCTCGCACCCAGAGGTGAATCCGCGCCCGAAGGAGGCCTTCCGCGTCGGCGCGGGGCCTGTGATCCATACGTGATCAGCGTCCCGTAGTCTCCGCCTGTTCAGGGCAACCGGGACGCGGTACCGAAGACGGGGGACGGGGCGACATGACGTATCGGCGTGCGGTGATACCGGCGTTGGCCGGAGCGGTGCTGCTGACGGCGCTGCTCTGGTGGGCGGGGGCGAGTGTGCGCGCGCTGGACCTGCCGGGTGCCGACGGCGTGTTGGGCGGGCAAACCGCTGCGGGACTCGAACAGTGGCTCACTCCCTGGTCGTACGATCCTCCGGCCTCGGCTCAGTTCGGCGCCGATGTGCCGGGTGGCGCCGGGGACGTGGCCGGGGCCTCCGGCGACCGCTACCGCGAGTTGTACGGCACCGCGCTGCAGATCCGCTTCTGCGCGGTCTTCGCCTTCTTCGTGCTCGGGGCGCTGCTCCTGATCCGCCGGCTGCCGCCGGTGCGGGGCCGGATGACTGCCGCGTTCCTTGCGCTGTGGGGCTGGGGTCTGGTGGCCGGGACCCTCGCGGTGACCATCTCGGCGCCGTGGCTGATTGCCGCGTGGGGGCACGGCAGTTACCGCTTCCTGCCGCAGCTGGCGAGTGTGATCTCCTCCGGGCGGCAGATCCTGGTGGTGACGGCGTTCGTCGCGGCGGCGGGTACGGTGCTCGCCGCGCGGGTCGCCGACAAGGAGACCGAGCCGCCGGCACCGCAGGCCGTTCCGGCGCGCGCCGCCCGCCTGGCCGCCACCGTCGGGACCGCGGTGATCGCGCTGTCCCTGGTGGTGCTGTCGTACCAGGATGTTGCCGCCGCCATCCAGACGGCCTTCATCGGCGGTGGGCTGCTCTCCGAACCGGGCGACCTGCTGCGCCAGTGGCTGCTGTTGGGCGCCTGGTCGGACCCCTCGGGGGCGGCTCTCGGCGACTGGCTCGTGGTTCGCCTCGGGGATGTGCTGTTGCTCGCCGTGGTGTGGTGGGCGCTACGGCGGCTGCCGCCACTGCTCACCCGGGCCACGGTCCCGGCTATGGCGGTGGGCGCGGTGTGCGCGACCGTCCTGGGGCTGCTCGCGAGCCAGTTGCTGCGGATGGCGACCGACAGGACGGGCATGAGCTACGGGCTGCTGCAGCAGTTTGCCGGACTGGGTGGTGGCGTCCCGGCCGCCCTGACCTTCGGCCTGGCGGCGGGAGCCGCGGCTGCCGTGACTCTGAGGCTGGCCGCGCCTGGGCGCGTCGACGAGACGGCCGAGGCCACCGTCTCCGCGTAGGCCCGCGCGACCGTCGCTACCGGCGAACGTAAGGGGAGTTGACGGCCCGCCGAGTGGCGCCGGAAGCCTCCGCCGACTCCCGGACCGGTCTGCGCCAAGCCCCAACTCATTGACAGGTCCATACCAGGGCGCGATTCTGAGAGCGCTCTCAGAAGCGTCCTGATCGACCGGAGTCGAACGGAGACAGAGCATGCTGCGCACACTCAAACGCAGAGCCTCGGCCGTGGGGCTGACCATCGCCACGGTTCTCACCGGAGGGCTGCTCACGGCAGGCGCGCAGTCGCCGGCCCAGGCCGCCGTCCCGGCGACGATCCCCCTGAAGATCACCAACAACTCCGCCCGCGGCGAGCAGGTGTACATCTACAACCTCGGCACCGAACTGTCGACCGGACGGCAGGGCTGGGCCGACGCAGGCGGCGCCTTCCACCCCTGGCCCGCGGGCGGCAACCCGCCGACCCCCGCACCCGACGCCGCGATACCGGGACCGGCAGCAGGCCAGTCGACGACCATCCGGATGCCGAAGTTCTCCGGCCGCGTGTACTTCTCCTACGGCCAGAAGCTGGTGTTCAAGCTCACCACCGGAGGCCTGGTCCAGCCCGCCGTGCAGAACCCGACGGACCCCAACCGGAACATCCTGTTCAACTGGTCCGAATACACACTCAACGACTCCGGCCTGTGGATCAACAGCACACAGGTCGACATGTTCTCCGCGCCATACGCCGTCGGAGTGCAGCGCGCCGACGGCAGCACGGCAAACACCGGCCGGCTCAAGCCCGGCGGATACAACGGCTTCTTCAACGCCCTGAGAGGACAGCCCGGAGGCTGGGCCAACCTCATCCAGACGCGCCCCGACGGGACCGTGCTGCGCGCCCTGTCGCCGCTGTACGGACTGGAAACCGGAGCACTCCCGGCCTCCGTCATGGACGATTACATCAACCGCGTCTGGCAGAAATACGCCACCTCGACCCTGACCGTCACACCCTTCGCCAATCAGCCCAACACCAAGTACTACGGCCGGGTCTCCGGCGGCGTCATGAACTTCACCAACACCGCCGGCGCCGTCGTCACCAGCTTCCAGAAGCCGGACGCCTCCTCCGTCTTCGGCTGTCACCGGCTCCTCGACGCGCCGAACGACCAGGTGCGCGGCCCGATATCGCGCACGCTGTGCGCCGGGTTCAACCGCTCCACGCTACTGGTCAACCCCAACCAGCCCGACTCCAGCGCCGGTGCCTTCTACAAGGACGGCGTCACCAACCACTACGCACGCCACATCCACGCGCAGATGGCCGACGGCAAGGCGTACGCCTTCGCCTTCGACGACGTCGGCCACCACGAGTCACTCGTGCACGACGGCGATCCGCGTCAGGCCTACCTCACCCTCGAACCCTTCAACTGACAGCACGTCACCGATGGGTCCGACAGCCACCGGCACCGTGAGCCGATCGCGGTGCCGGTGGAGTCAGTGCCCGCGGGGCCCCGCCGCGCGGAGGTGTCGGGCTGCGGTTCGTACCGGGTCGGCCGACAATGGGCAGTGGATCACATGTCCGGCCCGCCCAGGGCGCCGCGGCGGCGTCGGCCCGAGAGGAACGTGCTCATGCGCGCTGTGTCTTCGCCGGGCGCGCGGACGGGGGCGTTCATCGCGGTGGCGGTCGCCCTGTTCTGCATCCAGCTCGACTTCTTCGCGCTGAACCTGGCCGTCCCCGGGATCGCCGACGAATTCGGTGTCACCGCCTCGGCCGCGCAGTGGACGCTGTCCGCCTACATGCTCTCCATCGGCTGCTGCTTCATCGTCGGCGGCCGAGTGGGCGACGTCTTCGGCCGCAGGGGCGCCCTGCTCGGCGGGACCGCGCTGTTCGCGGCCGGGTCGGCCGGCTGTGCGCTGGCGCCGGGGCTCTGGGCGCTGGTCGGGGCACGGATCGTGCAGGGCATCGGTGCGGGCTTCGTCTTCCCGGTGTCGGTCTCCGTGATCACCAACGCCTTCCCGGACACGACCCGGGCCCGGGCGCTCGGGGCGGTGTTCGGGATCGCCAACATGGGCACGGCCCTGGGACCGTTCGTCGGCGGCGGCTTCACCGAGGGGCCAGGCTGGCCCTGGATCTTCTGGCTGCTCGTGCCACTCAGCGTGCTCGCGCTGATCGTGGCCTACGTGTACGTCCCCGACTCCCGGGACTCGACGGCCCCACGCCAGCTCGACCTGGCCGGCTGCCTGACCGTCGTGTGCGCCCTGGCGGCGCTCACGCTGGCCGTGGAGCGGGGCAGTGCCTGGGGCTGGGACCACGCCCGCACGCTCACCCTGCTGGCGATCGCCGCCGTGGCAGGCGCCCTGTTCGTACGGCGGGAGCGACGCGCCCGGCATCCGCTCATCGATCTGCGGCTGTTCCGCAACACGCCCTACGTCCTGGTGACCGGCGCGGGGACCGTCACCAACATGGGCTACGCCGTCACCGTCTTCCTCTCCACGCTGTACCTCCAGCAGGTGCGCGGGCTGTCCCCGCTCGTTGCGGGCGTGGTGTTCCTGGCGCCCGCCGTACTTGTGGCGTTCAGCGGGCCGCTCGGCGCGAGACTGTCCCCGCACATGCAGCCGACGGCGGTGATGGCACTGGCCGGGGCCATCGCCGGATCGGGCATGATCGTGCTCAGCCTCGCCACGGCCTGGTGGCTGTACGTTCCGGTGTTCGCCTGGTGCGGACTGGGCCTCGGTCTCGGCTGGACCTTCGCCAGCGTCGCCACTCAGCAGGTGGTGGCGCCCGAACGGGCCGGCGAGGCCTCCGGTGTGCTGCTGACGTTCCTGGTCACGCTCGGCGGCGTGGCGCTGGCGGGCGCCGCGGCCGCGATCACGGCCATGACGCCGCAGCGCTCGGCGGAGGCCGCCTACGACGTGATCCTGCGCTTCGGTGGCGTGGTGATCCTCGCGGCTTCCGTGGTCGTCATGGCCGTACGCCACCGGCTCGTGGTCCGCGGCCAGGTCCCGCCGCTCGGCTCGCGGGCGCCGGGTGGCGGGCGCCTGCCGTGAAGGGCGGGGCCGAGCGGACGCAGATCCTGCACCGGTCGGTGCGGGTGACTGTCGCTGCGGCTGCGGGCTTCTACAGCTTCGTGTACGGACTCGACGAACCGGTGCTGGCGCTGTACGCCCTGTTCGCGCCGATCTCCCTCGGCCTGCTGTCCCCGATCCCCGGGTCCGGGCGCCGGCGCGCCGAGGTGATGCTGAAGGCGCTGCCCGTGGGCCTTCTCCTGGTCACGCTGGGTACCGTGCTGGCGGTGCAGACCTGGGCGGCGGTGCTCGGCATGCTCGTCGTGGGCTTCTTCCTCGCGTTCGCGGCGATCGCGGGCCCGCGCCCGGCCGGTGCGGCGCCGGGACTCCAGCTCTTCTACATCCTGGCGTGCTTCCCGCCGTACGAGCCCGGGACGCTCGGGCTGCGGCTGGCGGGGCTCAGCTTCGGAGTGCTGGCGTTGGTGCTGTGCGAGCTGTTCCTGCTGCCACAACCGCCGGACCCGCCGTACCGGGCGACCCTCGCCGCGGCGCTGGCGACGGCGGGTGACACCATCGCGGGGCGAAGCAGCCTGTCTCCCGAGGCTCTGCGGGAGACAGGCGCACGGCTGCGCCTGTCCAGCATCCCGCCCGCGGAACGCCCCGCGGGCCCGGGCCGCGCGCCTCGCGGTCTCTCCCAGGCGGGGTCCGCCACCCGTCGGCTGCTCGAACAACTGGCCCATCTCACCGAGACCGGCGAACTGCGCGAACTCGTCCGGGAGGGCGCCGGAGGCGGCGGCGCGGGCCGCACCGAAACGCCCTCCGGGTCACTGCTGCCACAGGTGGCATCCCTGTGCGACGAGACCGACGCCGCCCTGCGCACGGGCCGGCCCGCCCCCGGCCCGCAGCGGATGGACAAGGCCATCGACGACTTCCAGCAGCTGCGCGTACGGCAGGCGACGGGCCCCGCCGCCGAGGTGCCGCCGGTGCCGGTGCTGCGACGGCAGGCGGCGCTGCTGGCCGTCGCCGAGTCGACGCGCATCCTGGAGATCTCCGTACGGGTCGGCCTCGACGGGCGACGCACACCGCCGATCCGGCCACGGGAACTCTTCTGGTACACCCATGCGACCGCGCCCCAGCTGTGGGCGCACCGGTTCACCGGCAACATGACGCTGCGCTCGGTGCAGTTCCAGAACGCCGTACGGATCGCCGTGGCGCTCGCCGCCGCACGGCTCGTCGCGGGTTCCCTCGACCTGACCCACGGCTTCTGGGTCCTGCTTGCAGTGCTGACGCTGAGCCGGACCACCGTCGGGGCGACCTGGGCGGCCATCCGGCAGGCCGTCACCGGCAACCTCGTGGGCGCCGTCGCGGCGGGGGCCCTGCTCATCGGCCTCGGCCGGCACACCGAGGCGTACGCCGCGATCCTCGCGCCGGCCATGCTCATCGCCTTCGCGCTCGGGCCGCTGCTCGGCATCGCCTGGGCCCAGGGGCTGTTCACGCTGGTGGTAGCCACCGCGTTCGCCCAGATCGCACCGGCCTCCTGGCGGCTGGCCGAGGCACGGATCGTGGACGTGGTGACCGGCAGCGCCATCGGCCTGCTGTGCGCGATGCTCGCCTGGCCGGCGGGCGCCCGCACCGAGGTACGCAGAACCATGGCAGGGCTGCTGCGGGAGTGGGGCCCGCTGATCAACGGCACCGTCGACATGCTGACCGCCGTACCACCGGGATCGGCACCGGCCCCGCCGACACTCCCCGCCCTGCACCGGCTGCGCCTCGCCGAGTCCGCCTACGCCCAGTTCCGCAGCGAGCCCGGAGCCGAACCGCCCGTGCGCGCCGACTGGCATGCCGTGCTCATCACCGCCAACCACATCCTGCTCGGCGCCCAGTGGCTGGCCCGCTTCGACCTGCCGGCGAGCGCGCTGCCTGCGGACACCGCCGACCGGGCTCGGGCAGAAGCCCGCGCTTTGGCTCAGGCCGCCGACCGGCTCGCCGCCCTGTGCGCCGCCGACCGGCCGCCGCCGCTCGGGACCCCGCCGACGCCGCCCCCGGAACCGACGGGACAGCCACTGCCCGTGCTGGTCGACCTCGACATGTGGCTGCGCAGTCTCACCGTCCAGCTCACCCGGATCGAGGCGGGGCTGCCCGAGGCGCTGGGCCGGACGGCCCGCGGCACGACTGGCGTCCATGGAAGCCACGGAAGTTAGGGGGCGCCCCGTGTCCAGCCGGAACCTCCGCTCCGAACTGCGGCCGCCCTCGGCGCGAGGGTGGCTGTGGTGGCTGCCGTTGGCCGCCGTCCTCGTCGACCTGGCGGCCGAACTCATCGTCAGAGGACGCGAACCGGTGAGCTTCATGCTCATCGCCGTACCTGCGCTCGCCGCCGCGACACGCGGCCCGCGCGGCACCGCCCTGTCGGCCGTGGTCTGCCTGGGGCTCCAGATGTGGATGGCCGCCCGCCGCCCCGGCCACTTCGACGAGCAGCACCATGTCGCCATGTACGTCGCCACGAGCCTCATCGGCATCGCCAGCATTGCGCTCGCCCGGCAGCGGGAGCGAACCCGGCAGCATCTGATCCGGGCCAACTCGGTCGCCGAGGCCATGCAGCGCACCCTGCTGCGTCCCGTACCGCGCAGGCTCGGCCCGGTACGTGCCGCCGGGTTCTACGAGGCGGGGGAGGGCGGCACGCTCGTCGGCGGGGATCTGTACGACGTGTGCGAGACGCCCTTCGGAGTCCGCGCGATCATCGGCGACGTCCGCGGCAAGGGACTTGACGCGGTTCAGACGGTCGCGGCGGTGCTGGGCAGCTTTCGCGTCTCGGCCCACGAATGGCAGAACCTGAGCAGTCTGGCCGAGCGCCTGGAACTCAGCATCGCCCGCAACAGCCCGGTCGGCGGCGACGGCGACCCCGAACTGTTCGTGACCGCACTGGTGCTGGAGTTCCCGCCGGAGGGCGGCGAGGTGCACATCGTCGACCGCGGCCATCCCCCGCCCGTGGTGATCGGCCCCCAGGGCGCCCGACGACTGGTCACGGCGCCCGGTCTGCCCCTGGGCCTGGGCGCGATGGCGCCGGGCACGGTCGACACGACCGTCCATCTGCTCAAACCCTCCGACGTGCTCCTCCTGCACACGGACGGCGTGAGCGAGGCGCGCAACGCGGACGGCGTCTTCTACCCCGTCCTGGAGCGGCTCGGTGAACGCTTCTCGGGCCGCCGCGTCATCGATCCGGAGACGGTCGTGTCGTTCGTGCGGAGCGACGCGGAGCGCTGGTCGACGCAGTCGGACAACGACGACCGTGCCGTCCTCGGCCTCGCCCTGGAGCCGGATGGGCTCAAACCGAGCCGCCACGCCGGAAGTTGACTGTTCACCAGTTCTGAACATCAAGTACAACTTTGCCGGTTCTTGGTGTAGCTCTGCCGTGGATTACGTGAGCCTCGTGGGCACCACGCGGTGACTGCAGGCCCCGCCGTAACAGGGCGCAGCGGCCTGGTCACCATCCCCCCACGTACGGTGGAAAGGCAACAACGATGACGATCAACCGCGCTCTGCGGTACGGCGGCCGCACGCTGGCACTGACGGCGACCGCCCTCGGGACGATCGCGGCGGCCGTGCCCGCAGCCGCCGACGAACAGCCCACGGCGGAGCAGATCCTGGCCGACTGTGCTTCCGGCGAAGGCAAGTGCAGCTTCAACTCCCCCGAGATCGGCGAGGCTTACCTCGGCAAGCCGCGCCAGGTCTCCGAACTGCTGTACAACTGCACCGCCTCGCCCGCAGCCCAGACGATGTCGTGGGCCGACACCGTCGGCTCCTCCCACTCGGTGGGAGGTTCGGTCACGGTCGGCGGCGGCATCGAGGGCATCATCACCGCCAGTGTCACCGCGACGTACAACTACACGTGGCAGAGCTCGCACACGGAGACGAGCTCCTTCACGGTGAACGTGCAGCCCGGGGAAGTGGGTTGGATCTCCCGCGCCCAGGTGATGCAGCAGATATCCGGCACGTGGCAGACCCACTACGACGACCCCAAGTGGGGCCACTACTACTGGTTCGTGCCCGACGTGATCACCGGCCCCGCCCCGAACGGCACGGACGGCAAGCACAACGCGGTCGTGGTCGAGTCCCGCAAGATGACGGCCGACGAGAAGAAGCTCTGCTCCAACGGCTCCACCAAGGACGAGGTCTTCACCCGCGACAGCTGAGCCGGGCCACCACGAGGCGGACGAGCCGGCTGGAAGACCGGTCGGCTCGCCCCCTGCGGGGGTCACCTTCGGGACGCGTTGCCCTCGATGTCTCTGCCCGAGCTCGCCGCGAGGGCGGGCGGGGACGCGAGGAGGGCACGGAGGTCGATGACCCGGTAGCCACGCTCGGAGATCGCATCGAGGATGCGGGGCAGGGCTCGGGCATCGATCACCTCGGTGCGACCCCGCGACGCCCCCACGTGCATCTGCAGGACCGCCCCCGGGCGCAGTGCGTCCAGCGCCCTGCGCACCGCGCGGTCGACGGTCATACCGCCCTCGGAGCCCATCCACCCGTTGGTGTCGGTGGTGAACTCGATGTCCGCGAACCCCAGTGCGTTGACTTCCATGATCTGGGCAGGGCTGGTCTCGCTGTAGGGGAACCGGAAGAACGGAGTCAGGGAAGCGCCCGCCCCGGCCGCGCGCAGCGCCCGATCCGCCGCCTCTACTTCACGGCGCCTTCCCTGCGCCGACAGGTCCGCGAAGTACGGGTGGCTGTAGGAGTGATTGCCCAGCCCGTGTCCCGCAGCGGCGATCCTCTTCACCACCCCGGGGTACCGATCAGCGAAGTCACCGGTCAGGAAGAACGTGGCCGGGGTGCGCCGTTGCTGGAGGTCACCGAGGATGCCGGCCAAGCCGGCGTCGTTCCAGGCCGCGTTGAACGTCACGGCGACCACCTGCTCATCCGTACGGATCACACGGTTCTCCGATCCGAACAGGGCCCGCAGGCGTTCCTGGTCCACGGCCGCCGCCGGGCGAGGGGGTACGGTCCTGGCCGCCACGGCCTGCGGGCCGGGCACCACGGCCCCCCACAGAACGGCGAACAGCGCGGCGGCCACCGCGATCAGCCGGCGGCGCACGCGAGGGTGCACGAGGACGAGGGAACGAGTCTCCATGCCACCGGCATCGGCTGCCCGGTGCCCTTCCTTGAGCGTGATCGTGTGCGGCGGGCTCACCGTCCCTGATCGGCGGCGTTGGTTTGTCGTGCGGTTGCCGCGGCACTCGGACAGCCACGTGGATGGTGCCCTGCGGGGTGATCATCGCTGCGTGAGGTGCGTCGGCCAGACGCATCGGGACCTGGCCCGCCAGTCGGGCGGAACATAGGGCGGTCGATGACGACGATCGGCGTTGAAGAGGAGTACCTGCTGCTCGACCCGGGCACCGGCCTGCCGGTGCCGCAGGGGGCCGAGGTGCGGGAGGCGGCGGGGCTGGGGCGTCTGGCGGCCGACCGGGAGGTGCAGCACGAGCTGCTCCAGGCGCAGGTCGAGGTGGCAACCCCGGTGTGCGACACGCTGGATGAGGCCGGGGGACACCTGCTGCGTCTGCGGCAGGCCGTCGCGGTGGCCGCCGAGGAACACGGCTGCCGGCTCGCGGCCTGTGGGACGTCGCCCGTGCGACGCGGTCGCCCCGTGGCCGTCACCGACGAGGCCCGCTACCGGGCCATGGTCACGCAGGCGCCCCAGCTGGTGGCGGAGCAGCTGGTCAACGGTATGCACGTGCATGTGGCCGTGCCGGGTCCTGAAGAGGGTGTCCAGGTCCTGAACCGGATCAGGGCATGGCTGCCGACCCTGACCGCCATGTCGGCGAATTCCCCGCTGTGGGACGGGCAGGACACCGGCTTCGCGAGCTGGCGTACGGTGATCTTCAGCCGCTGGCCGGTCAGCGGCCTGCCCCCGTGCTTCGAGGACGCCGCGGACTACGACCGGCGCGTGCAGCGGCTGCAGGACGCCGGTTTGATCGTCGACAGCGGCCAGGTGTACTGGCAGGCCCGCCTCTCGCCTCGCTACCCCACCATCGAGGTGCGGTGTTCGGACGTCCAGCTGAGCGCGGACGAGGCGGTCATGCTCGCCGGGATCATCCGGGCTCTTGTGAAGACCGCTTTGAGGGAAGCTGCCGCCGGGGCGCCCGCGCCCGTCCACGAACCGGAACTTCTGCGGGCCGCAATGTGGCATGCGGCCCGCCACGGTCTCCGCGACACCCTGGTCGGCCTCGGCGGCACCCTGCAGCCTGCCGCCGCCGTACTGCACCAGCTCCTGCGCCACGTCTCTCCCGCACTGGACGCCTCCGGCGACACCCGGCAGGTCACGGCGCTGGTGCGCCGGCTGCTGCGCGACGGGACCGGCGCCGACCGGCAACGCACCGCCCTTGCCGAAGGCGGCATCCAGGCGGTCACCGACCTGATCGGCGTCCGGAGCACTGTGCCGTGACCCCATGGATTTTTCCCTTGTAGACGGACGGCTCCTGGGTACTCGCCGCACTGTGAAAGGAGGATCAAGGATGAGCACAGTCAAGGAAACAGTGGAAGTCGAGGTTCCCGTCGGCACCGCCTACAACCAGTGGACGCAGTTCGAGGAGTTCCCGAACTTCATGGAAGGCGTCGAGGAGGTCCGGCAGCTCGACCACAGCCACAACCACTGGACGACCAAGATCGGTGGGGTACGGCGGGAGTTCGACACCGAGATCGTCGACCAGCTCCCTGACGAGCGGATCACCTGGCGCACCATCAGCGGCGACATCCAGCAGAAGGGCACGGTCCGCTTCCAGCGCGTGGACGACACCCACACCCGGGTGGAGCTCGTGATGGACGTCGAACCGAGCGGAGCCGCCGAGAAGGCGGCGGACATGACGGGGACCATCGATCGCCGTATCAAGGGCGACATGCGTCGCTTCAAGGACTACATCGAGCACCGCGGGATCGAGTCCGGAAGCTGGCGCGGCCGCATCACCCCCGGATGAGCCCGACCGCCTCGATGGATCCCGGGAGCCCGACGGGCATCAAGACCCGGGATCATCCGGGGCACGGAGGACCAGGCGGTGGTCACGGGAGCCGGACGGCTCGACTCCGGTGACGCATCGCCCGGCCCTCGGGCACGCTGAACCGCCCGATCGTGCCGGGCGGCAGCGTGACCCTCACCGTCGACCGGACGAGGCTCGGCTAACTCTCCTGCTGACGGCGCACCATCTCGCCGATCCAGATGGGCGCGAAAGGAGAAGTGCAGTTCGGGGGAGTCGGGTAGTCCTTGAGCACTTCCAGGCGCTCGCCGATGTCGACCGCGCGGGCGCGGTACTGGGCGTGCTCGATTCCGATCTGCGCCAGACAGTGGTTCATCGCCCACTGCAGACGAGGCGGGGCGTCCTTCATCTCCGCCTCGATGACATCGAGCAGTCCCGCCAGGTCGAGGCCTTCGGGCTTCTTCGCCACCCGCTCGGTGGTCAGCGCCCAGCCGGCACTGGCGACCACCGGATCCGGATCAGTGAACCAGGCGAGGCGCAGTTCTTCGGCGTGCGGGTTCTTCTTGACCACGTAGTTCACGAGCCAGTCGTGCACCTTGGGGGCACGTGTCTCGCGCACCATGGTGTCCAGGTCGTCCCGCTCGAATGCCTTCGGTCGGCAGATCAACATGGCGAGGAGCCTCGCTGCGGTGTCGCCGGTCTCCCAGAGCTCGCGCGCGAGATCCTGCTGCGTCTTGAGCTGCTTCGCCAGCGCGCGCAGCTTGCCGAGGTTCACCCCGTGATCGTCACCGCGCTTCTCGTTCGCCGCGCGCATCTTCGGGTCCTCGAGCACGGCCAACTCGGCCATGACCTGCACCACTGTCACCTCGGTCACCTCGGCCTCCTCGCTGTCGCGCCTGAAATCTAGCCGACGGCCCCAGCCGTGGCGAAGGGTGCAGGCGCGAGGGGTGCGGTCGACGTCGTACCCGGACCACGCCGGCCCTCCAGCAGCCCTCGATGAGCTCGGGGAAGGTGCTCTCGCCCGCCTGACCGTCGCGCAGGGCAGCCTACGAGCCCCTGGCCGTCGAACGGCTACCTCGACCAGGCCGGCCACCAGCGGCTCGCCCTGAACGTCGAGCGGTGGAGTTGCCGGTCGTGAGGGGCGAGCCCGAGGGCAGCCCCTCCTGCGTGCGCGATGCGGGCCCACAGGCCCGACCGTTGCCGAGCCGGAGCCGACACCGCCCCCGGCGAACCTGCACCGCTCAGAAAGATGGGGCCGGGATTGGTGCGTGATCTTCACCGAGCAGGAGTGTACGTTCGTACGCTCCCGCCGATAGGCTCCGGCGTATGACCGTTGACCTAGTGGATCGGCCCACCCGGCTCGAGCGGCAGGCCCGCGCGGCCGTCGCCATGCTGTTCTTCACGAACGGGGCCCTCTTCGCCAATCTCATTCCGCGATACCCGCAGATCAAGGCCGACCTCGGTATCGGGAACACCGCGTACGGACTGGCCGTGGCGGCCTTCCCGGCGGGTGCCATCGCGGCCGGCCTGGCCGCAGGTGTGCTCATCCGACGGCTGGGATCGGCCCGCGTCGCCGTGGCCGGGACACTGCTGACCGGTGCGGGCGCCCTTGCCGCCGGGCTAGCGGGGTCCATGGCCTTGTTCGCGGGGGCCCTGTTCCTGGCCGGGGCCATGGACGCCATCACCGATGTCGGCCAGAACGCGCACGGCCTGCGGGTGCAGCGCCGCTACGGACGTTCCATCATCAACTCCTTCCACGCCGTCTGGTCCGTCGGCGCCGTCACGGGCGGTTCGATGGCCGCCGGCGCGATCGCGCTCGGCCTCTCGCGCGGGCAGCACCTGCTGATCTCGGCGGTGGTGTTCGGGACCGTTTCTCTGGTGGCGCTGCGCCACTGCCTGCCCGGTCCCGACACCGAACCCGTGGGGGAGGAGGCGGAGGCCCGGGGCGAGAGTCCGCAGCAGCCCGCCCCGGGCGGCCTGCGCGTGGGCTATGTGCTCGCGGCGCTCGTCGTCATCGCGACCGCCGGCACGGTCGTCGAGGACGCCGGCAACTCCTGGGCGACGCTCTACCTCTCCGACTCCCTGCAGGCGTCGGTCACCTTGGCGGCTTCCGGGTTCATCGCCCTGGTCGGAGCCCAGTTCGTCGGCCGTCTCGTCGGCGACCGCCTGGTCGACCGGTTCGGTCAGCGCACGGTGGCGCGTACCGGCGCGCTCGTGACCGCGGCCGGCATGGGGCTGGCACTGGCCGTGCCCACGGTGCCCGGTACGATTCTCGGCTTCGCCGCGGCCGGGTGCGGTGTGGCCACCTTGGTGCCTGCAGCGATGCAGGAGGCAGACGAACTGCCCGGCCTCAAGCCGGGATCGGGGCTCACGATCGTGTCCTGGCTCATGCGCCTGGGCTTCCTGCTCTCCCCGCCCGTGGTCGGCCTCGTCGCGGACGCGACCGGCCTGCGCGTGGGCCTGCTGGTGGTGCCGCTCGCCGGGCTGCTCGTCATCTTCCTCGCTCAGGTACTGCAGAACCGACGTCGGTAACCGGCAGCCCCCTTGTCGGCTCCGAACCCGGGCCGCCCCGCGCCCCAGAATGTACGTTCGTACACTCGGCGGTGTAGGCTCCTGTGCATGCCGACGGACTACTTCGCGCAGGATCCGCGCACGAACCTCGAGCGCATGCAGGCGGGCGACCTCTACATCGCCGACGATCCGGAGATCGCCCGCCGGCAGCAGGAGGCCGTACGACTGGCCGCTCGCTACCAGGACGGCTACGCCGAGGACGCCGACGCGGCCCGGCCGATCCTCGCCGAGTTGCTCGGCGCGCTCGGCGAGGAAGCCCACGTGCGACCGCCCCTGTACGTCGACTACGGCAGCAACATCACCATCGGCGCACGCACCTTCGTCAACTACAACCTCACCGCACTGGACGTCGCGGCCATCACCATCGGTGCGGACTGCCAGATCGGCCCCAACGTCCAACTGCTCACCCCCACGCACCCGTTGGAGCCGCAGCCCCGCCGCGACAAGCTGGAAGCCGCCAAACCGATCACCATCGGCGACAACGTCTGGCTCGGCGGTGGCGCGATCGTCCTGCCCGGCGTCACCATCGGGGACAATTCCGTCATCGGCGCAGGCGCAGTGGTCACCAGGGACATCCCCGCGAACGTCGTCGCCGTCGGCAACCCTGCTCGCGTGGTGCGGAACCTGTAAGTCTGTCGTCATGGCCACCGGACACACGGACCCCCAGCGCCGCGAACGCATCATCGCCGCCACTCTCGACCTCATCGCCGAAGAGGGCATCGCACGCGTTTCCCACCGGAAGATCGCCGTGCGCGCCGGCGTCCCGCTGGGATCGATGACCTATCACTTCAGCGGCATGGACGATCTGTTGCGCGAAGCGTTCAGCCACTTCACGGACCACATCGTCGCCGTCTTCGACGCCCACCTGTCCGCCCCGGCGGACCCCGACCAGGCCCGGCAGGCAGTGGCCGACCTCGTGCACCTGCTGTCCGAGGGAAGCGGACGCGACCTCGTGCTCACCCAGGAGCTCTACACCCTCGCCGCCCGCCAGCCCGCCTACCGGGAACTCACCCACGAATGGATGCGCCGCAGCCGCGTGCACCTCGAAAAGCACTTCGACTCGGACACCGCCCGCCAACTCGACGCCCTCATCGAGGGCCTGACGCTCCATCGCGCCCTGTCCCGTCAGCCCCACGACCGTGCCCTCACGGTCGAGGCGATCGCCCGCATCACCGCAACCGGCACGCGCGCCCCCTGACCCGAGTCCGACGGCCGACTCGCGGCCGTCGTATCGGCGAGGCGACCGCACTGTTGCTCACCGAGCGAGGCGCGCGGCTCGTCCTGGCGGCACGTCGAACCGAGCGCCTCGCGGACGTGGTGTGAAGGCCCGCGCCGGGAAGCCGGTGATTGCTTCCGGGTGACCCGTGTCGCCCGGCGTGACCGCGACCGATTGCACAGCCTCGACCGGTCCGGCCCGGGGAACCGGACAGGATCACCCCATGGATGTAGCGACAGAACGATTCGCCAGGTGAACGGCACGATACTCCATCGGCAGCGTGGGGCGGCACGGCGATCCTGATGCAGGTATCCAACTGATCGGCAGGCACCGGGCCTTGGGCCCTTCAGCCCTGCCCTGGCCAAGGAGTCCTTCTTGCGCATTCGTCGTATGGTGACCGGCGTCCTCGGTTCCGCTGCCCTCGTCCTCACGTCCCTGGGCGCGGTGACCGCCCACGCGACCTCTGCGGCAGCCGACCCGTGCGGCTTCTACGAGACCGGTTCCGACGCCTTCTACAACCACTGCACGTCCGACGGCTCGCGGGTGGTCATCAAGGTCGAGGTCGCCCTCGCGGCCGACTACGAGCGGTGCGTCGGCCCGGGCAAGTCCTGGCTCGGTTCCGCCGACAAGATTCAGGGCGCCCACTACGTCGGCCGCACCTGCTGACGCATAACCACCCCGCTGTGCATCATCGGGCAGTTCGCGAACGGGCCGGCCGGCTTGGGACCGGCCGGCCCGTTCGCGAAGCCCGACCCACCTGGTGTCCTGCCGGATGCCTGCCGACGCCGGACTCGGCGCTAGGGCAGACGGAGGCTGGTGAGTGGGATGTTCCAGTCGTTGCTCTCGACGGTGCCATGGTCGTCATGAGCCGGGGCCGGGGCGGCGAACAGCATCAGCCCGGCGAAGACGGTGGCCAGTACGGCGACGACGCGACGCTTCACAAGTCCTCCTCGACGGCGACAGCACCGACCACCTTGCTCCGGGCGGGTAGCCCTGGCCCCCGACGGCACGCCGCTCATCCTGCGGATTCAGCCACTTGGTGGCGGACTGCCAGTTTTCGGAAAGAGCGATCTCTACGGGAGTGTTGCAAGTGACCGTGAACCAAGAGGCCGTGCCATCGCCGCAGGCGGATCCCGGAGGACCGCCTGCCGTGGCGTGGGTGCCCCGAGAAGAGTGGATCAAGACCCAGCCTCAGGCACTCATCGCCTCATGCGTCATGCTCCTCGACAGCCAGGGGCGGATCCTGCTCGTGCGCTACGCCGCCGGTCAACCGAATGCCGGGGACTGGTGGCTGCCGGGCGGAATGCTCGATCACGGAGAAGACCCGTGCGCGGCGGCGCGGCGGGAAACCTACGAGGAGACCGGAGTCGAACTCGGGTCCCCTCTGAGGCTGATCGGCCTCGACCACCGCGTGGACGTCTGCGGCACCGGGCCGGTGCTCGACTGTTTCTTCGACGGCGGAACGCTCGCAGAGGGGACCCCGATCCGTCTCAGTCCCGAGCACGATCAGTACGCCTTCGTCAGCCTGGAAGAACTCCAGGACGTGCAAACCGCCGCGGACGTACGCACCTTGACAGCGCTGCACGCTGCGGTCACCTCCGGGACAGCGGTCTGCATGAGCGAAGGTGAGCCGGTTTAGGCCGGTTCAGTGACCCGAGCGGGTGAGCGTCAGATGCGTGACTCCGCTGGGCGAGGTGGTGGCCTCGACGTCGTAGTCCTTCTCGAGGTCCTCCAGTCCGTCCCACAGGCGTACGCCTCGGCCGAGCACGATCGGGACCACCGTGGTGTGCATGTGGTCGATGAGTCCGGCGGCAAGGAAGTCGCGGATCACGGTGGGCCCGCCGCCGATGCGCACGTCCTGGCCGCCCGCGGCCTCACGGGCCGTCTCGAGCGCCTTGGCGGGCGAGGTGTTGATGAAGTGGAACGTCGTGCCGCCCTCCATCTCGATCGACGGGCGGGTGTGATGGGTGAGGATGAAGGTCGGTGTGTGGAAGGGCGGGTTGGGTCCCCACCACCCCTTCCACTCCTGGTCCTCATGCCATCCGGGGTAGCCGTACTTCCCGGCGCCCATGATCTCGGCCCCGATCCCCGGCGTGAACTGCCGCACGAACGCGTCGTCGAGGCCGCTGGTACCGCCGGGCTCGCCGACCCTCTCGTGCCACCACCGGGTGGCGAACATCCACTCGTGCAGCCTCTCGCCGGCGTGCCCGAACGGCGCGTCACGGCTCAGACCCTCGCCGGTGGCGAAGCCGTCGAGCGAAATGGAGAAGTTGTGGACGCGGGCGCGTGACATGGCTGGCGACTCCCTTGCGCGATGGAGGGGCGACCGGATCGGCAACCGGGCCGGGTTACTCCCAGTTGCCGGTCAGCCACCACCTGGGGCCGCTGGAAGCCGCCACCGAGGTCGGTCGTAGGTGCGCCTCGGCCGCGCCTTCGCCGCGGGACGCTTTCATCGTGGCACGGACTCGTCGAGGGCGGCCATCGGATCGAGCACCTCGCCACCCTTCGTTCGCGGTGCCGGCTCGGCCGGTGGCGCCGGACGGTGCCACCGGCCGATGACCGTCTGGTCGTGGTGACGAACACGGTGCTGCTCCGGATGCGCGCCCGTGCCGCGATGAGTTCCGTCCGGGTTGCGAGTCTGTTCTGGTGACCGTCGAAGCACGGCGTACGACGCTGCCCGGCACGAAACGCCACGGAGGACACCATGACGACCACGCCGCACGACCCGACCACCGAGCCGGCGGGCCGCCCGCCCGTCGTCGACCTGGCCACCTGGCAGGCGGCCCGTGACGAGCTCCTGGTTCGCGAGAAGGCCCACACGCGCGAGGGCGACGCCATCGCCGCGGCCCGCCGCCGGTTGCCGATGGTGGAGTTCGACGGGACGGTCGAGGTCGTCGGACCCGATGGCCCGGTCCCGTTCCTGGACCTGTTCCAGGGCCGCGACGAGCTCATGGTCTACAAGCACATGTGGTACGACGGCGCGCCGCACCAGGGGCAGTGCGAGGGCTGCACCACCACGGCCTGGCACATGAAGGACGCCGTCTACCTCAACGCCCGCGGCGTCTCCTTCGCCATCGTGACCACGGGCGAGTGGGACGAGGTGGCTTCGTTCGTGGACTTCATGGGCTACACCCAGCCCTGGTACTCGGTGCGCGACGTCGACGCGCCGGTCGGCGGGGACATGGGCTACCTCACCTGCTACCTGCGCGCGGGCGACCGTGTCTTCCTGACCTACTCGACGACCGGGCGCGGCAATGAGCCGGTCAACGGTTCCCTCGGCCTGCTCGACATGACGCCCTACGGCCGCCGCGAGGGCTGGGAGGACAACCCGGAGGGCTGGCCCGAGGCGCCCGAGGCCGGTGCGCCGGTCGGCGGGCACGGCTCGCCGATCTGCTGGTACTGGCGCACGGACGCCGACGGCGTCGCCACGTGGGGCCCGACCGGCCGCCCCGTACCGCAGTGGACCCGCCCCGGTGCGACTCCCGTGGAGACCCTTGGCCGACACGGTCAGTGCCACTGACGAGTCTCGGCGGAGGCAGCAGCGGAAGCAGCACATGTGAGCACCGCGTTCCGGACTCGCGCGTCCGGCCGGCGGCTCACGACCGGCGACGGGCGCCCGGTCCCAGGCGGGCCGTGACGTCCCACGGCTTGAGGGCGGAGTGGTCCGCGGAGCACTCGACGACGACCCGGACCGGAGCGTCACAGCCGGTGTGCCGGATGTCCAGCAGGGTGTCCTCGGGGTCGAGGATGTACGTCTCGCCCCACTGGCCCAGTGCCATCAGCGCGGGCCACAGGTCCCAGCCCTTGCGGGTCAGGCGGTACTCGTTGCGGGCGCGGCTGCCGGGCTCCTGGTAGGGGACGGTTTTCAGGATGCCGGCCGAGGTCAGCTTGCGCAGGCGATCGCTGAGGACGGCCTCCGACAGGCCGATGTGCCGGTGGAAGTCGTCGAAGCGGCGGACTCCGTTGACGGCGTCGCGCAGGATCAGCATCGTCCATTTCTCCCCGACCACGTCGAGCGTGCGCTGGACGGGGCAGTTCTCCGTGCTCGCCTCAAGCCACTCCATACCCACCATCGTACGGGCCTGGCTTCGTCATTGACAGTCAGGTGAAAGCCGAGCTAGCTTCAATTGAAGAAGTCAGATGGGAAGGCATTGGACCGTGGGACGAACACGTACGTATCACTGGGACGATCCCGTCCCCTTGGCGGAAGCCGCCGGACGCATGGCAGGCATCGACTTCCTGCGTGAACTGACGGCCGGGCGGCTGCCGGGACCGCCTGTCAGTCACACCCTCGACTTCACCCTGACCGAGGTGGAACCGGGTAGAGCGGTGTTCTCCCTGACGCCGGGCGAGGAGCACTACAACCCGATCGGCAGCGTGCACGGTGGCGTCTTCGCCACACTGCTCGACTCGGCTGCGGGGTGCGCCGTCCAGTCCACCCTTCCGCAGGGCATGGCGTACACCTCGCTCGACCTGACCGTGAAGTTCCTGCGGCGGATCACCGTGGACACCGGGACGGTGCGCGCCATAGGTACGGTTGTCAACCAGGGGCGTCAAACCGCCCTGGCGCAGGCGCAGTTGGTCGACGCGAAGGATCGTCTGCTCGCGCATGCCACCAGTAGCTGCATGCTGTTCCCGGTGCCGCCCGCTCAACGGTGAGCGGCACCGGTGCCTTTCGTCGTCCGCCCCGGGACTCAGCCGTTCACGGGGTGTGACCGGAGCGGCGGAGCACAGGCCGCAGGGCTTCGATGACGCTCGCGTCGTCCACCGTGGAGGGGATGGGTTCGTCGTGGCCGTCGGCGATGCCCCGCATCGTCTTGCGCAGGATCTTGCCCGAACGGGTCTTGGGCAGAGCGGCCACGACCGTGACGTCCTTGAGGGAGGCGACGGCGCCGATGCGGTCGCGTACGAGCTGGACGAGCTCGGCCTCGACCTCGGTCGCGTCGCGGGCGGTGCCGGCCTTCAGGACGACGAAGCCGCGCGGCACCTGTCCCTTGAGGGCGTCGGCGACGCCGATGACGGCGCATTCGGCGACGTCGGGATGGGCCGCAAGGGCCTCTTCCATGCTTCCGGTCGACAGCCGGTGTCCGGCGACGTTGATGACGTCGTCGGTACGGCCCATGACGAACACGTAGCCGTCCTCGTCGATGTGCCCGCTGTCGCCGGTGAGGTAGTAGCCGTCGAAGGCGGAGAGGTACGAGGCGATGTAGCGCTCGTCGTCGTTCCAGAGCGTGGGCAGTGCGCCGGGCGGTAGTGGGAGCCTCACGACGATCGCGCCGTCGACGCCCGGGGGTACGGGCTCGCCCGAGGGGTCGAGGATGCGGACGTCCCAGCCGGGCAGCGCGCGGGTGGGGGAGCCCGGCTTGAGCGGGGCGGCCTCGATGCCGACAGGGTTGGCGACGATGGGCCAGCCGGTCTCGGTCTGCCACCAGTGGTCGATCACCGGGATGCCCAGGAGGGCGCTCGCCCAGTGGTAGGTCTCGGGGTCGAGCCGTTCGCCGGCGAGGAAGAGATAGCGCAGGTGGGAGAGGTCGTAGTCGGCCGTGAACGCTCCCTTCGGGTCCTCCTTGCGGATGGCCCGGAAGGCGGTGGGCGCGGTGAACATGGTCTTGACCCGGTACTCGGCGGCGACGCGCCAGAACTGGCCCGCGTCCGGGGTGCCGACCGGCTTGCCCTCGTACAGGACTGTCGTCGCGCCGACCAGCAGGGGCGCGTAGACGATGTACGAGTGCCCGACGACCCAGCCGACGTCGGAGCCGGTGAACATCGTCTCGCCCGGACCCACGTCGTACACGGCGCCCATCGACCAGTGGAGAGCGACCGCATAGCCACCGCTGTCGCGCACAACTCCCTTGGGTTTTCCGGTCGTTCCGGACGTGTAGAGGATGTACAGGGGATCGGTGGCGGCGACGGGAACGCAGTCGGCCGGCGGAGCGGAGGCGACCACCTCGGCCCAGTCGAGATCGTCCGGCCCCAACTCGGCGCGCTCCTGCGGGCGTTGCAGGATGACGCTCTTGTGCGGCTTGTGGGTGGCGAGTTCGATCGCCCGGTCGAGCAGCGGCTTGTACGCGATGACCCGCTTGCCCTCGATGCCGCAGGAGGCGGAGACCACGACCTTGGGCGCGGCGTCGTCGATGCGCAGGGCGAGCTCGTGCGGGGCGAACCCGCCGAAGACGACCGAGTGGACCGCGCCGATGCGCGCACAGGCCAGCATCGCGACGGCGGCCTCGGGGATCATCGGCATGTAGATCACCACTCGGTCGCCGTGCCCCACGCCGAGCCCCGCCAGAGCTCCGGCGAAGGCCGCCACCTCGTCCCTCAGCTGTGCGTAGGTGTACGTGCGCCGGGTGCCGGTGACGGGGGAGTCGTAGACGAGCGCGGGCTGGTCGCCGCGGCCGGCTTCGACGTGCCGGTCGAGTGCGTTGAAACAGACGTTGAGCCGCCCGTCGGGGAACCAGCGGTAGAAGGGCGCGCCCGAGGAGTCCAGGGCGCGTTGCGGAGCGACGTCCCAGTCGATGCCCTCCGCCGCCGTCAGCCAGAAGCGCTCCGGGTCCTGGGTGCTGGCGCGGAAGACGTCCTCGTACTTTGCCATCACGTACTCCTCTGTCCCGTCGGTGCCTGACTGCGGTGGCGTGGAAGGGGGCGTGGGACACGAACACCGTATGCCGCCCGACCGGCAAGATCGAGTGGGACGCGACGGACCCGGAAGTGAGCTCAGCCCCGGCGAACCCGCAGCCCCTCCGTCAGCAGGCCGAGCCCGAACTCGAAGTGGGGTGCGAAGTCGGGGCTGGTGAGCGTGGGCAGTGTGGCGGTGAGGTGTGGATACGAGCCTGCTGTCACCGCGGCGTGCAGGACTTCCGGAGCTGCCGGAGGCCCGCTCTCCGGCTGGAGGGCCGCCTGTTCCTCCAAGGTGTGTCCCACGGTGAAGTTGACCACCGCGAACAGTGCCCGTGCGGCCTCTTCGTCGGCGAACCCCGCCTCGCGCAGAACTCCGACGAGGCGGTCGGCGAAGCGCAGGGTGTTCGGCCCCGTGGAGTGGGTGCCGGCGAAGACGCGCGCGCCGTCGCGATGGGCGAGCAGTGCCGCGCGCATCGCGTGGGCGAGGGCGGCCAGTTGCTCGCTCCAGTCGCCGCCGGTCGCCTCGCCGCCTGATTCCGCCAAGCCCTCGAGCATTCTCTCGGCCATCGCCGTCAGCAGGTCCTGCTTGGTCGCGAAGTAGCGGTACAGCGCACCGGCCTGGACGCCCATCGCATCGGCGAGCCGACGCATGGTCAGTGCTTCGAGGCCGGATCGATCCAGCAGGTCGAGGGCCGTTTCGACGGTGCGCACAGGGTCGAGTCGCGCGGGCCGGCCTCGGGCGGGGGTTGACGTGTGACGCATGCCGCTCACTATAGTGAACAGCGTTCACGTGAACGCTGTTCACTAAATGAGGGGCGCAACTCTGATGGACATCGATGTGATCGTCGTGGGCGCCGGCCCGACCGGGCTCATGCTTGCCAGCGAGCTGGCACTGGCAGGCGTGCGCACCCGGATCCTGGAGCGCCGCACCGAACCGCAGCGCGACTCGCGGGCGCTGAGCCTGCATCCACGCAGCGTGGAACTGATGGACCAGCGGGGGTTGCTCGACCGGTTCCTGCGCCTCGGCCGGACCGTGCCGGGCTGGCACTTCGCCGGGCTGCCCACACACCTGGACTTCAGCCGCCTGGACTCCCGGCACGGCTACACACTCTTCCTGGCCCAGGCACGTACCGAGGCCCTCCTCCAGGAGCGGGCGCGCGAGCTGGGTGTGGAGATCGACCGGGGGTACGAGACCGTCGGCGTACGTCAGGACGGTGCCGGGGTCGCGGTGGAGGTGCGCGGCCCCGGCCACCGTACCGAGACACTGCGTGCGCGATACGCGGTGGGCTGCGACGGCGGGCGCAGCGTCGTACGACAAGCCGCGGGGATCGACTTCCCGGGCACGGACGAGACCCTGACCGGAGTGCTCGGGGACTTCGCCGTCATGGACCCGCAGCCCGGCGCGCTCGACGAGGCGCGGGCCCGTGGACTGATCATCGCGCCGCTCGAAGAAGGGCTGACCCGGATCGTCTACCTGGACCCCGAGCGGATGCGGGTGCCGTCGCTGGAACCGGTGACCCTTGAGGAGTTCCGTACGTCCCTGACCCGCATCGTCGGCTCCGACTGCGGCATCGCCGAGCCCCGCTGGCTGTCGCGCTTCGGCAACGCGACCCGGCTCGCGGCGAGCTACCGCTCCGGACGCGTCCTGCTGGCGGGCGACGCCGCTCACATCCACTTCCCGGCGGCCGGGCAAGGGCTCAACACCGGGCTCCAGGACGCCATGAACCTGGGCTGGAAGCTGGCGGCGGTCGTCAACGACTGGGCGCCGCCCGGGCTGCTCGACAGCTACGACGCGGAGCGCCGGCCGGTCGGGCAGGCGGTCACGGAGAACACCGAGGTCCAGACCCTGCTCGTGGAACTGGCGCTCGTCCCGCGGTACGAGCGCCCGGGCGCCGCGCTGCGCGGGCTGCTCGACCAGCTGCTGGGCATGCCCGAGGTCAACCGGCGGCTCGCCGACCGGATTTCGGCGCTCGGCACCGCCTATCCGCCGACGGCCCCGGACGCCGATCCGTTGGTGGGCCGGCGGATGCCCGACATCGGACTCAAGGCCGTGGATTCGGCGGCGACACGGGTGTACGAGCTGCTCCACCAGGGCCGCTTCGTTCTGCTCGCGCCGGCTGGAGACCAGGGCACGGAGGAGGTCCTCGACTCCGGGTACGGAGACCGGGTCGCGGCCGTGAGTGTCGACACGTACGACGAGCACGCGGAACTGGACGGGGTGCGCGAAGTCCTCGTACGCCCCGACGGTCACGTGGCCTGGGCCACCCGGACCGGCGATGCCGACGGACGTGGTGATCAGCGGGCCCGCGCGTTGACTGCCTGGGCCGGTACGCCCGCTTGATGCGCTGCCTGTGGTGGGAGGGCCCGGTTGCCGCCTTTCATCAGTCGAGCAGGACGCCGGGGTTGAGGATGTGGTGGGGGTCCAAGGCGTCCTTGGTGGCCCGCAGGGCCAGTGCGAAGGGCTCCGGGCGTTGGAGGTCGTAGCCGGGGCGGTGGTCGCGGCCGACGGCGTGGTGGTGGGTGGCCGTGGCACGGTGGCGGTGCAGGAGATCGGTCACGACGGCCTTGATGTCGTCCCACACCTCGACCTCGTCCCCGGGACGGCCGGCGACGGCCACGGTGAAGTACGGAGCCGCGCCGTCGGGGTAGACGTGGGTCAGGCGGCAGTTGATGGCGGCCTCGTGGCCGGTGGCCTTCAGCGCGGCGGCGCCGACTTCGGTGCGGACGGCCTCGATCAGGGCGGGGATCCTGTCCCACGTGGTGGCGGTCTCGAAAGTCTCGACCACGGCGCCCATGCGGGCGAGGCCGTCGCGCAGATAGGGCATGCGCAGGAACGCCGAGCGCCAGGCGTTCACCGCCCCGTCGGCCGGCGCGTCGCCGTGAGCCGTCGGTGCCTCGCCACGGCCGCCGTGGGCGCGAGCCAGGTCCAGGGCGGTCGCGAGGCGATCGTCGACCTGGGCGGTGGCGGACTCGAAGCCAAGGACCAGGACGGCGGAACCGTCGTGCGAGGCGCCGGACAGGGCGGCCTCGCCGGGGTCGAGCAGGCGACAGTTGGCCGGGAAGAGGTCGGACTGGGCGATCGCGCGCACCGCGTCCAGCGCGCGGTGGAAGTCGGCGAAGGCCACCGACGCCGAGGCCTTGAACCGGGGGCGCTCCTGCAGTCGCATCCACGCCTCGGTTATGACGCCGAGCGTGCCTTCGGATCCCAGGAACAGCCGGTCGGGCGACGGTCCGGCGCCGGACGCGGGGAGCCGCCAGGACGTGCCCGCTCCCGCGGGCGTGATCACGCGCAGGGACTGCACGAAGTCGTCGATGTGCGTGTGAAGGGTGGCGTAGTGGCCCCCGGCCCGGGTGGCCAGCCAGCCGCCGAGGGTGGAGAACTCGAAGCTCTGCGGGAAGTGGCGCAGCGTGAGGTTGTGGGGCCGCAGCTGTGCCTCCAGGGCGGGACCGAGGGCCCCTGCCTGGATGCGGGCGGCGCGACTGGTGGTGTCGATCTCCAGGACCCGGTTCATCGAGGTCAGGTCGAGCGACAGCACAGCTTGGTGCGCGTCCCCGCGGTACTCCACGCCGCCGACCACCGAGGAGCCGCCCCCGAAGGGGATGACGGCCACGCCGTGCTCGCCGGCCCACTCCAGCAGGTCAGCCACCTCCTGGTCGGCGGTCGGGCGGGCCACAAGGTCGGGAATCCGGCGGGGCCGGCCGCGCAGGGCCCGGATGACGTCGCGGTAGGCCTTGCCCATGGCGTGGGCGGCGCGTGCCTCGGGGTCGTCGGTGATCAGGTGGGCCAGGGCCGGCGGCGGCTTGACGCCGGGGCGGCCGATGGCCAGGTCGGCGACCCGGGGTATCGGCAGCGGGCGGGTGAGGGTGCCCGGCAGCAGGGAGCCCAGGGCAGCGCATTCGGCGTCGTCGGGGTGGGCGTCGGTGTAGCCCCAGCCCCACCAGGAGCGGGTGCGCGAGGCGCCGGGGGCCATCGGGTCGATCACGGACTCGGGCATGACGCGCTCCCCGCAGTTTGAATTTACCCTTCGGTAAATTACCGTAGGGTAAATTGAAGGCCATGACAAGACTGAACTCCAGGGCCGGCACCAAGGGCGTGCCACGGGCCGCGCGGGAACGGCAGGTCCTAGCCGCGGCCACGGAGGAGTTCGGCCGTCACGGCTACGAGGCCACGACCGTGGCGGCCGTCGCCGCTCGCGTGGGCGTCACCAAGCCGCTGGTGCACCAGTACTTCGGCAGCAAGCAGGATCTCTACCTCGCCTGCCTGAACCCGATCGGCGACCGGCTGCTCGAAGCCATCCGCGCCGCGATGGCCGCGGGGGACACCGGCGGGCCGCCCACGCCCCTGCGTGTGCTGCACGGCCTGTTCACGGCGCTGGACGGGCAGCGCGAGGCGTGGTTCGTCCTGTACGACGCGTCAGTGCCGCCCGACAGCGACGCCGCCGACCGCGCGGCGTACTACCGCGGCGCCATCGACGACCTGGCGGCGATCGGTACCGCCGATCTCGTGTATGCGGGCGGTGCCGGCGATCCGCTCGACGCCGACGCGCTCAAGCATGCTTGGCGGGGCCTGTGCACCGCCCTGGTCCGCTGGTGGATCAACCACCCCGACCAGTCGCCGGAGGCCATGGCCCAGCGCTGTGCGCGGCTCTTTGCCGTCGGCCGGGGCGTCCTCGGAACCTAGCGCGGCGCGACGGCGGGACGGCGGGGGACGGCGGGACGGCGCGAAGGCGCGGCGGCGGGGGACGGCGGGACGGCGCGAAGGCGCGGCGGCGGGAGGGCGCGACGGCACGGCGGCGGGCATGGGCCGATGGAGCCCTGCCCGCCGCTGCCGCCGCCGCCGCTCAGAAGTCCGTGGGCAGCCCGCTGGCCTCGGCAATGCCCCGCAGCTCTTCTGTCTCCCTGTGTCGCTCCCTGATGTAGTCGGCGATCTCGCTGAGGCGGGCGGGGTCGGAAGCGGTGGTCGCGTCGGTGACGATGCGGACCGGGCCGGTGTCGTCCACGTCGATCTCGACGACTTCGTTGTCCATACGACCGGTGACGGCGGTGGCGATGACCAGGGCGGCCTCGTCGCGCACCTCCTGAGGCAGCTCGTCGCCGCCCCCGGAGTCGAGCGCGACGTCGAGGCCGGAGAGGCGCTCCTCGGCGATCGCCTGGAGGACTGGTTCCACCAGGCGCCGCAGAAGGCGGTAGTCCTCCGTGTCCATCCGGATGCGCAGGAGGTCCAGGTACGCGTCCACGGGCCGGCCGTCGCCATTCGGAATCTCGGAATCGCTCATCTGCTTCGTGTTTCCAGCACGACGCCGCTCACACACGTTGCCAGCGAGCCATGGCGAACGAGAACAGACCGAACAGCACCAGACCGGCCGCGACGCAGGCCAGCAGCCAGGGGCCGAGCGGAGTGTCGGCGAATGTACGCAGAGTGTCGTCCAGCCCCTTCGCCCGGTCGGGCTCGTAGTCGATCGCCGCACGGATGGCGAAGACTCCCGCCACGGCGAACACCAGCCCGCGCGCCACACCACCGACCACGCCGGTGACATCCACCAGGTGCCGTGCCCGGCGGCTCATCTGCCCGAGCTTGAGCTTGTCGTGGTACTTGCGCAGGACGGCCCGTACGGCGATCCAGCCGCCCGCCGCGACGACGGCGATGCCGGCCGCGCCGACCAGCCACTGGCCCGCGGGTATCTCCAGTGCCCTGGCGGTGGCGTCCCGCGACTGCTGGTCGCTGGATCCGCCGCCGCTCTGCTCCCGGCTCGCGGCGAAGGACAGCACCGAGTAGGCGACGAAGACGTAGAACGCGAAGCGGACGGTCGCCAGCAGTCGCTTGCGCGCGCTACGGCCGTCCTTCCCGACGGAGCCGAACAACGCCTCGGACAGCCTCCACAGGGCCATGCCGACGAGGCCGATGCCCAGCGCCCACAGCAGTACCGCACCGAAGGGTTTGTGCGACAGTTCCTCCAACGCCCCGCCGCGGTCCGCCTGTTCGCCTGTGTTGCCGAAGGCGATCTGCAGTGCCAACGCGCCGACGAGCAGATAGATCACTCCCCGGGCGGCGAGACCCGCCCGCGCCGCCCCCTCGGTGACCGAACCCCGCGCTGCCCGCTCGGCCCGGAACCGCCCCGGGCGTGTCAATGCACTCGTGTCCATGGAGACCTCCCGGCAGACCGGATGCCCAGGCAAGGCCGTCACACACGCCGCCCTGCCGCCTGCCAGGGGAATTCGCGGTCAGCCGCGGCGGCTGCGTGACGACGTCAGCGTCCTGGGACAGGTGCGAGGGGTGCGGTGAGTCGTTCGCCGGGTCGCTGCCGCCGACGCGGAAGGTGTCCAGGGTGTCCAGGAGTGCGTGCGGCGGCGCGGCGGTGGCCGATCCCGAACCGGCTGAGGCGAAGATGGGGCGGGAGGTGTCCTGACATGGGCGCGTACGTGGAAGCGAACGGAACCACGATCTGGACCGAGAGCCGTGGCCAAGGGCCAGGCGTCCTGCTGATCGCAGGGCTGAGCGACCCGGCCGAGGCGTGGCAGGCGCAGCTCGACGCGCTGTCGGACCGGTACCGGGTCATCGCCTTCGACAACCGGGGGTCGGGGCGGACACCGCTGCCCGACGGGCCCCTGTCCGTGGCGATGATGGCCGACGATGCCGCGGAAGTGCTCCGTGCGTTCCAGGCCGACAGGGCGCATGTCGTCGGTTTCTCGGGCGGCAGCGCGATCGCGCAGGAGCTGGCGCTCCGTCACCCTGAGGCTGTCCGCAGCCTCGTCCTCACGAGTACGTGGGCACGAGCCGATGCGTACTTCACCGGCATGACCCGCTTCTGGCGGTGGCTGGTGACGCAGGCGCCGGACGAACGCGCCATGCTGGAGGCGTTCTTCCTGTGGATCTACACGCCCCGCGCCCACGCCGACGGCACGGTGGAGCGGTTCATCGAGGAAACGCTCGCCTTCCCGTACCCGCAGTCCGCCGAGGCCTTCCAGCGTCAACTGGAGGGGTTCACGCCCCACGACACACTCGACCGACTGCCCGGCATCACGGCACCGACACTGGTCCTGGCCGGCGAACGGGACATCGCCACGCCACCGCGGTTCGGGCGGATCGTGGCCGACGCCATCCCGGGTGCCCGATTCGAGATCCTGGCGGAGGAGGCACATCAGCCGTTCCAGGAGTCCCCGGACGCGTACAACGCACGGGTTGGTGCGTTCTGGCGTGAGGTCGAGGGCGGCACCCTGCCGACCTGATCGTCCAGAGGCCTGCGGTGGTCGCTGCCGGCCTCCCGCTCCGAGCGCCTGGCTGCCTCGGCATTGCGACGCCCAGCTGGGCGAAGAAGCCGAAGCCGGCCCGCTGAGCCGCCAGGACCGAACTCGCAACCTCCGCCGACCTATCGGCTCCCCGCCGTGTGATCATCGAACCCGTGATCAGCCAGGGGACCAGACCAGCCGGACGCAGCACGTGGATCGGGATAGCGGGGGCAGCGCTCCCGCTGTACCTGACGATGATCGCCGCCTCAGCCGGCGCTCTGGTCGACACCGCGCTGCTCGGCAACCACGCCACCGCCACCCTCGCCGCCTTCGCCGTCGCCATGGCCGTGTTCAGCCCCGCTACCGCCACGGTGGCGGGCGCGCTGCGCGGTGTGATGCCGTTCGTCACGCCGAACAAGGAGGATCCTGACCGTCTGCTGCCCGTGGTGCGCAGCGCGATGTGGCTCGCGATCACCGTTGGCGCCCTCGCCGCGGCGGCGGTCGCGTCTGTTCCTCTGATCGGCCAAGCTGCCGCGGTTCCCCCCACCACCCTCGACCAGCTGGGGATTTTCCCCCTCCTGCTGGCCGGCAGCGTGCTCGCCATCGCGGTCAGCTCGTCAGCCACGTCCGTCCTGGTGGCACTGGGCCACTCGAAGTTGGTGATGCGGGCCGGACTGCTCGGCACCGCCGCATCTGCCACGCCGTCCGTCCTCTTCGTGGGTGGTCCCGGGCCGCTGCCCAGTTACGGCCTGACCGGGGCAGGCATCGCCATGCTCGCCTCCAGCGTGATCAGCGCCTGTGTCAACCAGGTGTCCATCCGCCGCTCTACCGTGCTCAGCGGCCGCTCATTACATCCGGGCCGGCCCGATGTGAAGCAGGTCTGGACATTGGGCACCGTGGGGATTCCGCTGGCCGGCACGGTACTCGTCAAGTTCGCGGTCCTGGGCGTATTGACCTTCGCGGCGGCCAGGACCGGGACGGACAGCGCCGCGGTGCACAGCGTCGGCATCTCCTTGGCCAACCTCATCTTCACAGCTGCGGTGGCGGTCGGCCAGGCCACCATCCCGCTGATCTCCGACTACGCGACGAAGCACGACAGCGCGCGCATCCGGCGCAGCGTTCGGGCGGGAACGTGGCTGGCACTGGTCGTTGTGGGGTTCATCGGGGCATCGGTGATCGTCCTCAGTTCATGGGTCGTTCCGCTGTTCACCCAGGACGTTGATGTGCGGCCACAGATCACGGACCTTCTGCCGCTGGTGCTGGCCGTGGTCGTCACCGACGCGCTGCAGGCAGTCGTCGGCTTCGGCCTCATCGGTCTCAAGCGCACCGTGTCGAGTTTTGTGTCGACCTTCGTCTGCTACGGAGTCCTGGCCGCTGTCGCCGCACCGGTAGCCGTAGCCGGAGGGCTTTCCGCCCTGTGGACGGCTCTCGCCCTTGCCAACCTGCTCCAGGCAGTGAGCAAGGCCTGCTCCTTCTACCGGCACAGCACCTTCGGCGAGAACCGCGAACACGCATCAGCTCAGGTACGGTGAGGGACTTGAAGCTGGCACTATGGATCGGACTTGCCGTCTGCGTCGCCTTCATCGCCTGGGTGGCCTGGGGGTTCCTTCAGTTCGACCACGACATCGACCATCCCCGCGAAGGCGGCTTCTCCGGCTGGCAGTGCGACGACCGCGACTGCGGCTCCTGACGGTGCGCCACTCCCGGCTCGGTCCGGTGTGTGATCCTCCGAGCCGGCTACCGACCTTGACTGCGGCGTCTGTCCGCACGCACGCGTGCCCGTGTTGTCAGTGGGCCCTGCCAGGATGACGTACTGCAGGATCCCGCGTTCGACGAGCCGCGTTCCCGCACTGTCCTGCTCACGGCAGCGGAGTGCGCGCTGGGGGAGCTGACGCTGGGCTGCTTCCCCCACGGCGACTTCGACGTTCCCCTCCCTCTCGTCGACGAGACGCTCAGCAATGACGACATCTGGTACAGGGAGCGCAGTGAACCCGCCGTCCCGGCGACCACGGCGCCGACCTGGGTCCACGCGTTCGCTCTATGTGTTGTCAGTGGCCTGATATGGCAGCGGGAGCGCGTGATCGGTCCGCTGCTGCACGAGGACTTCGCGCCCGCCATCCGTGACGGAATCCCGTACTCGGAGCGGGAGTCGGTGTCAGCGCCCGGCGACCTTGCAGAGATGGACGCGCTGTGCGCCTACCTGACCGTCGTACAGGGGCCGGTGCCTGGGGCGCGGCCCGGCCGGATCCCGCTGGACAAGCCGGACGCCGAGGCCCGTGCGCAAGCGGCCGGGCACCTGGAGGCGAGCGGGACGCTGACGCCGGATCAGAGGCTGCTGCGCGTTCTGCTCGATGACGACCAGGTCACTTTCGAACATGCCTTGGAAGAGCGGCTTGTGGCGCACGGCGAGAATGCCGGAAGCGACCCGGCCCCCAGCAGTCTGCTGCCTGTGGGTGCCGTGGCGCTGGCCGCGCTCGCCTCCCTCGCGCACGGCTGGCAGTTGGGCCTCCGGTCCGGCTACCTGCCCGAATCCCTGCTGTGTGCCCCGCAGCAGTAGCCGTCGGTGACGTGTTCCGCCGTGATGGTGGGAACGGATGAGACCCGGCTGGTCTGCGCCACATCGTGCCGTGAGAGCGCGGCCGGCCCGGCGCCGCCGACGCCTGGACCGGGGGCCGGCGATCGACCGCTGAGGAGGACACGGGGCGGCCGGGCCGGCTGCCGCCCGGCGCGGATCGACGCCCCTGGAACGCTCGCACGAACCGCCGGACGCTCGTAGGGCTGCGCGATCCAACAGGTCGGCGAGGGGCGGGGTGCTTCCCCCGCCCGTCCGCGTCATGGGACCCAGGACAGGCCGTCCGCGGCGACGGTGAGCCCGTCCGGGGTGCCGGCACTCGGTTCGTCGAGCGGGCTGCCGTACAAGGCCTGTTCCTGGAGGTCGTTGCCGGTGCGGAAGGTGTCGGTGACGACCTGGGTGGACAGCAGGGGGTTCATTCGGTCGTCGCCGGTCGTCAGGCGGTCCACCGCGCTGTTCAGTTCGGCGGACGCGGCACTCCAGTGGGCGTGGCCGGTTGCGATCACTGCTGTGTCTCCGGAGGCCACGCCACCGGCCAGCTCGGCGAAGGCGGCGACTTCGTCGAGGTCGACCCGGGTGACCTTCTTCGCCGACCAGAAGTACGACTGCTCGTTGCGTTCCATGTCGTAGAAGGCGATGAGGAACTCGTAGAACACGCCGTACTCACGACGGTAACGTGCCTCGAACTCGGCGAAGCCGCGCTCCTCGGGGACGCTGCCGTCGAGGGCGGAGTTGACCGCGCGGGCGGCCAGCAACGCGCCGTACGTCGCAAGGTGGACGCCCGAGGAGAGCACCGGGTCGACGAAGCACGCGGCGTCGCCGACCAGCGCCATGCCCGGTGTCCGCAGCGACTTCTTCCAGTAGGAGTAGTCCTTGCGCACGCGCACCCGGTCGTACGGCGGCTCGCTCGCGACCGGTACGTCCGTCAGCAGACGGTCGACTTCCGGGCACGCCTTGATCATGTCCTGCCAGGCGCCGCGCGGGTCCTGCTGGACGGCCGCGTAGTGCTCGGGTGAAATCACGGCGCCGACGCTGGTCAGATCGTCGCGCAGCGGGATGTACCAGAGCCAGCCGGCGTCGAACGCGGCGCAGAAGATGTTGCCGCTGTTCGGCGCGGGGAGGCGGCGGCCACCGGCGTAGTAGCCGAACACGGCGAGGTTGCGGAAGAAGTCGGAGTACACGCGGGCTCCGCCGACGTGGCCGTGGATCCGGCTGGTGTTGCCGGACGCGTCGATCACGAACCGGGCGTGTGCCCTGCGCGCGGTCCCGTCCGGGTCGGTGTACTCGACGCCGTGCACCCGCTCGCCGTCGGTGAGCACGCGGCGTACGGGAGTGCCCTCGCGCACCTCGACTCCGACGCGTTCGGCGTTGCGCAGCAGGATCTCGTCGAACCGGGAGCGCTCCACCTGGAAGGCCGTCGCAGTGGGCTCGGGCAGGCGGGGTGTCATGGAGAAGGAGAACTGCCAGGGCTCCGGGGCGCTGCCCCACCGCAGTGTCCCGCCGCGTTTGAGGGTGAACCCGGCCCGGGCGACCTCGTCGGCCACTCCGAGGATGCGGCACACGCCGTGCACGGTGGCGGGCAACAGCGACTCGCCGATCTGGTACCGGGGGAACGTCTCGCGCTCCAGCAGGAGCACCCGGTGCCCGCGCAGAGCCACGGCCGTCGCGGCGGTCGAGCCGGCGGGCCCGCCGCCCACGACGATGAGGTCGTAGTCCGAGGTCATCGAGAGGGCTCCTCTTCCGTTCTGGTACGTGGTCACCTGGTCAGCTCTGGTACGTGGTCACCTGGTCAGCCAGGCACGGATCGCCGCGGCCGTGCTGTCGGCATCGCGGTTCAGCACGGAGAAGTGGTCGCCGGGCAGGTCCGTGCTGTCGTGGGGCAGCGGCCACTGCGGCTGCCAGTCGCCGTCGGGAGCCGTCTGCCGCATGTGCGAGGTCGGCCGGCCGCGGAGCAACAGGGTCGCAACCGGCGACGGTTCGGGCTGCCAGTTCTCGAGCACGCGCGCGTAGCCGCCCCCGGTGATCAGCAAGGAGTCGTCCAACTGGTCGACCACGTCGTCCGGCAGACCGGCGCCGGCGGCCATCAGAGCCAGCCCGCGAGGGTCGTTGCGGCGCAGCACTCCGGCATGGGAGTCGATGAGGATCACGCCGGCCGGCGGATGTCCCCTGTGCGCGAGGTGGCGGGCCACGGCGTGCGCGACCGCGCCGCCGGCGCAGTAGCCGACGATGACCGGTGCCTGGTCCATGGGCAGAGCGCGCACTGTCTCGGCGTGCGTCCGCACCAGCGTGGCCATGCTGTCCGGGACGGCCCGGCGCGTCCCGAATCCGGGATGCTCCAGCAGGAACAGGTCACGTTCGCCGTCGAACTGCTCCGCCAGATTGGTGGGTTCGCGGTGAAGCGGCGAGAGGTAGTCCGGGATGTAGGCCAACGGGATGGCGTCGCCCTGGGCGAGCCGGACCGGCGGGACCGCATGCCGGGGGCCTTCCTCGTCGGAGAATGCCGGCAGGGCATAGGACGCGAGCTGACGCAGCCCCATGGCCTCCAACGCACCCTGCTCCCGCAGCACTCGGTGGTAGAGCGCGCTGAACCGGAAGGGGGAGGAAGGCGGCGATCGGAATGCGGGCGAGTCCGGCCCGCCCTGCGCTTGCGCACCGCTGCCCGCAGTGGCTGCCGCCTGCGCCGCTGCTTCGGAGCCGTAGTGCGGCAAGGCGCCCGCGTCGATCAGCGCGGCGTGGACGTGCGCGGCCAACTCGGGCAGCGTAGGGAACTCCATCACGACGGTCGGAGCCAGTCGCACGCGCGTGAATGCGCTGAGGCGGTTACGCAGCTGTACGGCGGTCAGGGAGTCGAAGCCGAGCTCGGTGAAGGCTCGTTCGACGGGGAGCGAGGCCGGGTCGGCGAAGCCCAGGACCGCGGCGACCTCGATGCGGATCAGCTCTGCCAGGACCGTCTCGCGTTCGTGTGCGGCGATGGTGGCCAGCCGCTCTCGCCACGCACCGGGCGCTTGCGCTGTAGCACTGACGGCATCCCCCTCCCCAACAGCTCCGACCCTCGGCACGTCGGCCACGGCGCGCTCGGACCGGGCCGCACGCTGTGCCACCAGGTCCGCGAGGACGGACGGCGCGGCCGGGCCGCCCGCTGCCGCGAGGTCCAGCGGGATCGGCACCAGCACCGGTTCCGCAAGCCGCATCGCCGCGTCGAGCAGACGGATGCCCTCCCTCTCGGTGACGGACAGCACGCCGCCCTCGCCGAGGCGGGCGGGCGCGACGCGGGCCGCCATCCCTTCGTCGTCCGCAGTGGACCATGGGCCCCAGGCCAAGGCCTGGGCGGGCAGCCCGCGGGCCACGCGGTGCTGCGCGAGGGCGTCGAGGAAGCCGTTCGCGGCCGCGTAGTTCGACTGGCCCGGCCGGCCCAGGACTCCGGCGGCCGACGAGTACAGCACGAACGCGGACAGGCCGAGGTCCTTCGTCGCCTCGTGGAGATGCCAGGCACCGTCCGCCTTCGGCGCGAGCACAGTCGCGAGCCGGTCGGGCGTCATGGTGTCCACCACACCGTCGTCCACCACCCCGGCAAGGTGGAAGACCGCCGTCGGCGCCGGTCGGCAGGACGCGACCAGGGCGTCGACGGCCGCGCGGTCGCTCACGTCGCACGCCACCACGCGCACCTGGGCGTGCAGGCCGCCCGCCCAGTCGGGGACGCGGCCGCTGCGGCCGGTCAACAGCAGGTGCCGTACCCCGCGTTCAACGACCAGATACCGGGCGAGGCTCTCTCCGAGCGCGCCCGTGCCGCCGGTGATGAGCACGGTCCCCTCGGGGTCCAGGGCGGGTGCCTCGGCGGCTGGTGGATGCGTGAGGGTCAGTCGGGGTGCCAGGACGAGACCGTCACGCACGCAGACCTGCTGCTCACCGGATCGCAGGGCGGTCTCCAAGTCCTTGGGCGATACCGGAGTTCCGCGCCGGTCGACCAGCACGATGCGGTCCGGATGCTCCGACTGGGCACTGCGCACAAGGCCTGCGACCGCGGCCTCGGCGAGGTCCGGGTCCTCCCCGGTGGCGTTGTGGGTGAGCACCGTCAGACGGCCCGGCCGCGCATCGGAGGTCCATTCGCGTACGACCCCCAGCACGGCGGTGAGGAGCTCGCGGACGCGTTCAGGCGCGGTGGCGTCCTCGGGCAGGGCTGCGGCGAGTTGCGCCACGTCGAGCAGCTCATGCTCCGGGCTCGGGCTCGCGTCGTGGATCTGCGCCACGGGCCGCCAGGTGAGACGGTATGTCTCGGCGCGCGCCGTGGCTGCCGTCGGGATCACGCGGGTGACCAGCGACTCCACGGCGGCCAGCGGCCGACCGACGGCGTCGGTGAGGGTGACCCGGAACTCGTCCTCTCCGAGTCGCCGTACGACGGCCCGCGCCGCCGAGGCACCGGTGGCATACACCGTCAGGCCCGTGCAGGCGAGCGGGGCCCGCGGCTGACGCGGTCGCTCGCCCGGCTCCTCGGCCAGCAGCGCGGCGTGCAGCGCCGCGTCGAACAGAGCGGGGTGCAGGGTGTACGCATCCGCCGTCGCCGCTTCTCCGGGCGACAGCGCCAGTTCGGCGAAGACTTCACCGTCCCGGCGCCACAGGGCGCTCACCGCGCGGAAGGCGGGCCCGTAGTGATGGCCGAGCGCCGCGAGGCGGGGATAGTCGATGGGTATCCGCTCGGCGCCTGCGGGCGGCCATGTCCCGCCCGGATCGGTGGGTGGAGCCTGGACCGGGGCGGTCGTCGCGGTGGCATGCCGGCTCCACGGCCCCGTGGCGCCGACCGCGCGGGCCCAGATGGTGACCGGCCGCCCGCCCGCTTGGTCCGGTGCCCCTGCCACCACCTGCACCTGCATCCGATCAGCCGCGGACAGCACGAGCGGTTCGTTGAAGGCCAGTTCGGCCAGCCGGACGGCGCCGCGGGTGCCGGTGGCTCGGCAGGCCAGCTCGGCGAAGAGGGTGGCGGGCACGACGACCCGGTCCCCGATCGCGTGGTCGGCGAGCCAGGGGTGGTCCGTGGTGGACAGCACGGCTGTGTGCCGGATTCCGGGCCCGTCGGCATCGTGCTGCGGTTCCCCCATCAGGGGGTGGCCTGCCGGGGTGCGGTGCCGGACGGCGTTGAGCCAGTAGCGCTGTCGCTGGAAGGGATAGGTCGGCAGCGGACGCCGTCGGGCAGCGCTGCCCGCGTACACGGAACGCCAGCCCACCGGCACCCCGTGCACATGCAGCGCGGCCAGCGCCTCCAGTGCCGTACGCGGATCGCGGCACGACGTGAACACCGCGCCCGCGTCCGGCGCGACACAGTCCTCGGCCGCCACTGCGAGCGAGGCGGAGGGTGCTGCCTCGATGTAAGCCGTGACGCCTTCCTCTGCCGTCCATCGCATCGCGTCGGCGAACCGGACCGTCTCACGCGCCTGCCGTACCCAGTGCTCGGCGTCGGTGAGCGCGTCCTGCTCGGGACGGCCGGTCAGCGTGGACACCACTGGAACCGACGGCCGTTGGTAAGTCACCGTCTCGGCGATCGCCCGGTACTCCTCCAGCATCGGGTCAAGCAGCGGCGAGTGGAAGGCGTGGCTGACCCGTAGCCGGTGGGACGGGTGTGCGATGGCGGCGGCGAGCGCCGTCACCGCGTCCTCGTCACCGGAGAGCACGACCGACGTCGGCCCGTTGACAGCCGCGACCGCCACCCGGCCGGACGCCGCGCCGAGATGGCGCGTCACCTCGGCCAGCGGCGCACGCACCGCGATCATCGCGCCGCCGATGGGCAGGGCCGCCATCAACCGGCCGCGGGCGGCCACCAGCCGGACCGCGTCGGCGCGGGAGAACACACCGGCGAGGTGGGCGGCGGCCAGCTCGCCGATCGAGTGACCGACCAGGTAGTCGGGCCGCACCTCCCAGTCGGCGAGCAGCGTGTGCAGGGCGACCGCGAAGGCGAACAGCGCGGGCTGCGCGTAGTCGGTGCGGTTCAGCAGGCCGGCGTCGGGGGAGTCGATCACCTCAAGCAGCGGCCGGTCGAGCAACGGCGTGAATTCCTCGGCCAGCCCGGTGAAAGCCGCGTCGAAGGCCGGGAAGGCCATGCGCAGTTCACGGCCCATACCGGGCCGTTGGGCGCCCTGGCCCGCACAGAGCAGCGCCACCTTCCGACGGGTACGTGCAGTGCCCCGCAACAGCGCCGGTGTGTCGACACCGTCGGCCAGGTCGCGCAGTCCGGCGAGTAGCCCCTCGGCATCGGCGGCCAGCACGGCGGCTCTGCGGGAGAGCGGCGCCCTGGTGGTTGCCAGTGAGTACGAGACGTCCAGTGCTGCCGACTCGTCGGTCACGTCGGCCAGCGCGGCGGCGAGCTTCGCGGCGTGGGCGCGCAGGCCGGCCTCGTCGCCGCCACCGATCAGCCAGGGTGTGACCGGCAGTCGGGTTGTCGGCAGGTTCGGGGCTGGGGGGACATCGGCACCGGGTGCCGTGCCCGAACCTGCGACCGGCCCCACGCCGGCTGCGTGACCGGACGGGGCGCCCGGCTCCGTGCCTGCTCCGTCACCGGGGCCGGGAACTGGTGCCGCGCCGGAGTCGGCGCCGGTTGCTGTGCTTGGTGCCGTATGGGAACCGGCGCTTGTCTTCGTGCCTGGTGCCGCGCCGGAGTCTGCGCCGGACGCCGTGCCTGATGCCGCACGGGAACCGGCTCCCGTCTCCGTGCCCGGTCCCGCCCCGGAACCGGCGCCCGCTCCCGCACCCGTTCCGGCACCGGACCTGGCTCCGGGGTGGCCGCCGAAACTCACCGTCGCTGCGCCCCCAGCCCCGGTGACACCCCCCTCGCCACCGGAATCGGCAGCCGACGGCTCCTCGATGATCACGTGGGCGTTCGTACCGCCGATGCCGAACGACGAGACAGCCGCGCGCCGCGGCCGGTCCCGGCGTGGCCAGGGTCGCGCCCGGTCGAGCAACCGCACCCCGCCGGCGGTCCAGTCGACGTGCGGGGAGGGTTGCTCCGCGTACAGCGACGCGGGCAGTTCGCCGTGGTGCATCGACTCGATCATCTTGATCACGCCTGCCACGCCTGCCGCGGCCTGGGTGTGCCCCAGGTTCGACTTGACCGAGCCCAGCCACACCGGGTCATCCGGATCGCGGCCCTGACCGTAGGTGGCCAACAGGGCGCCGGCCTCGATCGGGTCACCGAGCGCGGTCCCCGTGCCGTGCCCCTCCACCACGTCCACGTCGGCCGTCCGCAGTCCCGCGTCGGCCAGGGCCAGCCGGATCAGTTCCCGCTGTGCTTCGCCGTTGGGCGCAGTCAGGCCGTTCGATGCGCCGTCGGAGTTGACGGCGGACCCGCGCAGCACGGCCAGCACGGGATGGCCGTTGCGCCGGGCGTCCGACAGTTTCTCCAGCAGCACCAGACCGACGCCCTCGCCCCACGCCGTGCCGTCCGCGCCCGCGGCGAACGACCGGCAGCGGCCGTCCGGCGACAGGGCCCGCTGGCGGCTGAACGCGACGAACGGCTGCGGGCTCGACAACACCGTCACACCGCCGGCCAGTGCGAGTGTGCACTCCCCGGCGCGCAGCGACTTGGCGGCCAGGTCCATCGCGACCAGCGACGACGAGCAGGCCGTGTCCAGCGTCATGACCGGGCCGCGCAGCCCCAGGACGTAGGCGATACGGCCGGAGGCGACACTGCCCGACGACCCGATGCCGATGTGCGACTCCAACTCGTGCGGGGAGACGCCGTTTCCGTACCCGACGTGCATCAGCCCGACGAACACGCCGGTGCTGGTGCCGCGCACCGTCGGCGCGGGGATGCCCGCGCGTTCCAGCGTCTCCCAGGCGACCTCCAGCAGCAGCCGGTGCTGGGGATCGGTGGCCAACGCCTCACGCGGCGACATACCGAAGAAGAGCGGGTCGAAGTCGGCGACGTTGTCGAGGAAGCCGCCACGGCGGGTGTACGTGGTGCCGATCCGGTCGGGGTCGGGATGGTGGAGGGCGTCGAGGTCCCAGCCCCGGTCGGTGGGGAACTCGCCGGTGGCGTCCACTCCGTCGGCCGCCAGGCGCCAGAGTTCCTCGGGCGAGCCCACCCCGCCCGGATATCGACAGCCGACAGCCACGATCGCCACCGGTTCGGCATGCGGACCGCGCTGCGGCACCGTTGTCGCGGGCACGGGCACGGGCACGGGCACGGGCGCGGACGCCGTCGAGTACGTGGCCATGGGCGTGGCAGTCTGGTGAGTCCGGCGCATTCGGGCGTCCAGATAGGCGGCGACCGCGGCCGGGTTCGGGTGGTCCCAGACCAGCGTCGCCGGCAGCCGCAGTCCTGTGCGCAGACTGAGCCGGTGCCACAGGGACATGGCGTCCATGGAGGTCAGACCGAGATCGGCGAACGCGGTGCCGGGATCGGCGGCCGACCCGCGGATGGCCGACGCCTCCGCACACACCAGGTCGGTCAGCGCGGCCTGCCGCTCGCCCGGCGTGCGGTCTGCCGGCAGTTCGAGCGTCGGCTCGGCCGCCCGCTCGGCGAGGGCCTCGCGCAGCAGGGCCCGGCGCGGCTTGCCTGCAGCGGTGCGCGGAACGGCCGGCGTGAACAGGATCTCCTCGGGCACCTTGTGCGCGGAGAGCACCGCGGCGCACGCCCGTATCAGGCCTGCGGGCTCGAGAGTGGACTCGGCGGGGACCACGAACGCCACCGGAACCTCGCCGAGCAGCGGATGCGCCCGCGCCACCACGGCCGCGTCCCGCACGCCGGGCAGGCCGCGCAGCACCTGCTCGACCTCGGCCGGGTCGACGTTCTCGCCGCCGCGCACGATCCGGTCGCCGACCCGCCCGGTGACGGTCAGACAGCCGTCCTCGCCGAGCCGGCCCAGGTCACCTGTCCGGTACCAGCCGTCGCGCAGGGCAACGGCGGTCTCCTCGGGCCGGTCGTGGTAGCCGAGCATGACGCCGGGGCCGCGGACCCAGATCTCGCCCTCCGCGCTGTCGGTGGCCTCGCGTCCGTTCTCGGGATCGACCAGCCGAACGTCCATGCCGGGCAACGGCAGCCCGCTGCTGCCGCGTACCGACGGCCCGTCGGGCACCTCCATGGCGATCTTGCCGCAGGTCTCGGTGCTGCCGTAGCCGTCGAGGAGCGGGGCACCGAACCGTGTCCCGACCTGCTCCCGCAGATCCGGCCCGCTGGGCGCGCCGGCGGTGACGCAGAACCGCAGCGAGGCCACCGTCCCCAGACCGGCATCCAGTAACTGCCGGTACGTGAGGGGAACTCCGCCCAGGACGGTGGGCGCGTACTCCTCGACCAGCCGGACCAGTTCGCCCGGCTCCGGTGCCGCGGTGATCCGCGCGCTCGCGCCGGCCACGGTAGTGCCCAGTACGCACAGCGAGTGGGCGTAGGTGTGCGACAACGGCAACGGCCACAGCACTCGGTCCGTCGCCGAAAGCCCGAGCCGGGGGACGTAACAGGCGACGGAGGACCAGAGTGCCGAGCGCTGGCTGGACACCGCGGCCCTGGGCGTGCCGCTGGTACCGGACGTGTACAGCAGCCAAGCCGGCTCGTCCAGGCCGAGATCGTCACGGGGCGAGGCAGCCGAGGCTTCGGCGACGAGGCCCTCGAATCGCGTGGCGCCGTCCGGCAGTTGCCCCTCGCCGGTCACCACCAGCCGCAGCGCCCGACCTGCCGTCAGCCGGGTGATCCGCGGCAGGTTCCGCCGGTCGGTGACCAGTACGGCCGGCTCGCAGTCGGCCAGTAACGCCGCGAGCTCGGCGTCGGTGGCGCGAGAACTCAACGGCACACCGACCGCGGCGGCCCGCACGGTGGCGAGGACACCCTCGACCACCTCAACGCTGTTGTCCAGGCAGAACGCCACCCTGGCACCCCGGTCGACCGCCAGCCGCACCGCCAACCGAGCCGTCCGACGCTCCAGTTCGGCCCAGCTCACCGCGCTCCGGTCATCGGCGAACGCGACCTTGTCGGCATGGCGTAAGGAGTTCTCGACGAGCAACTCCGGTACAGACCGCACCTCGAACACGTCCGCCACACCCACCAGGCATCCCCCTCGTCCGGACCGCGTCGACTTGTCGATGAGCGTACGGCGCGGGAACTGGTGCGTGGCGGTGAGGGCTCGTGATTCCGCCGGGGGCCGGGGAGGGGGCGTGGGGCGTCGGTCAGTCGGCGTACACCCGGCCGTCCTTGATGACGAAGTGGGTCGGTTCGGAGCAGCCGAGGGACGGGGTGAGGAGGAGGCTCACCGTCAGCGGGGCGGGTTCGGTGCTTGCGGTGGCGAGTTGGCAGACGGCGCCGGTGCCGGTGAGGGGGAACCAGAACCAGCCGTCCACGTCGCCCACGGTGACGCGGTCGGACTCCTTCCAGGAGCCGCCGGACTGCGTGAAGACCTGCAGGCGCACGGAGGCGGCGTACTCGTCCTGGGTGGAACGCAGAGCGGTGAGCGTGATCTTGTAGTCGGTGCCGAGGACGGACGAGGCGATCTGTCGTGTCTGCGGCCCTGCGGCTGCGGTGCCTGCTGTCGAGGATCCGGCGCCGGCGGCGCCGAGTGCTGCCGCCATCAGCATGGTGAGGGCTACGGCGGTGCCGCGGCGGGAGCGTGTGCGAGTGCGCGTGCGTGCCAAGCTCATGTGTTCCCCCGTTGGAACGAGTTGGGAAGAAACGCTCGAATGCGTTCCGGTCACTGGTGATGACACGTCACTTCGGTCAGAGGTTGTACGGATGCCGCCCCTGACAGCGGGGGCCCGGTGACGGTGGACCTGGAAAATCCGTCCTCTCTGGACGGCCGTACGGCATCTGCGGGACGGCGGCTCCGGGCCCTGCACCGCTATGGCGTCAAGAACGTCAGATTCTCGTCGTACTACGGTCGATGCGGTACAGCACGTTCGGACGCAGTGCGCCTTCGGGCGCGGTGGGGTCATCGAAATCGTCGGCAGGGTTCCGGGTCATGCCGATCCGGCGCATCACCGCCTGCGAACGGAGGTTGGTCGCCGTTGTCACGGCAAGGATCTCAGGAAGCTCAAGAGTGTCGAAGCCGTAGGCCAGGACTTTCAGCGCGGCCTCCGTAGCGTAGCCCTGGCCCCAAGCCGAGCGGGCCAGCCTCCAACCGATCTCCACTCCGGTGAACGGCATGTCGTCATCCACCAGGTCCAAGCCCGCGAAGCCGATGAACTCACCCGTGGCCCGCACCTCAACGGCCCACCACCCGTAGCCTCGCTGGTCGAACTCGGCCAGGAACCGTGTCACGGAGGCGTCGCTCTGTTCGCGGGTCAGCAGGTCGCCCAAGTGCTCCCGCACTTCAGGATCGGCATTCATCGCCGCCCACGGTTCAAGGTCGGAGTCCCGCCATCGACGGAGGGTGAGGCGATCGGTACGCAGTTCAGCCATGCCGACCAGCCAACGTGAGCCCTGAACTCAAGGCAATCCCTTTTTGCCCTCACCGGGGTTCGTCAGGATGCCCTCTCACAAGCGGTGCCGATGGCGCCGACCGAGCCGAGTACCGCATACGACAGACCACCGCATATGAACCGTACATCTGCCGAGACCACCTGAATGGGCGAGGCGATTCGCGCAAATGCTCCGCCGTGCATGCGCATTAGGCGCACACGACACAGGGTGACGAGCAACCGTCCCGCCTCCGAAGGAGAGCAGCTATGACGTCGTCACCCCGACCACCACGGCCTCACAAGCGCCGAATACCCGCAGTCGTTGCCGCGCTGGTGACCGCGGCGGCGTTGTCGGCGTCGGCTCCTGCTGTCGCCAAGGCAGGACCGTCCGCCGGCAGCGACACCGGCGCTGCCGGCGGCAAACCGACCATCGTGCTGGTGCACGGTGCGTTCGTCGACGCCTCCAGCTGGAACGCAGTTGTCGGACGCCTGCAGAGCGACGGCTACCGTGTCATGGCTCCCGCCAATCCGCTGCGCGGCCTGCACGCCGACTCCGCCTACATCGCAAGCGTCCTACGCAGCGTCCAGGGCCCCATCGTCCTGGTCGGCCAGTCGTACGGCGGCGCAGTGATCACCGAGGCAGCGGCCGGCAACCCCAATGTCAAGGCGCTCGTGTACGTCTCCGCCTTCATGCCCGACAAGGGCGAGGTCCTCGGTCAGCTCGCCGCCAAATTCCCCGGCAGCGAGCTCGACCCCGCGCTGGTACAGGTGCCCTTCAAGAACGCGGACGGCTCCACGGGAACAGATCTCTACGTCTCCCCGGACAAGTTCCGCGCTGTCGCTGCCGCAGACCTGCCGCAGGCGGCCACGGCGGTGGCGGCCGCAGCCCAACGTCCCATCTCCGCGTCAGCCTTCACCGACAAGGCCACTGCCGCGGCGTGGAGGACCATCCCGTCCTGGGCCGCTGTAGCCACGAACGACAAGGCCATAGCACCCGCCCTCGAGCGTTTCCAGGCCAAGCGCGCCGGCTCCCGCACCGTCGAGATCAACTCCTCCCACAGCGTGATGATTTCCCACTCCGACGCCATCACCGACCTCATTCGCGACGCCGCCCGCGCGCAGTCCCCCGCGCCGGCCCTCGCCAAAACAGGACTCAGCACTTCCGGTCTCGTGGGCGCAGGCGCCTCCGGCGTGATGCTCATCGCGGGAGCCGGGCTCGTTGTGAGCAGCCGCAAGCGGTCAAGCCGTACACAGTGACCGACCGCCCGATACGGCCCGCTCAGACCCGCCACGGGCATGGCTGAGCCGTGCAGCTGGCCGCCCTTGAGCGGGTGCCCGACCGGAGCGGGCGAATTCGGGGTCCCCGGAGGCGCGTTGGGCGACCTGAAGCGCGCCGACTGCTGGAGAAGCGGGACATGGGTGACCCTGTCGCTGGCTACTCGGGGGGCGGGGTTCCGAAATGAGGTCCAGGTGTGCGTCCTCCGTCCTGCAGGTCTGGAGGACACATGCGTTGTGCACCACAGCGGTGCGGGTGGATCCTGAAGAGGATTACGGGCAGGCGATACACATGACCGTCACCCGTTGCCTCCGAGGATGAGCTCATGGCTACCTCCGAATACTCTGAGGCGCCGCCCGCCTGTGCGGACAGCTCTCTGCAGGACGAGGTGGAGCGGCTGCGCGCGGAGAACGATCAACTGGGCGAGGCCCTCGTCTCTCATGCCGTCGTGGACCAGGCCATCGGTGTCCTGACCGTGCTGGGGCGGATAGCGCCGTGGGACGGCTTCACCGTGCTGCGGGAAGTCTCCCAGCACACCAACACCAAACTGTCCACCGTCGCCGAACACGTCCTCAAGCACGCTCAAGGCGCCGCGCTACCCGATGACCTCCTGACGGAACTGCGCGCGGCCCTGGCCCGTCGCACCACCGCCGCCGCCACACAGCCGGACCCCTGACCAAGGGCCGCGAACTTCCTACCGGCAGACTTGCCCCGCGCGCGGGCCGCTCGGCTCGTCCGCGAGCCCGATGCGGGCAGTTACGCGTCTCCCGACCGACACCCGCTGGGCTTAGCGGGCCGGCACCCACCGCGTACAGGGGCTGGCCGGAGGCTGCCGCGTTTCCAGCAGGTCGGCGAATTCCGTCGGTTTGCCACGTCACGCCACCCACTCCGGCCGGGCCGACTTCCCGCCAGATCGGCATCCCACGCAGGCCACCCTGCTGCCTGCGATTGAGATCAACCGACACCGGCCGTGGCGTAGTGCTCAACGGCCGAGCCGGTGCCGAACGTAGTCCGGCTGGGCCACACCGACCTCGATGCGGTTCTCGTCGAGGCCGTTGACGATCCGCAAACAGCCCCCATTGAAGACGAACTCCACGGCCACCGTGCCAGCGGCCAAGTCGCGCTCTGCCGGCCGCCACTCAAGCAGTGCGACCTCGCACAGCTCCTGGCCCACAAACGGCTCCAGGTGTTCATCACCGTGAGACCACTGAGGCGTGAGCTCGGACCCATCCCATCCGGCGATGCTCGCTGCAGTGTCGATCGTGTCCCAGCCGATCGAGAGCTCGTCGAGCTTCGAGTGGCAGACCTCCACCTGAACGCCGTCGAAGTCCAACACCACCGGGCAGTCGGCGAACCAGTCTCCGTCCTCAACGAAGCGCACCAAGACGAACCCCGTCAGCCGCCGGCCAGCGAGCCTCGCCAGACGCGACCCGTGCGCCTGCCGAACCGCCTCGATCCCGACCAGGAAGGACGGCTTGAAACCAGAGATCCCCATGTCCACAGCACCTGAGTCTCCCGGCCTTCAGCCCGGATCGGCCAGCGCATACTCGAAGCGACAGGGAGCCAAGACCGACGAAGCCCCATCGAGGGGGCGGGACGGCAGCCAGCATCACTTGATCATCGACGCCACCGGCATCCCGTGGTGGTCCTGCAAGACGCGCTCAGGTTTCCTTCGACGACTTCACCTACGCCGCCGTGCCCTGTGCTCCGTCGCTTGATGAACTGCTGGAGATGCTCGGGCCACGCAGCCCTGGGTACTTCGGAGTGTGAGCTTCGGGCCGGGACGGCCGATGAGCCGGTCAGCGACGGACCTGGAGACGCCGAACAGCGGGGCAAGCTGGCGCAACGGCAAGTTCGTTCGCCAGTAAGCCATGACCAGCGATGCGGTCCTCCAACGGCAGCCTTCACGGTCGCCCGCGCCGTGACTCGTCCCCGATCTCACGGCGCACTGCGGTCACCAACTTGCCGAAACAGCGGGGGCTCAGCCCGGTGGAGGGGCTATGCAGGACGGCTCCGCGTGACGGGCGCTCAGCCTCGTCCCGTACCTGGTCAGGATCACGCCACAGGGAAGCGTCCGCGCCTCCACCAGATTCAGGTTCACCCAGCTGTCCAGCGCGGTGAAGAACGGCGTGCCGCCGCCCACCAGGACCGGGGCGTTCCAGCCCTCGACCCACAGACAACGAATCCATGATGAGCCCGCTGAAGATCAATACCCGAGACGCCGCCACCGGACCCGTTGTGGAGATCACCGGCGAACTCGACTACACCACCGCACCCGAAATGCGTGAGCTGCTCACCACACTCACCCGCCAGCCAGGCCAGCGCCTCATCCTTGACCTGGCCGGCATGGAATTCTGCGACTCCAGCGGTATCACCGCCCTGATCGCCGCCCACAACCACGCCCACGCCGCCGAGGCGGACATCGCGCTCGCCGGCGTTCCTCCCCACACCCTGCGCGTGCTGCGCATCGTCGGCCTCGATCCTCCTTCCTCTCCACCCCGACAGCCACTCCGCCGCTCGGTCCTGACCTCAGCGGAGTTCTGAAACCTGCCCAGCCAGCCGTGAGGGCAGGGAGAGACGCGAAGGGGACAGGCCGCGTTCCAACAACCGCGTGCGCATCGTGCAGCCGTCACCCGCATCCGCCTTCGGTGCCGCTGTCAGGGAAAGCCGCTTGTGCCCCGGGTGCTCCTTCACAAACAAGGCGACCCTCGGGAATGGAGGGGCATCTGCAGGGCACACAGAGCCGCAGGAGGTTGATAACTATGGTTCCCCTGCTTCTTGTTCTGCTTCTCGCGTTGATCCTTTTCGGTGCAGGATTCGCCGTCAAGATTCTGTGGTGGGTGGCTGTTGTCGTGCTGGTGCTTTGGCTGCTGGGCTTTGTGATGCGCTCCACCACCACCGGCGGTGGCCGCGGCCGCTGGTATCGATGGTGACCTGGCCCTTGCGCAGCCGTTGACAGTGCTCAGCCGCCGGCAGCCGCGGCCTGTCGACTCCGGCGCGGCGCGTCTTCTGCGCCGCGCCGGCCTGGCGGTCCCTGCATACGGTTGTCGCTTGCCTCTGCAGCGAACTGGGCTGTGGGCAACAGGCCTGCATCCTCGGTCGTTGGAGTAGGGCCGGGTTGTCTATGACACGAGGGTTGTAGTCCGTCTGGTGGGGGGTCCTCGTCTTCTGCGGGCTGTCCCTCTAGCGTGGGCGGCAGCCGTCGAAAGGAGGCCGCCATGTCGGATGAGGCGATGGGCCCGCTGGGTACGGAGATGCGGGAGGTCACGTTCCCGGACCAGTCCCGCGGGATCATCCTGGTGCAGGCCGGGACCCCACAGGACGTGGCCGATGGGATGGCCGCACGCGTGTGGGCCGAGCTGCCCAAAGGGTAGGGACGACGGGCGGTGCCTCACCCGTCAGCCCGGCTGGGGGCGCCGCTGCGTGTGGCGGTGGCTGTTGTCAGCCGTGGTAGGTGATGTATCCGTCGAGAGCGGGCCCAAGTCGCTCGCCGATGTCGTCCTTGTGCGCTGCGTCCGCAACCGTGCTCGCCGTCTCCGAGCGATCTACGAACGCCTGGGTCCTCTGGAGGGTGCACCTACCGCACCTACCCAGGCCGTCTGAAGCGTCGCTACACCACTTCACCATCAAGACCATCGCCGCGCCCGCCACCGCTCCGTCGGCCTGGTTGTCGCATCACCGCAAGCCGACGACGTCCAGCCCCATCCGAACCGCCAGCCAGGGCCACTACACCACCTGGCATCCGGCAGGCCACCGCATCACCAGCGCTGATATCGGCCGCAGGCGTAGATTTCGGGCCCGGCGGGCCCGGCACGGTGCGGTGCTGGACGCATGGGGTGAGGACTTGGACTGTGACGGACCCTGCGTGACGCTGCGGAGCCTCCAGGGCGCAGAGCGATCGGGCGCCCGCCGGAGGGGGCCCGCCGTTGGGCCTTCGGGCATTCTCCACTGGGCTTCGCGGCTGCCTGGCGATCGCCCGGGCAGGTCAAGTGAGGTAGCGCACCACTCCGTCGATGTCTGGATCGCCGGCGTGTGCTCCTCGGCTGAGGCATGCCGAACAGCAACGTCAGCGTTGCCTTCGCAAGGTGAATGATCACCGAAGCCGGCCCAGCACCAGCTCGCCGCTCTCACCGCCCTCGTGAATGACCTGAAACCGGCCCGCAGCCACCCCCGCCCACCGGTCCATACCAGTGGCGGTCGAACGGGTGACCCTCAGCCGCCCTCCGATGCCGTATTCCCCCCTCTCACCTGGGCCGCAGAGTCCAAAGCGCCCGACCGCGGCCCGGGCGTGATCCACCGTCGAGGGCGCCGTGCACCCGGAGGGAACGTTCGCGACGCACCTGCGTTTTTCCGTCAGGTTGCGCAGCAAGACCACGAAAGCTCCACAGATACCTCACTATTTGACGCGACGGATGCGTCGACGACCGGTCTCTGAGGGGGAAGCCGGCGTCGCGCGCGGGGGTGCGTTCGCTCAGCGGAGCTACTCACCCCTGCCCTGGGAGGGGACAGCACCGCATGAAGCGGACCTTAAGCACCACTGTGCTCACGACGGGCGCGCTCATAGCCGCCTTCGGTGTACCGGCCGCACACGCCGCGGACCCGCCGCCGCCCCGCATCGACCTGCGGGTGCTCGTCGTCACCGACGGCGGGCCGGCCACCGACGCCGTCGCCGCCGAACTGGACACCGCGGGAACGCCGTACACGGAGATCGACCTCACGCGATCCGACCGCCCGGTGATCGATGCCGGATATCTGGCGGACACCGTGGACGGCCGGGACCGCGCCAAGTTCCAGGCCGTCGTCCTGCCCAACGACAACCCGTTCCCGGCGAACTCGCCCGAGATGGCCGCGCTGGTGGCGTACGAGAAGACGTACGACATCCCGCAGGTCGACGCGTACACCTACGCCCGCCCCGAGGCCGGACTCCAGTACCCGGTGCACGGCGGCTACTCGGGCAGCGTCGACGGGGTGCAGGCCCAGGTGACGGACGCCGGGCGGGCCGGTGCGTTCGACTACCTCGACGGGCCGGTGCCGTTCGAGGACAACTCCCCGACCGTCGGGGAGAGTTATGCCTTCCTGTCCACGCCGATGGCCGGTGCCGACTTCACCCCCTACGTGCAGGCGCCGATCCCGGGTACGAGCAAGCAGGGCTCGCTGGTGGGGGAGTACCGGCACGACGGGCGGCGTGAACTCGTCGTCACCTTCGTCTACAACCAGTACCAGCAGCAGTTCCGGCTGCTGGCCCGCGGCATCGTCGAGTGGATGACCGGCGGGGTGCACCTGGGCGCCTCCCGCAACTACTTCGCCGTACACGTCGACGACGTGTTCGCCGCCGACGACCGCTGGAACTCCACGCTCAACTGCACACCGGGCGACGTGGACTGCACCGACCCCGACGCCACGCCCGACCCGATCAGGATGACGCCCGCCGACGTCGACCACGCCGCCGCCTGGCAGCGCGAGCGCGACTTCACCCTCGACCTCGCCTACAACGGCGCCGGCAGCGTCGACCACCGCGAGGACAACAACGGCGCCGACCCGCTGGCCGACCGGCTCGTCGCCGACCGCGCCGAGTTCCGCTGGATCAACCACACCTACACACACGCCTTCCTCGGCTGCGAACAGGACACCACGGTGGTGCCGTGGCGGTGCGCCACCAACGCCGACGGCAGCACCAAGTGGGTCAGCCGCGCCGACGTCGCCGACGAGATCGCCCAGAACCAGGTGTGGGGGCAGCAGGCCCAACTGCCCTTGGACAACGATGAGTTGGTGACCGGTGAGCACTCCGGGCTGCGGGTGCTGCCGCAGCAACCGGCCGACAACCCCAACCTGGCGCTCGCCCTCGCCGACACCGGCATCGGCTGGCTGGCCTCGGACAACTCCCGCGAGCCCGGCCAGCGGCAGGTCGGCCCCGCCACGACGGTCCCGCGCTACCCGATGAACATCTTCTACAACGCCGGCCGGGCGGCCGAACAGGTCGACGAGTACAACTGGATCTACACCAGCCGCGCGCAGGGCGGCAGCGGCATCTGCGAGGACAACCCGGACACCACGACCTGCCTGCCCGCGCCGCTCGACACGGCCACCGGCTACGCGCAGCACATCGTGCCCCTGGAGCGGCAGATCGCCCTCGGCCATGTCCTCGGCAACGACCCCAAGCCGCACTTCATCCACCAGTCCAACCTGGCCGAGGACCGGATCGCCTACCCGGTCCTGGACGGCGTGCTCGACACCTACGACACGCTGTTCGCGCAGAACACGCCGATGGTGAACCTGCGGATGAAGGACATCGGCAACGAGCTGAAGCAGCGCGCCTCCTGGCGGGCCGCGGTGGGCGACGGGACGGTCAACGCCTACCGGATCGGCGACACCGTCACCGTCGAGAGCCCCGACGGCGTGGCCGTCCCCGCCACCATGCCCGAGGGCACCGCACGGGCCGGCTCCGTCTTCGGCCAGGCGTACGCGGGCGAACGGTCCGGGTGGACCACCCCGGCCGCCGGGCCGCTCACCCTCACGCTGCCGCAGTCCGCGGCCTCCTCCACGGCCCCCGGCGCGGGCGGTTCCGCGCCGGCCACCGACCCGGCACCGGACGCCCGCGTGCCCGAGGGCGTGGCCGAGCCGGTCCTTCCCGCGGGGAGCTGACCGGCGTACCGGCAGCGAGGTCCCGGCCGCCAGACGGCAGGCCGGGACCGGCACCCCTCCCCACACCTCGGCCGTGGAGCACATCAATGCACGTTCACCACGGCGCGCGACGCAACGACGCCGCGCGCGTCACCCTGCTCACCGAAGGCACCTACCCGCACAGTCATGGCGGTGTGAGCGTCTGGTGCGACCAGCTCGTCACGGGCATGCCCGACATCGAGTTCGACGTCATCGCCGTCACCGGCACCGGACGGGAGCCGATCGTGTGGGACCTCCCCGACCATGTCCGCGGCGTCCTGTCCGTTCCCATGTGGGGTTCCGCTCCGGAGGGCCGCCCGCCGCGCGGCCGGTCCCGCAGGCGCCTGGCCGCCGCGTACGAGCGGTTCCTGACCGCGCTCGTAGACCCCGGCGCCGAGGACGGCTTCGCACCCGCCTTGCACGTCCTGGCGTGGGCTGCGGCGGGCGGCGAGCTCAGCCCCTTCCTGCGGGGCGACACAGCGATCTCGATCCTGACCGCCGTATGGACGCGTCCCGGGCTGGCCGTGCGCGAGGCGCGGCCGACGCTGCACGACGCGCTCACCGCCACCGCCCTGCTCGAACACGCGCTGCGCCCGCTGGCCGCGCCGTCCCCGCAGGACGGCGTCGCGCACGCCGTCAGCGGAGGCGTCGCCGTCCTGCCGGGGCTGGCCGCCCGGGAGCGGCACGGTGTTCCGCTGCTGCTCACCGAGCACGGGGTCTACCTGCGCGAGCGCTACCTCGGATACCGCACCGCGCCCTACCGCTGGCCCGTCAAGGAGGTGATCCTCGGCTTCTTCCGGCTGCTGGCGGAGGAGAGTTACCGCCAGGCGGCCCTGATCACCCCCGGCAACCGCTACAACCGGCTGTGGGAGGAGCAGGGCGGCGCCGACCCGGAGTCGATCCGCACCGTCTACAACGGCGTCGATCCCGCCGCGTTCCCGCCGGCCGGTCCGGAGCCGGAGGCTCTCACCCTGAGCTGGGCCGGGCGGGTCGACCCGATCAAGGACCTGGAGACACTGATCCGCGCCTTCGCCCTCGTCCGGGACCGGCTGCCGGACGCCCGCCTGCGGTTGTTCGGGGGCACGCCCCGGGGCGGCGAGGCGTACCGGGAGCGCTGCGAGGCCCTGGCCGCCGAGCTGGGGCACGGCGACGCGGTGACCTTCGAGGGCCGCGTCGACGACATCAAGGACGCCTACGCGGCCGGGAACGTGGTGATGCTGTCCAGCATCAGCGAAGGGTTCCCGTTCACGCTGATCGAGGCCATGTCGTGCGGCCGGGCGACCGTCTCCACCGATGTCGGCGGGGTGCGCGAGGCCGTCGGCGACACCGGCCTGGTGGTGCCGCCGCGCGACCCGGCCGCCATGGCCGCCGCCGCGCTGGAGCTGCTGGACGATCCCGTCCGGCGTCGGGCGATGGGCGAGGCGGCGCGGCTGCGGGTGATCGAGCAGTTCACCCTGCGGCAGACCATCGACACCTTCCGCGCCATCTACCACGAACTGGCCGCAGAAAAGGCGGAGTTGCCCGCCAGAGTCGTGCTGCCCGCTCCGGTGGTCACCGGCACGAGGAGCCTCACCGGATGAGCGGGCCGATATCCCTCGAACCCGGCGACGCAGGGCAGGACACCCTCGCCCTGCGGCTGGCGGAGCCCCGCCCGCCGCGCCGGCGCCCACGCTGGGCCCTGGACGACGCCACACTCGCGATACGGCTGCCCGGCCACGGTCCCGACGAGGAGGCGGTCAGCACGCTCGCCGCCGAACTCGCCGAGGCCATAGGGCCCGCCGTACATCCCTACGAGGTGGCGGCCCTGCTGGAGGCGGAGGGCCTGTCCGCCTCGCTGATCAAGGAGCGATACGGCCACCCCAACCTCTTCTCGCTGGCGACCGCGCTGTACGAGAGGGTGCCCCGGACGTTCCCCGAGCCGCCACCGGCGACCGACCCGTGGCGCCCCGACACCCTGCGCTGCCTGCTGCGCGGCGTGCTCTTCGCGCTGCCCGCCCTGGCCTACCTGCTCCTCGCGCCGCTGTGGCCCATCGACCGGCACGCGCCTGTGCTGATCGTCGCGGGCATCGCCTCGTGGGCGTGGGGACAGGCACTGGGCCATCGCGCGCACCTGCGGCTGGTGACGGGACGCCGGGAGGCGTCGGGCACGTTGCTGGCCGGGTCCGTGCTGGGCGCCACGGTGGCCACGGCCCTCGCTGCGCTCCCCGCGGACGGGGCGTCGGCCGTCGCAGTGGCGGCGGCCCAATCGCTGTACCTGGCCGGAGCGAGCGTGCTGCTCGTCCTGGGCCGCGAGCGACTGCTACTGGCCGCGCTCAGCCCGCTGATCGCGGGAGCCGCCGTGCTCCCGTGGTGGGAACCCGGACCGGAGCTGCGGGTCGGGCTTCCCCTCCTCGCCCTGCTGGCCACCTCGGTTGCCGCGGGACGAGTCCTGTGGGCGGGGCGCGCCGGTCCGGCCGCTTCCGACGCCGGGCGGCCGCGACTTCGCGCATCCGTGCCGTACGGCCTGTTCGGACTCGCGGCGGCGGTGCTCGTCATGCTGGAGGGCCGACGGCAGCCGTACGCGGTGATCGCGCTGACCCTCAGCATGGGCCCCGCCGAGTGGCTGCTGTACCGCTACCGCGGCTGGTCGGTCGCCGCGTTACGGGCCAGCGCGACACCCGGCACGTTCCTGCTGCGCTCGGCCGCCGTGCTCGGCCTGTGCCTGTCCGGCTATCTGCTGTTGCTGCTGCCGGCGGCCCTGCTCACCGACTCCGAGGCCACTCTGCTCCTGCTCGCCGCGGCACTGTGGACCGCCCTGCTCCTGCAGGCGTTCGGGGTGGCCTGGCCGCCCGCCGTCCTGTGCCTGGCCGCCGCCGGCGCGGCCGCAGCCGTGACCCTGCTGCACCTGCCACCGGGACCGGTCGTGCTGCCGTCCGCCTGCGGTGCGGCCGCCGTCTGTCTCGCGGCCTGCGCGATACGCCTGCTCGGCCGGCCCTCCCCGCACGCCTGACCACGCGCACCACTCCTGGCAGACCACAGACGCCGCATCCAGCCCCGTCCACGCCGGGTCTCCCGTCTGACAACCACTACGAAGGGACAAAGAGTTGACCTCCGCACCGCTCGCCGCCGTCACCGGCGCCGAAGGATTCATCGGCTCGCATCTCACCGAGGCGCTCGTCGCCTCCGGCCACCGCGTGAGGGCCATGGCCCAGTACAACTCCTTCTCCTCCTACGGCTGGCTGGAGACCCTGCCCTCCGATGTCCTCGACCAGGTGGAGATCGTCCTCGGCGACGTACGGGATCCCGGCTCGGTACGCGGCCTGCTCGACGGCGCCGACTGCGCGTACCACTTGGCCGCGCTCATCGCGATCCCGTATTCCTACCAGGCTCCGCACAGCTACGTGGACACCAATGTCACCGGCACGCTCAACGTGCTGGAGGCGGTGCGCTCCCTCCAGACCCCGCGACTGGTGCACACCTCGACCAGCGAGACGTACGGCACCGCGCAGACCGTGCCGATCACCGAGGACCACCCCATCAACACGCAGTCCCCGTACGCCGCTTCGAAGGCGGGCGGCGACCGGCTGGCCGACAGCTACCACGCCAGTTTCGGCACCCCCGTGGTGACGCTGCGGCCCTTCAACACCTTCGGCCCGCGCCAGTCGATGCGCGCCGTGATACCCACGGTCATCGGCCAGGTGGCGGCCGGGCAGCGCACCATCACCCTCGGCGACCTGCGTCCCACCCGGGACTTCACCTTCGTCGAGGACACCGCGCGGGCGTTTCTCGCGGTGGGCACCGCGCCGGCCGAGCAGGTCGTCGGCCGCACCTTCAACGCCGGGACCGGCGGCGAGATCTCCGTCGGCGACCTCGTCGCGCTGATCGGCAAGGTCATGGACGCCCCCCTGGACGTCCGCGAGGACCCCGAACGCCTGCGGCCCGCGGCCTCCGAGGTGATGCGGCTCGTCGCCGACGCGACCCGGCTGACCGCGGCGACCGGCTGGCAGCCCGGCCACACGCTGGAGGAAGGGCTCGCGCGAACCGCCCGGTGGTTCGTCGATCCGGCCAACCTGGCCCGCTACAAGACCGGCATCTACAACATCTGACCCGACCGGCACGTACCCGCAGGAGGTATGTCATGCACGCAGTCATCCTGGCCGGAGGAAAAGGCGTCCGGCTGCGGCCGTACACCACCGCGCTGCCCAAGCCGCTCGTCCCCATCGGCGACCAGCACGCCATCCTGGAGATCGTGCTGCGCCAGCTGTCCACGGCCGGCTTCACCCGCTGCACCATCGCCATCGGCCACCTCGGCGAGATCATCCGCGCCTACGTCGGCGACGGCACCCAATGGGGCCTGAGCGTCGACTACGCCACCGAGGAGAGCCCGCTCGGCACCATGGGCCCCCTGCTCACCCTGCGCGACCGGCTGCCCGAGAACTTCCTGGTCATGAACGGTGATGTGCTCACCGACCTCGACTACGCCGACGTGCTGCGCACCCACGAGGCGTCCAGCACGCCCCTGACCATCGCCACCTACGCCCGCAAGGTGCACATCGACTTCGGGGTGCTGACCACCGACGCCAGCCGGGTGGTCGCCTTCACCGAGAAGCCCAGCATCGACTACCGGGTGTCCATGGGCGTCTACGGCGTCTCCCGTGCCACCCTCGACGGCTACACCCCCGGGCTGCCGCTCGGCTTCGACGAGCTGGTGATGGACCTCCTCGCGGCCGGACGCCCGCCGCACGCCTACGAGTTCGACGGCTACTGGCTGGACATAGGCCGCCCCGACGACTACGACCGGGCCAACGCGGAGTTCACCAGCCGCAAGTCGCTGCTGCTCAAGGGGGCCTGAACAGCCATGCGCATCCTCGTACTCGGCGCCACCGGCTACCTGGGCACGCACGTCGCCGAGCACCTGCGCACCCTGCCCGGCGCGCGGGTCCTCGTCGGCGGCCGCTCGCCCGCCGCCGACGCCAGGGTGGACCTGGCCGCCGACCGTCCCCAGGAACTGGCAGCGGTCGTGGCCGAGGTCGCGCCCGACGCCGTCGTCAACTGCGCGGGCGCGACCGGGGGCGACGCCGTCACCCTCGCGGAGGTGAACGCCCGTGGCCCGGCAGTGCTGTGCGCGGCACTGCGGGACGCGGCGCCCCGGGCCCGCCTGGTCCATCTGGGCTCGGCAGCCGAGTACGGACCCACCGAGGCCGGCACGCGGGTGACGGAGTCGGCGGCGACCCGGCCGGCCGGCCCGTACGGCGCGACCAAGCTGGCCGGCACGGTGGCGGTGACCGCGTCCGGGCTGGACGCGGTGGTGCTACGGGTGGGGAACCCGGTCGGCCCTGGGGCCCCGCCCACCGGGCTGCCCGGCCGCGTCGCCGCAATGCTCGCGGGTGCCGGGGACGACCCGGCAGCCACGCTTCGGCTCGGTGACCTCTCCGCATACCGTGACTTCGTGGACGTACGGGATGTGGCGCGGGCGGCCCGACTGGCGGTCACCGCCCCAGGAGCGCTGCCGCCGGTGCTCAACATCGGCGGCGGCGACGCCCGCCCGGTGCGGGACATGGTGCGCGGGTTGGCGGACGCGGCCGGTTTCCGCGGCCGGATCGACGAGGCGGGGTCCGGCGCGTCGGTCCGCTCCGCGCAGGTGTCGTGGCAGTGCTCGGACATCACCGCCGCCCGTGACGCCCTGGGCTGGTCGCCGTCCGACACCCTCGACGCGTCCCTGGCAGCACTGTGGGCGGCCGTCCGCCCACGGGCCCGCAGCGCCGAAGGGGCACCGGCGCGGTGAGCCTGCTGATTCCGCTGTACGTGCATCCCGCCGAGGACCCGGGCGCCTGGCACCGGCTCATCACGTGCGCCGCGCGCACCTACGCCGTCGTACTGAACCCGGCGAACGGCCCCGGCCGGGCCCCGGATCCGGCGTTCGCCAAGGCCGCCGAGGCACTGCGGGCGGCGGGGGCCCGCCTGCTCGGCTACCTCGACACGGACTACGGAGCCCGTGAACCCGCCGAGATCACCGCGGATCTGCGGCGCCATCAGGAGTGGTACGCCGTCGACGGCTGCTTCCTGGACCAGGTACCGGCGGCCCCGGACGCGCTGCCGGACTGCCGCCGCCTGGTCCGCTCCGCCCGCCGGCTCGGGGCCTCGACCGTCGTCCTCAACCCCGGCGTCCATCCCGCACCCGGCTACGCCCGGCTCGCCGACCTGACGGTCACCTTCGAAGGCCCCTGGTCGAGGTACGTATCGGACTTCAGCCGCCCCTCGTGGACCGAGCGGCTGCCCGCCGACCGCCTGTGCCACCTGGTCTACGGCGTACCCGAACCGCTCGTGCCGCTCGCCACCAGGACCGCGCAGGAGCGGGGCGCGGGCGTGTGCGGGCCGGTGACGGGAGAACCACCGAACCCCTGGTCGGGGCTGACCCCGGCGCTGACCGAGGCGGACAGGTGAGGCGGGCGGCCTCGGCCGACGCACCCACCTGGTCGACTCTGGTGACCCGTCCGTCGACGTGACCGTCCACGACCTCGACGGTAACGACCTCTACGACGACTGCCCCACGGCCGTGCGGGGTGGTGGTCGCGACTGAGCCGCGACCCGCGGTGCGAGGCCGAATGCCGTGGCCCCGCACCGCGAGTCGGTCAGATGCCGAAGGGCGCGGCGTAGCGGACCGTTCCGCCGGGGAGCGGGTGGGCGGCGTCCAGCGTGAGGGCCATCAGGGCCTCGTCGGGTACGTCGATGGTCAGGCCGATGCCGTGGGCGGAGGCGCGGTCGAAGCCGAACCGGGGGTAGTACGTCGGGTGCCCGAGGACGACGACGTGGTGCTCGCCCTTCTCCTCGGCCGCTGCGAGAGCGGCGCGGATGACCGCGGAGCCGGCGCCGCTGCTCTGCTGCTCGGGCCGCACGGCACACGGGGCCAGGCACAGGGCCGGGGCCTCGCCGATGTGGCAGCGGGTCAGCAGGGCGTAGCCGACGGGGCGGCCGTCGTCGTCCGTGGCGACGAGGGACAGCCCCTCGATCCAGGCGGGATCGGCGCGCAATGCGTCGACGAGGTCGGCCTCCAGGCGTGTCTCGAACGCGGCCAGGTTGATTTCGCGGACGGCGGGGATGTCGGCGCTGGTCTCAGCGCGCGTGATCCAGTTGCGCATGATGGATGATGATCCGTTTCCGGGTGGTGTTCGGGCAGGCGCCCCGCGAGCTCACGCTCCCGGCGAGGGCGGACAGGACGGCGTCAGGCCACGGCCCGGGACGTGAGGGAAACCCGGACACTGTGCACGGTGGCCACGAGCTCGGTCATCAACCCCACCTCCCCGTATCTCGGATCACCTGCTGACACGAACAGCCATCAGCATAACCGGGGCGCCTGTGTGAGGTGCCGTCAGGATCACTCCTCCCGGCACACCGTACGAGGGTCGGCCCCCTTGCGGCCCGGCGGTGCGGAGAGCGGCTGGTCGCTTCCCGCGGGTCGCCCGCAGACGGTCGCCGAGCGCACCTTGTGGTCGCGGTAGGTCACCCGCACGATCTTGTAGCCGTGCCCCCGCTGGTCGGCGTAGGGCTGGCTGCCCGCGAAACTGACCGTGCCGACGGGAAGGTTCGGGTTGGGGCGCCAGCGCAGGTCTGCCCAGGTCTCCGGTGCGGTCTGCGGGGCGTCGCCGTTCTTCGAGGCCCGGTACAGCACCGCGGTGGCACTGTAGGCCAGGACCGACTGACCGCTGGAGAACAGCGCGTCGTTCCACGGCCGGACAGGGTCGGCGAGCGCCGTCGCCCCGGTGCCCGCAGGGAGCAGGTCGCTGATCACGCGGTGGGCGTCCTGATAGAAGCCGGTCGCGCCGACGAGGTCCATCGGTGCCAGGGCGAAGTGGTAAAGGGTGACCTCCGGAGGGATGCGTAGACTCTCGCCCTCCTCGTAGTTGCTCTTGGTCAGGTCGTCGCCGGTGAACACGGTCATGTGCCGGCCGGAGCAGCCGGGCATGGAGCCGAGCTGGGACATCAGGTTGGGCACGTCCTCCACCCGGCCCGCGAAGTACAGGGCCCGGGGCACGGGTTGACTGGCGCAGATCGCCTCGACCGGATCGGTGAGTTCCGGTTCGCCGTTGGGGCTGAGCCGGTAGGACCGGGAGGGCAGCAAGCTGAAGCCGGCCCGGTCCAGCATCCCTTTGCCCACCCTGGCCTGCTCGGTCGTGTAGAAGTCCTTCTCGCTGCCGACCTTGCGGGCCAGCACCACGGCCCGGGCGCCGTCCTCGCGTTGGGCGAGTTGCCTGGCGACGACGAGCAGCGCGTTCGCCTCCTCCTCGTCGGTGGCCGCCAGACCGAACCAGTTCGACAACTCCCGCGCCAGGTGGCTCCCGGAGTTGGTGGTGCTCACCACGGGCAGGCCCGCACCCTTGAGGATCTCCACGGCGTCATCGCTCTCCGTGGTGTCCCGTCCCAGGCCGACGACGCCGACGACGGACCGGTCGCGCCGGGCCAGCTCGGCTATGTGCCGGGCCATGGGCAGCACCTGGAGCATGTTCTCGCCCGCGTTGGCCAGCAGGACTCTTATCTTCGTCGGCTGGTGAGTGCTGACATTGGCGTACCTCTGGTAGAGGTAGACGCCCGTGATCTCCTCGAGCCCCTTGCGGGTGCCGGACTCGTCCGCCGCGGTGACCGGGCCGGCGTAGACGATCGTCACGTACTTGTCCTTCGGGCCGATCTTCGCGTTCTCGGCCCGGATCGCCTGCTCGACGGCGTCGAAGGTGACGCCCTTGCCGGCGCCGTACAGTTCCAGCTCGTTGCCCGCGGCCAGCCGTACGTCCCCGGTCGCCACCCCCACGCACTCGCCGCCCACCAGGACCGAGTCCGTGTTGGAGCCGACCAGCCGGCCCTCGCAGTAGCGCTGGGCCATCCACCGGTTGCCCAGGAAACCCAGCCCGAGGGCGATGGCGAGGACCACCGCCAGACAGGGCCTGGACCACAGCAGCCAGGCCGCAGTACGGCGGATCCTGGTGGTGGAGTGCTGCGTGGAGTGCCGACGGACCAACTCGTCGGCGGACAGCGGTATCCGCAGGATCCAGGGCAGTGCGGCCGACCGCCCGGGGGACTGGCCGACGTTGAGGCCGGTCACCCACTCCTGGTACCTGGCGTCCGCCCCGAAGGCGCGCTCCGGATCGTCCCCTGCGGCACCGGAGGGATGGGGTGCGCCAGGAAGCCCGGGCTGCCCCGCATGCAGCCCTGGCTCCTCGGATCCCGGTGGCCGCAACCGTTCGGCCGCCGGGATCGCGGCCAGCACCAGCAGCGGGTCCACTTCGCTGCGGCGGGTGCGTACGTTGCTGATCGCCCGCAGCAACAGCAGACCACCGTCGTCCTCGGTGGCGCACGGCAGATACACCACGGGCGGGACCGTGCGCTTACGGCGGCGCAGGTCCAGCGTCCTGGGCCGGAAGTTCTCGCGGAGGTCCTCCAGCAGCGCCAGCACCCGCAGCTCCAAATGGAACTGACGTGCCGTCACGTCACCGGACTCGGCGGCGACGATCTGCTGGGCGGCGGCGAAGGCCCGGCCGCGGATGGTCTCCCAGGACTTCGTCGGCCGCCACCGGGACCACTCGGCGGCGGCCGGCCGGTCGCTCGAAGGTGCCAGGAACGTCGTGGTCGCGAACCACCGGCTGGCTCGGCGCAGCCACAGTAGCGGCGGCGCGCTGCGCGCCAGCAGGTGCGCCACGCCGAAGGCGGCCAATGCCAGGGCACCGCCCCACACAGCCGTCTGCCAACCGCCCTCGCCCAACAGCACGCTCAGGCAGGCGATGAACATCGCCCCCACGAAACCGGACGGGTTCACCACCGCGCCGACGGTGTCCGCCAGCGCCGAGGCGCGGTTCGCCTCGTCGGCGCCGTCCGGGTCGCGCCCCGGACGCCAGCGCAGTTCGGCCAGCCGCCGCATCAGCCGTTCGCGGCGCTGGGCGGCCGACCACACTGTGCTGACCTCACCGCCGACCTCCGGCGCGGCCTGCTCGATGGCCCGCAGCAGCCGAGAGCGGGGAAAGGTGAACGGCTTGTACTGCGACTGGTTCTGGTTGTCCCAAGGGTGCTCGCACAGCTGGCGCACCATGTCGATCGCGGAGGAATAGGCGTCCACGCCGCCTGCGCCGTCCAGCCGTTTGGCGATCAGCCCCCGCGGCTGATGGCCCTGGCGGACGAAGTCCACGACCTGTTCCACCCGCCGGTCGAGAGTGCCGGTGTCGTCCTCCTCGATGGCCTGCAGCACCACCAGCGGCGTCACCGGCGGGTTGTCCCGGAAGTTGTCGATGAGTCGCCTCATCAACTCGAACACGGCGTCGGCCGCCTCGATCCCGGCGCTGCCGCTCCACACCTCTCTGCCCACTCGCTCCGCCCCCGTCGCATCCGCCCGACCCGGCACTCCCGGATCCGAAGGAGATACCCACAGCCAAACACCCTGCACCGTACGGGCGTTGCGAATTCTCACGACTCGTCACGAGCGGGTGTGCGAGTCGACCAAGGTCAGCCGGTGGGATCGAGAAGGATCTTGCGGACCCCGTCCGAGCGGTCGGCGAAGAGTTCGTACGCGGCAGGGCCCTGGGACAGGGGGAAGCGGTGCGACACCACGACCTCCGGCTTGATCCGGCCGGCCTGGGCCAGCGCGATCAGGGTCGGAAGCTCGTAGTGGATCGAGCACAGACCGATGGCGAACTCGAGTTCCTTGATCTGCGCCAGTCCCATGTGGAAGGGGAACGCCTTGCTGTGGCTGACTCCGACGACACTGACCCGGCCGGCCTGCCGGACCGCCTTGAGGGCGAGCTCGATGGTGGCGTCCGAGCCCACGGCCTCCACCACCGCGTCCGGTCCACGCCCCCCGGTCATCTCCCGTATGGCGGCCTTCGTGTCCTCGCCCTCGACCGGCTCGACGCCGAGGGACGCGGCGAACGAGCGTCGCTCCGCGACCAGGTCCGCACCGAGCACACGCGCGGCGCCCATCGAGAAGGCGGACTGGGCGGCCATGAGGCCGACGGGTCCCAGACCGATGACCAGCACGGTCTCGCCGGGCTGGATGCGGGCGCGACGGCAGCCGTACCAGGCCGTCGGAGCATTGTCCGTCAGGACGACGGCGGCCTCGTCGGAGATGCCCTCGGGCAGGTGCACCAGGTTGATGTCGGCATGGGGCACCGCGAGGGCCTGGGCCTGGCTGCCGGGGAGCTGAGGGCTCACGCCGTAGCAGAGCTCCGTACTGGACTTGGCGTTCTCGCACCGGGCGGTGAACCCGGCCGCGCAGGCACGGCACCGGGTGCAGCCGGCCGAGGCCGGGACCAGGACCCGGTCGCCGGGCTTGAACCGGGTGACCTGGTCGCCGATGTCGACGACCACACCGACACACTCATGGCCCGGTGTGTAGCCCAGTTCCGGGCTGAACGGGTTGCCGTGGTAGATGTGCAGGTCGCTGCCGCAGATGCCGGCCGTGGTCACCTGGACGACCGCGTGCGTGGGGCTCGTGACGGCCGGATCGGGGACGTCGCCGTAACGGATGTCGTGGCGGCCGTGGTAGGTGAGTGCCTTCATCGGATCGTTCCTCCCCCCGGCCCGTCAGTCCGCGATCTTCAGCACGAGCTTGCCCTGGTTCTCACCACGGAACAGGCGCATGAGCGTGTCGGGGAACGCCGCCACGTCACCGGACACCACGTCCTCGAGTGACTTCAGCCGGCCTTCCTTGCGCCACGTGGCCATCCGGGCGATTCCCTCGGCGTATCGGTCGGCGTAGTCGAAGACCACCATGCCCGTCATGGTGGCCCGGTTGACCAGCAGCGACAGATAGTTCGCGGGGCCTTGCGGCTTGACGCTGTTGTACTGGGAGATCGCGCCGCAGACGACGACTCGGGCGCCGCGTGCGAGCCGCAGCAGTACGGCGTCCAGGACGTCGCCGCCGACGTTGTCGAAGTACACGTCGACGCCGTCCGGGGCGTGGGTGCGCAGCGCCTTGCGTATGTCCTCGTTCTGGTAGTCGATGGCGGCGTCGAACCCGAACTCGTCCACCAGCAGCCGGCATTTGGCCTCGCCGCCGGCGATGCCGATGACCCGGCAGCCCATGATCTTGGCGATCTGGCCGACGACGCTGCCGACCGCTCCCGCCGCGCCGGAGACGACGACCGTCTGTCCCGGCTCGGGACGCCCGATGTCGATCAGGCCGAAGTAGGCCGTCAGCCCCGACATGCCGAGGGTGCCGAGATATGTCGGGAGGGGGGCCGCCGCCGGATCGACCTTGATCACATCTCGGCCGTCCGCCAGGCAGTACTCCTGCACGCCGAACGACCCGGACACATGGTCGCCGACCGCGAATCCGGAGTGCCGTGAGTCGATCACGCGCCCCACCGCGCCGGCGCGCATGACCTCGCCGATCTCCACGGGGCGGATGTAGGACCTGCCCGCGTTCATCCAGCCGCGCATCGCCGGGTCGATCGACAGACAGAGCACCTGCACCAGGAATTCCCCGTCGCCCGGTTGCCCTACCGGCTCCGTCACGTGCTCCCAGTCGGTGGGCCGCGGCTCGCCCACGGGTCGGGCGGCCAAGCGCACCTGGTGGTTGGTTCGGCTCATCTTCGGCGGCTCCTCAGTCGGACGCGGTGACTCTGGTTCGGGACATACCATCCGGTCGGTATGGCTCGTGAGCGTACGGGCCCGATGGGTGTGGGGCAAGAGATGATCGGCCCGGGACACGGAGCAGGTTTCACATAGGGCGCCGCCAGAGGTCGGACGCACGGGTTCGCTGGGCATCCGGACAGGGAGCAGCTGTACGACGGGTAGCTACGAGGGGTAGCTACGACCAGTAGCTACTACAAGGAGGGTCGACGCCATGGGTACCGCCGTCCACGTGCCGCAGACCCGGGACATGATCGGGGAGGAACTCTCCGGTGACGAGGCGTTCGCCGCCCTGCGCCACTACGGGGGACTGCGGCTGCTGGCCGACTCCTTCACACGGTTCCGTTACGCGGACGGGTTCACCAACGCGCGGGCGCTGGCCTTCCAGGTGGTGCTCGGGCTGGTTCCCTGCACCGTGGCGCTCGTCGGCCTGGCGACATCGGTGCACACCGAGGTCGTGGGCCGGGTCATCGAGGACACGCTCGGCCGGCTCGTGCCGGGCGCCAGTGCGGGGATCGTCGAGGACGCCTTCGAGGGGACGCGGCGCACTGCGCACGGCGACGTCTGGAGCACGCTCGCGCTGTGGCTCGGTCTCGCCTTCGCGCTGCTGAACCTCGCCTCGGCCATGGGCCAGATCGAGCGCGGCGCCAACCGTATCTACGGCATCGAGCGGGACCGTCCCTTCCCGCGCAAGTACGCGCGGGCGATGGTTCTCGCGCTCGCCGCCGGTCTGCCCCTGGTGCTGGGGTTCGTCGTGCTCGTCGCCGGCGAGGCCGTGGGCGACGCGGTGGCGGACACCACCGGCCGGGAGGGCGGCGGGCCCCAGTGGTGGGGTGCGCTCGACATCCCGGTGGGGCTCGCACTGGCCTGGGTGGCCTCCGCCGTGATCTTCCGCTGGTCGCCGCGGCGCGTCCAGCCCGGCTACACATGGCTGGCCTTCGGCTCGGCCGTGCACCTGTTGCTGTGGGTGTCGGCCACCTGGCTGCTCGCCCTGTACGTCAAGGAGAGCGGTGCCTTCGGCGCCGTGTACGGGCCGCTCACCGCCTTCATCGCCCTGCTGTTGTGGGCCAACCTCACCGCGGTCGCGCTCTTCCTCGGCATCGCGTTCGCGGCCCAGCTGGAAGCGGCCCGCGCCGGCATCGAATCAGCTGTCCGGCCGGACCCCGGACCGGGCAGGTGAGGCCGAGCGGCCAGCCTGCCGTTCCCCCTGACGAGGGATCACGGTGGTCTGCAGGCATAGACCTTTCGGCGCGGGGCACTTGGATCTCTGCTCGCGCTGCTCTGTGCCGATCAGCGGCGTGAGCCATCTATGCAGCCTGTTCCTCGCGGCGGCGTCGGCCGCCTGGCGAGCTGTGCTTGGAGAGAGGAATCGCCATGCTCCTTCCGGCTGAGAAGGAACTGCGTGCCGCGCTGGCCCGGTTCGCCGAGGCGCGCATCGCCCACGACGTGCTTCCCACCGGCCGCACCAGCCGCGCTCTCGAGGACGCCACGCACACGCTCTGCGTGATCACCGGCGCCCGCACCGCCGAGGACGCCCTGCCCGCAGCGGACGCACTGCTGCACGGGTACCGCGCCGACCGTGAGGGCCCCACGCGAGACGACACGACGCTGGCGGCGTAGGAGGCCCGGACCTGTGTCACGAACCGGCGGCTCTCGTCGGACGGCATGGGAGGTGACGAGTCCGCCCGCTCCGACGCTGAGATCAACGTGATCATTGACGTGACGTACGGGGAGGGCTGGGACTCCGCCTCCCGTACGGTCCTCGGAGCCATCAGCCGGAAGCTCGCCGCCGAGAGGGACGCCGCGGGCGAGCAGTACACCGTGGTGCTGCGCGAACAAGGGCGCCCCCAGCCGATCGCCGTGCTCAACATCGCATGGGCATACGACTATGCCGGCGTGTGGGCGTACGACGAGCAGGGCCGCCGATTCCGTGAGTTCGACCTGCGCCGCCTGGAACCCGGCCGGCTCTTGTGCCGCCACATCGCGCAGTGGCGCTACGCCACCGAGGCACTGAAGGAGTTCGCGGACGACGCGGGGCGCGTCCTCATCGACCTCTACCCGGACGGCACGGGCCGGAAGGTCTCCCAGCCGAAGGGCGCCCTGGGCAGCTCGCTGCACACCCTGGCCGACGTCACGGACGAGCAGCGCTGGGTACCGGTCTCGGCCTTCGGCGACTGGGCGTGGGCGGTGGCCCTGGTGACCGGCGGACTCGCAAGCGACGTCGGCCTGCGGGACGTACCGGAGGAAGCTCCTCGGCGAGACGGCACCACGCAGGACCAGGAGGAGGACGGCCGTGCCACCGCCCCCGGGTGGTGCCCGCCCCGCTCTCTGCGTCCCCGCCACCTCGACGAGATGTTCCTGCCGGGGACCCGTTTCTCACCGCCGGACAGCCATGCGACCGGCCCGTACGTCGTCGAGCGGATCATCGATGCAGGCCTGCTGCGGCTGCCGACCGGTCGCGTCGTCGCCTGCGATCCGGGCTGGCGGACTCCCGAGGAGCCGTTCACGGTGGCCGTACGTCCTGGCAGCTACCGCATGCAGATCGCGACCGCGGCCTACCCGGTCGAGCACTGGGGCAAGGCGCTGCACATGGAGGGCTTCACCGGGGCGCGCATCCTCGTCTCCGAGGAGCCCACGGCTACTTGGGAGTTGGCGCTGCGGCCCGGTGAGGACCCGCGGATGCTTCGGGAGGGTGAGTTCTACGGCTTCGGCGTGGACAGCGGCACCGGTTGCTTCGTCGACGCCGCTGCGGCCGACAGGCTCACCGGCGGCGAACGGACGGTCCCGGACCGCGACAGCGCCGACGGCATCTTTGCCCTCGACGACCCGGAGTCCGGGGGCAACCTCATCGGCTACCCGAGCGGGATGGGAGACGGCTCCTATCCGGTGTGGATCGGCCGGGACGCCGACGGCGAGGTCACCTGCTTCGTCGCCGACATGCTGACCCTGAGCCGTCAGGACCTGCTGTCCGGTCGAGACCGGCAGGACGCGTAAAGCACGCGACCATCAGCCGAACTCTTCGGCGAGCGCGACGATGACGCCGCCGGGTCGCGGACGTAACAGATCATGCTGGTCTCCTCGGCAGGATGCGACCACGGCCGCCGCGTCCGCCCCTGGGACGGAGCCGACAGGCCGTTCCCGACATCTTCCGCCACATCTCCGCGCCCGCCTTCCCGACCGCAACATCGCCCCCAGTCGCTCGCCCGGCCGGTGGGGGGTCGTGGAACCGAAGCGCCGGGGCGAGGGGACGACCCCCGCTCCGCCACCACCGATCCTGCTCAACACCCGCCCCGCAGACGTCCGTCACCGGTCGTGACGTCGCCCCGCCGTGCGGATGAGTCTGCCGGTGCGGCGATACCTCTTACGAGGCAGGCGACCACGAGAGCGGAGCTGAACCAAGGCGTGTCCGAGGGATCGCGTGACCGAGCCGGGCACGGGACGACCTGGCCGCCGACATCGGAGCCGACCTTCGGCTGGGCGGGATCCGGGGTGCCGGACCCTCTCACGTCACTGCGGCCAGGGACGGGCGTGTGTGCTGGCCGCGCCGATCGCCGCCCGCGCCGCCCGTTCGACGAGCGAGATCCCGCTTTCCATCGTCGGGTTGCCGTCACTGAGGACCGACACGAGATACCGGCGGCCGTGGACCTTGACCTGGCCGACACTGTTGATGACCCACAGGTCGGTCGTGGTCCGCCGCAGCCAGCCGTTCTTGAGGGCCCATCGGGAGCCGGGGGAGCGGGCGGCGGACACCCCCCAGTCCTGGTCGTCCGTGATGCCGCCCATCAGGTCCCCGATGGAGGCACGGGACGCCTGGGTCAGCCCTCTGGGAGCGGGCGGAGCCCATCGGCCCTCCGCGAAGACTGCGCGCAACAACTTGACCTGGTCCGTTGCGGTGGTCCGGGTGAGGCCCCAGCTGTTGCCGCCTTGCGTCGAGGAGAGCCCCAGCCGCTCGTTCGCCGCGTCGAGGCCTTCCGCCCTGCCGATCGCCCGCCACAGGACGTTCGCCGCTTCGTTGTCGCTCGTCCGGATCATCTCCTCGGCGTAGCGGCGCTCCGCAGATGTCAGCTCGCGGCCCTCGTCCTGAGCCTGGAGCAGCAGCGTCGCGAGGATGTTCACCTTGCTGATGCTCGCAGTGACGAACGTCGCGTCCTCGCCGTACGACGTGATCTGCTGGTAGGCGCTGTCCAGGTCGACGACCGCCACCGCCAACCGCGTGTCGCCGTCCGGCAGAACCGGCCTGAGAGCACGCGTGAGAGTGGCACGCAGGTTCTCGCGCGGAGGCGCCGCCAGTCCGGGGGCCGGCGCGCCCTCCCGCGCGGAGGGCGCCCGCGCCTCGCGGGGCATGCCGGTGGCGGAACAAGCGGCGAGCGACGCCACGACCACGGTGGCGGCGCAGGCAGCGCAGACCCTCAGGGTGCGCGCGAGGCGGTCGTTTGTCGGGTGCATCCGGTTGGGCTGTCCGTCGGGCATGGCAGGGCAGGCCTCGGTGTTCCTGTCGGAGAAGGTGGAGAGCAATCAGAAAATATGACAAACCGGATTCAGTGACAGGGATTGAGATCTGGACCGGCGTGTCATGCCGCTCGCCCCCGCCTGGTGTGCCGCCCGTCGGCGGCTGCCCGTCGCGCACCTTCGGCTATTGCCTTCGTCGTCATCCATTGCAACGCCACGTTGCATTCAACGACACGGTCATTGCATCAATTTGCCGTCGCTGTGCTGGAGATATGTGTTTCGGGCGATTGACGCAATGATGAATGCAACGTAGCTTTCGAGCTGCGTCAAACACGTAATATCGCGAGATGAGGAATGGTCATGAGCGAGTCCCTGCACACCGTCACGACGCTTCCGACGGCGCGTCAGTCCGGCTGCCCCTTCGACCCGCCGGCAGAGTTGCTCGAAGCCCGCGGGCACGGCCCCATCAGCCGCTACACGCACCCCGGCGGAAAACCCGGCTGGCTGATCACCGGCTACGACCTGGTCCGGTCGGTCCTGGCCGACCCGCGGTTCAGCTCGCGCAAGGAGCTCCTGAACGTGGGCGACTTCGAGGTTCCTCCGGCGCCGCCCGGCGAGTTCCTCCTGATGGACGAACCGCAGCACGGGCGCTACCGCAAGCCGCTGGTGGGCAAGTTCACGGTGCGGCGGATGCGGCTTCTCACCGAGCGCATCGAGCAGATCACAGCCGACTGCCTGGACGCCATGGAGAAGACCGGGCCGCCGACCGACCTGGTGACCGCGTTCGCCAAGCCCATCCCCACCATCGTCATCTGTGAACTGCTGGGTGTGCCTTACCAGGACCGGGGCTCGTTCCAGGAGCAGATCGACACGTTCATGGGAGGCGCGACGAGCGACGAGGAACTGATCGCGGCCTACACCGCGACGCAGGAATACCTCGCCCGACTGGTGGCCGCCAAGCGCGCGCACCCCACCGACGACGTGCTCAGCGAACTCACCGACAGCGACCTCAACGACGAGGAGCTGAAGGGGATCAGCCTGATCCTGCTGGCCGCCGGCTTCGACACCACCGCGAACATGCTGTCCCTCGGCACCTTCGCGCTGCTGCAGCACCCGGCACAACTGGCTGCGCTCCGCGCCGACCCCGCGCTCACCGACAGGGCCGTGGAGGAGCTGCTGCGGTATCTGAGCGTCGCCAAGACGTTCATGAGGACGGCCCTCGAGGACGTCGAGCTGGGCGGCCGGACCATCGAGGCCGGCACGACCGTCGTCCTGTCGTACAACACCGCCAACCGCGACCCCGAACGCTTCGCCGACCCCCACGCGCTCGACCTCCAACGGCCCGACACCGCTGGGCACCTGGCTTTCAGTCACGGCATCCACCAGTGCCTGGGTCAGCAACTGGCCCGTGTCGAGATGCGGGTCGCCTTCCGCGCGCTGGTCGACCGGTTCCCCACACTGCGTCTGGCCGTACCGGCCGAAGAAGTCGGCCTGCGACCCGAGACGGCGGACATCTACGGCGTGAAGAGCCTCCCCGTCACCTGGGACAAGGAGTAGCCATGAGAACGACGCACCTGCGCGTCGACCGCGAGCGCTGCATCGGCGCCGGGATGTGCGCCCTGACCGCCCCCGAGGTCTTCGACCAGGACCCCGACGACGGCCGCGTGCTCCTGCTGCACCCCGAGCCGCCGACCGCCCATCGCGCGGCCGCGCAGATGGCCGCCGGAGTGTGCCCCTCCGGGGCGATCACCTTCCGCGCGCCGGGGTCCAGCACTGCCTGACGGCGACGCCCCCGCACTCGGACTGAGAACCACGCGCCGTGCGTCGGCGGGGGCGCTCGCGTGCACCGCGCACGGTGTGCATCCGTGGAACAGGCATCACGCTTCCTGCCCGGTGGTTGCCATGTACGTGTCGACGACCGTCTCGGCGACCACTTGCGGGGCAGGACCCTTCAGTCCACCGGATGCCCGGGCTCAATGGAGAGGGCATCCGAGAGCCGCAGCAGGGGCGGGCCGTCGGCCTTCGCGCCCTCGCTGTACTGCACGGGATCCAGGACGAAGCCGACGTGGTCGCCGCCGTCGATCTTCTGCTCGATGCTCCCGACGAACCACGCGCACGCATCCTGCAGGACGGAGGCCCCGCCGTGCCCCCGGGTCCAAGCCGCACGCGCGAACTTGTCCACCTGATGACCGGTCTCGCCACCGAACAAGGCGGCGAGTTCCTGCTGCTCCCGGGTCAGCAGATGGACGGCGAGGAAGTCGGCCGCACCGGCCACTTCATAGGTCCGGTTGACCTTCGACAGCCACACCACGAACCGCACCGGCCGGATGGAGCACTGCGAGGCGAACCCCACGAGACAGCCCGCCCGCTCGTCGCCCTCCGTGGCCGTGACCACGTACATATCGGGGTCGAGTCTTTCGGTGAACGCGTCCATGCCCACCATATTCACGTATTCGTAGTCGCAACGGCCGCTGAGGCTGCGGTGCGTGTGCCGGCCATCCTGGACTCGTGATCGGGAGATGGCGGTCGCGGGACGGCGGTACGCAGCCGGCAGCGGGTGCGGACCAGCCGGCTACATCGTCGGCCGTACCGTCCGAGAGGCAGGCCTCAGCGCTGGGCGATCGCGGCTTCGGCCGCCGCCTTGATCCGGGTGCCGAAGGCGTCGGCATCCTTGCGGGCGGCGGCGAGCGCCAGGCCCACCAGGAGCTTGCCAACGCCGTGGCCCTCCAGCACGTTGTGGATTCGGACCCGGGTCCTGCCTCCGGCCAGCGACTCCAGGTCGTAGCCGCCTTCGCGGGCCGTGACGGTGTTCTTCGACACCTCGGCCCAGCGGATTCGCACCGGCGCTTCGAGGTCGGTGATCCGGAACTCCCGGGAGGTCTTCATCCCGGCGTCCTTGACCGTGCTGCGGAAGACGGTACCGACGGTGGTCGGTGCGTCGGGAACCCGCTCGATCTCGAGAACTCGCGGGCTGAACTGCGGATCGTTGCGTCCGTCGGCGAGGTAGTCGAACACCGCCTCGACAGGACGATCGACCTCGACCGTCGCTTCAAACTGTCCTGACATCAGCGCTCCTCCATCGCCTGAGCCGCAGCAGCATGACCACGGCTCCCCGGGAAACGTCCGCCGGACCGTCGGGCCGTGGGGAACTGCTTCGTACGTACGCCGGCGGCGCCGCCCGTCCCGCCGTATCGGCACCGTGACCCTATGGGACCACCGAGCATCCCGCGAGGCGAGGAACGCAGCGATAGTCCACGAGCGCGTGCGCGCGTGACATCCGCGCGGTGCCCCAGTCCGGGCGGACCACCCACGTCACCGACAGCGGCGCGGCAGCCGAAGCGCTACGCGACCGGTCTTCGACCGGGAGACGCCCGAACAGGGCAACAGCAGCATTGCCGTGCGAAGCATCGACCGCCCGAAGCACCGGCGAGCTTCGTCACCCATCCCCTGCGACCACACAGAGCTCCCCGCTTACGCGTGGTGGCACAAACTGCCATCACGGCAGAATATGTCGGCCTTCCGTCGTTCACTGCGATGTCGGTCCGTGCGCACAGCATCCGGCTCATGAAGAACCTGATCCGCGCCGGTGCCGCCTTCGCGCTCACCGCTGCCGCCGCCTCCGCCACGGTCACTCCGGCCGCCGCCCACACGTCGACGACGCACCGCATCCCGTTCACCGCCGCCACAGTGACCGCCGACGGCGACGGTTCGTACCGCATCGTCTGGCAGGCGCCCGGCGTTCGGAAGGTGACCGTCATGGCCGGCGGGAAGGTCGTCGCGCGTGGTGGTTCACGCGGTGATGTCACCGTGCGGGATCTGGCTGCCGCCGACCGGCAGTGGTTCGACCTCGTTCCCGACCGTGGCGGCTCGCTCCACCTGGCCGACCGGCTCATCGAGCTCGACGGCGCCGTCAACTTCCGTGACGCGGGCGGTTACCGGACCAGGGACGGGCACTGGGTGAAGATGGGTGAGGTGTACCGGTCCGACGCCCTCAACCATCTCTCCGACGCCGACCTCGCCAAGCTCGAACGCCTCGGCATCGACGCGGTGTACGACCTGCGGACGGCGTCGGAGCGAACGGCCGACCCGGACCGTGTGCCGGCCGGCGCGACCTACACCGTCGCCGACGTCATGGGCGACTCGGACGCCATCACCATGCCGCGCACCGAGGCGGAAGCCGTCCGGATGATGACCGACATCGAAAAGGTCATGGTCAGCGCCGACTCCGCGCGCACCGCCTACACCACGGTGTACAGCGGTGTCGTCGACGACGACCAGGCGGGCGTCCTCTACCACTGCACTGCCGGCAAGGACCGCACGGGCTGGTCCAGTGCGGCTCTGCTCACGGCGCTGGGCGTGCCCCGTGAGACGGTCATGGCCGACTACCTCGCCAGCAACACCTACCGTGCCGCCGTCAACGAAGCCACCCTCGCGGCGCTGCCCGCCGAACAGGCCAAGATCTACAAGACCCTCCTCGACGTCCGCCCTGAGTACCTCAACTCCGGGTTCCAGGAAGTAGGGGACGACTACGGCTCCTTCAACGCCTACCTCCGCGAGGGCCTCGGCATGGACGGTCGCGAACTGCGCGCCCTCAAGAACGACCTCCTGGTCGGCTGATCCCCAGGCAGGGACGCGCCTTCGTCAAGTGGAGGGACCTCCGCACGGAGCTGATCGCGGCCGCCCACCCCAACGGCTGACCGCCGGCCAGCGACTCGACGCGCTCGACCAGTCCACTACGACACGGCGCTTCAGGTGGCCTCCGGCGCAAGTCGTGCCGGGGCCACCTGAATTCGTCCAGCAGATAGTGAATTTCCTCTGCGGGGGCCGCTTATGGCTGCGCGCTGGGGGAGCGTTCCGTAAACGGACGAGGACGGTACTGGCTGCAATTGCCGACTCTCGGATGGGAAGTCCCAACAGAATTTCTACAGAATTCGCTGAGCGTGACGCCGGAACTCGTAACCCTGGAACGGCAATTGCGGTATTACGGCGGCAGCGAAGTAAGTCGGCGGCCGAAGTCTCACTCGCGCTCACGGAGATACCTCTCCAGCTCCGCGGCCCCGGTCAGCATCGCTCGCCCGCGAGCGGACAGCCGGGTGCGCCAGTCGCACAGCGCGGCCTCCAGCGGCTCCAGACCGCCGGCCGCCCGCACCTGGGCGATCAACGGGGCGATCTGCTCCAGCAAGTAGCCGCCCCGCCTGAGTTGATGGGCCAGCCGGGCGTCCCGCACGTCGGCCTCGTCGTAGAGGCGGTACCCGGTCTGCGGGTCACGGCGCGGGCTCACCAGCCCGACGCGCTCCCACTTACGCAGCGTCGCGGGCCGGATTCCGAGGTCCTGTGCCAGCGACCCGATGAACATGGCGCCGGGCCCGGACGCCGCGGCTGACACGGGTCCCCCTGCGGGCTCGACCGGCGCATTGGGTTCCAGGTCGCGGAGGGCGTCTTCGACTGCCTGGAGGGTCCGCCGGTCGTCGAGGAGCTGGGCGTGGCTCTCGTCGATGAGGCGGAACGCCTCGTCGTCCGCGCCCTGGTTCACGGCCCGCATGATCGACGTCGCCCGCTGGTGGCCGTGGCCGGGCACCAGGGCGAGAAAGGCACGCAGGGCCCCTGCGTGCAGCGAGGTGTAGGTGCGGTAGCCGTGCGGTGTGCGACCGGCGGTCGGGAGGATGCCGGCCTCCTCGTAGTTGCGGACCGCCTGCGTGGACAGACCGTGCCCGCGCGCCAGGTCAATCGGCCTGAGCTGCTCACCGGTTTGAAGGTTTTGCCCCATGCCCCTGCCGATGTCGCGAGAAACTTTCAACCGAAGGTTCAACGATACCGTTGAAGGCATGGCGACTCACACCAAGGAATCCCTCCATGCCTTCGAGGCTGCGGCCGTCATGGGACTGCTGCCCACCCGGCCCCGGCTGCTGGCCCTGGGCGAGCCCACCCACGGCGAGGACACTCTGCTCGAAATGCGCAACGAGCTCTTCCGGCAACTCGTCGAGCAGGAGGGCCACCGAACGATCGCGATCGAGAGCGACTGCATGATGGGCGTGGTCGTGGACGACTACGTCACCTCGGGCAGGGGGACTCTCGATGAGGTCATGAAGCACGGGTTCAGCCACGGCTGGGGCGCCTTCGCGGGCAACCGCGAGCTCGTGCGCTGGATGCGCGCCCACAACGAGGGCCGGCCCGCGTCCGACCGAGTCCGCTTCGCCGGGTTCGACGGCCCGCTGGAGATCACCGGCGCTGCGAGCCCCCGACGGGCCCTCACCGCACTCCACGGCTACCTGGCGGCCCAGGTCGACGCGGATCTGCTCCCCTGCACCGCGCAAACGCTGGACCGACTGCTCGGTGCCGACGAACGGTGGACCGACCCCGCCGTGATGACGGAGCCGGCGCGGTCCGTGGGGCAGTCGGCCGACGCCGGACGACTGCGGCTGCTCGCCGACGATCTGACCGCGCTGCTGGACACCCAGACTCCGCACCTGCTCACGGTGACCTCGCGGGACGAGTGGGACCGGGCACGCCTGTACGGGCGCACTGCCAAGGGCCTGCTGCGCTACCACCACTGGATGGCCGACACCACACCGGCGCGCATGACCCGCCTGTGCGCAGAGCGGGATCTGATGATGTCCCACAACCTTCTCGCCCTCGCCGCTCGCGGCCCGGTATTCGTCCACGCCCACAACTCCCACCTCCAGCGGGAGAAGAGCACGATGCAGATGTGGGAGGGCCCCGTGGAGTGGTGGAGCGCCGGTGCGTTGGTGAGCGCTCAGCTCGGCAAGGAGTACGCCTTCGTGGCCACGGCCCTCGGCACGATCCGACACCAGGGAGTGGACACCCCGTCCCCCGACACCCTCGAAGGGCTCCTGTACGAGCTCCCGGACGACCGCTACGTCATCGACGCCCCGCGCCTGGCCACCGCTCTCGGCGACACACGGCCCGCGCTGCGCGAATCCCCCTGGTTCGGCTACGCACCCTTCGACCCGGCCCGCTTGGCGGACAGCGACGGCATCGTATTCGTCAAGGACGTCCCGCACGGCTGAGGCCGGCGAAACCGGACCTCAACGACGCCCAGCGCGACCGCGCGGCGACCGCGCTCGCCCGCCGGCTGCGCGAGGTGACTCTCCTGGTCAACGACTTGATCGAACTGGCCCGGGACGAGGGACCGGACCCGCTGATCGAGGACGTACGGCCGGCTGACGTCGTGGCGCATGCCGTCTACGCAGCCCGCGACCACCAGCCGGCCGTGCCCTTCGCGCGCTCGGCCGACCCCGAAGTGCGCACCGCCACGGTCGCCGGCGTGCCGGCCCGGCTCTCCCGCTCGCTGTCGAGCCTGGACAACGCCGGTGGCCATGGCCCGTCAGATCGCCCCCGCACACGACGCCGAGCTGACGGCCGAGCACGCCGCCGGGGAAGGGGTGCTCTTCCGGCTCCGGGTTCCGTGTCGATGCGCTTGACGCTGCGGCGGCCACGGCGACGGAGTCCACTTGTGCGGCAGTGGTCGGCGGTATGTGCCGTACGGCTATACGAGGTTGCGGTCCGGCCTCGAACGCCACTGAGGACGTTGCCGGGCCGGCCGGCCGTGGGTTGAACCGCACATGGACGATCGGTTCGCAGCGCTGGACGGAGCGCACCAGACCCCACCCGATCCCGCGGGCTGCCCCTACTGCGCCTGTCTCCTGGCCGCACACCCGGCTGACGGTGCATCTCCCGAAGCAGACCAGTGGGAGGTCGGCGACAACTTCGGGAGGTGGCTGCGCCTGTGCATGGTGCTCGTCGCAGGGGTGAGCGTCGTACTGACGTTGTCCGGAGCGTGGGCAGGATGAGCTGCGCACCCATCTGAAGACAGTCGCAGCCGCGGAGTCGAACCGGGGGTTGGCACGTCGGACGCCCGAGGACGACGACGTGCTACCAGCCCTTCTCCTCGGCCGCTGCGAGAGCGGCATGGGAGAACGCCGAACCGGCGCCGCTCCCTTGCTGCCGCGCGCGGGCGGGACCGCCGCGGCCGTCGCGATGACTGCCACGGTCGCGGCGGACGACATCAGGGCCCGCGGTACGCGCCCCAGGTGAAACCGTGGGCGCGGAGACACCGGGTCGCATCCACGTCGAGTGAGCGTTCGATGCTGAGGTGTGACTGGGCGTCAGCGACCGGAGGCGCCGGTGCCGGCTGCCTCCGCGGTGACGGGCGTGAGGGCTGGAGATCCGCTCCGGCCGATCCGCCGGGCGAGCGGTACCAGGGCGATGGCGAGCGCGCCCAGCAGGCCGGCCAGGGCGAACGTGGTGAAGCCCCAGCTCTGGTTGCCGTTGTTGGCGAGCGCTCCGATGAGCCAGGGCCCGACGACGGCGCCGGTGCGGCCGACTCCGGTGACCCAGCCGAGGCCGGCGGCGCGTTCGCTGTCGCGATAGACGGTGTTGGTGGCGGCGTAGACCATGACCTGTGCGCTGAACAGGAACACGCCGGTGACGGCGACCACGATGTACGTGGCGCCCAGCGGCAGGTGGGACTTGAGCAGCAGGGCGCCGGCAGCCGTCAGGACGAACCAGATGGCTGACACGCGTACCGCGCCGAACTTGTCGGCCGTGCGGCCGGCGATGAGCAGGCCGATGATGCCGCCCGCGTTGATGACCATGAGGAAGCTGACGGAGGAGTTGAGGCCGTAGCCTTCGGCCCGCATCATCTGCGGCAGCCAGGTGCTCACGCCGTAGACGAGGAGCAGACCGCTGAAGGAGGCCAGCCACAGCAGCGGCGTCGCCCAGCGGGAGTCCGGATGGAACAGGGCCCGTACGGCGGCCAGTCGGCCCGCCGCGCCGGCGGCCGGGGCGGCCACCGGCGTGGGCCGGGGCAGCCCAAAGCGGTCGGCGACGGCGTCGGCCTTCTCGCGTTCACCACGTGCCAGCAGCACGCCGGGAGACTCGGGCAGCAGCTTCAGCAGCAGCGGTACGACGATCACGGCCGGGAGCACACCGGCCCAGAACACCCAGCGCCAGCCAGCGGCCGGGGCGAGGGTGAGGCCGAGGCCGGTCGCTGCCATGCCGCCGAAGTGGTACGAGGTCATCAGCAGGCCGGTGGTCAGGGCGGCCCGGCGGGGCGGCGCGAACTCCATGACCATGGCCAGGCACAGCGGCATGAGGCCGCCGAGGCCGAGTCCGGAGATGAAGCGTCCGGCGCCGAAGAGGCCTACACCCGCGGCGACGGCGCAGACCGCCGAGCCGACGGAGAACAGCGTCACGCTGGCGACGAGCATCAGCCGGCGGCCGAGCCAGTCGGTGAGGTTTCCGGCGGTGAGTGCGCCGATGAGCATGCCGAACGTGGTCCAGCTGCCGATGGTGCCGGCGGTGGCCGGGGTCAGTCCGAGGCCGGCGTCGTCGAGCATGTGCGGCATCACGGCGCCATAGATGTTGACGTCCATGCCGTCGAAGAACACGGCCAGCCAGCACAGGGCCAGAACCGGGAAGACGGTGCGGAATGTATGCGGGGGGCGGGCTGCGACAGTCTCGGGGGAGCGGGGCATCTTCGTCCTTGGAGATGGGGGAGGAGCTCTGAACAGGAGGCGCCCTGTTCGCCTGGTGAAGTGTGCTTCACTGAAGGCTGGCCATGAGTCTCGGGCGGTGCCCGGCGGGTGTCAATGGCGCGGAGTGAGGCAATCCCCGGGTTGCTCGATCTCGGGTCATCTGATTGATACTTCAAGGACACCGGGGCAGGATGGCCGCGCCGACGTGGGCCGCTTCGCCCGCCGGACACCGAAGGGCCGTCCTGGCCGTTGCACGAGGAGTCATCATGAGCGGTGCCGAGTTTCCCGAGGTCATGACCGCAGCGGGTGCGCTGCGCGGCCGTCGCGAGGAGGGCCTGGTGGTCTTCCGCGGTGTCCCGTACGCGCAGCCGCCGGTGGGTGAGGCACGCTTCGCGGCGCCGCGGCCGGTGCGGCACTGGGACGGTGCGCGGGAGGCTTTCGCGTTCGGCCCGCCGCCCCCGCAGGAGCCGCTCGGGCCCGACGCGGAGCCTGCCGGCCGCGCCCCGGCCGGTGGTGACGACTGGCTGACTGTCAACGTCTGGACACCGGACACGGACGCGGCGGCCCGCCGACCGGTGATGGTGTGGATCTACGGTGGCGCCTACAAGTTCGGCTCCGCCGACGACCCCGCTTACGACGGCAGCCGCCTCGCCCGCGACGGCGACCTGGTTGTCGTCACCCTCAACTACCGGGTCGGCATCGAAGGGTTCGCCCGGATCGAGGGCGCCCCCGCCAACCGTGGACTCCTCGACCAGGTCGCGGCCCTGGAGTGGGTGCAGGAGAACATCACCGCATTCGGCGGCGACCCCGACCGGGTCACCGTTTTCGGCGAGTCGGCCGGCGCCGGGTCCATCGCCGCGTTGCTGGTGATGCCGCCGGCCCGGGGACTGTTCCGGCGGGCCATCGCCCAGAGTGTGCCGGGTACGTTCTTCTCGGAAGCGCTGGCCACGGACATCGCCGGAACGATCGCGGGTGAACTCGGACTCCAACCGACGGCGGCAGACCTGTCCGGTGTCGACCCGCGCAAGCTGCCGGCGGCGGGGGCCGCGGTGAGCGCCCGGATGCGCGAGTACGTGCACCGGTGGGGCCCGGTCGCTCTCACCCCGACGCCGTTCTCGCCGGTCGTCGACGGCGAGGTCCTGCCCACCACGCCGTGGGACGCGTTGGCGAGCGGCGCAGCCCGGGACATCGAACTGATCGTGGGGCACAACCGGGACGAGTACCGTCTCTTCCTCATGCTCGGCGGGCTGCTCGGCCAGGTGGACGACAGCCTCGCGTCCATGGCTCTGGGTGTGTTCGGCCCCACGCCGGACGCCGACAGTGCCTACCGGTCCGCGTACCCGGAGGCCTCCGCGGAGCACCTGTTCGAACTCGTCCAGTCCGATTGGCTGTTCTGCATGCCCTCGCTCCACCTGGCGCAGGCACACGCGGCCGGCGGCGGCCGGGCGCACCTGTACGAACTCACCTGGTCCGCCCCGGCGAACGGGGGCGTCCTGGGCGCCTGCCACGGCCTGGACGTGCCCCTGACCTTCGGTACGTACGGCGGCCTCGGGGCCATGCTGATCGGCCCCGTGCCCTCACCCGAGACGGAGGCGCTCTCCGCCCAGTTCCGTTCCGCCTGGACCGCTTTCGCCCTCACGGGCGACCCGGGCTGGCCCGCCTACGACACCGAGCAACGCTCCGCCCAACTCCTCGACACCGTCCCCACGGTGGCCACCTACCCGGAGGAGCGCTCCCGCCGCCTCTGGGAGCACCACACGTTCTCGCCGCTGACCCTGGTGACCTCATGACGGTCCCGTGCCGACGTCGTGGCGGCCAGGCCGGCCGAATCGGTGGCTCGTGGAACAGAACATCCTTATGCCCGTTGCATCGTTGAGCCGAGCATGAAGATCATCGCCTCCGCCGCGTTTGCCGGTGCGGTTCTCCTTACGGCCGCCATTCCCGCCTCAGCAGACGACGGACCCATTGACTTCGGCATCTTCCAGGGCGTCAACGACACCAAAGGCTCAGGTTTCTCCGACTCGAGCCCGACCTGGAGCCAGCCAAATGGCGGGTCCGGCGAAACCGTTCCGAAGTCGGCCTTGACGATGCTCGTAGACAATCTGACCGCGTCCGGGGAACAGTGACCGGAGGACCCTGACGAGAACCGAGTCCGTCGAATTCCTTACTCGACCTCTCGAAGCGCGAGGGACGGTCAGGCCTTGCCGTCCGTGAATCGGCGAACCCCGGCGCGAGACGAACGCGCCGGGGTTCGTGGACAGACTCAGTATCGCGTGGGGAACAGCTGGAGAGCGGCCTTGTTGCCGGAGACCGACTTCACCCAGATCTTCAGGTTGTTGAACTTGACGGTGCCGCCCGGGCTGGTGCTGCCGCTGAGGCTCCCGCCTGCGGCCGACATCTTCACGGATCGGGAGCTGACGCTCGTGATCTTCAGACTCCCGAACCCGAACTTGCGGCTGTCGACCTTGATGGTCCTGGGCGCCGACACGGTGGTCTTGCACCGCCCGTCGTAGCAGGGCCCGTTGGCGGCGGACGCCGCCGGAGTCATCAGGCCGAACCCGAGTGCGCCCGCCATGGTCAGCGTCACGGCAGTCGTCGCAGCCCGCCTGCCCGTACCGGCGGTGTTCACCGGACTGGCGGCTGTCAGTCGGCGGATACGGTTCACGTCATCGCCCTTCGATCGGTCGGAAACGGTACGGCGGAAGTTCCTGCCGCCGTACGGAGCCCAGACGCCCGGGGGCTCGGATCCGAGCCGGCCGGCAGGTGCCCCGCTGCACCGATTCCAGCGCCGACGTGGTTGTTCGGTAACCCGCTCCCTCGCGCTGAACAACCCTGCGGCGGGTCACGTACGGGGAGGCGTCGGCAGGCGCGCACCGGACACCCACAAGCCCCTCGGCCGCTCAGCGGGCAGTCGTATGGGCGGGTGCGGTGCCGGGATGAGGGCGGCGCCATCGGGCGGGCTGTCCCGGACACCTGAGCGGCCTCCTCTTCCCCGCTGCCCCTACAGTACGTCCGTGGAGATCAAGTGCACCCAGTGCCAGGCCGCCCCTCTGCAGCCCGGGTTCATCGAAGACAGCGGAGACCACTCGAGTGGGTTTGCCCGCTGGATACCCGGACCCCTCGAGCGGGGCATCTTCGGTGGAGCGAAGCGCTGGGGGCGCCCCAGGTACCAGATAGATGCCTACCGCTGCTCCTCCTGCGGCCACCTCGAACTGTTCGCCCCGCATGAGACCTGACGACGGACCCTGGACGGGGTACGTGGACTGCGACGGCGACGGTCCCATGGCGGGGTGGCCATGGGACCGATCGCGGCGTGGAGTGCCCTGGTCGAGAATCTGCTGACCAGCGGGCGGCCTGGTGCGGAGTCAGGGAGCGGAGCTCGCTTTCCGCACCGACAGGGATCTCGGCTCAGGCGAGGTCGAACCGATCGAGGTTCATCACCTTGTCCCACGCGGCCACGAAGTCGCGCACGAGCTTGTCGCCGGCGTCCTTGGACGCGTAGACCTCCGCGACTGCTCGGAGTTGGGAATGCGAACCGAAGATGAGGTCGACTGCGGTGGCGGTCCACTTCATCTCGCCCGTGGCGCGATCCCGGCCCTCGAAAACGTTCTCGTCCGAGGCCGAAGCCTTCCACTCCGTGCCCGAGTCGAGCAGGTTGACGAAGAAATCGCTGGTCAGCGTCTCCGGCCGGTTCGTGAAGACGCCGTGCGGGGATCGCTTGAAGCCGGTATTGAGTGAGCGCATGCCGCCGAGCAGAACCGTCATCTCGGGAGCAGTCAGCGTCAGCAGGTTGGCGCGGTCCAGCAGGAGAGTCTCCGGCGACAACTTCTCTCCCGCCCGGAGGTAGTTGCGGAACCCATCTGCCCGGGGCTCGAGTACGGCGAACGACTGCACGTCGGTCTGTTCCTGCGAGGCATCCGTGCGTCCCGGCGCGAACGGGACCGTGATGTCGTGCCCGGCGTTCTTCGCGGCCTGCTCGACGGCTGCGCACCCGCCCAGGACGATCAGGTCAGCGAGTGAGACCTTCGTTCGGCCGGTCTGTGAGGCGTTGAAGTCCCGGTGAATCTGCCCGAGGGTCTGCAATACCTCGGCCACCTCGGGGACGTCATTGACCTCCCAGTCCCGCTGCGGCGCGAGCCGGATCCTCGCCCCGTTGGCGCCGCCGCGCTTGTCGGTGCCGCGGAAGCTTGCCGCAGCCGCCCAAGCGGTCGTGACCAGCTGGGAGATGGACAGTCCCGAGCCGAGGATCATGGCCTTCAGGGCCGCGATGTCCTCGTCCCCGACCAGTTCGTGATCGACCGCGGGTACGGGGTCCTGCCACAGCTGTGGCTCCGCGATCCACGGCCCGAGGTAACGCGAGAGGGGTCCCATGTCACGGTGCAGCAGCTTGTACCACGCCTTGGCGAACGCCTCCGCGAGGTAGTCCGGGTTCTCGTGGAAGCTCTTCGCGATCGGTCCGTACACCGGATCCAACTTCAGTGCGAGGTCCGTCGTCAGCATCATGGGAGCGTGCCTCTTCGACGGATCATGAGCATCGGGCACAGTGCCCTTGGCCGAGGGATCCGTGGGAGTCCACTGTTTCGCACCCGCGGGGCTCGTCGTCAGCTCCCAGTCGTACCTGAACAGGTTGTCCAGGTAGCCGTTGTCCCACTGGGTCGGTTCGGACGTCCATGCGCCCTCGAGCCCACTGGTGAGCGCGTCACCCCCCGCGCCGCTGCCGTACGTGTTCCGCCAACCGAGACCTTGCTGCTCGATGGGGGCCGCTTCGGGTTCCGGGCCGATGTACCCGGAGTCGACCGCACCATGACACTTGCCGAAGGTATGGCCGCCGACGATGAGCGCGACCGTCTCCTCGTCGTTCATCGCCATGCGCCCGAACGTCTCGCGAATGTCCCTTGCGGCAGCAATCGGATCCGGGGTGCCGTTGGGCCCCTCAGGATTGACGTAGATCAATCCCATCTGCACGGCTCCGAATGGGCCCGTGAGTTCCCTGTCACCGGTGTATCGCTCATCGCCGAGCCAGATGTCCTCGGGCCCCCAGAAGATCTCCTCGGGCTCCCAGATGTCCTCGCGTCCGAATCCGAAACCGAATGTCTTGAAACCCATCGATTCCATGGCACAGTTGCCGGCGAAGACCAGGAGATCGGCCCAGGAGATTTTCTGGCCGTACTTCAGCTTGACCGGCCAGAGAAGACGCCGCGCCTTGTCGAGGCTTGCATTGTCCGGCCAGCTGTTGAGGGGGGCGAAGCGCTGCGCACCGCTGCCGCCCCCGCCCCGCCCGTCAGCGATGCGATACGTTCCCGCGGCATGCCAGCTCATCCGGATGAAGAGCGGCCCGTAATGACCGTAGTCGGCAGGCCACCAGTCCTGGGACGTCGTCATGACCTCGAAGACGTCCCTCTTCAGCGCGTCGACATCGAGGGTCGCGAACTCCTTCGCGTAGTCGAAGTCCTCGTCCATCGGATTGGAGCGGGACGAGTGCTGGTGGAGTACCTGAAGGTCCAGCTGATTCGGCCACCAGTCCCGGTTCGTCCTGGGCCGTGTTGCCGTGGGAGTCGGGGAGGGGATTACTGGGTTCTCGCTTTCGCTGCCGGACATGCCCGACCTTCTTCCTGTCTCCGTGATTCCTTCTGCTGCCTGGCCATGGCGCCGACCGGCTGGAAAATGTGCCGTGTCGGCGTCCGTATGGTCGCGCACCGCAGACCGCATCGCTACGAAACACGCAGAGCACCCCCGCATAACAAAAGCGCGAGAAGTGTCGGACTTCAGGGGCGGAGTTCTGTCCGAAAGAGACGGTCTACACGTCCCGGCGTGATCCCGGACCTCAGGGAGCGGCCGGAAGCCGGCTGCCTTGTACGTGGCGACAGCGCCGGCATCGGAGCCCGGGGTGCACGCCCATCGGCTCGAGCAGCCCGGGCTTCCCCGGACCGGCCGACCACACCGCCACCGCCGCGACCGCGTTGCCCTGGTCGTCGTAAGCGACCAGACACCTGGGTCAAGAGACTGTGGCGGCCGGTGGGTTCCATCGGTGGGTGCGGGGCACGTCGTGGGAGACGCCGTAGTCCTGCTTGAGCTGTTCGGGGATGGCGTAGTGCATGACTCGTCCGCGGGTGAGGGAGGACAGCTCGAGGATGGTGGTGAGGTGGCCGAGCCGGTCCAGGGCCCAGGCGCCGAGCGGGGAGCGGTCTTCGATGGTCTCGAGGATGCCCAGGAGGTGGGGCAGAGTCCTGACGACGGTGTCCCATGGGGTCTGCGGCACGTGGAGCCAGTCGGCGCAGGTGTCGCCGATGAGGTGGCGGATGAGGGCGGAGACGATCGGATCGAAGAAGGTGCCGGGCACGACCTCCTCGTAGAGGTCGATGAGGTGCCGGGTGAGGTGTGTGCCCTCCTGGGAGGGCCCCATGTGCCGGATCATGTACAGATCTAGGAACGCGCGCGCCTCCTCCAGGGTTTCGGGGACGGCGTCCTGGTCGACGCCGAGCATGGCTCCGACGACGCGCCACGCGTAGTAGTAGGCTTCGGCGCCTTCCTGTGACATGTGGATGCCGAGACGGTGCAGGCTGTCCAGGACGAGCATGGAGAAGAACATCTGCCCGCCGATCATGTCCTCCTGGCAGATCGGCGTCCCCAGTGCGGTGGTGTCCCACCGGTTCTCGCGCTTGAGGTGGTGGCGGATGGAGGCGTGCAGGAGGCGCACCTTCTGGGCGGCGGGGATGAAGCGGCTGCCGCTCTCGAAGGCGTCCGGCTGCATCAGATAGACGGTGAACTGACCCGTCTCCGCCATGCGCTTGGAGGGGTACTTGAGTCCGTGGGTGGCCGACAGCAGCTTTGCCACGTGGGGGACGAGGTAGCAGGCAGGCATGGAGGCGAAGGAGAGCGCGGTGGAAATGTGCACGTTGTTGTCGATGAAGAACAGCCGGGCCTTTTCCATTTCCGCCCAGTCCACCCAGCGCGGCGGGACGCGGGTGGCTTCGAGGTATTCCCGCGCGACATCGGGCAGCCCGTCCGGCAGCGGCGCCCCGGCGGTGGAGACGTAGCGCATCAGTGTGTTGAACGTGCCTACCTGGCCGCTTTCGAACAGTGCGGCGACGGTGGCGTCGGCCAGTTCGTCGCCGACGTGCCGTAGGGTGTCCATGGATGCCTCGGTGTAGGTCATGGCGGGGCTCCTAGTTTCTTCGGGACGGTCGACGACCGGTGCGGGGGTCGGCGGCCGGGCATGGCATGGGTGTGGCGCAGGGTGCAGAAGTTCAGGACTGGCGGTCCGCCGCGGACTGCGCCAGCGCGGTCAAGGCGCTTGCGGCATGCGCCGGTACGGCCAGCTCGTGAAGAGCGCCAAGTGCCTCATGGACGCGCGCGCTGATCATGTCCTCGATGCGGTCGGGTGCCATCAGCCGGCGCATCACCTCGCGCACCGCGTCCAGCGCATCCGCGTCCGGGCGGCGGCGGCCCAGCAGGGTGCGCAGCCGTTCGCGGTCTCCGGCACCGGCGAGGCGCCAGGTCTCCGCCAGCAGAGCCGTGGGCCGGTGGCCGCGCACATCGTCGGCGTTGGCCTTGCCAGTGCGTTCCGGGTCTCCGAACAGGCCAAGCAGGTCGTCCCGCAGCTGGAAGGCCTCGCCCAGCGGCAACCCGTAGGCGCAGTAGCCCTCGCGCAGCCGCGCCCCTGCCCCGGCCAGGGCGCCGCCGATCAGCAGGGGTTGCTCCACGGTGTACTTGGCGGTCTTGTACCGGATCACCTTCAGCGACGCGGCCGTGTCCGGACCGGCTCCGGTGCGCAGGATCTCCAGGCACTCGCCCGCGATCAGCTCGCGGGCCATCACCGACCACAAGGGGCGAGCCCGGGCGAGATATGCGGCGGGTAGCCCGCTGGTGGCGAACAGCTGCCCGGCCAGCGCCATGAGCAGGTCCCCGACCAACATCGCCAGCGACCTCGCAGCGGCGTCGGCGCGTGGCCGGCGCCGCACGGCACCACGCAGCGCGATGTGCGCTGTGGGGCGCCCGTGCCGCAGCGGGCTGTCGTCGATGAGATCGTCGTGCACGACTGCGGCGGCGTGCACCAGCTCCATGGAGGCCGCCGCCCGCACCAAGGCGTCGCTGTCCGGCTGTCCCACCGCACGCCAGCCCCAGTAGCAGAAGGCCGCCCGCAGCCGCTTGCCGTCCGCGACCGCCGCCTCCAACTGCTCGGCCACCGGCGTCAGGAGCGGGTCGATCTCGGCGAACTGGTCGGCCTCCTGGGCGACGAACTGGTGCAGTCCCTCGTCGATGCGGGCCTTGAACGCGGCCGGCTCCCACCGCTCAGACGTCATCGGCTGCCTTCCGGGCCTGGGCGTGCCGGGCGAGAATCTCCAGGTGAGCCGGGGGCACGGCAGCGTACCGGTCCAGCGCCAGGCGCCCACGTGCCATCAGCTCGTTCTCGGCCTGCGCCGCCAGCTCCGCGGTGTCCGAGCGGCGCAGCAGCCCTCGCAGCGTCCCCACGGCCGAGCCCAGCGTGCTCACCGCCAGATCGGCCAGGCCGGCCACGAGCAACACCGCCTGCTCGTCCAAGCCTTCACGCCGTCCCGCTTCTCGCGTCATGGTCTTCCCCACCCCACAGAACGTTCCAGCGGCGCCGGTCACGCGCCGTGCTTCCGAGCATCGGGCAGACCGGGCACGAGGGCAGAGGAACTCACGATCGGGTGATCACATCGCTCGGCAGTACGGAACGCGGATCAACGGTGCCTCCAGCGTCCGTGTGTCCGTGCGTCCGTGCGTCCGTGCGTCCGTGCGTCCAGCGTCCGCGTGTCCGTGCGTCCGCGTGTCCATGCGTCCGCGGGTCCGTGCGTCCGCGCTTCGCGCTGCAGTTGGCGGCCTGGTGCTCGGCGACGGTGCCGTCGCGATCCGATGCCAGGCCGCCTACCCCCCGGCCGTCATCCCTGGCTGATCCTGGCCGTGTCCGGCAAGTGCAGGTGCTCGCCCCGGAACTGCGTCCGCAGTGCGCGGTCATGAGTGACCAGGACGATTGCCCCCGGGTAGTGGGCCAGCGCGGCCTGCACTTCTTCGACCAGCGCGGGGGAGAAATGGTTCGTCGGCTCGTCGAGCAGAAGGAGATCGACGGGCTCGGACACCAGCCGCGCCAGGTCCACGCGGCGGCGCTGGCCGTACGACAACTCGCCGATGCGGAGCCGGAGTTGCGCCGGGCGGAAGAGGCCCAGGGCAAGCAGGGCGTCCGCGTGCTCGTCGGCGGAGCCCACGCGGCCCAGCGCGAACGCCTCCGCCACCGTCAGGTCCGGCGGCCATGGCGTCTCGTCCTGGCGCAGATGGCCCACCCGGCCCGGCACCTGAACCGAACCCTCGTCGGGCCGCACCTCACCTGCGAGCAGCCTCAGCAGCGTGGTCTTGCCCGCACCGTTGGGTCCGGTGACCAGCAGCCGCCCGGAAGCACCAAGGGTGAGGGAGTCCAGTCGAAGGCGGTGCCCGACGCGTACGTCCGACAGCTGAAGCGAGGGGAGATCCGTCGCTGACACATCTGCGCCGTCCCCGGTCGTCCCGATGCGCGCGGTGAAGGTCAGCGGCTCCGGCGGCGGCGCCACCGGGTTCGCTGTCAGCCGGCCTACCCGCTCACGCGCGTTGCGGATTCGAGCCATCGCGCCGTGCGCCCGGCCGCGGGCCCGGAAGCCGCCGTGGCCGAAGTTGGCCAGCGGCGCCTTGCGCGGGATGCCGTCGAGGCGGACGGCATGGCCGGCCGCCAGCCGCTCGTTGCGGGCCAGTTCGGCACGCCAGTCCTGGTACTCCTGGAGCCTGTTGCGGCGTTCCGCCGCCTTGGCGGTGCGGTAGCCGGCGTAGCCGTCTCCGTACCGCGTGACCTTTCCCGCCTCGGCCTCGAGGACGGTGGAGGTCAGGCGCTCCAGGAAGACGCGGTCATGGGTGACCGCGAGAACCGTGCCGCGGTGTGTCCGCAGCTGCGCCTCCAGCCACTGAACGGCATGGTCGTCCAGGTCGTTCGTCGGCTCGTCCAGGAGCAGCAGCTCCGGGCGGCCGGCGAGGACGGCGGCCAGGGCCAGCCGGGAGCGCTCGCCGCCGGAGAGGGTGCCGAGTCGTCGGTCGCGGGGAAGTGCGGGCAGGCCGAGATGGTGCAGTGCGAGGTCGACGCGATGTTCGGCGGCGTAGCCCTCGCGCGCCTCGTAGCGTTCGAGGAGGGCGGCGTACGCCGCGAGTGCCGTCGGGTCGGTGCCGTCGCCGAGCGCCTGCTCGGCCCGGCGCAGCTCCGCCTCCAGTGTGCGCAGATCCGCGAGGGCCAGGTCGACGGCCTCCTGGACGGTGGCGGTCGGGGGCAGGGGGATGGTCTGCGGCAGGTAGCCGATGCCGTCGGCGGCGGTCACGGTCAACTCGCCGCTGTCCGGGCGTTCCTGGCCGGCGATGAGCCGCAGAAGGGTGGACTTGCCGGAGCCGTTGTCACCGATGAGCCCGGCCTTCTCGCCCGGCTTCAGGGTGAAGGAGACCTGGTCGAGGACAGTGCGGCCGGGATAGCGCTTGGTGACGTGATGAAGGGTGAGTTGTGAGCAGTGCATGAGTGGGTCCCTCCTGGCCGCGGGCTTCGGCCCGGGCCGGATCGGGTGGATGAGAGGGCACGGTGGGGCGCGGCGATGGCGGAGCGGTGCTCTACGCCGTCGGCGCCGGCTTTCTCACAGGGAACCCATGCGGAGGACGGTACGACATCACGGTAGGTTTGGCAAGACGATACGTCTCGTAGCGTAGCCAGGGGAGTTGAGAACCCGGGTGACATGGGACGGCCGCATCGCCCTCGCGCCGGTGCCGCCCCCGCCCGGGCTTCGTGCTTGGTGAACGACGTGAGTTGTGCCGTTCGCGCTCCTGCCCCTGCACCAGCCCCTCGGCGAAGGCGGCCGAGCAGCGGGTTATATGCCGTCAAGGGACGCCGTCCGACGGGGAGTTGGGCCCCCGTGTTGTCTGTCCCGGCAGCGTGTGGGGCGGCGATACCACTTGCGCTCACCCGGCACGATGGGGGCCGCACCGGCGACGAACTGTCCCCATTCGGTGATCGCCGACGACGGGCTGTTGTCCGGTCGGCCGGCCGGATGCGCGGGCCCGTGGAACTCGTGCTGGAGCGTGCGCCTCACTGGGTCAGTTCGCACTCCTCGGCGTAGCGGGCCAGTCCCGCCGCCATGTCCTGCATGAACTTCTGGAGATAGCGCGGCATGACCCAGCGCAGCAGCCGGTTCGTCTCGTACTCGCCGTACCAGTGGATGATTGTGCCGTCGCTGGATGTCGGCTCAAGCTCGATGCGCGCTCGATAGTTGTGCAGAGACGGATTGAACGCGTCCTCGTAGGCCAGGAGGCGTTGCTCGACCTTCTCGGTCAGCCGTTCGCCGGTCACTGTGCGTCCCGTCCGGAAAGCCCGGACGGCGCCGATGCCGTCGTCGCCGCCGGGGTCGAGGCCGTGCGACCGAGTTGTGTCCAGGCTGTCGACTTTGGACCACACTGGCCAGGTCGTGGCGTCGACCAGCAGCCTCCAGACGATCTCCGGCGAGGCGCTGGTGGTCACGGTGACGTCGTAGTGATGCATGGCCAAGGGCTCCTGTGCGCGGATGCAGGCGGCGTCGCCGGTCAGGACGACGCAGTCCAAGCGGTGGTGGGGCTGGGCGTTCAGCGTCCGGTCGAGCCGTCGATCAGTTCGCGCAGGATGTCGGCGTGGCCGGCATGACGGCCGGTCTCTTCGATCATGTGGACGAGGGCCCAGCGGACGGAGGGAGCGGGCCTTTCGGGCCGGGAGCGGGGGAGTTGTGCGTCGAGATCGGCGCACTCGTCGAGTACCTCGTTGGCGAACTCGACCGTCTGCCGGTAGCGGGCCGTGATGTCGGCGACGGTGTCCGCCGGTTCGGCCTGGAAGGTCGCCTTCCAGTCGGAGACGGTGTCCCCGAGGAACAGCGCGCGCTCGACGAAGGTGAGGTGGTTGAGCAGGCCGAGGAGGTTCGTGCCCGAGGCCACCGCGGCTGTGCGGACCTGCGGTTCGGGTGCGCCTTCGACCTTCGCGGCGATCGAGGCGCGGAGGTAGTCGAGGAAAGCGCGCAGGATCTCTGTCTCGCTGCCCCCGGTGCGGGGCGGCGGAGTATCGACACGGCGGTTGCGGCGCATGGGGGCGGGCACGGCGGTCGCCTTCCTTCGTGGGGCGGCGATGGTGGCCGCCGGGTCTCGGGTCTCGGGTATCGGGTGTCGGGAGTCTGGGCCGGGTGGTACGGCGTGACCGTGACGGGGTCGGTCCGCCGTAGAAGTGCGTCGGCCTGTTCGATCGATCACGCCCCGGACTCATGGGACGGGAGGGCCAGGCAGGGGCCAGGGGTGTGGTGACCTCCCGCGGCGTGGACCGCTCGGTGGCCGTGATGTGCGACTCCTGGCCGGCGAGTCGCAACGCGCCGCAAACGTCGCCGCATCGATGGTGCTCATCAGCAAGCTCCTCGCGTCGGTATGCGCTCAGTCTTGCCGGGCCTGCCGCAGCCTGGCACGGAAACTTGCGGTTATGGCAAGGTGGCCTGGTGGAGCGCACGACGGAGGACGACGTGCTGGACGCGGTGGGGCCGAGGCTTCGTTCGCTGCGTCGTGACCGCGGCATCACCCTCGCCGCCCTCGCGGCGGCGACCGGCGTGTCGGAGAGCACCTTGTCCCGGCTGGAGAGCGGCCGGCGCCGGGCGAGCCTGGAACTGCTGCTGCCGCTGGCCCGGATCTACGACGTTCCGTTGGACGACCTCGTCGGTGCCCCGCGCACCGGCGATCCCCGGGTACACCTGAAGCCGGTCCGGCGATTCGGGATGACCTTCGTGCCCCTGTTCCGGCAACCGGGCGGGGTCCACGCCTTCAAGATGATCATTCCCGCCCAGCCGGAACCCCTCGAGCCGACCCCTCAGACCCACGAAGGCGTCGAATGGCTCTACGTACTCAACGGTCGCCTGCGGCTCGTGCTGGGTGAGCGCGACCTGACTTTGCCGCCCGGGGAAGCAGCCGAGTTCGACACGTCCCTGCCGCACTGGCTGGGCACCGCCGACGGTGGCGCGGTCGAGCTTCTCATCCTGTTCGGCCTGCAAGGGGTGCGTTCGCATCTGCGTACGGCGCCCGACCCGTCGCCGTACGGTGGAGGCCGGGAGTGAACTCAGCGAACTGAATGGTCTGCCCCGGCAGGCATCGGACAGACCGCGTCACCCGCACCAGGGGGGACAGGAGGCAGGGCGAGGCGGCGGCCGCCTTCGCCAACTTGAGTCAGACTCGGGCGGCTTGGGCGTCTGCATCCGCGCTGCTGGACCCTTGGGAGGTCGGGTGCTGTCGGCCCGTGCTCGTCGCTGACTCCGCTGCCTTCCTGTCCCCGCGATCCGGCGTCACCTTCAGTACTGCTCGGTCTCCACAAAGCCGGCGTCCGCGTCGTCGTCGGCGCCGAAGGCGTCGGCAGCGGCGGTCGGGTCGAATCCGGGCGGGCTGTCCTTCAGGGCGAGACCCAGCCCGGCCAGCTTCGCCTTGACCTCGTCGATGGACTTCGCACCGAAGTTACGGATGTCCAGGAGGTCGGCCTCGGAACGCGCCAGGAGCTCACCCACGGAGTGGACGCCCTCGCGCTTGAGGCAGTTGTAGGAGCGGACGGTGAGCTCCAGCTCCTCGATCGGCAGCGCCAGATCAGCGGCGAGCGCGGCGTCCGTCGGGGACGGACCCATGTCGATGCCCTCGGCGTCGAT
>NZ_JBIBBC010000018.1:0-196762 GCF_042900345.1 Streptomyces sp. NPDC012935
GCATCAACGGCTCCCTGGAGTGCGACGGCAAGAACCCGGCGCAGGTCCAGAGCCGCGTCGACGCCTACCAGCGCTTCACGCAGATCCTCGGCGTCTCGCCGGGCAGCAACCTCTACTGCTGAGCCGGGAGTCGTGATGCGCAAGCTGAGATCCCTTGCCAAGGTCGCCCTCGGCGCCCTCGGCGCGATGACGCTCGTCGTGGCCCTCCCGGCGAGCGCCCACGCGAACGTCCTGACCCTGCTGCCGCAGAACGCCGACGGTCTGCAACAGACGTTCTCCCCGGCCTACGACTACGACGGCGACGGCTGCTACGCCACGGCCGCCATCGGCGCCGACGGCACCATCAACCCGGGCCTCAAGCTCGGCGGCGACGTCAACGGCAAATGCCACGACTACGCCCAGCTGGCCAACGCCAACACCTACTCCCGCGCGAAGTGCAACAACGGCTGGTGCGCGGTGATGTACGCGAGCTACTTCGAGAAGGACCAGATCACCCTCGGGCCGGCGGCCCTCGGGCACACCCACGACTGGGAACACGTCATCGTGTGGATCAGCAACAACCAGGCCGAGTACGTGTCGGTGTCCCAGCACAACACCTACCAGCTGGCGGCTCGTTCGGCGATCCGCTTCGACGGCACCCACCCGAAGATCGTCTATCACAAGGACGGCGTCTCCAGTCACTGCTTCCGGTTCGCGGGCACCAACGACGAACCGGCGGAGAACGCCACCGGCACCTGGTTCTTCCCGCGCTTGGTGGGCTGGGAGGGCTATCCGGCCGGATACCGCGACAAGCTCATGAGCGCCGACTTCGGCTCGGCCACGATCAAGATCGACGACGGCGACTTCCAGTGGGCTCTCAACTACGCGAAGCCCTCCGGGATCCCCTTCGACGCCTACGCGTGAGCTCGACAGTGCACGGCCCCGCAGGCGATCGCCTGCGGGGCCGTCCCTTTGGCGTGCGGTGGCTATGCCCCGCGCGCCTTGCGCGCCGCCCTGGCGAGGTCCATGTCGGTGGTCTCGGGGGCCAGGAACTGCGAGACCAGACCACCGAGGGCGAGCACGCCCGCACCTATCAGGAGCACGAACTCCGCCCCGAACCGCTCCAGGCCCATCGGCAGCAGGAAGGTGCCGATGGCCGCGCCGACCCGGCTCATCGCGGTGGCGAAGCCGACGCCCGTGGTGCGCAGGGCGGTCGGGAAGACCTCCAGGGGATACACGGCGGTCAGTGCGCTCGAAGCGGCGTTGAGGAAGATGAAGAACAGGAATCCGCCGACGATGACCGGCGTCGACGTCGGCCACAACGCGACCAGCGCCAGACAGCCGGCGGTGATCCAGAACGGCGGGATGAGCAGCCTGCGCCGGCCGATCCGGTCGACGACGAGGCAGCCCGCCGTCACGCCGGCCACAGCGGTGAAGGAGTAGACGAGCAGCGCCGCGACCGCGTTGTCACCCATGTTGAGGGCCTCGAAGACCTGGGTCCAGAACGTGCCGATGGCGAAGTACGGCAGCACCAGAGCCGCCCAGAAGACGCTCGCGAACACGGTGCTGCGCAGGTGCCGGCGATGGAACAGCGCGCCGAACCCCTCCTTCGCGGGGGCATCACGTTCCTCGAGTTCCGCGTCGACGTCGACCTCGATGCCGTACTTCTCGATCAGCGCCTCGGCCTCCTCGCGGCGCCCCTTGCTCAGCAGCCAGCGTGCCGACTCCGGGATGCCGCCGCGCAGCGCCACGCACACCACGGCGATGACCGCGCTGCTGGCCAGCGACCAGCGCCAGCCGCCGTCGACCTCGGCGAAGAGCGCGCCTACGACGGTTGCCAGCGCGTAGCCGACGTACCAGCTGATCTCCAGGCTGGCCAGCAGCCGGCCGCGGCCCTGGCGAGGCGCGTACTCGGACAGCAGCGGCGCGCCGATCGCGTACTCGCCGCCGATCGCCACGCCCATCAGCAGGCGGATCAGGAACAGTTGGAGTCCGTCGGCGACGAAGAACTGCAGGACCGAGCCGATCAGGAAGATCAGCATGTCCACCAGGAACACGGGGCGGCGGCCGAACCGGTCCGCGAGCCGCCCGAAGAGAGGCCCGCCGACGAAGATGCCGATCAGCGGGGAGGCACCGACCAGTCCTTGCATGAGGGGCGAGAGGTGGAGGTCGGCGGTGAGCGCGGCCATCGCCATGCCGATGCCGCCGATGATGTAGCCGTCGATGCCCTGCCCGATCTGGGTGGCGAGCTTCAACTTGGTGTGCAGACGGCGGCGTTCACGCGTGAAGTCGGGGACTTCCGGGGTGCTGGGCTGGTTCTGGGTCGCAGGCGTCATTGCCATGGGCGGTCCTTGTCCTGAGCGGCGTGAGCAAGAGGGAGAGCGGGGGAGAGCCGGGGGAGAGCAGGGATCAGAGCGGCCAGTCCAGAGCGATGTACTGCGTCTCCAGGAAGGCCTCGATGCCTTCGCGGCCGCCTTCCCGGCCGAGACCGGACTGCTTGACGCCCCCGAACGGCGCCGCGGGGTCGGACAGCAGGCCGCGGTTGACGCCGACCATGCCCGCCTCGAGGCGCTCGGCGATCCGCAGGGCGCGGCCGACGTCGCGGGAGTAGACGTACGAGGCGAGACCGTGCACCGTCGCGTTGGCGCGCGCCAGCATCTCCTCCTCGTCGGTGAACGTGCTGAGGGGCGCCACCGGTCCGAAGACCTCCTCGTGCAGGATGCGGGCCTCGTCGGGCACGTCGACGAGGACGGTCGCCGGGTGGAAGTGGCCGGGCCCGTCGGGCGTGGTGCCCTGCGCGGCGACCCGCGCGCCGCGCCCGAGGGCGTCGTCGACGAGCGAGCGGATCTTGTCGACGGCCGCCCGGTTGATCATGGGGCCGAGTGTGACGCCCTCCTCCAGGCCGGGGCCGGTCCGTACGGCGGCCATGGCGGCGCCGAACTTCTCGGTGAACTCGGCGGCGACCGACTCATGGACGTAGAACCGGTTGGCGGCGATGCAGACTTCGCCGCCGCCGCGCATCTTGGCATCCATCGCGCCGCTCACCGCCGCGTCGATGTCGGCGTCCTCGCAGACGACGAAGGGGGCGTTGCCACCCAGTTCCATGGTCACGTTGACGACGTTCGCGGCGGCCTGCTCCAGGAGCAGCCTGCCGGTTGCGGTGGAGCCCGTGAACGAGAACTTGCGGACCCGTTCGTCGCCGAGCCAGGCGGAGACCACCTCGGGGGCGCGGTCGGTCGGCAGGACGTTCAACAGCCCGTCGGGCAGGCCGGCTTCAGCGAGGAGAGCGGCGATGGCGAGAGCGGTCAGCGGTGTCTCCGGCGCCGGCTTGAGCAGGACGGGGCAGCCCGCCGCGAGCGCCGGGGCGATCTTCCGGGTGGCCATGGCGGCCGGGAAGTTCCAGGGCGTCACGAAGGCGGTGACGCCGACGGGGTGCTTGCGTACCACGTGCCGGAAGCCGCCGGCCGGTGCGTCCGCGAAGGAGGAGCCGATCCGGACCGCCTCCTCGGCGAACCACCGGAAGAACTCGGCGGCGTAGGCGACTTCTCCCGCCGCGTCGCGGTAGGCCTTGCCGTTCTCCAGCACGATCAGCCGGGCGAGGGGGTCCGCGTGCTCGCGCATCAGCTCGAAGGCGGTGTGCAGGACCTCCGAACGGCGCCGTGGCGGTGTCGTACGCCAGCCGGCGGCGGCGGACCGAGCCGCCTCGATCGCCGCGCGGGCGTCCTCCGGTCCCGCCGAGGACACCTCGCGGACCAGGTCTCCGGTGGCCGGGTCGTGGACGGGGTAGGTCCGTCCGTCGGCGGCCGGGAGCCAGCGGCCGCCGAGGAACACATCGCCTTCGGCGAGCGGGGCCTTGGCCAGGAGGTCGATGCCGGCGAGGTTCATGAGCTGCTCTTTTCTCCGTTCCGGACGGGGGCTCGTCCGATGCGCGGTGAATTTACGAGGGCGTCATGGGGCCGACAAGACAACCTCGGCGGATCGCAACCGTGGTTGCTGTGAGGGCAACTCGCTCGCAGGCCTTGCGCGGGAGCACAGACAACGGGAGCACAGACGGTGGTGGAGCCGTCAGGTCAGCCGGGCCCGCAACTGCGGAGTGCGCCGCGGTTCCCAGCCCAGCAGCGACGACACCCGCCCCGCCGCACGCGCTGTCGTACGCCCCGCGACGTCGAGGCGGTCGCCGAGCCGGGAGATGGGGGCGGAGATGTTGATGGCCGCGACCACCCGGCCTCGGAAGTCGCGCACCGGCGCCGACACCCCGACCAGGCCCTCCTCGAACTCCTCGCTCACCCGCGCGTACCCCAGCCGCTTGGCGTCCTGGATGAGGGCCCACAGCTCCTGCACCGGCATCTCACCGGTCGTACCGAAGCGGACGTACAACTCGTCGGGCGTCGCGTCGGCGAGCAGCACGCGGCCCGCGGACAGCCGCCAGGCGGGCACCCCGCGCCCCTCCCAGCCGTGGACACGGAAGGAGTGCCCGGAGACCGACAGCAGGGTGAGGACCTCACGCTCGCTGAGCACACACAGGTGGCTGGTCTCCTCCAGATCCGCCGACAGGGTGTGCATGACCGGCTCGGCCACCCGCACCAGGCGGCTCTCGGAAGTACGGGCCACCAGGGAGAACAGCCGCCAGCCCAGCCGGTACTCCAGGGTGTCGGGGTCACGCTCGACGATGCCCTCGGCGGCGAGCGCCTTCAGGGCCCGGGAGACCTGCGTCTTCTCGCGGCCCACCAGCTGTGCGAGGCGTACGACGCCGAGGCCGCCGGCGTTCTGCGCCTCGTCGGACGCGAGCGCCTCCAGCAGGTCGATGTCGCGGCGCAGGCCATGTCCGCGGGAAGCCGAGGAAGAGTCGGTCACGTGGGTCATCGTATGCGGGCAGACCGGCTGAGGAACCCCCAGGTCAGGGACGAAGTTGTCAGGAGAGCAACCGGCATTTCGATTCCCGCGACCGCCTTGCGACGAGGTGGCGACCGACCTAGATTCGCCGCATCGAGCCGGATGAACTGCGAGGTATGCGAGCTTTGCGCCCACTCGCCGGATCCACCGGCCGTCACAGCTCCCCGCTCCCGGAGATCCAGGAGATCCCATGCCTTCGCCCTTTGCCCCGACCGCGCTCATCGGCGAGTCCTTCGTCGGTGAGGGCGCCAACGCCGCCCACACGAACGTCGTGATCGGACGCAAGGGCGGCCCCGTCGAGACCGCCTGGGCGACGGCGCTGGCCACACCGAGCGCCGGGCACGTCCCCTTCATGACGGTCGTACGGCCGTCGGTGCCCGTGAAGCCGCTGACCCTGTTCGTGGCCAAGGCCGCCGCGGAGGGCGAACTGCACCAGCGTGCCACCTGGGGTTCCGCCCAGGCCGGACTGGCGCAGGGCATCTCGGACGCGGTCGACGCAGGGCTGATCCCCGCCGAAGAGGCCGACGACCTGCTGATCATCGCCGCGATGTGGATCAACCCCGCGGTCGACGACCTGGACGAGTCCTTCCGCAACCAGCGTGCCGCCGCCCACGACGCGATACGGGCCGCCGTGACCGGCACCCCCACCGTCTCCGACGTACAGGCTGCCGCCAAGCAGGGGCCGACGAACCCGTTCTACACGCCGACCGCCGAGGTGCTCGCCCGATGAAGATCACAGACATCACCCTGGACCGGCTGCGCCTCGAACTGGACCCGCCGTTCCGCGCCGCCTGGGACCCCGAGCCGCGCCGGCACTTCGACGCCACGATCGTCCGCGTCCACACCGACGAGGGCATCACCGGCATCGGCTCCGGCGACCTCATGGACGGCTTCGAGACGTACAAGCACCTGTTCGTCGGCGAGGACCCCCTCGACATCACCCGGCACGTCAAGGCGATCGAGACCGCCAACTTCCACGGCGCCCACTACTGGCCCCTGGAAGCGGCCCTGTGGGACATCATCGGCAAGGTCCATGGCCGCCCCGTGTCGGAACTCTTCGGCAACGCGGCGAAGCGGCTGCCCGCATACGCCTCCTCGGGCGAGCTCAAGTCACCCGAGGAGCGTGTCGCCACGGCCCTGAAGGTGCGTGAGGCCGGCTTCCGCGCCATGAAGATCCGTATCGACCGCAACCGGATCGACGAGGGCGTCGCGGCGGTACGTGCCGTGCGCCAGGAACTCGGGGCCGACTTCGAGATCATGGTCGACCTCAACCAGTCCTGGCGGATGGCCGGCGACACGGCGAACGCCTCCGATCTCGCGGGGACCCGCAAGACCATCGCCCGCCTCGCCGAGCTCGACGTGTTCTGGGTCGAGGAGCCGCTGCCGTACGCCGACCTGAACGGCTTCAAACGGCTGCGCGCCGAGAACCCCGGCGTCCGCATCGCCGCCGGCGAGATGCACCACTCACCCACCGAGCTGCTGCGCTACCTCGAAGAGGACGCCCTGGACATCTACCAGATGGACGTGGTGCTCGCCATCGGCATGCACCGCGCCCGCACCCTGGCCGAGCTCGCGCAGCTGAAGCACCGTCAGTTCACCCCGCACAGCTGGACCAACGGCATCGGCGTGCTCGCCAACCTGCACGTCGCGGCGGGCGTCGGCGGCGGCCCCTTCTTCGAGTTCCCCTACGACCCGCCCGGCTGGACGCCCGAGCGCCGCGACTTCATGCTCGCCGAGCCCGTCCGCGTGAACGCCGAGGGCGACCTCGAGATCCCGGACAGGCCCGGCCTCGGCGTCGAGCTGGACGAGGACGCGATCGACCGCTGGAGGATCAAGTGACGTACACGATCGACGAGTTGCTGATGCGCAGCCACGGCGAGTGGCTGGCCGCCGCGAGCAAGCTCACCTTTGAGACGCGCCCGTTCATCGACGGCACCTTCACCGACGCGACCTCCGGCGACAGCTTCACCAGCGTCTCACCGCGCGACGGTTCGGTGCTCGCGGAGGTACAGGCCGCGGGCGCCGACGACGTCGACCGGGCGGTGCGGTCCGCACGCGCCGCCTTCGAGGACAGCCGCTGGCGTGACCTGGCCCCGAGGGAACGCAAGAGCGTCCTGCTGCGCTGGGCCGACCTGATCCGGGCGAACGCCGAGGAGCTGGCGCTGCTGGACACCCTGGAGATGGGCAAGCCCATCACCGAGTCGGTGCGCATCGACGTGGACAAGGCCGCCGAGACCATCGCCTGGTATGCCGAGGCCATCGACAAGACGTACGACGAGGTGGCCCCGACCCCGGGTGACGCGCTGGCGCTGATCACCCGGGAGCCGCTGGGAGTCGTCGGCGCGGTCGTGCCGTGGAACTACGCGCTGCTGATCGCCAGCTGGAAGCTGGCCCCGGCGCTCGCGACCGGCAACAGCGTCGTCCTCAAGCCCGCCGAGCAGACCTCCCTCGCCGCCCTCCGGCTGGCGGCACTGGCCACCGAGGCCGGGCTGCCCGACGGTGTGTTCAACGTGATTCCCGGGCGGGGCGAGGTCGCGGGGCAGGCCCTCGGCCGGCACCCCGAGGTCGACAAGATCGCCTTCACCGGCTCGGCCGAGGTCGCCCGGCTGTTCCAGGTGTATGCGGGCGAGTCCAACGGCAAGCAGGTCGCCGTGGAGGCCGGCGGCAAGTCGCCGCAGCTCGTGCTGGCCGACGCAGACATCGAGGCCGCCGCGTCCGCCGTGGCGTGGGGGATCTTCTACAACGCGGGCCAGACCTGCAACGCGGGTTCCCGCGTCGTGGTCCACGCGTCGGTGAAGGACCAACTCCTGGACGCCGTACAGCGGATCACCGCCGACACCTTCCACGTCGGCGACCCGCTCGACCCGGCCACCGTCATGGGCCCCATCGTCGACGAGGCCCAACTGGCCAAGATCCTCGGCTACGTCGAGCGCGGCAGGACGGACGGGGCGCAGGTGCTCCTGGGCGGCGGACGCACCCTCACCGAGACCGGCGGCACCTTCGTCGAGCCGACCGTGCTCGACGGCGTGGCGAACACGTCCGCCGTCGCCCAGGAGGAGATCTTCGGCCCGGTCCTGGCCGTCGTGTCGTACGACGGCGACGTCGACGAGGGCGTAAGGCTGGCGAACCAGAGCGACTTCGGACTCGTCGCCTCCGTCTGGACCCGGGACGTCACGATCGCCCACCGCACGGCCAAACGGCTGCGAGCCGGCACGGTGTGGATCAACACCTTCGACGCCAGCGACGTCATCACTCCCTTCGGCGGGTTCAAGGCCACCGGCGCGGGACGCGACAAGTCCCTGCACGCACTCGACGCGTACACGGCACTCAAGACGACCTGGATCAACCTGGCCTGACCGGCCCGCCACCGCACTCCACCCCGTCACCTGCACACTTTTCACCTGCACACCCCTACAGAGCTGTAGCGAGGACAACGATGAGGATCGGTTTCATCGGACTGGGCAACATGGGAAGCCACATGGCCCGCCACCTGATCCACGCGGGCCACCTGGTCACCGTGCACGACACCCGGCCCGAGGCCGCCGCCGAGCACATGGCGCTCGGTGCGCGCTGGGCCGACACCCCGGCGGCATGCGCCGGCGATGCCGAACTGCTCGTCACGATGCTGCCGAATCCGCGCATCGTCGAGGACGTGCTGCTGCGCGGCGGCGCCGCCGAGGCGCTGCCCGAAGGCGCCCTGTGGATCGACATGTCGACCTCCACGCCGGCCGCCGCGGAACGGGTGGCCACCGAGGTGCTCGACCGGCGCGGCGTACGCCGCCTGGACGCCCCCGTCAGTGGCATGGCGCGTGGCGCCGAGGCCGGACGGCTGCAGATATTCGTCGGCGGGACGGCGGACGACTTCCGCATGTGCCTGCCGGTGCTCGAAGCCATGGGCGACCCCGACAAGGTGCTGCACGTGGGCCCGCTCGGCGCCGGCTACACGGTCAAGCTGATGATCAACCTGCTGTGGTTCAGCCACCTCGTCGCCACCTCCGAGGTGCTGGCCATGGGCGTGAAGGCGGGCGTGGACCTGGGCGTGCTGCGCAACTCGCTGCTCGCCAGCCCGGCCGCCTCGAACTTCCTCGAGAACGACATGCTGTGCGTCCTGGCCGACGGCGACTACGACGACTCCTTCGCCATGGCCCTCGCCTGCAAGGACCTCGGACTCGCCATCGACCTCGGCCGCGACGTCGGCGTCTCCACGGAACTGTCCGCGCTCGTGGAGCAGATCTTCCGCCGCTCCAAGGCGCATCACGGGGATCTGGCCGGCGAGATGAGCCCGGTCCGTCTCTACGAGGCCCTGGCAGGAGCGGAGTTCCGCCTCCCGAACCCGGCCGCCGCCCACGACGACGCGGCCCTGAGCCCCGTCTGATCCACGCTTTGCGTCTTGTCAGCCGGGCCGTCTCGTCCGCCGGGCCGTCAGGGTCGGCCCGGCGGCCCCGTCCCCTCCCTCCTCCGTCCCCCTCCGTTCCGTCCCTCCGTTCCAGAACCGTCCCTCTTCTCTTCCGAGCACCACACGTCCCGCCGCGTATTCAGGAGCCGAACGCCATGGGCGAGTCCCGCACCGACCAGCTGACCATCGACCCGACCTGCCGCATCGAGTTCGGCCCCGGCCGCATCGCACACCTCCCGGAGCTGGTCTCCTCCCTCGGCATGAACCGCGCGTTCGTCGTCACCGACCGGGGTCTGCGGGCCGCCGGAATCGTCGACCAGGTGCTCAAGGTCCTGGACGCGGCGGGCCTGGAGCACGGCGTGTACGACGGCGTCGGCGCCAACCCGTCCACCGGCAACGTCGACGAGGGTGCCGCCCGGGCTCGTGCCTTCGGCCCGGCAGTGGTCGTCGCCCTCGGCGGGGGCTCGGTCCTCGACGCGGCCAAGGGCATCGCGCTGCTCGTGGGCAACACGGACGCGGCGGCAGCCGACGCGGACGCGCTGTGGGATGCGCTCGACGGCCTGCCGCTGATCGCGATCCCCACCACCTCCGGCACAGGCGCGGAGACCAACGGCTTCGGCGTCATCGAGGACGCCGAAGCCTGCCGCAAGGTGTACATCGGCCACCCCTCGGTCAAGCCCCGGATCGCGCTCCTCGACCCGGAGCTGACGCTCGGCCTGCCGGCCCGGATCACGGCGGCCACCGGCATCGACGCCCTCGTCCACGGCATCGAGTCACTTGCCTCGCGCGGCGCCAACCCCGTCTCGGTGGCGTACGCGACCCAGGCGGTGGCCATGGTCGGTCGCTGGCTGCCTGCCGCCCACCGCGACGGCTCGGACCTGGAGGCTCGCGCCCAGCTGATGCTCGGCGCCCATCTGGCGGGCCAGGCCCTGACCATCTCCGGCCTGGGCCTGGTGCATGGCATCGGCCACGCCCTCACCGCCCACACCGGCACCCCGCACGGCATCGCCCTCGCCGCCGTCCTGGAGGAGGTCCTGGAGTTCAGCGCCCCGGCCGCCCAGGACGCCTACGAGCAGACCGCCCGCGCGCTTCGCCTCGCCCCGCCCGCCGACGGCGACTGGGCCCGCGCCGCGATCGACGCCGTGCGCGAGATCTCCGGCGCCCTCGACATCAAGCGGCCCCTGCGCGACCTCGGCGTCCGTCCCGACCTGCTGCGCCCGATCGCCTCCGGCGCCCTCGCGGACGCGGTGACCCGCAACGCACCGCGGCAGCCGACGGAGGGGGAGATCGTGGAGATCCTCGAAGCGGTGCTCTAGCCGCAGGTGTTCACGAGGGGCGCGGTCCAGTAGGTGACGGAGGAAGGACCTCGACGTACCCGTCGGTTCCGTGCACGCGGATCCGCTGCCCGTCCCGGATCAGCCGGGTGGCCTGCTCCACGCCCACGACGGCCGGCAGGCCGTACTCGCGGGCGATCACCGCGCCATGGGTCATCAGGCCGCCCACCTCCGTCACCAGGCCTGCGCTGCCGACGAACAGCGGCGACCAGCTGGGGTCCGTGAACGGCGTGACCAAAATGTCGCCCGCTTCGAGATCGGCGTCCGCCATGTCGAGGACGACGCGGGCCCGACCCTCGACGGTCCCGGCGGAAACCGGTAGGCCGACCAGGGCGCCGGCCGGCACGTCGGCGCGCCGGTACGCCCCGGTGACGGCCTCCCCGTCCGATGTGAGCACCCGGGGCGGTGTGAGCGCCTGATACGACCGGAACGCGTCCTTGCGCTGCTGGATGAGCCGAACATCCGCCCGGTTCGAGCGCACGACGTCGTGAAGTTCCTGGAACGTGAGGTAGAAGACGTCCTCCTGCTCAGGCAGCACACCTGCCTCCACGAGGCGCTCGGCTTCTTCCAACAGGGCCTGCTTGTAGACGAAGTAGCGGCTGATGATGCCGTACTTCGGGTACTCCCGGTATCCGATGAAGCTGCGGACCCGGTCGATCATCCGCTTGACCTCGTCGGCCTTCCGCTCCCCGTCCGGCAGGGCCCGCAAGCGTGACAGCACGTCCTGTTCTTTCTTCTGCGCCTTCTGCCGCCCTTGCTCGAATCGCCGCTCGGCGGCGCCCGGCTGGAAGTTCCTGACGTGGTCGAGGATCACGGGCACGAGCGTGGTGGGGCGTTCGCGCCAGCGTGGCCTCGTGATGTCGATCTCGCCGACGCAGCGCATTCCGTACCGCGCGAGGTAGGCCTCGATGGCGTCGCGCGACTCGGCCCCGCCTGGGAGCTTCGCCAGTTCGTCGAGGAAGCCGTCGTCCTCGACGCCCTGCAGTAACGCCACCACCTCCGAATGCGGGCGGATCACATCGGCGACGTCGAGCAGCGCCAGTCCCATCTCGGAGGTGATGTTGCCCGGGGCGGACAGCGTCAGCGTGTCAGCCGCGTTCTTCTCGCCCAGCCACTCCCACAGCTTGTCGTTGAGCCACCACGTGGCCTCCATCCCCGCCATGATCGCCTGAAGGTTCAGCGGATCACCGAAGACTCGCTTGTGCTCCTCGAACGCCTCCAGCAGGAAGTCGAACAGCGCCGGTCCGCTCTTCGTCCGGATGTCGCGTTCCAGGGCGGCGATGGTCTCCTGGCTGCGCTCGATCAGCGCGGTGACGATGGCCGGGTCCGGGTCGGTCTCGATCGGGGCGGGCGCACCCCCGGCCGGCGGCCTGCCGGGATCCGCGTCCGGGACCGACGGGACGAAGCCGTCGCGGTCGAGGACGGTCTCCAGAGCGTCCCTGATCAGCGGATCGCCTTTCCCCAGTACGTCCAGAAGGCCGGCGCGGCTCGCGGGCGAGGCCAGTCGCCGGGTGACGTCGACGAACAGCCTCCCGCCGGCCTCGTGCATCGGCACCATGGCCGTCAGCTGCCACATGGAGAGCCCCAGGGGCTTCATGGGGTCGGTCATCATCTGCCCATGACCGACCGAGACGTAGACGTGATTCTCCTGATCGCCGGTCTCCGGGATGGGGAACAGCGTCGTGATCGGCCGGCTCTGAACGATCTCGAAGTCATCGTCGACCAGGCACCACTCGACGTCCTGCGGGCGGCCGAAGTGCGCTTCGATCCGCCGCCCGAGCTGTACGAGCCGCACGACCTGCGCATCCGTCAGCGCCGGCAGTTCCTGGCGCCACGCGTCGATGGCCACTTCCTGCGTACCGCCGGCCGGGAGGGCTTGAACGGCACGCTGTTTGGCGGCGATCGCCTTGGCGACGACTTCGCCGTCCCGCACCTTGAAGACGTCCGGGTTCACCAGCCCGGAGACCAGGGCCTCGCCGAGGCCGAAGCCGGCGTCCACGGTGGCGACCTTCCGGTTGCCCGTGACGGGGTCGGCCGTGAACAGGATGCCGGCCGCGTGCGGGAAGGCCATCCGCTGCACGACCACGGCCATGTGGACCGTACGGTGGTCGATGCCGTTCCGCTGACGGTACGTCACGGCCCGCTCGGTGAACAGCGAGGCCCAGCACCGGCTGACGTGCTCGAGGATCGCTGTCGGCCCAACGACGTTCAGGTACGTGTCCTGTTGTCCGGCAAAGGAGGCCGTCGGCAGGTCCTCTGCTGTCGCACTGGACCGGACGGCGTAGGCGGACTGCTCACCGAGCCGGCCCAGTGCGCCGGTGATCGCCACCGCGAGATCGCCGGGGATGGCGATCCCCTCGATACACCTGCGAATCTGCGCGCTGAGCGTGCGGATCGCCTCCCGGTCATCGGGGTCCAGACGTGACAGCTGATCGAGGTGCTCGTCGATCGACGGCGCCTGCGAGATGATCCGTCGGTAGGCGTCCGTCGTCACGCAGAAGCCACCGGGCACACGGATCCCCTCGATCCGTGACAGCCCGCCCAGGTGCGCGGCCTTCCCGCCAACGACCGCGACCTGCGTCTCGTCGACCTCTTGGAGATCCAACACATACTGCTCAGTCACATCGCTACCAACTTTGTCGTCGACAACAACACACACGTCGTGCCCCCCCCGTTTGCGCAGGTTGTGGCATCGGCCGACGATTCTGCGCCGTGACCCGGGTCTTGCGGCAAGCCCCCCAGCGCGCTATAAGTTGAGAGTGGCAAGGAGAGTTCTCTCCTTGCCTTTTTCGTTGGGCCGTCCAATTGAGCTGACACCCGGATCCGGCACAGGCGATCGAGGCTAGCCGCTGCAAGGACGCCGCAGACATCCGTCGGGCAGAGCGGCGCCGGTGCTGCACAGGTATTCGATGGCGGCAGCGAGGGAATAGCAGTCGAAAAGCGCGGAGTGCTCTTCACCAGCTGCGGGCTTGGGGAGACCGAGTACCTGCCACAGGCGACCCACGTTGACTGTCGCCGTCTCCGGCGCGAGGGTGTTCAACCAAGGTCGGATATTCAGGAAATGGGCAGCGAGGTAACCATTCTTGACCTCTTCGCCTCGAGCTCGCGCCCAGCCCACGTTCTCGCCGAGAACCATCATGTCGTTGCCGTAGGAGAGCACGGACTCGCCCCGACAGAATCCCAGGAACTCGCCCAGTGCTTCTGACGGGGGAGTCGCCTCTCGATCCAACGTCTCCTGGTCGATGCCGGTGAGATCAGTGAAGTACGCCGAAAGCCGGGGATTGGCCAGGGGTTGCACCAGTGCCTCGAACTCCTCGACGACGGAACAGTCCTCGCGCAAGCGCAGTGCGCCGATCTGTACGATCTCGCGGAGCTGCCCCGGCGCCCCCCAGTCCCGCTCAAGTGCCCCCGGCCAGGACGTGAATTCAAGATCGAAAACAATGAAGGTGGACACAACGAGTCTCCCTGTGGCACAAGTCGCCGTCAGGTTACCCCGTCACGGAGTCGGCGTATTTCCTTCATTGCCTCATGTTCTGCCCGCCGCAACCTCCAAGCCCGCGCCGACGACCCCTGCACCACCCACTGGTGAAAGGACATCCGAACCATGACACCAGCCAGGCAAGGACCGCTGACCGGAAAGGACCAGGAGGCAATCGAGGCCTTCCTGCTCGACCGGGGGGCCGGCGGGATGCCGCACCCCGGCGGCACACTGTTGGAGCACCTGCAGCGCGTTCGGCGGCTGTTGGCCGAATGGGGAGCCGACCCCGAGGTCCAGGCGGCGGGTCTGTGCCATGCGACCTATGGAACCGACGGCTTCGCACCAGCACTGCTGCCTCTCACCGACCGGGCATCGCTCGTCGCGCTGATCGGTGAAAAGGCCGAGGCGTGGGTCTACTTGTACGCCAGCTGTGACCGCGCCACCGTCTATCCGCGCCTCGACGGTAACGCCGCAGTCGCCTTCCGGGACCGCTTCACCGGCCGTGAGTACAGCCCATCGCCCGACGACCTGCGGACCTTCCTCGAGATCACGGCAGCCAACGAACTCGATGTACTGACGCACAACGCGGAACTCGCCGAGCAGCACGGACCCGAGCTGTACCGCTTCCTCAAACGGACTGGCCCATTGCTGTCACCTGCCGCACAGGATGCGGTGGCCCGGCAGCTGGGATAGGTCACCGCGCCGATCGGGCTGTGATGGAGTCGGCGTGGCCGTCACCGACGCACAGGACGGGCAGGCCCGCCGCGCCCAGAGCCCTCTCACCCGGCGCCTCGGTCCCCGGTCCCATGCCGGTGAATCCGCAGGACGAACTCCCATCCCCGTAGGACTCGTTGACCCGGGCCGACCCTGGTGGGTGAGCAGATGAGCCAATGATCCACAACGCGGTTGGATTTGCCGGCATGGGACCATTGCCACGCGAGACCGTCGTCGACGTCCTTGAGGAACGGCTACGCGGGGACAGTCGCGCCGGGCGACCCCCGGCGGACAATTGTCTGCCTCACGAGCGCGAACTCGCCGACGAGTTCGGTGTCACGGGCGAGGGGAGGACCCTCGAGGAGGCCGTACGGCCGTGGGCCGTAACGGCTCAGAACTCGAATGCCGAAGCCCCCTGCGTTTCCTTGATGCAAGGATTCGCGAAGGTGTGCTCATAGTTCACGCGTATACCGCGCCATACGCCCTGAACAGTGACGACAATGGGGCGGTATTCCCTCGTGCAAGGCCGCCCGGTCTCATTTCCGCGGAGCGTGGCCAAGCGGTCGAGATCGCCGTTCACGCGGTCCAGGTCCGCACAGGCCTGTCGCGGGTCGGGGTGAGTTCCGGACGTGGTGTACGCGCAATTCAGCGATACTGCCCGCTCGGGCGCCGCCGTGGCGGCCCGCTCGCCGTGGCCGGTCGTCAGGACCAAGGCCGACGGGGCGTGGAGCGAGGCGGGGGCGCTGTGCGCGGGCACGCTCATGGGACCCGCGAGGGCCGCGGTGAGCAGGATTCCTGTTCCTGCCCAGCGTGTCATTGGTTGCATGGTGAATCTCCTTTCTGTTTGCGGTGCTCTTGCCTCGCAGTACCCATCTGCTTGCTCTCGTCTCAGGGCGGAAGAGTTGTAGCGCTTTCTGTCGTTGCAATTCAGACCCGGTTGCTTACTCAATCAGTGGCTTGATTGACTGAGTGGCGCGCACGGTTGAGGAGGTGCACGGCCTTTCACTGCGATAGCCGATTGAATGCGTGGCCGATGTGCGCGGGTGTGAAATGGCCTGAAATCTGTGAGCGTGCGTTCCGAAGCGGGTGGGTGCGATGGTGTACGGCGCAGGCCCGTTGCTGAGGTTGAATCCCCCGCGAGACTCCGGGCGGTCGGTGCTCAGCCCGCCTCCTGTGGATACCGCATGACCCCAGCGACTCCGGTGATGGCCTCGCTCTTGATTCACGTATCGGCGTGTCGTCAGGGCTCCGTGTCAGGACGGGGCGAGGACACAGAACTCGTGACCCTCCGGGTCGACCAGGCAGGTCCACGGGACGTCGCCTTGGCCGAGGTCGAGGTCGGTGGCGCCGAGGGCCCGCAGGCGGTCCACCTCCGCTGCTTTGTCGTCACCGGGGTACGGCAGCAGGTCGAGATGGACGCGGTCCGGCACGGCCTTAACGCCGGGCGTGCGGAGGAACTCGAGATACGGTCCGACACCCTTCGCGGAGCGCAACACCGCATGATCGTCGGTCACCTCGTGCAGGGTCCAGTCCATCGCCGCGTCCCAGAACCCGGCCATGGCACGCGGGTCTGCGCAGTCGACCACCACCGCGGCGATCGGCCCGGTGTCCCGGTAGATCTCCCGAGGCTCCAGCACGCAGAACTCGTTGCCCTCGGGGTCGGCGAGGACCGTCCACGGCACGTCACCCTGGCCCACGTGGGCGCGCGTCGCACCGAGAGCGTCCAGACGCGCGACCAACTCCGCATGATGTACCGCAGAGGTGGTGGCGAGATCCAGGTGCACACGGTTCTTCGTTGTTGTCTTGGGTTCCGGGACGGGAACGAAGTCGATGCCCACGGCGACCGGGTCGGGCCAAACGAGGCCCCCGGAGGGTCCGACGTAGGTGGTTACCCCGGGGCTGTAAGCAGTCCAGCCGAGCGCCTCCGCCCAGAACCGGCCGATCGCCGATGGATCAAGAGCTTTTATGTTCACCATCGCAGGTCGCAGCGCCACGCGGGCGATCCTACGCGCCCGCTCTGCAATGACATCCGCAGGTGTCGTTCCGCGAGCTCGGCACCTACCAGGATGGAGCGTTCTCATCCTGTCGGGACCCGCACGCAGAGGGCGGCGGCACTCAGGATGGCAGCCCATAGCGGGTGGCGATCGCGGCGGCACGGTTGCACAGGGAGTCGCGCAACCACTGCGGGGCCAGGGCTTCCGCATCTGTGGCGAGCTGCCACAGCGCCCATTCCGCGTGTCGTGAGTCCTGGAAGGTAACCCCCAGCCGCAGCCACCCGTCCGGGTCCGTTGCCTCGGCGCGGACGGCCACCGCGGTGCCCGCCAGGTCCTCCCGTCGAGCCGGGTCCACCCTTACCAGCACGGTGACTTGGTCGCCGCCGGTCCGGAACTGCGTGCTGCGCTCCTGCCAGGCCCGGTCCAGATCGACTTGGTCCGGTCGCTGTGCGGGTTCGTCGAGTTCCTCGGCGGCCAGCACCCGGGACAGCCGGTAGGTGCGGTCCGCGCCAGACCTCGTGGCCAGCAAGTAGCCCTGGTCGCGTACGGTGACCAGGCCGATCGGATCCACCGTGCGCCACTTCGGGGCCTGGTCCACAGCCGCGTAGCGGATGCGCAGTTTGTGTCCGGCGAACACTGCGCGCCGGACCTCGGCCACAACGGTGTCGGGCAGCTCCTCAGCGGCCACGCGGCGCGACAGAAGGTCCGTCTCCGGGTCGATGAGCAGTCGCTGCGCCGCGCCGGCTGCGGTGTCCCGATAGCTTTCGGGCAGCGCGTCCACCACCTTGAGCATGGCCGAAGCGAGCGCCGAGCCGAGCCCGAACACCTGCGCGCCGCGCCGTGACCCGGCCACCAGAAGGGCGAGCGCCTCGTCATGGTTCAGCCCGGTGAGCTCTGTCCGGAAACCGGGCAACAACCCGAAACCGCCGTGCCGACCGCGTTCGGCGTAGACCGGGACACCGGCCGCGGACAGCGCCTCCACGTCGCGCAGCACAGTGCGCGTGGATACCTCCAACTCGCGGGCCAGCGTGGCTGCTGACAGCCGACCGTGCCGGCGCAGCAACAGCACCAGCGATACCAACCGGTCGGCGCGCATACGAGAAACCTATCCAAATACGTGACACAGGATGTCGTAATTCGTTGGGAGCCTTTCAACACGACGCCAAAGACGGGCGGCCACCGAGCCGGTGGACCGCACTCACCGTCGATGAACCGAGTGGAGTTGATGTGGCTGTGGAGCGCACGACGGTCAACCCGTGGACGTGGTCGGTGGAGCTGGGTTACAACCAGGGTGAGATTGTCTCCGGACACACCCGGACCCTGTACTGCTCCGGACAAGCCGCGATGGGGGGTGACGGCAAGCCCCAGCATGACGGTGACATGGCGGCGCAGTTGGCGCTGAGCCTCGACAACCTGGAGGCCGTGCTCGGGGAGGCCGGCATGTCCCTGGTGAACCTCGTCCGGCTCAACGTCCACACCACCGACATCGACCTGCTTTTCCAGCACTACGGCGTGCTGGCTTCCCGGTTGGGCGCTGCCGGGGTGGCGCCGACCACCACGATGCTCGGGGTGACACGGCTGGCGATCCCCACCCTGATGGTCGAGCTCGAAGGGACCGCCGTCGCGTGATGCCGACGTCGGCGTAGGCCCGGGCGTCGTCCTGGGCGTGGGCGCCGGCTCGGCGTGCGGTCCGGTCCGGACGAACCGCTTTCCCAACAGGATTCGTTGACCTGAGGTCAACTCAGGTGGTTCAGTGGATGAGTCACTGATCCACAGCACGGTTGGGGGCCCGGATGGAAGCACTGCCACGCGAGACCGTCGTCGACCTTTTGGAGAAACGGCTGCGCGAGGACATTCTCGCCGGACGTCACCCGGCGGGAAGCTATCTGCCTCCCGAGCGCGAACTCGCCGACGAGTTCGGCGTCAACCGCACCACGCTCAAGCACGCGTTCGGCCGGCTGGCGCAGTCGGGGCTCCTGGAGACGCGGCACGGAGTAGGGACGCGCGTCCGGGATTTCCTGCGCCTGGGCGGAGCGGACCTGCTGCCGATGCTGGTCCGGCACAGTCCGGACTGGATCGGCGAGATCTTCGAGGTGCGGCGCAGTATCGGGGCGTTGATCGCGGCGCGTGCCGCTGACCGGGCCACCGAGGCCCAGGTCGCCGAGCTGCGGGTGCTGCTGGCAGCGGTCGGGGACGCGGACGGCGGCGACGACGTGCAGCTGGCGGACGCCGAGGTGCACCGGGCGCTCGCCCGTGCCACGGGCAACCGCGTGTATGTCCTGCTGACCAACACCCTGTTCAACGCCTACCTGCCCGTGCGCGCGGCGCTGGTCGGGCCCTTCACGGATGCCCGGGCGGCCCACGACCGCCTGGAATCGGTCATCGAGGCCGTCGCCGCCCGCGACTCCGAGGCGGCACGTGTCGCGGCGGGCGCCTATCTTGCGGCGACGGAACGCATCATGCTCGAGGGACTGGCGCGCTCCCGCGAACGCCGGGACGGTGCGCTGTGACCTCACGCGGAACGGAGTTCCGGGAGACAATGCTGGGTCGCGTGCACCTGAACGACGAGGATCACGAGCGCCCTTTGCGACTGGACCTCGTGGTGCGGTCCGATGACCTGATGCTGCCTCAGCGCACGACTCAGGCCCGCCTGACGGGAAGGGTGCGCATAGCCGGGCGGGCGGACGATGCCGAAGCCGCCGGTGAGTTGGAGATCTCGCCCCTGGCCCGCCGCAGGATCCGGTACCGGATCACGTTCGCCATGGAGGGCCGGCGCCTGGTGCTGGACGGCTGGAAGTCCATCTCGCCTGCGCGCCCTCTCGCTTCGATGACCGTGCTGCCGTACACCCTCTACGAGGAGGGCGAACGCGTGGGCGAGGGCACCCTGCGCTTCCCCCTCGCCACCGGGCTGTTGCCCTTCCTGACGAGCTTCCGCTTCCCACGCGCCACGCAGTCCGCACCCGCACCCGCACCCGCACCCGCCGGGCAGGATCTGGCCTCGCGCTGGGACGGTGAACCGGGGCGCACGGAGGTCTGGTACACGACCCTGACCGACCCGGCGACCGGCAGCGGAGTGTGGCTGCACCACGAAGTGGTGGCGCCCACCGATGGCTCCGGCGCCTACGCGCACGGCTGGGTCGCCGTCTTCCCGAAAGACGGCCCCGCCGAGCACGCACGCTTCGGCCCCGTGCCGTGGTCCGAGGACCAACAGGGCTTCGCCACCGAGGAGATCAGCGCGCGGCCCGGCCGTCTCACCGGCTCCGCAGGGCCGTTCACCTGGTCGCTCACCGAGACGCCCCTGAGCGGTTCGGTCCACACCTTTCCCCGCTGGTCGTGGCGGCGGCCCTGGCTGCCGGCCAGCCACATGCTGCCGGCCGCCCGTTGTCACTACAGCGGAACCGTCCGGTACGGAACCGAGGAGCTGCGGCTGGACCGGGCGGTCGGCGCGAGCGCCCGCATCTACGGCCACGGCAACGCGCGACGCTGGGCGTGGCTGCACGCGGACCTGGGCGGCGGTGACGTCCTGGAGATCGTTGCCGCGGTGTCCATGCGACGCGGACTCGACCGACTGCCACCGCTGGTGTTCCTGCGCCTGCTGCAGAACGGACGCACCTGGCCCCGTCGTGCGGAGCGCACCGCCGTGGGCTGGGCGGGGCTCGGCCGGTTCCGCGCGGACATCGGCCTGCCCGAGTGGCGCGTGGCTGGCCGCGCGGGCCTGCGCCGCATCCGGGTGACGGTGACCCAGCCGCCACAGCGGACGCTGGCCCTCGACTACACCGATCCCGACGGATCTGCGTCGGTCTGCCGCAACAGCGAGACCGCGGACGCCGTAGTCGGCGTGGAACGCTGGTGGGGCACATGGCGGCAGGAGGCCACCTGGCGGCTCTCCGGCACCGCCCACGCGGAGGTCGGCGACCGATGACTCCTTCAACTTCCCCTGGACTTACGGCTCTTGCCGCGGCGCTGCTCGCGGACGACGGCACGGCCGAGTGGACCCGGGCCGTGCCGCGGCGCCTCGAGACGCTCCTGGCAGCCATGCCCGCCCCCGCCCGCACCGCGATACACGGCGCGACCAAGGCCATCAACGCCTACGCCGTCGCCCGCACCGGCCGGCGGCTGCCCGCACTCGGCCCCGTGGAACGCGAGCACGTCATGGCGTCGCTCGCCTCCCACCGCTCCCTGCTGCCCCTGCTGGACGCGGTCAAGGTACCGGTGTTGTTGGCGGCCGGTACCGAACGGACGGCGCAGCAAGGCCCGCCGACCTCACTGACCGCCGCCGACGATCCACCGCTTGACTGCACTCCTTCCCGGGACTGGCCGACACGTTCCACCGCGGACGCCGTCGTCGTCGGATCGGGGGCGGGCGGCGCGATGGCCGCGCGGACACTGGCCCGCGCGGGACTGCGAGTCGTCATGGTCGAGGAGGGCGAGCACCACACCACCGCGTCGTTCGGGCGCAGGGCTCCGCTCGACCGCTTCACCGACCTCTACCGGGACGGCGGGGCCACGATCGCCCTCGGGAACCCACCGCTGGTCCTGCCCGTAGGCCGCGCGGTCGGCGGCACCACCGTCGTCAACTCCGGAACCTGCTACCGCACCCCGGACCACGTCGTCACCCGCTGGCTGAACCACCACGGATTCGACGTCGCGGAGGGCTTCGACGCACGCCTCGACGAAGTGGAACGCACCCTCCGAGTGGCACGGCAGCCGTTGGACGTCCTGGGCAACAACGGCCTGCTCGCCCTGGCCGGCGCGAAGGAGCTCGGGTGGGCCGCGGCGCCCCTGCGCCGCAACGCCCCCGGCTGCCGGGGCTCGTGCCAGTGCGTCGTCGGCTGCCCCACCGGCGCCAAACAGAGCGTCCAGCTGTCCGTGCTTCCTCAAGCCTGCGAGGCCGGCACCGCGATCATGACGGGCGCCCGTGTCCTGCGGATCCTCACCGACCGAGACCGGCCGGGCGGTCCGCGGGCCGCCGGAGTGGTGGTCAGCCGCCCCGACGGCAGTGAACTGGAGATCCTCAGCTCCCTGGTCGTGGTCGCCGCCGGCGCCCTGCAGACCCCGCAACTGCTGCGCCGCTCGGGCCTCGGCGGGCACCCCCGGATCGGCCGGAACCTCAGCGTGCACCCGGCCATCAGCGTCGCGGGCCGCTTCAGCCGCCCCGTCACCGGCTGGAAAGGGGTCCTGCAGAGCGTCGGAGTGGAGGAGCTGCACGCCGACGGCATCCTGATCGAAGCCACCGCGGCGCCCCCGGGGATGAGTTCGTTCGTGCTGCCGGGCGTCGGACGCGAACTGCGCCGCGAAGTGGAGGAGACGGAACAACTGGCGACACTCGGCGCCATGGTCGCCGACCGCCCCTCGGGCCGGGTCCTCGGCCGGGATCGCACACTGCTGCGCTACGACCTGGCGCCGCGCGACGCCCGCCGCCTGCTTCGAGCTCAACGCGCCATGGGCCGCCTGCTGTTCGCCGCCGGCGCCGAGGAAGTGCTGACCGGCGTCCCGCACGCCCCACGCGCTCGGACCCTCGAGCAACTGGAGGCGCTTCTCGACACGGTGACGGCGCGGCACCTGCACATGTCCGCGTTCCATCCCACGGGTACGGCCGCCGCCGGGACGGACCCGGAGCGGTCGCCGGCCGACGCAGAGGGGCGCCTGCGCGGCGTGCACGGTGTGCTCATCGCCGACGGGTCCGTGCTGCCGAGCTGCCCGAAGGTGAATCCACAGCTGAGCATCATGGCGGCCGCCCTGGGCGTTGCTGAGCACTTCGTGGCGGATGGCTGAACCAAGGACCGGCCGGGTCCGGGACCCGCCGGGCCCGGGGCCGACCGCGTGCGGGGCCGACCGGGTCCGGGACCGGCGCACTATGGCGCGAGCGAGTCGGCCAACTCGGCGATGACCTGCGCGTGGCACGGCTGAGGGACACACCAGCAGCCGAGCCTGCGGCCACGGAGGGCGGGCAGCAGTTCGAGCAGATCCGGGCGGCTCAGCAGATGGGCCCGGTACTTGTCGATCACCGCCTCCCGGGTGCCGTCCCGGCCGGGCCGGAAGGGACTGGCGAGCGGTGAGGCATCGAGATGCCATCCGCCGCGGTGCATCGCGCGCCCGACGTAGACGACGTCCGCGTAGTCCGGATCGTCGCGATGCCCTTTCATGTTGACGACCGTCGTCCGGTTCACGTCGTTCATAGGCACCCTCAGTCCGCGCCGGGCAGTGGGAAGACGGCGCAGGTGGCGGTCCCGTGCGCATACAGCTTGCCGTCGGCTGCACCGACGAGCCGGGCCTGCGCGGTCGCGGTGGTGCGACCGACGTGGACGGCGGTGCCCTCGCAGCGCAGCGTGGGAGTGGTGTCGAGTACCGGCCTGACCAGGTTCACACCGAGCTGGACGGTGGTGTAGGCACGGCCGGCCGGCAGGGCGGTCAGCACGGCGGTGCCGAGCGCGGAGTCGAGGAGGGTGGCCATAAAGCCTCCGTGGACCGTGCCCATGGGGTTGAAGAGATGTTCTCCCGGCTCGCCCTCGAAGACGGCCTGCCCGTCCTCGACCGCCACCAGGCGAAATCCGAGGGTGGTGCAGATCGGGGCCTCGGGCAGACGACCGTCCAGGCTCATACGGGCCAGCTCGATGCCCGTATGGCCGTCGGCTGCCGCGTAGCTCGCCGGCGGTTGCCAGGTGTGCGTACGTGAGCGGGATCGGGCGGAGGGCACCCCGTCGCCGGTTGTGCTGCCGCCCTTGGTAGCGGGCTGGGCCATGGTCTCTCTCTTCCTCGGTCTACCACTGTCGGCCCGGTCGGAGCCGTGGCCGATGCGTACCTGCGTGCAGGGAGCCGGGGGGGCGGGGCGGGGGGGGGGGGGGGGGGGGGGGGGGGGGGGGGTGGGGGGGTGTTTGGCGGGGTGGGGGGGGGGCGGGCCCTGGGTATCCCCCGCCGGCCCACCCCCCCGGGGCGCCGGGGCGGCGCGGGCGCCGGGGCGCCCGGGGGGGGGGGGCGGCGGCCGCCCCCGCCGGCCCGCGCGCGGCCGCCCGGCTGGTGGGATCAGGGAAGCTTGACCGCCAGGAGGTCGACCGGCCGGATGTCCGGTGCCTCACTGAGCATGGTCTCGGCGGCCCCCATCAGCGCGGCGGCGATCTTGCCCTGAAGGTGTCCTTGACGCCCCTGCTCGTCGGCGAAGGTGTCGAAGACCCCGAAGGTGGTCGCGCCCTGCCGGAACGCGAACCAGGTGACGGTGTGCTCCTCCTGCTGCGCCAGTCGGACGGCGTCCCGCAGCAGAGCCTCCACCTCCCCGGCGAACTCCGGCTTGGCCTCGATCCGGGCCAGCAGCCCCAGCTTCGTCATGCTGCATTCCTGTCTGTGGTCATGGCTGAACGTGCTGTTGTCTCTGGTCATCGGCGAACGTGCGGTGCTGGTACCGGGCACCGGATGTCGTCCGGACACCACAAAACTAGGCCGCCGCAGCCGCCTCGCCCAGCGTCGGAAACGACGCGTCCGATACGGTTTCCGTCATGGATGTAGCTGTACTGGCATACGACGGTGTGTTCGACTCCGGGCTCTCCGCCCTGCTCGACGTGATCGAGGGGGCGAACGCCATGCGCGAGGAACTCCCCACACCACCGCCCGCCTGGAAGGTCTCCACGATCGGCTTCCGCCGCCGGATCCGCACCGGAGCAGGGCATCTGGTCGAGACCCTCCCCATGGACACGGCGAAGAAGGCCGACCTGCTGCTGGTGCCCGCCCTGGCCGAACGACGGCCCGACGCCCTGATCGCCCATGTGTCGGGTCCGGCCGCCGAGCCGGTACGACGCCTGGTGGCCGCGACACGCGAACGTCGCATCCCCATCGCGTCCGCTTGCACGGGCACGTTCCTGCTGGCCGAGTCGGGGGTGCTGGACGGGCGCCGGGCCACGACGAGTTGGTGGCTCGCACCGTACTTCCGTCAGCGCTATCCGGCGGTGACCGTCGACGAGACCCGCATGGTCACCATGTCCGACGGGGTGACCACGGCCGGTGCGGCGTTCGGGCACGTCGACCTCGCGCTCGCGATCGTACGGATGAGCAGCCCGGCCCTCGCGGATCTGGTCGCGCGCTACCTCGTCGTCGACGAGCGGCCGTCGCAGGCGGCGTACACGATCACCTCCGCCCTTGCGCAGAGCGATCCCACGCTCGCGGCCTTCGAGCGCTGGGCCCGGGTGCACCTGGACCAGCCGATCTCGATCGCTGACGCGGCGCGCACCCTCGGCGTCAGCGAACGCACGCTCCAGCGCATCGTGCGTCGCACGCTCGGTACCTCACCCGTCCGCTTCGTCCAGGACCTCCGCGTCGAGCACGCCTCACATCTGCTGCGGACAACGGACCTGCCGCTTGAAGCCATCGCCCGCAAGGTTGGCTACGAACACGCCAACACCCTGCGCATCCTGCTCCGCGAACGCACAGGAGCGACGGCGAGTTCCCTGCGAGGGCGATGAGTTCCGGGCCGGCCGGGGGAGTGGTCGTGTGCGCGGAATCGGCGCGGCGGCTGGTGCACACACCTGCGGCGGCGCGGAGCAGACATCGGCTCCGCGCCGCCGCAGGTGGCGTCCGGCTTGTGATGCGCTAGCGGCGGGACGCTGCCCGGCCTCGCCGGTACAGGAAGGTCCCGGCGGCCAGCAGCGCTCCGCCGCCGGCCATGGCGGCCAGGACACCCTCGTCGATGCCGGTGTCGGGCATCTCCCCCGGCGGGGTCGGCTTCTCGGGTGCGTGCCCGGTCGGTGTCGGCGAGGGTGAGGCCGGCGGGGTGGTGTGCGGCGGCGGAGACGTGGGTGTGGGCTTGGGCGGCTCCTCGGGGCCGTACCCGGCTGGTTCGTCCGGGCCGTACCCGGTCGGTTCATCAGGGCCGTACCCGGACGGTTCGTCCGGACCGTACCCCGTCGGTTTGTCCGGACCGTACCCCGTCGGTTCGTCCGGGCCGTACCCCGTCGGTTCCTTCGGGCCGTACCCGGTCGGTTCGTCCGGGCCGTACCCCGAAGGTTCCGACGGTCCGTACCCGGACGGTTCCTCGGGTCCGTATCCGGACGACTCCCGTGGGCCGTGCGGCGTCCCACGGTCGTTGGTGGACGGTTCTCCTGTGTGGTGTCCGGACGTGCCTTGCGGGTCCTGGCCCCACATCTTGTCGAACCGGGACATGGTGTCTTCGACCTTGGAGTGCATGGCGTCAAACTGCTTGACGTCGAACGGCTCGTCCGGGAAGTCCCACTGGAACGCACGGCTCGACGGCGCGGCGGGCGCATCCGCCTCCGTGCCTTGTGGATCGTGGGCCGCGAACGCCCATGTGCCGCACAGGGACAGGGCGCTTGTGGTGGCGGCCACGGCCAATGCCCTGCTGAGGATCTGTCGCACTCTCGTTGTCTTTCTCTCGGACGGCAGGGTCGCGGCCGGTGCGAACGTGACGCTGCACCTTCGAACTCGCCGCGACGCGCAAATTGTGCACGAACGGTGAAGGTTCGCAGGTGCTGAAATGCTTGTACTGCTCCGGAATTAACCCAATCGTCCGCCCGTGGGGTCAGTTGACCCCAAAGCAAATAGGCCCTCCCGCGCCGGAGATGAATCCGGCGGGGGAGGGCCTGTGACCGGTGCTCTCAGTCGATGCGCGTCCCCGTGCCACCGACTCGGATCCGCCGGTCACCGGCTCGTAGCGTCACGGTGAGTTCGCCGGGGCGGCCCAAGTCCGCGCCCTGGTGCAGGGTGAGGACGGCGTCCTCCCCGATCAGGCCCAGCTCGCGGGCGTAAGCACCGAACGCGGCCGCGGCGGCGCCGGTTGCCGGGTCCTCGACGACGCCACCGACGGGGAATGGGTCGCGGACGTGGAACACGGTGGGGGACTCCCGCCACACCAGTTGAACGGTGGTCAGATCCAGGCGGTGCATCAGGGCTTCGAGGCGCGTGAAGTCGTACCGGAGATCCGCGAGGCGGGCACGCGTCGCGGCCGCGAGAACGAGATGGCGGGCGCCGGCGAAGGCGACACGGGGTGGGAAGGCCGGGTCGAGATCGGCGGCCGGCCAGTCGAGCGCGGCGAGTGCCTCCGCGAGGTCGGCGTCCGCGATCTCCTCGATGTGCGGCTCGACACTGGTGAGCGTGGCCCTGAGCGACCCGCCCTCGTCGCTGACCTCCACCGGCACGGTGCCCGCGCGCGTCGCGAACACCAACTCCCCGGAGCCGAACCGTTCGGCGAGCGCGACGGCTGTGGCGACGGTGGCGTGCCCGCAGAACGGCACCTCGGCCTTGGGGCTGAAGTAACGGATGGTGTACGCCCGTCCCGCCTGGCCGGCGAGGCCCTCCGGGGGCGCGGTCAGGAACGCGGACTCCGAGTATCCGAGGTCGGCGGCGATGGCCAGCATGTCGTTGTCGTCCAGGCCACTGGCGTCCAGAACGACGCCGGCGGGGTTTCCGCCGTCGGCGGTGCTCGAGAAGGCGGTGTAGCGCAGCACCTCGGGCTGCTGCGGCGAGTTCGTCGTCATGATCCTGGCAACGCAGGGTTGGTCCGCGGCCATTCCCGCCGCCGGCCCGCCTCCCACTCAGCCCTTCACCGCCCCCGACGTGAGCCCTTGGACGATGTGGCGGCTGGCGAAGGCGAACAGGAGCATGGTGGGCAGGATCGTGAGAACGGCCGCGGCGGACATCGAGCCCCAGTCGATGTTGAAGCTGGAGATGAAGCCGTTCAGGGCCGTGGGTACGGTCTTGTTGCTGTCACTGTTCATGAGCGTCACGGACAGGAACAGCTCGTTCCAGCAGTTGACGAAGTTGAAGATGAAGGCAGCGACGATGCCCGGACGCATCACCGGCAGCAGGACGCGGAACAGCGCCGCGAACCGGGACAGGCCGTCGATCATGGCGGCCTCCTCCAGCGCGTCCGGGATGTTCTCGAAGAAGCCGCGCAGCATCACCGTGCAGAAGGGGATGCACACCGCGACGTAGACGAGGGTCAGGCCGAAGCGGTTGTCGACCAGCTTCAGGTCGGTCATCAGCAGGTAGAGCGGCCCCAGTGCGATGAACGACGGGATCATCTGGGTGACCAGCGCGGCCATCAGCAGCGCGGACTTGGAGCGGAACTCGAAGCGGGCCAGCACATACGCGGAGAGCATCGAGATCGCCGTGGCCGTCGCGCCGGCCACGGTGGAGACGACGAGGCTGTTGGTGAGGTACGTCCCGAAGTCGGCCGTGCCGAACAGGCCGCTGTAGTTCTCCAGGGAGAAACGCTCGGGCCAGTAGGCGAGCGGGAAGCGGAAGATGTCACCGGGTGCTTTGAGCGAGGTGACGGTGATCCAGTAGAGCGGGAAGACGGTGAAGAGCAACCACACGCCGAGGAACGTGAACTTGACGGCCCGGCCCGCCGCGGACTCCTTGCCGATCACGGCCTCACTCCTTTCTTCTCGCGTGTGGCCATGAGGAAGAACACCGCGAACACCAGCAGCGCGGCCACCACGAGGAGGCCGAGCGCGGAGGCCCTGCCGTAGTCGCCCTGCTGAGTGATCTTGATCATCCAGGTGGTCACGATGTGCGTCTCGTTGTTCGGCCCGCCGCCGGTCATGCCGAAGATCAGGTCGGGGAAGTTGAAGATCCAGATCACCCGCAGCAGCACGGTCAGGGCCAGCGTGGTGCGGATGTACGGGATGGTGATCTGGAAGAGCGTGCGTGTCCTGCTCGCGCCGTCCAGCGCCGCCGCCTCGTAGAGCTCGTCGGGGATCGACTGGAGCGCGGCCAGGATCATGATCGCGAAGAAGGTGACGCCGTACCAGATGTTGGCGATGAGCACGGCCACCATCGCCGTCTTCGGATCCGCCAGCCAGGCGATCGGCTCGTCGATCAGACCGGCCTTCTGCAGCAGGTCGTTGACGACGCCGAACTCGCTGTTGAACAGCCAGCGGAAGAGGATGCCGATGAGGAATCCGGAGATCGCCCAGGGGAAGAAGATCAGCGCCTGGTAGAGGCCTCGGAAGCGGAAGTGGCGGCGCAGCCACAGGGCGAGGGCGAAGCCGATCACCAGCTGCGGGACGATCGAGCCGACCACCCAGACCCCGGTGTTGCCCAGCACGGTGCCCCAGGCGGGGTCGGCGAACACATCGCTGAAGTTCTTCAGTCCGACCCATGAGGTGTCCGTGAGGTCGGTCAACTTCCAGTTGCGGAAGGCCATTTGGCCGCCCGCAATCATGGGGTAGTAGGTGAAGACCGCTACGAAGACCGCGGCCGGCGCCATGAAGGCGGCGATCTGCAGGCCCCGCCGGGTGGTGAACTCCCGCCTCCGGCCGCCCCCTTGGGGGAGACCGCGCTTGCGGGAGGCCTCCCCCCTGCCGGGCCCCTTCGTCTTCGCCGTGGTGGTGAACGTGACGGGCATGCCTACTGCTCCTGCTGCCACTTCTCGGTCCAGTACGCGTCCCAGCCCGCGAGGAGCTTCTTGGGCGTCGTCTTGCCCAGGATCAGCTTCTGCACGTCGGCGTCCGCCTTCTGCTGCCACTCGGCCCACCAGGTGACGCCTCGGGGCTGGGTGACGACGAGGTACTTGTCGGGCTGCTCGGTCATGGTGACGTAGCTCGACCAGGGGCCGGTCTTGTAGAAGGGGTCGCTGGTCGCGGACTTGAGGATGGGCACCAGGCTGTTCTTCTTGGTGAACGTCGTGGACGCCTCGCCTTGCGAGAGGAACTCGACCAGCTTCACGGCCTCGGCCTTGTGCCCGCTGCCCTCGGCGACACCCCACCCGGCGGTGGCCAGCGGCTGCACCGTCTTGCCGCCCGGCCCGGCCACCAGCGGCGCGGTGCCCCACTGGCCCTTCGAGATCGACTTGGACTCCGAGACGGTGGCGATCACCTCGGGGTCCTGGAGCAGGAACGCCGTCGAACCGTTGGAGAAGGCCTCGACCATCTCCGGGTAGCCCCAGGAGACGGACGACTTGGGGGACGCCTGCTTGAAGAGCTTGAGGTAGTCGTCCATGGCGTCCTGCGCCTCGGGGGCGGAGAAGATCGTACGGCCGCTCTTGAGCTTGAAGCCGTTGGCCGGGTCGACCTGGTCGGCGAGGTAGGCCTCGATGGCGGCGGTGGCGTTGCTGTTGGAGTTGGCGCCGCCCCGGAAGGCGTAGCCGTAGCGCCGCTTGGCCGGGTCGTGAATGGCGGAGGCCTGCTCCACGAGTTCCGCCCAGGTGGCCGGCGGCTTGCTGAAGCCCGCGTCCTTGATCAGGTCGGTGCGGTAGAAGAGGCTCAGGCCGTAGAAGCCGTACGGGACGAAGTACGTCCTGTTCTTGGCGTCCTGGGAGGCGTTGACGGCGTTCTCCGTCATCGCCTCCCAGCCCTTCCAGCCGTCGAGGTCCTTCTTCATGTCGTAGAGCCAGCCGTTGTTCGACCAGGGCCCGACGGTGATGTCGCGGACCTCCAGGACGTCCACCCCGCTGCCGGACTGGAGCATCTGCTGGAGCTTTTGGTCGGCCTGTTCGGTGGGCGGGGAGACCAGATTGACCTTGATCTTGGGGTTCTTCTGCTCGAAGTCGGCTATGAGGTCCTTGAGCAGGTCGGTGCGGGTCGGGTTCGTCAGGCTCTCGACCATGTTGAGGGTGACTGTTCCACTCGCCTCGGGGCTCATGGTGGAACAGCCGGTCAGGACCATCGCGGCGGCGGTGCCGAGCGCGAGAGCTGCCGTCCTTCTTCTCATTGTGCTGACCTCTTCCTTCAGTTCTCTCGTGCCCACGTGCCGAGGGCGGGGACGCATTCCTCGGCGAAGTACTCGTAGTCGGCGGCGGTGTTGTAGACGTGGGCGGACAGGCGCAGGTATCCGACGCCGTCGAAGCTGGTGAAGGCCGCCTCCACGCCCAGTTCGAGGGCCACCCGGTCGCGCAGGGCGTCGGCCTCGATCCGGTGGGCGGCGAGTCCGTCCGGGAGGCGCACCAGGCGCATGCCGGGAACGGGCATGCCGACGTCGACCGCGGTGTCCTCGCCGGTCAGTCGGGCAAACGCGGCGCCGATGACGCGGGCGCCGTAGTCGGCCAGCTCGTCCATGTAGCGGCGGGCGGCGCTCCAGCCCCAGGTGCGCTCGATGAGAGCGAGGGACGTCGGCGCGGCCAGGTAGGCGGTGGCGTCGACGGTGCCCTGCTGGTCGAACCGGTCGGGGTAGGGATCGGCTGCGGCCCACGAGTCGATGAGGGGGTGCAGGCCCTCGCGCAACGGGCCGCGGGCCACCAGAGCCGCGGTACCGCGCGGGGCGCAGCCCCACTTGTGCAGGTTGCCGGTCCAGAAGTCGTAGGTCGCGTCGGCGAGCGGGGCGGCGAGGAGCCCGGGCGCGTGCGCGCCGTCGACGAGGACGGGGATGCCTCGCCGCCGGGCCTCCGCTCCGATGCGTTCCACGGGCAGGCGGCGCGCGGTCGCCGAGGTGATCTGGTCGACGACGACGAGCTCGGTGGCCTCGCCGAACTCGTCGATCACGGCCTCGTACGCCTGGTCCGCGTCCGCGTCCAGCGGCACCCGTGCAGTACGGACCCGGCCGCCCCACCGACGTGCAAACCGCTCGGCACCCATGGTCACAGCCCCGTAGCCGTGGTCGGTGACGACGATCTCCCCGCCCCGGCGGAGGGTGAGAGCGGCGTAGACGACGCTCGCGCCGGCGCTGGCGTTGGGCACCAGGGCGAGGTCCCCGGGGCTGGCGCGCAGGAACTCGGCGAGCTCGACCCGCGTGGCGGCGAGCCGCTGGGGGAGCGCCGGGAACCACACCACGGGCGAGCGTTCCATTTCCACACGCAGGAGTTCCTGCCGCTCCTGCGCCACGAGTGGAACCGCCCCGAAGGAGCCGTGGTTCAGGTGCTTGAGGGCAGGATCCAGCGACCACGCCCGGTCGGCGGGCCGGCCGTCCGCCAGCAGCAGAGGGCGCGGCGCGGTGGTCACCTCGGTCTCGCTCACAGGTCTCCAGATCTGGGCAGGGGCGGGCCGACGGAAGGTCGGACTCCGCCGGACACATCTGATGACTCGGCATCCTGCACAGCTTCTCCGACGGAAACAAGGGTCGTACAGTGAAAGTCATCAGATGACTTTCCGGCGGTACGCAACCGACACATCTGATGACTCGCCACACCTCGCTACAGTGCTACGAGGGGACCGCGGCATGATCGCTGTCCCGTCAGGGGAGGAAGAGGGGACGGATGTCCGCAGTCGAGAGGGCGTTCCACGGCCTACGGCACATGATCGCGTCGGGGCGGCTCGGCCCGGGTGAGCGCATTCCGCCCGAGGGGGACCTCTGCGAGGAACTGGGCGTCTCACGGGGATCGCTGCGCGAGGCCGTACGGATGCTTGCGGCCCTCGGCGTCATCGAGCCGCGGCACGGCTCGGGCACGTACGTCTCACAGCTGAGGCCCGAGGATGTGATCGGCAGTCTCTCCCTGACGCTCGAACTCCTCCCGCTGTCGGGCCTGTTGGAGGTCTACGAGATCCGGCGCGTCCTCGAGGCCCACGTCGCCGCCCAGGCGGCGGCCAGGTGCACCCCGGAGGCGGTGCGCACGCTCTTCTCGCTCATCGAGGACATGGAGGCCACGAGCGACCCCACCAAGGCCTCCGAACTCGACCACCGCTTCCACGCCGAGATCGCCCGCGTCGGTGGCAACCCCACCCTGGCCACCCTCCTGGCGGTCTTCCGCGCCCGCTCCCGCAAATACCAGGTCTTCACCTTGCCCGAGGGCCCTGAACTGCGCAGGAAGAGCGACGACGACCACCGTGTCCTGGCCACCGCCATCGCCGACCGCGACCCCGTCGCCGCGGCCGGCGCGGCGCAGGCGCACGTCGCCCAGACCGAGCGGTGGCTGCGGGCGTTCATGCCGCCGATCGAGGAGACGGACGTCCTGGACGGAGCGGACGACGGCTAAAGGGCTGTCCCTTAAAAACGAGCGGTTGTACTCCTGCTTCCAGTCGGGGAGTTCCTCGTCGGCCCGGCGGCGGTGCGGCAGCACGAGGCCGGTGCCGGGACAGCCGCCGTCTGCGATCGTCATGGTGTTGCCGACGGCGGCCTTGGCCCCGGATTCCACCCATGCCTTGCAGTCATCGCGGTTGCCGGGCACCGGTCGGCCGACCACGACGACCAGGCCGCTGTCGGCGTCGATGGGGCGGCGGATGGCCTTCCTCGGCCCCCGGCTGGTGGACCCGCGCCACCTGAGCGTGAAGATGTTCCTCCCGCTGGGAGCCCTCTCCGTACCGTCGGCCCTACGGCCGACTCGAGGGTGAGGCTGGTCCGGGTCCGGTTGGCAGGTGCATGGGTCCGCGGGCAGGATGCTGTCCATGCGCAAGCCGTACCAGGCCCAGGCCCCGGCCCGACCGGGCGCCTCCGCCACCAATGCAGTGCTGTCCCTGTGGTCGCAGGACTCCGTGCTGTCGATCGGTTCGGTTGGATCGGTGCTGTCCATCGGTTCCGTCGGGTCGGCTCTCTCCATCGGCTCGATCGGCAGCGCACTGTCGGTCGGCTCGATCGGTTCCAGCCTGTCGCTGCTGTCCTTCGGGTCGTGGCTGAGCACCGGCTCGGTGCTGTCGGCTCAGTCGACTTGGTCGGCGCTGTCCTGGCGTTCCTCACGCAGCTTCCTGTCCTCCGAGAGCAGGCGGGTCGCCGGAGTACTGGGGGTCGCGGGCGCGGCGGCGGGCACATTGGTGCTGCTCGCACGGACGACGCGGTCCGGGCGCTGGACACCGGGGCTCACGGGGGTGTGAGCCGACAGGTACCTGCGGATCTGCCGCCCGAGCGGCTGGGACCGCGCCGAGCGGTGCGGAGGCCGCGTTCGGGCAGCGGCCTTCTTTGGGCCGTTCGGCTCGGGGCCCGGCGCGCCTTGACTGCGCAGGCGGCCTGAGGCGGAGGATCGGTGGGACGGCGGCCGGGGGACGGCCCGCCCCGGTATCGCTCGACTGCGTGAAGAGGTCGGTCATGAAGCCGTTGGAGGAAGCCATCCTCGCCGCTCGGGCGCACCTGCTCCTCGGCCGGCTCACCCGCAGGAGGGGGCTCGCTCGGGTCCGGGGCGTGAAGCCCGGCGAACCTGGTCGCACTGTCCCTGCCACGCGGGCGGCGGCGTGACTGCCGCCCAGGGAGACGGCGCGCCCGGCGGTGGCCGGTACGGACAGGACGTCTTCCGTCCCGAGCAGGCGGGGGAGGGTGAGCGCATCGACTTCGGTGCGCTCGCCTACGACGACATCACGATGGGACGCCTGCGGGCGCTGGGGGTCGGCCAGGGCTGGCGCTGCCTGGACGTCGGCGCCGGAACGGGCACGGTCTCCCGGCGGCTGTTGGGCGAGGCCGGGGTGGACAGCGTGCTGGCCGTGGACCGGGACGTACGTTTCCTGGCCGAGCGGCCCATGCCCGGGCTGGACGTGCTGGCAGCAGACCTTACGGCCCCGGACTTCGTCCGCGGCACCTTCCGGCTCGTCCACGCGCGATTCGTGCTGATGCACCTGGCCGAGCACGACCGGCTGATCACAACGCTCGCCGACCTGGTCGCGCCCGGCGGGGTGCTGGTGCTCAGCGACGCGGTCGACCTGACGAGCGACCGGACGCCCAGCACGCCGTACACCGCGGTGATGCGCGCGATGTGGAAAGGGCTGCGGGCCACCATCGGGACCGATGTCTCCTGGGTGCCGTCGTACCCGCAGTTGCTGCGAGGGGCGGGGCTCGTGCCTGTCGCTGCCGAGATCCATGTGCCGCCGCTGGTGCCGGGCAGCCCCATCAGCCGCTTCTGGGCGGACACCTGGGAGCGCAGCAGGGCGGCGATGCTCGCCACGGGCCTGGTCGACGACGCGGGTATCGAAACGGCGATCCGGTACCTGGACTCGCAGGAGTGCGCCGCGCTGTCAGCCGGCATGCTCACCGCGTGGGGATGGAAACCCGAGGCCGGAAGGCTCTAGGGACCTCGCCCAGCTCTCCCTCTCCGGTGCCTGAGCGGCCGGCGCACCGATCTGACGACCCGCCGATCTTGGACCGTGCGGCACCGGAGAGGGAGAGCTGGGCGAGACCCCGAGCGGTTTCCTGCGGGCGGTCTGCGGGTGCGGTCCTGCCGCCCGTGGAGCACGCTGGGACAAGGGGCAGCCGACCCCCGAGAGATCGCAGTACCTCGGAGGTGGGTCCCGTGGCGCACAGGGATCCCGGCGGGCGCGTCGACGAGGCAGCCGCCTTGATGCTGGAGGCGCTGTTCACGCAGTCCCCGATCGGGCTCCACCTCATTGACACGGACCTGCGAGTGCTGCGCGTCAACACCGCCACTCCTTTGATGCGGAGCCTGTCCAAGGACGACCTCAGGGGACGCTCGGTCCGTGACGTCTACAGCGTCGTGGATGACGACGTGGAGGCGGTGCTGAGAGGAGTGCTCGACACCGGGGTCCCGGTGCGGCAACGCATCGTCCGAGCGCATGTCGACGGGGATCCACAGGGGCGGGACTTCGAGATCAGCGCGTTGCGCCTGGAAGACGCGCCCCGGTCGGTGCTCGGGGTGGCGGTCACCGCGGTCGACGTCACCGAACGGGAGAGAGGTCACGCCCGAATCAGGATGCTCGACGCGGTGCGGGAGCGGGTGGGACGCACCTTGGAGCCGGCTCTGATCGGCGAAGAACTTGCCGCGGCCGTGGTCCCCGCGTTCGCCGACGTCGCCATCGTGGACGTGGTGGACGCCGTGCTCCGCGGCGACGACCCGCCTCTCGCCCCGCCGCCGACCGGCACGCTCGTCATGCGCACTGCGTTCCACGGTGCCGGGATACGGCCGCCGCGTGCCCGTTCGGTGGGCGACATCCGCCGCCTCGCGGGTCCGACGCCCTTCACCCAGGCCCTGGCCGATCTGAGCCCGAGGGTGGTCCAGCTGCAACCGGACGCCCCCTGGCTGGCCGCCGATCCGGCACTCGCGGAGGCGATCCCGTCATCGGGAGCCCACTCCCTTCTCGTGGTTCCACTGATCCTGCGTGACGCCGCCCTCGGGATCGTGAGCCTGTACCGCACGGAGCACTCGCCGGCATTCGACGAGGACGACCGTGCGCTCGCCGTCGAGTTGGCCACGCACACCGCACTGTGCATCGACAACGCCCGGCGCTACACACGTGAACACACGATCGCCGCCACGGTTCAGCGTCAACTGCTGCCCCGCCGTCCGGAAGCCCACGCATGGCTGGAGACCGCCTACCTCTCCGTCACGGGTGCCGATCCCGGTGCCTGGTACGACACCACCGCCCTGTCGAGTGCCCGCACGGCGATCGCTGTCGGCGAGGTGGCGGGACGCGGTGTGCACGCCGCTGCGATCATGGGGCAGCTGCGCACCGCCGTACGCTCCCTGTCGGTGTTCGACCTCGCCCCCGACGAACTGCTCGCCCGTCTGCACGACACGGCGGCGCGCCTCGCCGCTGAACAGGCTCACCTCCCGCTCGGCGATCCGCTGCGCCAGGAAGCGCTCACCGCCGACTGTGTGTACGCGGTCCACGACCCTTTGACCGGCGTATGCACGATGGCGGCGGCCGGCCGGCTGGCCCCCCTGGTCGTACGTCCGGACGGGACGGTGTCCCTCTCCGGCGCACCGGCCGGGCCCAGGCTGGGGAGTTCGGAGGGCGCGCCCTTCGCGGCCGTCGAGATCGACGTACCGGCCGGCAGCGTCCTGGTGTTCGCCAGCGACCCGCTCCTCACTTCGTATCTCGCCGAATTCCCGGGCCCGTTGGCCGCGGTGTCCCAATACGACGACCGTCCGCTCCAGGAACTCGGCGATGCCCTCGTCTACGCCCTGCCGGCCGATCTGGGCGTCAGCGACGCCGCGGTGATCGTCGCGCGCACCCGGGCGTTCCCCGCCGACCGCTGCGCCACATGGTCACTGGACCCCGAGCCGACGGCCGTGGCCGACGCCCGGCGCCGTACGCGCCGGCAGCTCGCCGCGTGGAACGTCGATGACGAGACCGCCTACAACATCCAGCTCATCGTCAGCGAACTCGTGACCAATGCGATCCGGTACGGCAGACCACCGATCGAACTGCGACTCATCCATGACCGCACCCTGACCTGCGAGATGCGTGACGCCGGCTCGGCCGCCCCACACCTGCGCCACGCCGGCACGGTCGACGAGGGCGGGCGAGGCCTGTTCATCATCGCGCAGTTGGCTCAGGCATGGGGGACCCGTTTCAGCACGGAGGGGAAGACGATCTGGGCCGAGCAGCCACCGTCCTCCGACCGCGAGTCCGACAGTTCGGTCTGATCGACTACGTGGCCGAGAGCCGGGCCGGTCGGGGCATCGGGTCAGCCGACGGGTGGCATGTCCGTGGGACCGGAGTCGAGTCCGGGCCGTTTGCCGGTCCAGGCGCCGCGGGTGAAGTCCGGGATCTCGACGGGGCGGCCGTTCCTCGCCAGGGACGCCGCGCTCAGCGGGACCGCCGAGCACCAGGCAGCCGAGTCGTACACGTCGATGTCGGGCACCAGCCCTGCGCGCATCAACTGGACGGTGCGCCACTGCAGGACGTAGTCCATGCCGCCGTGGCCGCCGTTGTTCGCGGCGTCGTCACCGACCTTCCGCCACAGCCAGTGGTCGTACTCCTTGCGGTAGTCGGCGAAGTCGCGCCAGGTGTGGCCGCCGTGGTCCGGTTCGAGATAGACGCGCGCGCCCGTCGGCGCGGGCCCGGTGTAGTCCTCGACGATCCCCCGGCTGCCGGCGAGGCTGTTGATCCTGCTGTACGGCCGGGGCGAACTCACCTCGTGCTCGGCCCGGATGATCCTGCCCTTGTCGGTCTCGATGAGGCAGGTGACCAGGTCACCGTTGATGTACGTCTCTTTCCAGGACGGGTGGTCGCGGGGGACGAAGCGTTCGCGGTAGTCGGCCAGTCCCTTCGGGGCGGTCGCGGTGGCGGCGAGGGTGGTCATCCGGTCGCCGCGGTTGATGTCCATGGCCGCCGCGATCGGGGCCAGCCCGTGCATGGGGTAGAGGGAGGCGGTGCTGCGGGTGTGCCACAGGCGCCGCCAGGAGTCGGTGTAATAGGTGTCGGAGAAGAGGAGTTCACGCAGGTCGTGCAGGTAGCCGCCGTGGCCGTTGGTGATGTCCCCGAACAGGCCGGAGTGCGCCATCCTGAGCATGGCCAGTTCGTTGCGGCCGTAGCTGCAGTTCTCGGCGAGGAGCAGGTGCCTGCGGGTCCGCTCGGAGGTGTCGACCAGGTCCCACAGCTGGCTCAGTTCGGTCGCGACGGGGAGTTCGACCACGGCGTGCCTGCCGCTCAGCAGCGCGGCTCTGCCGTGCTCGTAGTGGAACTCCCACGGCGTGGCGACGTACACCAGGTCGATGTCGTCGCGTCGGAGCATTCGGGCGTAGGAGTCGGCTGATCCGCCGTACTCGGCGGGGCGGGGCTCGCCCTTGCTCACCAGCCGGTCGGCGACGCGTCGCGCGCGGTCGGCGCGGATGTCGCAGACGGCGGTCACGGTGCAGCCGGGCACGGCCGCCCAGCCCTCGACCATGCCTCCGCCGCGGTTGCCCAGGCCGATGACACCGACGCGGACAGTTCTGTGGACCTGGAACGGCACGCCGATCATCGACTTCTGGCCCGGACGGCGGCGGGGCACCGGTCCGGTCGCGGCGGACGCGGCCGGGGCCGCGGCGGTCATCCCGACCGCGGCCGCGCCCGTGGCGACGGCTCCGCCGAGGAGCAGTCGGCGTGAGACAGCGGGTGTTTCGGACATGACGGCAACACTCCTCGCTGGGGTGGCTTGCATCACTGCCGGGGCACTGTGGGGACTGTCCGGACTGTCGGGGCATGACTCTGCGGGCTTCGACGGTTCATGTCAATACGTGCTCGATAGAGAGCAGTTCCGAGCAGGATCAAGCATTGATGCGGAGTGGGCGGGCACCGGTCCGGTCGGCCGATCGGTCCCGCTGCCGACAGGTGCCGTGTCGGCCAGGGCGGTCAACGTCGGCCTGCTGAAGGCGGGTTCAGGCCGGAGGCCGGAGCCCGGGTCAGGGTCTGACAAGGGCCAGGTGAAGATGCGCAAGCAGGTGTTGCGGACAACCGCGTCGCCTAACCTCGTGTAGGGAGACGTCAGATGCCACGGGGAGCCAGATCGAGGAGGCGAAGGTGTTCGGAAGGGGCCCGCGGTTGTTCGCCGGTGCCGTGATCGTGGCCTGCATGGTCCTCGTCGGCCCCAGTGCACCGAGCGGTGCCCTCTTCGCCAGGTCACAGCCCGTCGAAGCCGTCAGGGACGTCGTACCGAACCGGGTCATGACGTGGAACATCTGCAACCCGTGCGAGGTGAGCAACGTCGACCGGGCCGCGGAGATCGCCGCGTACGCGCCCCAGGTCATCGGCCTGCAAGAAGCGTGCGTACGTGACGTCGAGAGGATCCGGGAGTATCTGCGGAGCCTTCACGGGCTGGTCTACCACGTCGAGTACGGGACGGTGCTTCGCAGTTGGGGCCGCTGCGGGGGAGTGCCGTGGAGTCCGGGGGCCTACGGCCAGGCAGTCCTGTCGGCGGCGCCGATGACGGACCGCGTGAGCATGGAGTACCCCGACGGGGGATCGGAGGACCGTGGGTACATGGCGGTCACGACCACGGTGGGCGGCCAACCTGCCCGCGTCTTCAACACCCACCTCGCCCATCGACGTCAAGAGGCAGTCCGGGCACGCCAGGTCGGCGTACTCGCCGCAGACGTCGCGCGGCACGACCGCGCGATCGTTCTCGGCGACTTCAACGCAGTGCCGGACACGTCCGAACTCGCCCGCATGTGGGCCCTGGCCGCGGATACGGACACCCAGTGTCATCCCTCGCCAGTCGGCGCGTGCGAGCCGACCACGGACTGGCAGACCAAGTTCGACTACGTCTTCCTGCGCGGCATCGCCCCGCTCGAGCACCGTGTGCGTCCCAGTCCGTACTCGGACCACCACCTGGTGTATGCCGACCTGGGCCGGAATGAGGACGCCGGCTCCTGAGCCCGGGCTCAGCTCGTCGCAGCCGACTTCAGGCGGCTTCGGTGGGCCCGGTTCGTGGCCATCAACGTGTCGAGGGCTTCCCGGGTGCGGATGAGGTCCTCGATGTGCTCGGAGAGCCGGTCGCGTTCCTCGGCCATGCGTTCCAGCGCGGCGTCGGACGTCTCCTCGCTGGGCGCGTCGACGCACGGCAGGAGTTCGGAGATGGTCCGGCTGGACAGGCCCGCGGCGTACATCCGTTGGAGGAACGTGACGCGCTCGACGTGGTGCTCCGTGTAGTGCCGCTGCCCGCTGGCGCTGCGGGTGCTCGAGAGCAGGCCCTGTTCCTCGTAGTAGCGCAGCGACCTGACGCTGACTCCGGCCCGTGCCGCGAGTTCGCCGATACGCATGCCGCCCCTCCCCGTTGTGATCCGGAGCACAACCCTTGCCTCTGACGTCAATGTCAGGTTCTAGCGTAATCGACGTGCCCGGACACGGGCACGACAGATCACGAAGGAGACATGACGTGACGACCCTTTTCTCCGGTTACCGGCTCGGTGCCCTGACACTGCCCAACCGCGTGGTCATGGCGCCGATGACACGGGTCCGGGCCGCCGCGGACGGTCTGGCGACGCCGTCGATGGCGCGCTACTACGCCCAGCGGGCCACGGCCGGCCTGATCGTCTCCGAAGGGGTGCAGCCGAGCCTGATCGGGCAGTCCAACCCCGGCACTCCGGGGCTGTACACCGACCAGCAGGTGGCCGCGTGGCGCCCGGTGACCGATGCGGTGCACACCAACGGCGGCCGGATCTTCGCCCAGATCATGCACGGCGGACGTGTCTCGCACCCGGACACCATCGGCATGCAGCCTGTCGGCCCCTCGGCCATCGCGGCCGTGGGTGAGGTGTTCACCCCCAACGGGCCGCTGCCCGCACCGACTCCGCGTGCCCTGGACACGGCCGAAGTGCCCGAGCACGTCCGGTCGTACGCGGACGCCGCACGCCGTGCCGTCGACGCCGGTTTCGACGGTGTGGAACTCCACGGCGCCAACGGCTATCTGATCTCACAGTTCCTCTCCTCCAACGCCAACCTGCGCACGGACCGGTACGGAGGCTCGGTGCGCAACCGGATCCGGTTCGCCGTCGAGGCGGCCGCCGCGACCGCCGAAGCCATCGGCGCGGACCGCACCGGGATCCGGCTCTCTCCCCAAGGCACCTTCTGGGGCGTCGAGGAGACCGACGTCGCCGAGCTCTACACCGCGCTCCTGACCGAGCTTTCCCGGCTCGGCCTGGCCTACGTCCACCTCGAGGCCACGACCGACGAAGAGACGCTTCTCGGTCTGCGCCGAAGCTGGTCCGGCACCCTCGTCATGAACCCCGTTCTGCCGATGGGCCCGAAGCAGACCGGCCGAGCCGACGCCGACCGATGGCTCAGCCTGGGAGCAGACCTCATCAGCTTTGGCCGTGCTTTCATCGCCAACCCCGACCTGGTGGAGCGCCTGCGCACCGGTCTCCCGATCGCTCCCGTCGACGACGCGACGTACTTCCAGGGCGGCGACAACGGATATCTCACGTACTCGACGTACCAGCACTCGGCTTGACGCCGTGCCGCGGGCCGCGCCGATCACGAGACCCGCTCGTGCGACCGCGGTGCGACACGGCCGCTGAGCGCCCGCCGGTGCCGGCTGGTGCGGGGGAGTGAACCGATGCGCGGCCTGTCCGGCGTGGCAGTGGGCCCAGGGGGAGAGTGGCTTCATGCGCGCCCTGGTGATCAACTGCGCTCTCAAGCCCTCTCCGCAGCCGTCGAACACCGAGGCTCTCGCCGCCATGGTCATCCAGGCGCTCAAAGGCCACGGAGTGGACGTGGACGTCGTGCGGGCGGTCGACATGAACCTCAAGCCCGGCGTGCAGGGCGACATGGGAAACGGCGACGAGTGGCCCCAGGTGCACGAAAGGCTGCTGTCGGCTCAGATTCTGGTCATCGCCTCTCCGACCTGGCTCGGCCGTCCCTCCTCGGTCGCTCAGCGCGTCCTGGAGCGGATGGACGTGCTCGGCGAAACCGACGACGAGCAGCGCCCCATCGCCTACAACCGCGTCGCCGGCGTCCAGGTCACCGGCAACGAGGGCGGCGCCCACCACGTCATCAGCGAGATCAGCGGTGCCCTCGCCGACATCGGCTACACCATTCCCGGTCAGGCGTGGACGTACTGGCATCTCGGCCCGGGACCCGGTCCCGACCACCTCGACGACGACCGCGGTCACGACTGGTCGACCTTCGACCGGCCGGGCGATGGCCTCCAACCTGGTCCACGCCGCACGGGCGCCGGCAGAGAACCCTCTGCCGGCGCCACCATCTTCCCGGTTGCTGCCGTCCCTCCACGGCACCCCGGGCGACGCAGGACTCCTGCAGAATCCGACACCTCCCACGACAGCCGATTGAGGTGGATGGAACCGGTTTGACCCGTGATGTGCGGGCACTCGGGCGTGACTGCCGGGCAATCCGGCCGAGGCACCCCTGGAGGTCTCCGTGGCCGTTCGCCACCGTCTGATCCAAGTCGGTCCGAGTGCCGTGTGGGCCGTCCTCGCCGACGGCAACCGATACGCGGAGTGGGTGGTGGGGACCTCGCGGTCCGAGCCGCTACGCGGGCGGTGGCCGGACACCGACGCGGCGATCCGCTACGAGGTCCGGATCGGCCCCGTCCGGCTGTTCAACGAGACGGTTGTCCGCCGCTGCGAGCCCGGTGTGTCCATGGAGCTGGAGGCACACGCCGGCGTGCTGGGCACGGCACGTATCGCGATCGAGCTGCGCCCGTGGGGAAAGAAGTGCCTGGTGCTTGTGGACGAGCACCCCCTTCAGGGAGCGGGCGGCCGGCTGCACAACGTGGGCTTCGAGGCGCTGATCCAACTGCGCCACCGGGCGATGCTCGCCCGCCTCGCCCGGCTCTGCGAGAGCGAGGCGCATGACGCCCGCCGCGCCCCACACAGGGCGCCGGCCGCGCCGGCGGTGCCGGACGCGGACGGAGCCGGCCGTGCCTGACGCGGTGGTGATCGGCGCCGGCCCCAATGGTTTGGTGGCCGCGAACGTGCTGGTGGACGCCGGGTGGAGCGTCGAAGTGCTGGAGGAGCAGCCGGAGCCGGGCGGCGCGGTGCGTCACGACCGCGGCGTCGACCCGGATTTCGTCAACGACATCTTCAGCTCCTTCTACCCGCTCGCAGCCGCCTCGCCGGTCCTGACCGCCCTGCGTCTCGAGGACTACGGGCTGCGGTGGAGCCACGCGCCCAGTGTGCTGGCGCATCCCCTCACCGACGGCCGCTGCGCCCTGCTGGACCGGCGCGTCGGCACCACTGCCGCGTCCCTCGAGGCCTTCGCGCCGGGTGACGGTGCCGCGTGGGAGCGGCTGCACGGCGTGTGGCAGCACCTGCACCCCGACCTCCTGGACGCTCTGTTCACCCCCTTCCCGCCCGTCCGCGCGACGGCGCGGCTGGCATTCCGGCTGCGGGCCGCGGGCGGACTGCGTATCGCACGCTCCCTGGTGCTGCCGGTACGCCGCATGGGGGAGGAGGAGTTCCGCGGTCAGGGTGGCCGCCTGCTGCTGGCCGGCAACGCGCTGCACGCCGACCTCGCCCCGGAGTCGGCGGGCAGCGGCGGCTTCGGCTGGCTGATGGCCATGCTCGGCCAGACGTACGGCTTTCCCGTCCCCGTCGGCGGCTCGGGCGCCCTGACCCAGGCCCTGACCCTGCGCCTGAGGGCCCGCGGCGGGGGCGTGCGCTGCGGACAGCGCGTCGAAAGGATCGTCGTCCGCGGCGGGCGGGCCGTCGGCGTGCGTACGTCTGTCGGTGACGCGGTGCCGGCCGGCCGGGCGGTGCTCGCGGACGTGTCGGTGCCCGCCCTGTACGGCGAACTGCTCGAACCCGAGCATGTGCCCGAGCAGCTTTTGGACGACCTGCGTCGTTTCCAGTGGGACTTCGCCACGTTCAAGGTGGACTGGGCGCTCGACGGCCCGGTGCCCTGGGAGGCTGAGCAGGCGTCCCGGGCCGGCACCGTGCATCTCGCCGACGGCATGGACGAACTCACCCGCTTCGCCGCGCAGATCGCGATGCGGCAGGTCCCGGACCGACCCTTCCTGCTGTTCGGCCAGATGACCACCGCCGACGCCTCACGCTCGCCGCTGGGCACCGAATCGGCCTGGGCCTACACGCACGTTCCCCGCGAGATCACCGCCGACGCCGCTGACGAGGGCATCAGCGCGCGGTGGGACACCAAGGACCAGGAACTCATGGCCGATCGGGTCGAACGCCAAGTCGAACGTTTCGCGCCTGGCTTCCGCTCTCTGATCCGCGCCCGCCGCATTCTGGCGCCCCCGACCCTCGAGGCCCTCGACGGCAACCTCAGCGGCGGAGCCATCAACGGCGGCACCACCGCGATCCATCAGCAACTCGTCTTCCGGCCCGTGCCCGGCACCGGGCGTCCCGAGACCCCGGTCCCAGGGCTCTTCCTGGCCTCCGCCGGAGCCCACCCGGGCGGCGGCGTGCACGGCGCACCGGGAGCCAACGCCGCACGGGCCGCGCTGCACCGCCACCGGCCACCCGGCCTGGCACGCGCCCAGCGGCTCCTGAGCCGGCGGGACCGCACCGGAACCAAACGCTGACCCACGCAACACCGGCGCCGTGGAGGCACCGAACGCTAGGTCAAGCAAGAGGGAAAGGAAGGGCAGCCGTGCGCAGCAGTCCGCTCGCCGACCGTACGGTCGTCATCACCGGAGCAGCCCGCGGCGTGGGCGCGGCCCTGACCCGCGAGGTCTCGCGGCGCGGCGCCAGGGTGGCGCTGCTCGGCCACGAGCAGGCGGCGATGGAAGCGGTGGCCGCGTCCCTGCCGGGCCCGGCTCTGGCCGTCGAGGTCGACGTCACCGACCCCGGCGCGCTTGATGCCGCGGCCCACACCGTGCGGGCCGGGCTCGGACGCCCCTCGGTCGTCGTCGCGAACGCGGGCATCGCCGAGGGCGGCCCGTTCCTCGCCTCCGACCCGAGCGCCTGGCGCCGCGTCATCGATGTCAACCTCACCGGCAGCGCCCACACGGCCCGGACGTTCCTGCCCGACCTGTTCGACACAGCGGGGTACTTCCTCCAGATCGCTTCGCTGGCATCGATCGGCGCCGTCCCTCTGATGAGTGCCTACTGCGCCTCCAAGGCCGGCGCCGAGGCCTTCGCGCACGCCCTGCGAGCTGAGGTGGCGCACCGCGGGGTCGCTGTCGGCATCGCCTACCTGAGCTGGACGGACACGGACATGATCCGCGACGCGGACCGTTACGCCGCGCTGCGTGGACTACGCGCCCACATGCCCCCGGGGGCCCGCGGGGTGCACCCCGTGAACACGGTCGCCGCCCGCCTGGCGAGGGGTCTGGAGTGTCGTCGTACAGCCGTGTACGCGCCGGCCTGGCTACGTCTGGCCCAGCCGTTGCGCGTGGCTCTGCCCCCGGTGGTGCTGCGCGTATCGCGCCGGGAGCTGCCCCGTATGGAGGCGGCGCAGCCCTTCGCGTACACCGGGCCACTCGGCGCCGGTGGCCAGGCCGATCGGGCGGCGTCCAGGGGAGGTTCCTGACGGCCGGGCGCGGCTCAGCGGGGCCTGGTCGGCGGAAGAGAGGAATCGCGATGACGAAGAAGGCGAAGAAGACGAGCGGCGGGGACAAGGGCAAGCAGCTCACCCAGGGCGACGAGGTCACCTGGAGGAGCCACGGCAGTACCACGGAAGGCAAGGTCGAGCGGAAGATCACCCGACGCACCGAAGCCGCCGGCCGCACCGTGGACGCCTCACCCGAGGATCCGCAGTACGAGGTGCGCAGCGCCAGGTCGGGCAGGTCGGCGGTGCACAAGCCGTCCGCACTGCGCAGGAAGCGAACCGGTGACTGATGCAGACGTTCCTGCCCCACCCCGACTTCCGGCAGACGGCCCTGCTTCTGGACCGGCGCCGGCTGGGCAAGCAGCGGGTCGAGGCGCTCCAGGTCCTGCGCGGTCTGACCGTCCCCGACTACGGGTGGCGCCGACACCCGGCCGTACGGATGTGGACCGGGTACGAGGAGGCTCTCGTCCGGTACGGCTTGGAGATCTGCCGGGTCTGGCGGGAGCAGGGGCATCAGGACAGCTGCGCAGCCTCCCTGGTCGCCGGACTGGCCGCGCACTGACCCGGCGTTGCCGTACGAGACCAGGCGGACCTGGCCGCCGCCGGTGAGCTGCCGCCCTGGCTCGGAGACGAGGCCTTCCACGAAAGCCACCGCTCGGCACTGGTCCGTAAGGACCGCGACGTTTACGGCGGCCTGTTCTCCGGCGTCTCGGACGACCTGCCCTATGTGTGGCCGGCATCGGACCGTGAACCCACGTACGTGCCCATCGGCAGGTGAGGCCCCCGGCCATGACCGGTTCGGGTCGGCATCGCGGACACTGGCAGCAGGAGAGAGGGGAGGCCGACCGTGCTGACCTCAGTCCGCGAGCAGCTGGGCCAGGCCCTGTTCCGCCGGGTCGCGGGCCCCGACGGCATGGCGACGCGTGCCCGCATCCACGACACTCCGGGCCCGCGCTGGTTCGGCCCGGATCGCCCGATCCGCACGGTCCACGGCGACGCCTCCATGTTCATCGGCGGACTCAGCGCACTGCTGCTGCAGTCCCTGCATCCGCTCGCCATGGCGGCGGTGGCCGGGCACTCCGGATACCGCGGCGACCCGTGGGGCCGGCTCCAGCGCACCAGCGCCTTCCTGGCGGTGACGACCTACGGCACCGCTACGGACGCCCAGCGGGCCGTCGACCACGTCCGCGGCATCCACGAACGGATCCGCGGGACGACGGCCGAGGGCGTGCCGTACCACGCGGCTGATCCACACCTGCTGGGCTGGGTGCACGCCGCCGAGACCGACAGTTTTCTGCGCTCCCACGAACGCTACGGAGCCCGCCCGCTGGATGCCGGCGCCTACGACGCCTACGTGGCCGACACCGCACGCATAGGTGAGGCGCTGGGGGTGATCGAGCCCCCACGCGATCGCCGCGAACTCGCCGAGCGCCTGGCCGCCTACCGGCCCGAACTGCGGGCCGGTTCCGAGGCCCGGGCCGCCGCCCGCTTCCTGCTCTTCCAGCCGCCGCTGCCCCTCGCGGTGCGACCCTTCTACGGCGGGCTGGCCGCGAACGCGGTGGCCCTGCTCCCGTCCTGGGCCCGCGGCATGTTGTGGCTGCCCAGGGTCCCGGTCGTCGAAGACCTCGCCGTACGCCCCACCGGCCAGGCCCTGACCCGCACCATCCGCTGGGCCATGAACCGCTGACGGCTGCCTTCCCCGGGCCGGGCTCACGTCGGTTCGGCAGGCCCGTCGGCGAAGACGGGCAGGAGCACTGCATGAAGCCTCAACCGCGTTTCACGCTGGCCGCGACCACCCTTGATGCTCCGGACGCTCACGAACTCGCGCAGTTCTATCAGGAGCTGCTCGGGTGGCGGATGCGGAAGGAAGAACCGGGCTGGGTCGAGATCACATCCCCCGACGGCGGTGCCGGGCTGTCGTTCCAGACAGAGCCGCGGTTCACCGCACCGCAGTGGCCCTCCAGCCGCTGCGAGCAACAGATGATGATGCATCTGGACCTTGAGGTGACCGACCTGCCGTCCGCTGTCGATCACGCCGTCGCGCTGGGGGCGACCCTGGCGGATGTCCAGCCCCAGGCCGACGTACGCGTCCTGTGCGACCCGGCGGGGCACCCGTTCTGCCTCTTTGTCCGCACCGGACCGCAGGCCCCCTGACAGGCCGGGGCACGCGGTGCCCCCGCGGCAGCTGATGAGGGACGGCGCGAACGTGGCAGCCGGGCCGTCCACGGGTACTCGGGCGCTGCACGGCGGTGAACAGCACCGCCCCGACCTCTCGGAGGGACGTTCCCATGACTCGGCATGTCCGCGATGTCATGACGACCCACCCGATGACCGTTGAACCGCAGGCATCGGTGCAGTCGGTGGCCCAGATGATGCGCGACGAGGACATCGGCGCTGTACTGGTCACCGAGGGCGGGCGGCTGCGCGGGCTGGTCAGCGACCGGGATCTGGTGGTGCGCGCGGTGGCCGAGGGCGGCGACCCGGACCGTACGACCGTGGCTCAGGCGTGCAGCGAGGACCTCGTCACGGTAGGGCCCGACGACGACCTGATTCTCGCGGTGCAGGTGATGCGCGAGCGCTCCGTCCGGCGGGTACCTGTCGTCGACCGGGAAAATCACCCAGTGGGCATCGTCGCCCTCGCCGACCTGGCCATCGAACGTGATCCCGACTCGGCACTCGGTGACATAAGCACCGCCCGCCCCAATCAATGAATCCTGCAACCTCCCATGGCCTGCCTGTAACCGAGAGGAGGGCGCGCCATGACGAACCCTCAACCCGAGCCGGCACGAAATCCAGGACGCGAACCCGGCCGCGGCGTACCACCCGGTGAGACTCCGCCCGCCGAGTCGGACACCACGTCCGCCATCTCCTATCCGCAGACCGAACTGCGCAGGGGCTGGGGCCCCATGCCGATCATCCTGATCATGATCGTGGTGGCCCTGGTCGCGATCGGCCTGATCGCGATGGCGGTGGCAATCTGATCGCGTGGCGTCAGCGGGCAACGCGGCATTCGGCGGCACCCGCTGTCCCGGGCATGGACCTCACGGGAGGGCAGCCGACCCCGGCTGCCCTCCTCGTCGGCCCCTTGTCCCGACATGCCGCGGCCCGGTTGCCTGATCGCTCGTTTGTGCGGCCCATGCCTCAAATGCGCAGGCGGCAGGCTTACGTCCCCGGGGACTGGGAACTCAGAGGACACCACAAGCCGCCCCACCGCCGGGGTCGGGTCGCCCCTCCCGTGCGGCAGGTGCCGGGATCCGTAGGAGTGAACGTGAGCATGCGCATCGGAGTGGAGGAAGAATTTCACGTCCTGGAGGTGGAGAGCGGACTGCTCGTGCCGAGAGCCGACGCGGTCCTGCGGCAGCTTCCCAGACGCACCTACACGACCGAGCTGCATCAGTGCACCGTGGAGTCCAACAGTTCGGTACACACGTCCCTGCACGACCTCTACGCCGACCTCACCGGCATGAGACGGCGGCTCGACGCGGCAGCCTCCTCACTGGGGCTGGCCGTGGTGGCCGCCGGCACGGCCCCGCTGGCGCCCGCCGCCTCGGCGCACCCCACGGCCGAGGCACGCTACCGCCACATGACCGAGGAGTACCGCAAGGTCGCCGACGAGCAGCTCATCTGCGGCGCCCAGGTCCATGTGGACGTACCCGACCGCGACACCGCAGTACGGGCCATGTGCGAAGTCTCGCCCTGGCTTCCGGTACTGCTGGCCCTCTCCGCCAGTTCACCGTTCTGGCAGGCGTCCGACACGGGGTACGCGAGCTGGCGCACCTTGCTCTGGCAGCGCTGGCCCACCGCGGGGCCGGTCGGCTGCTTCCGGGACGCGGCCGAGTACGACGCGGCCGTGGAGGACTTCGTACGGGCCGGGATCATCAGCGACGCGGGGATGATCTACTACGACGTCCGCCCCTCGGCCCATCTGCCCACGCTGGAACTGCGCACATGTGACGCCTGCCCGCGCCCGGAGACCGTCGTGCTCATCGCCGGACTGTTCCGTGCCCTGGTGGCCGAGGCCCGCGAACGCCTCGACCGAGGCGACGCCCCTGGGTGCGCGGGGCGGCACGAGTGGCTGCGGGGTGCATCGTGGCGTGCCGCCCGGTCGGGGCTGGAAGGGACGCTGGTGGACCCCGAGACCCACGAGGAGGCACCCGCCCACGCGGTCGTGCGCAAGCTGCTCGTCCGGCTGCGGCCCGCGCTGGAAGCCCACGGGGACTGGCATACCGTCCGGGAGCTCACCGAGTCGGCCCTCGCCGGCGGAAGCGCCGCCCGGCGTATACGTCGTGCGGCACAGGAAGAGGGCCTGCTGGGCTGTGTCGACATGCTGATCGCCGAGACCCGCGGCCAGCACCGACGCCGCAGGTCCCCGGCGCTCGACCGCACCCCTGCCCGTGCTGTCGTCCTGGGCGGCCCGCCCACCTCCGTCGTCCCGGGGGCACCTGACGGCATCGGCAGCTGACGTGCCAGTGGCCGTCCCGGCGGCGTTCGCCGACCTACTCCTCCCCGTGCAGAAAGGATTCGTGATGTCTCGCACCACCGCCCAGGACCTCCTGACCGGCGCCTGCGCACCGGCACCACCGTGCGGGCGCGCAGGCGCCGACCCGAGGAAGGGAGGCGGGACGTCATGTGCGGTCTGACCGGCGAGGTCCGATTCGACGGCCGGCGAGCCGACCTGGCGGCCGTCGGCCGTATGAGCGACCGGCTCGCAGCCCGTGGGCCCGACGGGCAGGGCACCTGGACGCGCGGCCCGGTCGCGCTGGGACACCGGCGCCTGAAGATCATCGACCTCTCGGACCGCGGGGCCCAGCCGATGACCGACGCCCGTGGGGAGGTCACAGGCGTCTTCAACGGCTGCGTGTACAACCATCCGGAGCTGCGCGAGGAGTTGCGCGGCCTCGGGCACCGGTTCGAGTCGACGTCGGACACGGAGGTCGTGCTCAAGGCCTATCAGCAGTGGGGCACCGCCTGCGTCGAGCACTTCCTCGGCATGTTCGCCTTCGCGCTCGTCGAGCACCGCACCGGGCGAGTCGTCCTCGCCCGGGACCGGCTCGGAATCAAGCCCCTGTACCTGACCCGGACACCGGACCGGCTGCGGTTCGCCTCGACGCTGCCCGCCCTCCTCGCAGGCGGAGACGTGGACACCTCGCTCGATCCGGTCGCCGTCCACCAGTACCTGAGCTGGCACGCGACCGTCGCGGCGCCGCGCACCGTCCTCAACGGAGTGCACAAGCTCCCGCCCGCCACCGTGCGGGTCGTCGAGCCGGACGGCACCCATCAAGATCACTGCTACTGGCAGCCGTCGTACACGCGCCGGGCCGAGTACGCCGGCATGGGCGCGGACGAATGGCGTGACGCGGTGCTGGACGCGCTCCGCACGGCGGTGCGCCGCCGGATGGTGTCCGACGTGGAGGTCGGTGTCCTGCTCTCCGGCGGCCTCGACTCCAGCCTCATCGTGGCGTTGCTGGCCGACGAGGGCCGGCACGACCTGATGACGTTCAGCGTCGGGTTCGAGACGGAGGGCGGCGAGAAAGGCGACGAGTTTCACTACTCGGACCTGGTCGCCCGCGAGTTCGGCACCGACCACCGCCAGTTGATGGTTCCCTCCGACCGGGTGTCGATGGCCCTGGACGGGGCGGTCGCGGCGATGAGCGAGCCGATGATCAGCCACGACGTGGTCGCCTTCTACCTGCTGTCCGAGCAGGTGTCCAAGGAGGTCAAGGTCGTCCAGAGCGGCCAGGGAGCCGACGAGGTCTTCGCCGGCTACCACTGGTACCCGCGGCTGGCGGAGGTCGCCCGCGAGGACGAACCGGAGCGGTACGCCGCGACCTACTTCGATCGGCCCCATGCCGACCTCGCCAGGGTCCTGCGGCCGGACATGCTGCCGCGCGACGACGTATCGGGCAGTTTCGTCCGCAGTCACATGGCGGTCCCCGGGGCGGAGACCGCGCTCGACGCGGCCCTTCGGCTGGACACCCACGTCATGCTCGTCGACGACCCCGTCAAGCGGGTCGACAACATGACCATGGCCTGGGGCCTGGAGGCCCGGGTTCCGTTCCTCGACCACGAGCTGGTGGAGCTGGCGGCGGCCTGCCCGCCCGAGCTGAAGCTGGCCGACGGTGGCAAGGGCGTGCTGAAGGAGGCGGGCCGCAAGCTCTTGCCTCGCGAGGTGGTCGACAGGCCCAAGGGCTATTTCCCGGTGCCGGCGATCCGGCACATGGCGGGCCCCGTGCTGGAGCGCGTGCGTGAGGCGCTCCAGGCGCCGGAGGCGAAACGACGCGGCCTGTTCCAGGAGTCGTACGTGTCCGAGCTCCTCGCGGCGCCGGACGAGCACCGGACCAACCGGGGTGCGAACGCACTGTGGCAAATAGCTTTGCTGGAGATATGGCTGCAGACCCACGGAATCAAGTGACCGACGACGGGGGCGTGCGGGTGGCGCACGGCCAGGCGCCCGTGTTCGCGCGTCCCGGGCCGCTCGCCCCGGCCACCGCGCCGCCCCCGGACAGCCGGACGGGGGACATGCACGGTGCCGACCGCGTCGCTGCGCCGGCACCGGTTCCGTTGCCCGAGGCAGGCGGCCCCCGGGACGCCGTGACTCGGCTGCGCGCACACGGCTGCTGGTACCCGTCCGCCAACGCGGATGGCACCGAGGTGGCCTTCATCTGCGACCGGGGTGGCGTTCCCCAGCTGTGGGCCGGCTCCGTCGACACGGATGAGGTGCGGCTGCTGGACTCGTCACCGGATCCCGTGAAAGAGGTGTTGTGGTCGCCGAACGGACAGTGGATCGCATACACCACCGCGCCGGGCGGCGGAGAGCACACCCGGGTCCTGTGCGTACGGCCCGACGGCACCGGTCGGCGCCTCCTGGCAGGGGCCGACCCGGCCAGTTCCGCCTATCTGGGCTGCTGGGCGCACGACGGCTCGTCCGTCGCTGTCACGTTCGCGGCCCCGGCCGTCCCGCAGTACGGGATCGTCACGGCGAACGCCGTGGCAGCTGCGGACCTTGCCGACGGCCGCACCGCCGACTGGGCGGACCGGGACGGTCGCGCGACGCTCCTGGGCCCAGCCCCGTACGACGGGGCACCGGGGGAGGAGCCGAGCGGAACGCCGACCGACGTCCGGACGCCGGCGGCGCCGACGGTACGTCCCGACGCCGGTCTGTCCGTCTACCTGATCGATCCCGACGGTCTGGTTTCCCCCGCCCTGCTCACCACGGAGACCCACGCCGCCTCCCTGCGCGTGTGCGATCTCAGCCGCGACGGCAGCCTCGCGCTGCTGCGCCGCGGGCCGCGCGGTCGCAGGGAGGCGGTCGTCCGCCGCACCGCCGACTCGCAGAGCACTTTCACCATGCCGGTCGCCGACGGCGACCCGTGGATCGGCCGGTTCTCTCCGGACGGGCGGACACTGTGGCTGCGCAGCAACGCCGACCGCGAGCACGCGGCGCTCCTCGCGGTCGCTCTGGACGCCGACGGCGGCCCGCGCGGTGTATCCCTCGTGGCCGAACGCGACGGCGTCGACCTCGAACTCCTGGCGCTGGCGCACGACGGCCGCACGGCCGCCCTGGCGTGGAACGTCCAGGGCGCCAGCGAGCTGGAACTCGTCGAGACCCACCCGAGCCGGCAGCCCCCGGACGCCGCGGGTCCGGGACGGCCCGTTCCGCTGCCCCACGAGGTCGCCACACGCGTGACTGCCGCCGGCGCCGGGGCCCTGCTGCTCGCGCTGTCCGGGTCGCAACGCCGACCGGGCATCTGGTGGGCCCACGAGGGCGTGTCCATGCTGCGCACCGCGTGGTCCTCCCAGGACGAGGACGCCGTCCCGCCGGGCCGCCCACCGGTACGTCCCGTCCCCATGCGCCTCACGGCGAGGGACGGGCTGCCGCTGAGCGGTTGGTACTACAGGGCGCCGGGCCGTGCTCCGGACGAACCGGCCCCCTGCGTGATCCACCTGCACGGCGGTCCAGAAGAACAGGAACGGCCCGTGTTCAACCCGCTTTACCACGAGCTGATCGGGCGTGGCCTGGACATCTTCGCCCCCGACGTCCGAGGCTCCTTGGGGCACGGCCGATCGTTCGTCGACGCCGATCTGGGCGCAGGGCGTTTCGCGGCGTTCGACGATGTGGCCGACTGCGCGGGCCACGCGGTCATGGCGGGCCCCGCCGATCCGACGCGGCTGGCGGTCATGGGGCGCTCGTACGGCGGCTATCTGACGTTCGCCTCCGTCGTATGGCACCCGGACCTGTTCCGCACCGCGATCGCCGTCTGCGGCATGTCGGACTTCCTCACCTTCTTCGCCGGCACCGAGCCCTGGATCGCGGAATCGGCCGCTCACAAGTACGGCCACCCGGACCGCGACCGTGAGCTGCTGCGCACCCTGTCGCCGATGAGCCGCATCGACGCTCTGCGCGTCCCGCTGCTCGCCGTCCATGGCGAACACGACACCAATGTGCCGCCGGGGGAGTCCCAGCAGTTCGTCCGAGCCGCCCAGGAACGCGGCATCGAAGCCGAACTGCTGACTCTGCGCGACGAGGGTCACGACTTCCTGCGTGCGGACAACCGGCGACTGTTCCGCCGGGCCGCGGCGGACTGGCTGGAAGGCCACCTCCACCTGTGAACAGGCCTCATCCGGGCCCCAGCTCCACCGTGGTCGTGACCCGTGTGACGGCGGGCTTGGCCGGCACAGAACCGAACCCGAAGCGCACCGGCGGTTCGACAGGCGCCAGCCCACCGAGGTCATGGCCCTCAAAAACGGCCGACAGAGCGGAGACCGGCCGCAGATCCCGTGCGCCGTACCACTCCCGGCGGCCCGCACCGGCACTGCCCCGTGTCCGCACGCCGGGCAGAAGCACACCGGCAGGCAGGTCCGTCAGGGCACTCCATGCCGGACGGCGGGCGAGGAAACCGGGTACCGCGCACAACAAGAGCCCCAGCGCCCCTCGTTGACCGGTGGTGAAGCACAGGTCGAGAGGCCCCGCCGTCACGGTCCAGGTGCCGTCGGCCACGCGTACGCCGACCGGGGTGATGCGTACGGTGTCGAAGGCGTAGGTCCCGCTGATGAATGCGGCCGTCTCCGGCGTGGGGGCCAGCAGGAGCCTTTCTCCGTCGGCGCGCTCCACCATCACGTCGCCGAACCGTCCGAACGGTGACCGCTGCCAGTGGCCGAGCACGACACGCGTCCCCGAGGACGTGCCCAGACCGGCGATCCAGCCGTCGAAACGCAACCGCGGCCGCCCGGCTCCGCCCAGGATCCGGCTCATCCGCTGATCACCGGCGCCCGAACTCCGTACGCCACCACAGCAGGCGAGTCCCCCACGCAGCGTCACCGGAAACGGGCGGGACACACGGCCACGGGCGGCACTGCCGCCGCCCCCACCGGACCGTGTGCCGACGGCTGCGCATGGGCGTAGCGTCCTCGTATGGGCGAGCACGGGCACGTGCGGCGTCCGAATGGTGCGCCCCGAGGGGAGCAGTCGGGATGACCGGTACAGGTGATCCGGCCCCGGACGAGGGGGCACTGGATGCCGCGTTCGCGGAAACGGTGCGCCGAACCGGCGCGTCCATCGGCGCCCTCTACCTGCTCGCACCGGATCAGCGGCTGCTGTGTCTTGACGTGCTGTGCGGGGTCCCGGTCGAGTTCGCCGCACCATGGGCCCGGGTTCCGCTCGCCTCCCCGGCGCCAGTGGCCGACGCCGTCCGTGAGGACCGCCTGGTGTGGGTCGGCAGCCAGGACGAGATGGTCCGCTTCTACCCGCGCACCGCGGTGGTGCTTCCGTACCCGTTGGCGCTGGTCGCCGCACCGGTCACCGGCGTACGGCCACGTGGATCCCTACTGCTGATGTGGCCGGCCACGCGGCCGCCGTACATGACCCAGCGGGAGCGGGGCAACATCACGTCCAGTTGCCGACGGCTGGCCCGGCTGCTGGAGGAGGCCGCCGACAAGGCCGGTTCCCCCGCCCGCCGCGAACAGCCCCGCGTCGTCCCCGTCGCAACCGGGCGCCGATCCGCGAGCCCCGATCCGGCCGTGGCCGACTTCGTGGAGCGTCTGCCCGGCGGAAGCTGCGCCCTGGACCTGGAGGGGCGCTTCACCTATATCAGCTCCGGCGCCTGCGAACTGCTGGGCTGCGAGGCCGGCCGGCTGCTGGGCACACGGCCCTGGCAGTCCCTTCGCTGGCTCGACGACCCCAGCTACGAGGACGGCTACCGCGCCGCGCTGATCAGCCGCGAACCCGTTTCGTTCACCGCGTGCCGTCCGCCGGACCAGTGGCTGGACATTCACCTGTACCCCGACGCGAGCGGCATCAGCGTCCGCATCGTTCCCACCGGTGGGCCCGCGCCCCCCTCACCGGCGCCGCGCCGGTCGACGCGCACCGCCACGCCGGCCCGCGGCGGTCAGCTGTACCAACTCACGCACCTCGCTGCCGCGCTGACCGAAGTCGTCGGCGTTCAGGACGTCGTCGACTTGGTCGCGGACCAGATCATGCCCGCCTACGGTGCTCAGGGGCTGGTCATGTCCACGGCCGATGCCGGTCGGCTGCGGATCACCGGTCACCGCGGTTACGCCGCCGAGACCATCAGGCGGCTCGACGGCCTCCCCCTCGACACCTCCTTCACCCCGGCCGGCAAGGCCCTGAGCAGCGGCATCCCCGCCTTCTTCGCCAGCGTGGAGGAGATGCGGCGCGACTACCCCGAGGCACCGCTGATCAGCGGCAAGCAGGCCTGGGCGTTCCTGCCACTGATCGTCTCCGGCAGGCCCGTCGGCGTATGCATCCTGTCGTACGACAGCCCGCACGAGTTCCCCGCCGAGGAACGCGCCGTCATGACCTCCCTCGCCGGGCTCATCGCCCAGGCCTTCGACCGCGCCCGCCTGTACGACGTCAAACACGACCTCGCACACGGCCTTCAGCAGGCGCTGCTCCCACGCAGCCTGCCCGCCATCGCCGGCCTGCGCGTCGCCGCCCGCTACCTGCCCGCCACCCGCGGTATGGAGATCGGCGGTGACTTCTACGATCTGATCCGGCTCGGCGACACCGCGGCCGCCGCCGTCATCGGCGACGTCCAGGGCCACAACGTCGCAGCCGCGGCCCTGATGGGTCAGGTACGAACCGGCGTCCACGCCCACGCGACCCTCGGCACGCCTCCCGACCAGGTCCTCCACCGGATCAACCGGGTCCTCACCGACCTCGCCCCCGACCTGTTCACCAGCTGCCTCTACGCCCACCTCGACTTCGCCCGCGGACGGGTGACCCTCGCCAGTGCCGGTCACCCGCCACCCCTTCTGCGCCGCCCCGACGGTGACACGCGACCCGTCGCTGTTCCGCCCGGGCCTCTGCTCGGCATCGACCCCGACGCCACGTTCCCCACGACGGCGATCCCGCTCACGGCCGGCACGCTGCTCGCCTTCTACACCGACGGCCTGGTCGAAACGCCGGGCACCGACCTCGACGACTCCATCGCGCAGCTCGCACACCATCTCGCCGCCGCCGACGTCCGCGACCTGGACGGGCTCATCGACACGCTGCTGAGGAAGGCCGCCACCACCGAGCAGCGCACCGACGACATCGCACTGCTCGTCGTGCAGTACGAGAGGCGCCGCTGACAACCGAGGGTTGCAGCGCGGTGCGGAGCCCCAGTCCAGCCTCCTCAGGGGCGTTCGTCGGAGAGGCCAGGTTCGTGGTGGTGTGCGGTGGCCTCCGCGATCCGCTTGAGCCCCGATGCCGTGGCCGGGTCCCCGACCTTGGCGGGTTCATCGTGCACGGGGCTCGCCGTACGGTCGTGGTGGAAGTGGGAGGAAGCCAGCTTGTTGCCGGGACCATGGGGCTCCGGATCGGCGTCGGCGGCTTCCGTGGGGACAGGGCCGGACCCGGCCGCAGAGCGCTGTCCGCCGTTCTGCGCCGCACCGGCGTCGGCGTCCTGGGCCCTGCCGTCCTGGGCCGTCTCCTCCTGCCCACCCTGTCGCGGGCGCGGCTGGGTCAGCCAGGCGACAGCGGCGCCGGTGACGGCCAGCGGCCATTCCACCACCCCGGCCACGCCGAGCACTCCGGCTCCGGTGTAGACCGCGATCCGGCGGCCACGAGGAGACACCGCCCCGATCCGGTCCAGGGCACTGTCGGCAACCTTGCTCACCTGCTCAGCCCCGGGCAGGCGCCGCAGCCCGGAGCCGACGACGCGCAACGGAAAAGGAAGATCCGACGGACTCGTCCTGACCTGGCTCATCTCGAACTCCCTCCGCAGGTCTCCAAGGGTCTTCGCCCCGGGTTTCCACTCTCACACCGCCTACCCGGTGTTCAGGAGGTTTGTGCGAATGATGGCCTGACCAGGCACTCTCAGTGATCGCTCCGCTGCCTGAGACCGGTCCTGGCCGTATTGCGGATCCGCTTCGTACGGCCGCCCGCGGCGAGGATCTCCATGGCCTTGGTGCTCGACGCGGCGGCGGCCTTGAGCTGAAGCCAGTCGGAGGACGCGAGCAGGTCGCCCTGGTGCCACGGCTGCTCCAGGGCGATGGCGCGCAGGAGGGACCACTCCCGCAGGCGCCGGGTCAGGAAGGGCCGGCTGAGAACCACCAGCTGCATCGACTCCGCCCACGACGGATATGAAGGTTCGAGGCAGAGGTCCGCGGCACGGCGATCCAGGTGCCGTAGTACGGCGGACTGGGCCATCGACTGGTCCGCGTCGGTGAGAACGAGGCCGACCAGATCCACCTCATCCGCGTCGCGCACGCGCCGCAGCTCGTCCAAGTAGACCGCGAAGCGGAGGTGTTCGTCCGGTTCCTGCACGGCGTCGCTGACCCTCACCCGGCTCCTCCCGTCGCTCGACCCGAACGCCAGTCTCGCACCCCCGGCCGGTCAGCCCTTGGCGGCCTTGGCGCCGTCCTGCTCGTTGTCGGCACGAGCCGTCGACAGGGTGCCGCCGGCACTCTCGAGGTGCGCCCGGACGAACCACTGGAACTGCTCGAGATCCCGCAGCTGTTCGATGAGCAGGTCCTCCGTCGCCGGGTCGATCTCCCCGACGGCCTTGATCCCGGCGCGCACGTCCTCGATCACGCCCGTGTAGACCACGTCCAGAGCCCCGAGGTGAGCGATGGCGTCCTCGCGGCCGATCGAGTAGTCGTCCCAGGTCCGCTCCTTGACCAGAGAGCCCGGCGTGCCCTGTGCGACTCCGCCGAGTGCGGCGATGCGCTCGGCCACGTCGTCGGCCATGTCGCGCACCCGGTCGACCTGAGGGTCGACCATCTGGTGCACGGCGATGAAGTGCGGTCCCACCACGTTCCAGTGGACGTGCTTCAGCGTCAGGTGGAGGTCGTTGAGGGCGTGCAACCGCAGGCGGAGGACGTCGATGATCCGACCGGCCGCGGCGCGCTCGATGCCGGGCACCGTGTACTTGGGGGTCAGGTCATGTGCCATGTCTGCAACTCCTTCTCCGTAGCGTGAAGTCGGAGTTCAGGTGCCCTGCTTTCGCGATCACAGACCTGTGATGTCGCTTTCATTCACTGAACGGACCACTGCGTCGGGCCCGGTCGGGTGAGGTGGTCGGCGCGGCTCAGGCCACTCGGACGCCCACGATGCAGGTGTCGTCGTCCGTGTCGGACCTGCTGTAGGTGAGCAGACGGTCCAGCTGCTGTTCGAGCGTGGGCGGGACCGTGCGGGCCGCCGCCAGCAGCTGGGTCAGCGACTCCTGCACGGACCGGTCACGGCGTTCGATCAGACCGTCCGTGTACATCAGCAGTGTGTCGTCGACGGCGAGTTGGACCTCGTGTTCCTCGTACGTCGCCTCGGGCACGGCACCGAGCAGCATGCCCTTGACCAGGGGCAGCGCCGTCGCTTCGCTGTCGCGCACCAGGACCGGCGGCAGATGGCCGGCCCTGGCCCAGCGCAGGGTACGGCGGTCGGGGTCGTACAGGCCGCAGACCGCGGTGGCGGTGACGGCGCCCGTCAGATGGTGCGCCACCATGTTGAGCCAGGTCAGCAACTGGGCCGGTCCGGCGCCTGTCACGGCGAGTCCGCGCAGCGCGTTGCGCAGGACGACCATGCTGGTGGCCGCCTCGATCCCGTGCCCGGCGACATCTCCCACGCACAGCAGCACCAGCCGGGACGGCAGCACGACGGCGTCGTACCAGTCGCCGCCGACGAGCTGCTGGGTCTCCGCGGGCCGGTAGCGCACGGCCACGCGCAGGCCGGGGGCCTTCAGCGGCGCCTGCTCCGGCGGCATGATCGCATGCTGCAACTGCAGGGTGAGACGAGCACGCTCGATGGCCTGCTGCTCGGTGTGGGCGAGCTGATCACGCGTCGCGGCGAGCGCGACCTCCGTCCAATGGTGGGCGGAGATGTCCTGGTAGGCGCCCCGTACGACGAACAGCCGACCGTCGGAGTCGAGTTCCGGCTCGGCGACGACGCGGATGTGCCGAGTCACCCCGTCCGGCCGCTGGAGCCGGAACGCCGTGGACGCGGGACGGCGGTGATGCAGCAGCGTGCGCAGAAACCTGCCGATGGCGACCGCGTCGTCGGGGTGGGCATGGGCGGGCAGGTCCTCCAACGGGATCGGACCGCTCGCAGAGGGTTTGCCGTAGAGACTGTAGAGCTGGACGTTCCAGGTGATCTCGCCGGTGAGGAGGTTCTCCTCGAAGCCGCCGATGCGGCCGAGGCGCTGGGCGTGCTGCAGCAGGCTCGCCAGCCGCGCCGTTTCGTCCTCTATGCGCCACAGCAGCAGGACGCTGCCGCCATGCCGACTGATGTTGACGTCGGCGACCGCTGCCAGCGGGACCTCATCGACCAGTGCGGTGAGTCGCATGCGGTGGGCCCGGTACGGCTCGCCGGTGGCATAGACACGCTCGATCTGCTCGAACAGCTCGCTCTCCCCGGCGACCATCGGGTACGCCTCCAACAGCAGCGAGCCGTGGATGACACCCCGAGGCCGGCCGGTCGGGTCCAGGAATCGGCTGTTGACATGGTGGATGTGGAAGTCGACGAGTTCCCCATCGGCGTCCAGCCGCGGAACCAGCACCAGCGCGGGGTCATGCAGGCCGTCGGCCAGGTCCATCAACTCGGCGACGTCCGGCAGGACGGCGGGCCGCGCAGCGCTGTCGGGGTGGGGCGGGGCGGACGTCTCCAGGGTGTGCGCACACAGCTCGGCCAGGGCCTCGACCTGACGGACGATCTGCGGGGGCTGAGGGGCCAGCGGGGCGGGCCAGACGATCTCCAGCACGCCGTGGATCCGGCCGCCGGTGCCTGCAGGCACGGCGACCCGGCCACCGTCGGGGTGGTGGTGCTGGCCGATGGAGGGCAGCCCGGTCTCCGACAGACAACTGATCCACTGGCCCGTCCGCTCACCGAGCCCACGACGCGCCACGGTCGCCACACCGGGTGGCACGTATCGCCAGCGCCCCGCCTCCGCGAGCGAGAATCCGGCGCTGCCCGCCAACGTGAGCGACCCGTCGCCGCCGAGCGCCCAGATGGCCACCGCCTCCGCGCCGAGGGGCCTGAGCGCGTGCTCCATCAGGGAGTCGGCCACGGCTTGGGCGTCGCGCGCGGCCAGGGCACCGCTCTCGGCGGCTCGTAGCCGTACGGCGCAGGAGTCGCTCCTGGGCGGGGCGGTGGCTCCTGTGCCGCCCGCCGTGGTCGCGAGGAACGCGGTGGTCACTTCGGAAAGCCGGTCACGCGAGGCCTGGTTGATGACCTCGACGGCGAACTCGAGCGGTGTCACGCCTGCCTGCTCGGCCAGCTCGGCGAGCTGACGCGCAGCCTGCGCCGGCCCGCACCCGAGCCGCTCGACGAGGATGCCCTTGGCCAGCTCGATCAGGGCGCGCCCGTCCGCCTCCGCCTGAGCCGCCCGCACCTCCCGGCGCAACCGTTCCACGGTCGCCGCGAGCCTGCCGACGGGGGAGGGGTGGCTGCCTCCTGCCTCTCTTTCCACGTCGGACTCAGCATGTCGGTCGCCGCGTCCGGCGACGGGGACGGGCACGGGCCGGTCGGTGGCAAGCCGTTCGCTGTCCGTCGCCGGAACACCGGCGGTTTGCGGGTCGGGCGGCTGGTGGGGATGGGTCACGGTTGACCTGTTCCTCGGCTCGGACGTCCAGGGACGACGGGGGGTCGGCTGGTGCGGACGGCGGCGTGACGGCCCGTCACACGGACAGCCAGTGCTGGACGCGGCCGATGAGCTCGTTGGTGTCGACAGGCTTGGTGACGTAGTCGTTCGCCCCGGACGCGAGACTCTTCTCCTGGTCCCCCGGCATGGCCTTCGCGGTGACCGTGATGATGGGCAGGTTCGCGTACTGGGGCATCGAGCGGATCTCCGCGGTGGCGGCGTAACCGTCCATCTCCGGCATCATCACGTCCATCAGGACCAGCGAGACGTCCCTGTGGGCCAGGAGCGTCTCGATGCCTCTGCGGCCGTTGTCGGCGTGCAGGACGCGGAAGCCGTGGAGTTCCAGCGCCCCGCTGAGCGCGAAGAGGTTGCGCGCATCGTCGTCCACCACGAGCACGGTACGGCCGACGAAGGCCTTGTCGACCACCTGCGCGATCGGCCGCTGGGGTTCCTCGACGCGTACCAGCGACAGCACGTCTCCCGGCTCCTCGGCGGACAGGTGCAGGGTGATGCGCTCGCGCAGATCGTCCAGGCTGGAGAGGAAGTCCAGCGGGCGGCCGTCCGCGCGGGAGCGCAACATCTGCTCCTGCGCCAGGTCCACGTGATGACCGGTGTGCACGAGCACCGGCACGCTGGTCAGCGCCGAGTCGCCCTCCATGGCCTGCAGCAGACGCGCGCCCTCGTCGTCGGGCATGTCGAGCTCGAGCACGACGCAGTGGCAGGGCTCGGCGGCCAGGGTGCTCGCCGCTTCCTGCGCCCCGACCGCCGTGATCACGTCGATCGCCCCGAGCGGGTTGTGGGGGTCGGTGGCGATGTCCGCAACCGCGCGCTCGGCGACCAGGGTGAGCAGCCCGCGTGGGCGGCCCTCGACGACGAGCAGACGGCGCCTGCGCTGCTCGGGAGCCTTGAGGGCGGCGGCCTCCGACGGGGAGGCCGGCAACAGCTCGGCGGCGGTGGCATGCGGCTGGTCCGCCCCGAGGTTGCCACCGTCGAGCAGATCCTCGAAGTCGGCGCGTGTCACCGGGAGGTAGAGCGTGAAGGTGCTGCCCTGGCCGGGCGTGCTGTCGACCGTGACGGCGCCGCCGAGCAGATAGGCGATCTCCCGGGTGATCGACAGGCCGAGGCCGGTGCCGCCGTACTTGCGGCTGGTCGTGCCGTCCGCCTGCTGGAACGCCCCGAAGATCGTCTCCAGCTGCTGCTGGGGAATGCCGATGCCGGTGTCCTTCACCCGGAAGGCCACCACGGGGGCGCCGCGCAGGACGCCCACGGGCACCTCCTGGTCCGCGGGGGGTTCGATACGCAGCTCGACGCCGCCCTGTTCGGTGAACTTCACCGCGTTCGACAGCAGGTTGCGCAGGATCTGACGCAACCGGGAACCGTCGGTGAGCAGATCGGCCGGCGTGCCGGGCGCGGTGGCCACCGTGAAGGCCAGACTCTTCTGCGTCGTCATCGGCCGGAACGTCGCCTCGACGTACTCCAGGAGCTGGCGCAGCGGGATGCGCTCGGGGGCGACGTCCATCTTGCCGGCCTCGACCTTCGACAGGTCGAGGATGTCGTTGATCAGCTGCAACAGGTCCGAGCCCGCCGAGTGGATGATCCCCGCGTACTCGACCTGCTTCGGGGTGAGGTTGCGCGACGGATTCTGCGCGAGCAACTGAGCCAGGATCAGGAGGCTGTTGAGCGGCGTACGAAGCTCGTGGCTCATGTTCGCCAGGAACTCCGACTTGTACTTCGACGCCAGCGCCAGCTCCTGCGCGCGCGTCTCCAGCTCCTGCCGTGCCTGCTCGATCTGCAGGTTCTTCGCCTCGATGTCGCGGTTCTGCGAGGCCAGCAGTGAAGCCTTCTCCTCGAGTTCCTCGTTGGAGCGCTGGAGTTCGTCCTGCTGGACCTGCAACTCCTCGGAACGCGCCTGGAGTTCGGCCGTCAGGCGCTGGGACTCGTCCAGCAGCTCGTCCGTGCGGGCGTTGGCCACGATCGTGTTGAGGCTGACGCCGATGGTCGGCATCAGCTGGGCGAGGAAGTCCTGGTGGATCTGGGTGAAGCGAGCGATGGACGCCAGCTCGATGACGCCGAGGACCTGGTCCTCGACGACGATGGGCAGGACCACCAGGGCGCTGGGCACGGCCTGCCCGAGACTGGAGGAGATCGTCACATAGCCCGGCGGCAGTTCCTCCACGCTGATGGGGCGGTGGTTGCGTGCGGCCTGCCCGACCAGGGAGCGTCCGACGCGGATGCGCTCGGGCCGGCTGGTGTCGTCGGGATAGCCGTACGAGCCCACGAGCCGCAGGTCGGAGCCGCGCTCGGTGTCCTCGGCGAGGTAGAAGGCGCCGTACTGCGCCGAGACCAGGGGCGCGAGCTCGTCCATGACGAGTTCGGCGACGACGGGCAGGTCGCGGTGGCCCTGCATCAGCGCGGAGATCCGCGCGAGGTTGGTCTTCAGCCAGTCCTGCTCCTGGTTGGCCCGGGTGGTCTCACGCAGGGACCCCACCATGGAGTTGATGTTGTCCTTGAGCTCGGCGACCTCGCCCGACGCCTCCACGGTGATCGAGCGGGTCAGGTCGCCCTCGGCGACGGCGCTCGCGACCTCGGCGATCGCACGGACCTGGCGGGTGAGGTTCCCGGCCAGTTCGTTGACGTTCTCCGTCAGCCGCTTCCAGGTCCCCTCGACCCCCTCCACCTCGGCCTGTCCGCCGAGCCGTCCTTCGCTGCCGACCTCGCGGGCCACGCGGGTGACCTCGGCGGCGAACGACGACAGCTGGTCGACCATCGTGTTGATGGTGGTCTTGAGCTCCAGGATCTCGCCGCGGGCGTCCACGTCGATCTTCTTCGACAGGTCACCGTTGGCCACCGCGGTCGTGACCAGGGCGATGTTGCGGACCTGCCCGGTCAGGTTGTTGGCCATGGAGTTGACGTTGTCGGTGAGGTCCTTCCAGGTGCCCGCCACGTTCGGCACGTGCGCCTGTCCGCCGAGGCGTCCCTCGGTACCGACTTCGCGGGCGACGCGCGTGACTTCGTCGGCGAACGCGGACAGCGTGTCGACCATCGTGTTGATGACGTCCGCCAGGGCGGCGACCTCGCCCTTGGCCTCGACGGTGATCTTCTGCGAGAGGTCGCCCCGCGCGACGGTCGTGGCGACCTTGGCGATCGAGCGGACCTGGCCGGTCAGGTTGGACGCCATCACGTTGACGTTGTCGGTGAGGTCCTTCCACGTCCCCGACACGCCCCGGACGGTCGCCTGGCCGCCCAGATTGCCCTCGGTGCCGACTTCACGGGCGACGCGGGTGACTTCGTCGGCGAAGGCGGAGAGCTGGTCGACCATCGTGTTGATGGTGGTCTTGAGCTCCAGGATCTCCCCGCGGGCGTCCACGGTGATCTTCTGCGACAGGTCGCCCTGCGCGACGGCGGTGGCCACCTGGGCGACGTTACGCACCTGCGCGGTGAGGTTGCCCGCCATGAAGTTCACGGAGTCCGTGAGGTCGCGCCAGGTGCCCTTGACGCCCTTGACGTCCGCCTGTCCGCCGAGGCGTCCCTCGGTGCCGACCTCGCGGGCGACGCGGGTGACCTCGTCGGCGAAGGCGGAGAGCTGGTCGACCATCGTGTTGATGGTGTTCTTCAGCTGGAGGATCTCGCCGCGGGCGTCCACGGTGATCTTCTGGGAGAGGTCGCCCTGCGCGACGGCGGTCGTCACCTGGGCGATGTTGCGGACCTGGGAGGTCAGGTTTCCCGCCATGAAGTTGACCGAATCGGTCAGGTCGCGCCACACACCACCGACACCGGGCACCCGGGCCTGTCCGCCGAGGCGTCCCTCGCTGCCGACCTCCCGGGCGACGCGGGTGACCTCGTCGGCGAAGGCGGAGAGCTGGTCGACCATCGTGTTGACGGTCTCCTTCAGCTCCAGAATCTCGCCGCGTGCGGGCACGTCGACCTTCTGCGACAGGTCGCCCTTGGCCACCGCCGTCGCCACCTGCGCGATGTCACGCACCTGCGTGGTCAGATTGCCCGCCATGGCGTTGACCGAGTCGGTCAGATCGGCCCAGGTCCCCGAGACGCCAGGAACCTCGGCCTGGCCGCCCAGCGTGCCTTCGGTACCCACCTCCCGCGCCACTCGCGTCACTTCCGACGTGAACACGGACAGCTGGTCCACCATGCCGTTGAAGACGGTGGCGATGTCGCCCAGAAGACCCTCGCCATCAGCCGGCAGCCGGGTGCCGAAGTCGCCGTCCCGCACGGCGGTCAGTCCGGCCAGCAGTCGCCGTAGCTCCTGCTCGCCCGGGGGTCCGTCGACGGCCTCGATCGTCTTGCTGGTCATGCGCACCCTCGTTCCGCTCCCCAAGAGCCCTCACCCCGAGGACTCGGAACCGCGCGGGGCCTGTGAAGGCCCCTTCACCGTCCGGGTTTCCGCTGCTCACACAGCTCGACCGGATGAGAAAATCCCGTGAAGATTAACTCAGTTGCCAGGCGACAACAAAAGCCTGACGCGGAGGTCCCGGCTGAACGGAATCCTGCCCTTCCGGGAGGCATGTTCGGTGGGCTACGAGGTACTTGGAGGGGTTCGCGCGGACCTCGGGAGCGGCGAAACGGACTCCGTGTCGCGTCGTACGCACCGGCATCAGGGGTACCCGGGCCGCATGCCGAAGAGGGTGAAGTATGCGGGTCTGGTCCTGGCGTTCTTTGCGCTGCTGGCCGTGGTGATCAGGTTCGGGGGCGGGGGAGTCGGCTGGGGCCATGCCTTACTGGGTGCGCTTGTGGCGACGCCGCTCGGCCTGTGGATGATCTGGTTGCGTCGGCGCATGACGGAGCAGGCCCAGGAGTGGGGACGACGGAGGTTCCGACCGTGGCCTGAGGAGCGGCACCGCTGAGTCCTGGGACCGCCGGGGCGTGCGTGGACTCCCGCGCGGTCTGCTCAGCCCTCCACGCCGGTGGCGCCGTGGGCCGCTCCCACCGGCTTCGACTCGGGGGAGCCGCGCTGCCGCAGGTAGACCGACAGGACGGCCATCGACGCGACGGCGAGCAGTTCGGACTGCCAGTTCTGCAGGGTCCGGTTCCAGAAATCCGCCGCGCCGAGGTAGTCGGCCCAGCTCAGCGGCGCCTGCAACTCCCGTAGCCGCTGTTCGTTGTAGGCGGCGACGCCGGTGATCGACTGGACCAGCCAGGACAGCAGGAAGATCGACCCCATGACCAGCAGCAGCGAGTGCGAGTACACCGCTTGTCGCCATCCGCCGACCCGGGCCCACTTGGGCGAGCTCTCCTTGGCGTACGCGCCGACCATTTGCGCCTCGTCGGACTCGATGCCGCCCTTGTGCAGTTCCTTGGACTCCGGGGAGCCGCGTTGCAGCAGCCAGACGGTGACGCCGATGTAGAGGAAGAACTGCAGGTACTCCGACTGCCAGTTCTCGGACACATCGACGGCGAAGTCGGACGTGGTGACGTATTCGCCGAACGACACCTGCTGGAGCTGGGCTGTGGCCATCTGGTTGTTGAAGTCGGCGTGGCCGGCGATCGCCTGCCCGACCAGCGCCAGCACGAATGTGACGATGAAGAACAGCCCGAGCCCGTTGTCCCTCACGAAGCCGCGCAGGCCCCGGCGCCTGGGCCGGCTGGTCCGGGACGAGCGCTCGGTCATCGGTGCATCAGCCCCAGGGCCGCCAGATAGACAAGACCGACCGCGATGATCCCGATGACGACGGCGAACATGCCCCTCACACCTCACCCGCCCTTGATCCGGCACTGGTACGGCTCCTGCGGCCGCTGCTCGCAGCCGGCGGCCACGACCCTCCAACCGGCGGCGAAGTGGGAGAGGAACAGGGTGTCGGCGGCGAGCACCGCCCGCGCCTGATTGCCGTACACATCCGTCCGCCGCACGGCACTACCGGGCGTCGGTCGCTTCGCACGCAGCGCCTGAGCACACGGGCTCCCGGCCGACTGCTCCAACTCTTCGAGCGTGCCCGGCGCGAGAAGGGCGCACGCACGGTCGTACGCCTGTGCACCCAGCGCTGCCTGAAACGCGGCCGTGGCGTTTCGCACGTCGTCCCGCCGCTCGGCCACCGTGCCACATCCGCCGACGCCACCGACGGTCAGCAGAACGCACACGGCGACACAGCACGCTCGCCCGACCATCGGTCCACCTCCCACCGCAGTACACCGCAAGAAACCCCGAACCATCCGCTACCGCGCAACGGGTGTCCCTCACCCGGCCGATCGACCGGGGCATATGACGTATGAGGGAGGCGGAACGCCCGGTTGGGGGCAGGCAGATGGGGCCATGTCTGCTGGAGGAGTGTCCGGTGTTTGCCCGGTCACGGGCTGACTTCTTTGTGTCATCGGTCTGTACGGCGGCCGAGCAGGTGCGCAGGAGACTGTCTGTCACGACCGCGCCCCGGCAAGCCTGCGGATCGGGCGGGCCGGCGTGGCCTGTACAGGACGACGAACAGGGGAGCGCAGCAGTGAGTGTGCAGCAGTACGACGAGATCGGCGAGGCATTCGAAGGGTTCAAGTCCCTGCCGCTGACGCGCTATGGGGAGGTGCCGAGCTTCCTGGGCTTGGTCGGGGACGTGAGCGGCAGGTCGGTTCTTGACCTGGCGTGCGGCACCGGTTTCTACAGCAGGGAGTTCAAGCGGCGCGGTGCCGCGGATGTGTTCGGTGTCGACATCTCCGTCGAGATGATCGCCGCCGCGCGGGAGTTCGAGCAGCGTGACCCTCTGGGCGTGCGCTACGAAGTCGGTGACGTGGCCGAGTTGCGGCCCTTCGACCGGCCGTTCGACATCGCGGTGGGAGTGCAGTGTCTCAACTACGCCGAGGACATCGCGGCGATGGAGCGGATGTGCCGCAACATCCACCGGAGTCTGGTGCCGGGTGGCGAGTTCTTCGTACTCGGGCAGAAGCCCGACTACCGGTTCGACTGTCCGTCCCTGGACAAGTACGGGTTCCGCTGCGAGCCGACCGGCGAGGAGATGGAGGCGGGTCCGCGGGTGCGGGTCACGGCTCTCCTCGACCCGCGGCCCGTCAGTATCGTCGCCACTGCACCGCGCCGTGAGGTCTACGAGCAGTGTCTGCAGGCGGCCGGATTCAGTGAGGTCGAGTGGGTTCCATTGCAGGTGGCCGAAGCCGGCATCCGTGAGTTCGGCGAGGACTTCTGGGCAGACTTTTTCGCCTACCCGCCGCTGGAGATGTTGCGCTGCTCTGCCTGACCGGCTGACCGGCTGACCGGCGGGATCTCGACTACGGTTTCGCCGTGCGCATGGCCCTGGGGGAGTGCGCAGGCTCGCTCGTAGACGTCGGTGAGGAAGCTCGCGTCGCCGCAGGCGGGCGGCGATGCCCCCGGGGGTGCCACCGCATCGGTGCACCGGAGGCGTTCGAGGCGCCTCGGAAGGTGTGGCGTCGTCCCCCCGCCGCCAGGCATGTGACCTGGCTCAGTGCCGGCCGCACCCACGGAGCACGCTTCCTCACCGACCGACCGACCGACCGACCGCCCGGCCCCGGCCCGCACCGAGCATGGGTACCTGCCCGTGCCGGTGCAACTGCCCAGTCGCTCCCGAGCTCCGCTCGCGCGAGTACCTGATCCGTCGGACAATGCCGAGCCGCCTCCGAGTCGCCTTCCACGGTGCCGCTCTCGGAACCCGGCGCTGGTACGGCTCGACGACCGGCCTGATCAGCGTCGCAGAATGCCGCGCCAAGAGCCCAGGGCGGTGGCCCCGGGCCCCCGGCGGCCGATCAGGCCCTCGGCGATGAGGGAGATGCCGATGCCCAGCAACCAGGCGTCCTTGGCCAGCACGGTTCCCGGCTCAGTGGGGCTCAGACTGCCTTCCCGGCGCATGCCTGGGGTACGCAGGTACAGCCCGAGAGTGCCGCAAGAGAACGCGGTGAGCGCGGCCCCCGCGACAGCGGCAGGGATGACCGGCAGGAGCAGCGCGGCGCCAATGGCGATCTCCTCGGCGGAGAGCTGCCGGGTGAACTTCTGGGCGTCGAGCTTGCCCAAGAAGGGGTAGGTGCCGGTGGCGAACTGGTGGAGTCGCTCAGCGGTGGCGTCGTCCGCGTTGCGTTTCGACAGTCCGGAGTTCAGGAAGAACGCACCGACGGTGAGCCTGAGCGGCAGTTGCCGCGCAGCGGAACGCCAAGCCGAACCGGATGCCATGCCGAACCTCCTGACCCTCACCCCCGCCTACCACCATGCCACCGGCCCGAACCGTGTCAAACGGAGACGGGAGAGCACCCGTGGTTCAAGCTGCCGCTTTCGCCACGGCACGTCGTCGCTCCCTGTGTCGTGCCGTGTGACGTCCGAAGGGACGGCCCGCGATTGACCTGATGTCAATCCGATGCGAACCATTGGATGCCGGCGTGAGAGCACGGACCCGTCGTCTGCGAGTCAGCGCCGGATGCGCGGCCTTGACGGCGAAGGCGCTCCAGCGGCCGTGACGTCGGGGAATCGGCACGGGAACAGCCTTGAGGGCGAGGGGCCCACCAAGGTTGAGTACGTCAAGAGCGCACGGGGCGACTGACGGGTCGGGCACGCCGGATCAGCCGATGTCTGCCCTGTTGGCGGGCTGGAATCCCTCGGCGCTGACGTTGGGCATCACCGTGCTCGTCACGCGGTAACGTCCGTTCGGGACGTCGCAGGACCTGGTCACGTGCACGGCCAATGGTCCGGCCCATTCGTACCCCTGGTGCTCGCCGTACTGTGCCAGCCGGTCGGTGAGGACCTGCCCCACCTGGCCAGTGTTGCGGGCGAGTTCGTCGTGGACGTGTTCGGCCAGTTCCACGTCGTACGCGTTCGGGACCACGACCCGGCTGTGACTGCACACGACGGCATTGCTGTCACACTCACGCCGCAACGCATCCACCAACTCGACCGGGTCCTTGCGGAAGAACTGTGCCCAAAGCGCCTCTCCGGCGCGCTCGAGAGCCCGTTCCCATCCGGTCAGCGTGCTCATCTGGCTCGTCACTCCTTCTTCGTCGTAATCGCTCGTAATCACTCGTCTTTACTCGTCATCAGGGCGGCACGTGGCCGCGGCTCAGCCCGGTGCGTTCGACTGACGCCCCATCACCAGCAGTACCCGCACTGCCTACTCGTAGCGGCCCCGGTCTTCCTCGTTCCACGAGCGGGTGTCACGCGGCTCGACGTACAGCTCCTCCTGCGGCGGGTACCCGCCGGCGATGGCGCGTTGGCGGGCGGTCTCGGCGTCGAACTCAAGGCCCAGCAGGACGGCGATGTTCGTGATCCACAGCCACACCAGGAAGACGATCACGCCTGCGAAGGTGCCGTAGGTCCTGTTGTAGGAGGCGAAGTTCGCCGCATAGAACGCGAAACCGGCTGAGGCGATCATCCAGATGACCAGGGCGAGGAAGCTGCCCGGCGTGATCCATTTGAACCCGCGGATCTTCGCGTTGGGACTGGCCCAGTACAGAATCGCGATCATGAGGGTCACCAGGACGAACAGGACTGGCCATTTCACGATCGACCACACCGTCAAAGCCGTGTCGCCCACTCCGAGCACGTCCCCGGCTCGGCGGGCGACGGCGCCGGTGAGGACCACGATCAGGGCGCTGAGCGCAGCGAGGATCACCAGCACGATCGTCAGGGCCAGCCGCAGCGGCAGCACCTTCCACGCAGGGCGGCCTTCCGGCACGTCGTAGACGGCGTTGGAGGTGCGGATGAACGCCGCCACATAGCCGGATGCCGACCACACCGCCAGGGCCAGGCCGACGATCGCCATGATCGACCCGATGCCGGAGTTGCCCTGCAGCTGGTGCACCGCGTCGCGGATCACGTCGCGAGCAGCGCCCGGGGCGAGCTGCTGGACGTGGTCCAGCACCGCACTGGTGGCCGACTGCCCGGCAACTCCCAGCAGGGACACCAGCACCAGCAGGGCGGGGAACAGCGAGAGGATGCCGTAGTAGGTCAGGGCTGCCGCACGGTCCGTCAGCTCGTCGTCCTTGAACTCCTTGAGCGTGCCCCGCAGCACCGCCCGCCACGACTTCCTCGGCATCTCTGTGAGTGCCGACGGCTCCTTGCGTTCCACGTCCGGACCCGGACCGAACTGCTCCGGCTCGCTCGTGCAGCCGGGCCTGTCCGGGGGCTCCTCCTGTTCGCCCGCGTCCTGTTCGCCCGCGCCGAGGCCCTGTGTGGGGCCACGGCCATGGCGAGCGTCCTCGCGTCTGCGTTCCGGTTTCATGAGCTTCGCCATACGCGGCGAGTAACCACAAACGACGCAGTCACCCGGCTCGCAGCTGACTGGGGGATACCCGCGCGGTGTTGCCAAGCCGGTGGTGCTCCAGCGCGCACGGCCACTGCCTGGCGTGAGCCCCGTCTCACCTGGGCGGCGCCACTTGGCTATGCAACGAGTTGCATATAAACATCGAGGTATGGCGCTCGAGCACGCGATCCTCGTCTCCCTGCTGGAGAAGCCGGGCACCGGCTATGAGCTGGCCCGGCGGTTCGACCGGTCCATCGGATACTTCTGGACCGCCACGCACCAGCAGATCTACCGCGTCCTCAAGCGCATGGAGAGCGAGGGCCTGCTCGCCGTCCGCGGGCTGCCGCAGCAGACCCGGCCGGACAAGAAGGAGTACTCCGTCGTAGGGCCCGGGCGCGTGGCCCTCTCGCGCTGGCTGCACGAATCGATCGAACCGGAGAGCATCCGGCACGACCTCGCCGTGAAGATCCGCGGCGCGGCCTTCGACGACCCGTCCGTGCTGATCCGTGAAGTCGAACGGCACCGGCAGGTGCACAGCGACAGGCTGGCGCACTATCTCGCTGGGGAACTGCGCGACTTCACCGGCCCGGCGGCCCCGGCCCCGCTCGACGCCGGTCAGGAACTGCAGCATGTCGTGCTGCGCGGCGGCATCGCGTTCGAGCGCATGACTGTCGCCTGGCTCGACGACGTACTCGCCACTCTCCGTCGGCTCGGTACGTCGGGCCCGCACGCCTGAACTGTCGGCCACGGCCGCTCGCGCTCCACGACCTTCAGTTCTGCACCCCTCACCCTCAACCCCGGAAGGCGGACCTCCATGGCCGACCCTCTGCTCTTCAACCCGCGCACCTACGACCCGGCACAGTTCGACCCCGAGACCCGCAGGTTGCTGCGTGCGACCGTCGACTGGTTCGAGGGCCGGGGCAAGCGCAGGCTCATCGAGGACTACCGTTCCCGCGCCTGGCTGGCCGAGTTCCTCGAGTTTTCAGCCAAGGAAGGGCTGTTCGCGACCTTCCTCACCCCGGCGTCCGCCGCCGGCCGCGAGGACCAGCGCTGGGACACGGCCCGGATCGCCGCTCTCAACGAGATCTTCGGGTTCTACGGTCTCGACTACTGGTACGCGTGGCAGGTGACCATCCTCGGCCTCGGACCGGTCTGGCAGAGCGACAACGCCGCGGCTCGCACCCGCGCGGCGGAACTCCTCGCACAGGGCGAGGTGTTCGCCTTCGGCCTCTCCGAGAAGACCCATGGCGCCGACATCTACTCCACCGACATGCTGCTGACGCCGGACGGAAACGGCGGCTTCACGGCGGCGGGTTCCAAGTACTACATCGGCAACGGCAACGCCGCCGGGCTCGTCTCGGTCTTCGGCCGACGCACCGACATCGAGGGCCCGGACGGCTACGTCTTCTTCGCCGCCGACAGCCGCCACCCGGCATATCACCTCGTGAAGAACGTCGTCGACTCCTCGAAGTACGTCAGTGAGTTCCGCCTCGAGAACTACCCGGTGGGACCGGACGACGTCCTGCACACGGGCCGCGCGGCCTTCGACGCCGCCCTCAACACCGTCAACGTCGGCAAGTTCAACCTCTGCACCGCCTCGATCGGCATCTGCGAGCACGCGATGTACGAGGCGGTCACGCACGCGCACACGCGCATCCTGTACGGCCGCCCCGTCACCGCCTTCCCGCACGTGCGCCGCGAGCTGGCCGACGCGTACGTCCGCCTCGTCGGCATGAAGCTGTTCAGCGCCCGCGCCGTCGACTACTTCCGCTCCGCCTCGCCGGACGACCGCCGCTACCTGCTCTTCAACCCGATGACGAAGATGAAGGTGACCACGGAGGGCGAGAAGGTCATCGACCTGATGTGGGACGTCATCGCCGCCAAGGGCTTCGAGAAGGACACGTACTTCGCCCAGGCCGCCGTCGAGATCCGGGGGCTGCCCAAGCTCGAGGGCACGGTCCACGTCAACCTCGCGCTGATCCTCAAGTTCATGCGCAACCACCTCCTGAACCCGGCCGAGTTCGCGCCCGTGCCGCCGCGCCCGGACGCGGCCGACGACACGTTCCTCTTCGAGCAGGGACCGGCCCGCGGCCTCGGTGCCGTGCGCTTCCACGACTGGCGCCCCGCCTACGACGCCTACGCCGGCGTGCCGAACGTCGCCCGATTCCGCGAACAGGCCGACGCCCTGTGCGAGTTCGTCGCCACCGCAGCCCCCGACGAGGAGCAGAGCCGCGACCTCGATCTTCTGCTCGCCGTCGGCCAGCTGTTCGCGCTGGTGGTGCACGGCCAGCTGATCCTGGAGCAGGCCCGCCTGACGGACCTTGACGAGGATGTGCTGGACGAGCTGTTCTCCGTCCTCGTCCGCGACTTCTCCGCGTTCGCCGTCGAGCTGCACGGCAAGGACTCCGCCACTGCGGATCAGCAGCGCTGGGCGCTCGGTGCCGTCCGGCGTCCCGTCGTCGACGAGGCGCGTTCGGCGCGCGTCTGGGATCGTGTCGAGGCACTGGCCGGGGTGTACGAGATGGCCCCGTGACGGTGCGCCTGGCGGGCCCGTCGACACATGACGGGCAGGGCCGCCGGGAGCAGTAACGCCGTACAGCCGACGTCGCCACGTACCCGCCGTAGCCCATGCCACGGCGGGTACCGTGCACGAGGTGAACCAACAGAGACGATTCGGAACGTCTCGTCATGCCCGCGCACAGAGCCCTCTCGCAAAGCTCTCTCGACGGGCAGGTGTGGGCGAAGCCACCCCCGGTGGTATTCAATGAGGTGTGCGGTCAGGGATCTCGGGGCCCCGTCGCGCGGTCCGAGTACGGCCCCGGTGCTGCGCCGGGGATTGCTGAGAGAGTCGTATGGACTCCACACCCTCGCGCTCATCCTCGTCGGCGTTCCACCTGGTCAGCCAGGCCCTGGGGCGCTACATCCCCCGCGGTGGAGCGGCCGCCGGACCTGCCGGGCCGGCCGACGAGCAGGGCGACCGCACCACGCGCCACCCCGCACCGGACAACACGGCAGCGAGCCATCAGGAGCAGATCCTCGGCGCGGTCCTGGTGGACCGCGATCTGATCATCACCCGCTGCAATCTGGACGCCCCCGTCTTCGCGGGTCTGGACGCCGTGCCCGGGAAACCATTCGTCGATCTCCTGCCCCCCTGGGACGTTCCGACGGTCACACGACGGTTGCGCCAGGTCGTGGAGAGCGGTGAGGCGCATGTCGCCCGAATCCAGCGCCTGCGCCGCAGCGACGGGTCGGAACTCGTGGTCTCGCTGAGCATCCTGCCCGCTGCGGCGCCTGAGGAGGGCCTGACGGTCTCCATGATCGCCATGGCCAGGAGGCTGCACCTGTACGCTGCCGAGACCGCGATCGGGACCTCGCTGGACATCGGCGAGACCGCGCAGTCGCTCGCTGAGTCCCTCTTGGCCTGGGGAGACGTGGCGGCCGTCGACCTCGACTTCGCCGTATGGACGGGTGAGGGAGTCACCGGGCAGGTGCAGAGGCGCATCCGACTGCGGCGGGCGGCCCTGGTGCCGGACCGGGCATGGCCCGAGGGCTATGTGACACCGGGCGCCGACCTCCCCAGCGAGGCGAGTCGCCTGCTGGCGCAGGCGGTGCTGCAGAACGATGCTCCGCAGACCATCGTCATACCCGACCGGGAGGCGGTCGAGCGGGTGCTCGACAGCCCACGAGTAGTGCGTGCCCTCGTGCCCGTCGACCGGTCGGCCGGCGTGGCGTGCATACCACTGGTCCTGGACGGCGCGCCGCCCGTCGTACTGGGCGTGGCGGAGGTCTGGCGGCGGGCGGACCGCCCCTTCCGGGACAGCGAGCTGTTCGACTTGCAGGAACTGGTGGCCAGGACCGCCCATCACGTCGACCTGGCTCGCCAGCACCAGCGAGAGCACACGCAGGTGCTGGCACTGCAGCGCCGGCTCCTGCCCCGGACCGGCGGCGACACCATCGAGATCGCCAGCGTCTACCAGCCCGCCACCCCCGACAGCGCGGGCGTCGGCGGTGACTGGGTGAACAGCTTTCCGCTGCCGGACGGCCGTACCGCGCTCGTGGTCGGTGACGTCGTCGGGCATGGCCTGGGAGCTGCCGCAACCATGGGCCAGCTGAGCATGGAGGCCCGTGCGCTGCTGTCCGCGGGTCTCGCCCCCGACGAGGTGCTGGAGCACCTGGACGAGACCGTGACGTTGCTGGACGACGCGGAGTCAGGGCTGGCGGCCGGCTACAGCGCCCTCGGCTCGACCTGCTGCATCGCCCTCTACGACCCGGTCAGCCACCAGGTGGCGCTGTCCAGCGCCGGCCACCTCCCCCCGGTCCTGATCACCCCGGACGGGCACGCCGGTCCGCTCCAGCTGCGGCCTCACCCCGGCCTGGGCGCCGAGTTCGCGTTGCGGGAGCCGTTCGACGTCCACACCTTCGTCGCCGCCCCGGGCTCCCTGCTCGCTCTCTACACCGACGGCCTGGTCGAGGATCCCGCCCTGTCGATCGACGAGGGCATCGACAGGCTGGCGGCCGCCGTGGCCACGGTCCACCCCTGGGACGCCCTGCAGCAGGCCGCACGGCACGTCGTCTCCGAGCTGGCTCCCGTGCGGCAGCGCGACGATGTGACCCTGCTGCTCGCGCGGATGATCGGCTACCGCAAGGGGGACACGGCGACCCTGCGCCTGGCCGCCCGCTACGACGCCCCCGCCCGTGCCCGAGCTCAGGTCTTCGCGCTGCTGACGCAGTGGCGGACCAGGGACGACACCCGGGAGAAGGCGGTGCTGCTGGTCAGCGAGCTGGTCACGAACGCGGTCCGCTTCGCTGCCGGTCCCATCACGGTGCGGCTGATCAGGGCCGGCAACGGCCTGCTGTGCGAGGTCGGCGACACCGGCAACGGCAGGCCACGCCTGAAGCGGGGCGACCTGCTCGACGACGGCGGCCGTGGCCTGAGCGTCGTGCACCGGGTCACCACCCGGTGGGGGGTGCGGTGGACGGACACCGGGAAGGTCGTCTGGGCAGAAGTCGCGAGGTGAAGCGACTCCCGCATCGGGGACGCGACAGGCCTGCGCGGCGCGCTACAGCCACTGTCCTTCCAGGGCGGTGGCGGTGAGACCGGGTGCCGCAGCGTACAGAACGGCGCGATTTCCGGGCTTCTGCTTCCCGGCGTCATGCGCCCGCCGCAGGATGTCGAACACGGCGGCGCCTCCGCGGTTGCCGCTGGTGTAGCTTTCCCGGCTGTAGTCCAGCAGCCCGGACGGCCACGCGTCGGGCATCGTCTGCTCCATGTACTCCAGCACCCGGGTTCCGCCGGGGTGGGCGAGCAGCACGTCGGGGTGCCAGGAGTGGGGGTCGTCCTGGTAACGCGAGCGCAGCCAGTCCCACATGGCCGTGACCGTCTCCTGCACGGCGCGCGGTCCGCGCCGGTCCATCACGAAGTGGGTGCCGTCCGCCCGTGTCTCCAGGCGGTGCAGGTCCTGGGTGCCGGGCAGGGTGTGATTCCAGGCGGCGTCCAGCCGCAGCACCGCCTCGGGCCTCGGGCGGCCCGTGACCACCGCGGCGACCGCCGTGTCCGCGAACAGCAACCGGACGATCAGCGACTCGAGGGTGTCGTCTGCGGGCTGGTAGGTCGTGCTCAGCGCCTCCGCGATGACGACCAGGACCACCCGGTCGGGGTCTGCGGCCACGAGATCCGCCGCGAGCGCCAAGGAGCGGGTCCCCGCGATACAGGCCCACTGGGTGGCCGGCAGCAACATGACATCGCTGCGGAGCGGAAGCTTGTTGGCCAGGGCAACGTCCAGTCCGGGCAGCGCCGGGGTGGTGGAGTGACTGGTGATCAGGCAGTCGACGTCCGCTGCGTCCAGCCCGGCCGCCTGAAGCGCCCCGCGCGCCGCACGCTCGCCGTAGGACTGCACGGCCTCCCAGGCCGGGGCCGTGCGTTCCTGGACGGTCTGCGGTGCGGGTATGGACTCTAGGGTGCCGATCACACGGTCGACGTCCTGCTGAGTGAACCCGTCGCGTATGAGCGCCTCTTGGGCCGGCTCGATCCCGACGGCGTCCAGGCTGCTGCCGCTGCCGGGCGCGACGGCGGTCTCCAACGGCAGCATCCACCCGCGGTTCTCGATGCCCGTACTGGCCGCGATGCTGTCGATCCGCGGCGCCCACGCCGCGCGCGGGTGCCGGTCGCTCACCTCCGCCACGATCTGGCTGGTCTTCACGGCGTGCTCACCGTGTATCACGGCAGGAGGACAGAGGTATGCGGCCATGATGAGGCACCTTCCAAGAGGGAACGGGGGAGCGAGGGAGGGCGACTGGTGCTGTGTCGTGGGCCACGCTGGAACTTCGCGCCCAAGACGATGCAAATGGGCTCCACTTCGGGAGTTCGTGTCCGACCGAGCATGGGTCTAAAAGGACATTTACGCTGTGATGCAGACAACTTAGGCGCGGACTGGAACGCGTGACACGGCACACACCACTGACTCGCCGGCACCCTCAGAGCGCTTGAAGGAAAAGTGCTGACCTACCGTCAGCCAGATGGGATGTCGCTCACAGTCCCGCGACCTTGCCGCTCGCGGAGATCTCGTAGACCAGCGTGACCGTGCGATGTCCGCCGGGCGCCAGCTGCAGGTCCCAGCGTGCGATGCCGTCGGCGTCGACCGCATCGGGCTCCGGGGCGCAGGCTTCCTTGCGCAGGCGTACCTCCACGGCCGAGACCTCGGAGACCGGGATCCGCTCTCGAAGGGTGACGACGTGCTCGATCTGTTCTCCGGGCGCGGAGAAGCGGGACACATGCAGCCGGACCGTGCGGGTGATCAAGGTTCGCTGGCTCAACGTCGCAGTGTCGCGGGACTCTTCGGCTTGCCGGATCACCCGGTAGTCGTCGTGGCTGCCGAAGGCGAGCTCGACAGGGGCACCCGGTGCGGTGAAGGCCAGCGTGCCGCGGCCGGTGAACCCGCTGCCGCGGACCAGGTCCACGGGCCCGGCCAGCAGCGCGTGGCCGGAGACGTTGTCGAACCGCACGACTTGGGTGACCAGCGGCGACAGTTCGGGCGAGGAGGAGTACTCGCTTCTCGCGACGGCGGTGACAGCGGTGAGCGGCACCCGGTGGGCGCGCCCGTCCGCGGGGACGCGGACGGGCGCGGGGGAGTGCAGCACACGCGTCCGGCCGCCGTCGTCCACTCCAGGAAGGCCGAGCACCGGGGCCGGCCCGAGGTCCGCGGTCTCCTCCTCGCGCAATTCCACGTCGACCGTGCGGCGCTCCGCGGCGGAGCGTTCCGTGAGGGTGAGACGGTCCTCGGTCAGCTGCGGCGGATCGGTGGTGAGCGCCGAGCGGGCCGTCGACAACGTGAGGCGTACGTCCGACCAGTCCTCGCCGGTGCGCTGCCAGACCATCGCGTCCGTCTCCAGCGACAGTGAGTCCTCGTCGAGTACGGCCCGGTAGGCGGGGCGCCACAGAGCGCACGAGGTGAGGTGTGTCAGGCGCAGCCGGACCGGTCCGGCGACTGCGGCCTGTACGGTCAGCTCGACATGGCCGATCAGTTCGGCGGGCTGCTCCTCGGCGAGGTCGAAGGCCTGCTGGGTCTCCGTCAGCTCTCTGGAGAGTGTCGTCAACCTTGCTTCGGCGGCGCGGAGTTGTTCGGCGTACGAGTCGCGCTCTGCGTCGATCCGGTCCAGTTCGCGGGTCCAGCGGGTCTCGTCCGTCTCCCCGTAGCCGGTCCCTTCGGCGATGTCCCGCAGCAGATCGGCGGCGAGCCGGCCGAGGAGGTCGAGGCGGGCGCGCAGCCGGTCGCGTGCGTGGCCGACAGTGAGCTGCTCCTCTTCGAGCGCGCGCATCCGTATGCGCAGGGCGGAGTCGTCGGCGCAGGGCAGCGGCGCCCGAGGTGTCCAGGTGCGGACGATCCGCACGTCGAGAACGGTCGCCCGGTGGTCGCCCGTCAGCTCCGCGTGCACAGTGCGGTCGACGGCGAGTGCGCTGATCGGGCCGAGGCGCAGTCGCTGAACGCCTACACCCAGGTCGAGTTCGGCGGACCGCTCGATATGGGCGCGGTCCTCCAGGCAGGTGACGGCTGTGACGGGCAGGGGGATCGGCCGGGTGTCCGTGGGCATGGGGTCAGCTCCTGCGGTTGCCGCCGACCAGGGCCTTGGCGGCCGGGACGCGGATGTCGTAGCCGCCGTCGAGGGCGGTGCTGCTGCCGGCGGGCAGGTCCACTCGCCAGACGCGGGTCCCCGGGGCGTGCCGGTCGGGGCCGCTGTCCTGATCGGGCGCTGTCCAGTCGGCCCGTTCCTCGATCCGGACGTCCGGTTCGGTGGTGACCGGAACCTGTTCGTGGACCTCGACGGTAACGGCATGGGCCAGTCGGTTGGCCAGTTCCACATGGACCTGGTGGGCGAGCACAGTTGTGTTGTTGCGCAGACCCGACGTCGACTCGCGCAGGTTCGTGCGGCGGGTGACCCGGACACCCTCGGCCGGCCCGAGCCCCATCCGGCGTACGCCGCCTGGAGCGAGCGTCGGCAGAGCGGCGGTCGTCAGGAAGTCGTCGTCGCTGGTGACTTCGACCGGTCCGGCGAGCAGGGCCTGGTCGGTGGCGTTGGAGAGCACGAGCGTGGCGTAGACCGTCTGCTCCACGGACGGCACGCACACGTACTCGGTGCGCAGGCCGACCGGGATGTCGGTGACGGTGACGGTGTGCCAGGTGCCGTCGGAGGGGATGTCGGCGCGGGCGACGGCGTCGTAGCGGTGGTCGAAGGAGCCCGCCGACTCGCGGGGCCGCACGGCGTGTCCGGGCAACGGCAGCATGGACACCGCGTCGGCGCGTCGGCGGTACTCGTCCGCCACCGCGTCGTAGGGCGCGTGGGGGAAGAGCCTGCCCCGGCGGCCGTCGTTCTCCTCGGCGCCGGACAGCAAGAGCGCGGCGTAGTCGAGCTCCGCGCCGCTGGGCTGCGGCGGACCGGCCGCCAACGGCGAGGACCGCGGTGGAGACGGCGGGCCCGCCTGGATCGCAGCCGCCGGAGCCATTGCGGCGGGAGCGGCGACGCCCCTGGCCGCGGGACCGGACCCGCCGCTCGGTCTTCCCGACGGCCTCGGCCTCGCCGAGGCCGGACCGGCGGCGTCGAACGGTGCCGGCGGAGCACCGGCGAAGCCTGTGGGCTCAGCGGGTGCGGCGGGCGGCAGGCCGTATCCCTGCGGTGCCGGCGGCGGCGGAGGAGGAGGGACGGGACCGGGCGCGGCGGGCGGCATGCTGTATCCGAGCGATGCCGGCGGCTGGGGGACGGGCACGGGCGCGGGCACGGCGGGCGAGGCGTACCCCTGCGGTACCGGCGGCGTGGGGAGGGGCCCGGGCGCGGCCACCGGCACAGGCGCTGCGGCGGAAACAGGACGGGGACCTGCCGCGTCGTATCCGGAGAAGAGATCGTCGAGGCCCACAGGGGGCTCGCGCCAGCCGGAGGGCGCGGGGGAGGGCTGCCGCCGTCCGACCCGGATGGACCGCAGTCTCGGCAGGTCGGTGCGGCGCCGCAGATCCGCGGTGGCCAAACCGATGCGGACCCCGGCCCAGTCCTCTCCGGTGCGTTGGGCGACCGAGGCACGCAGTACGAGGGTGCCGCTGTCGTCGCCCTGACGGTGGGTAAGGCGATAGGCGGGGACCCAGACGGCCCCCGGCACACCGTACTCGAGCTCCAGTTCCACAGTGCCGGTTCCGGTTCCGGTTCCGGCGAGTGTCAGGACCGCGACGACCGTGGTTTCGACCTGCGCGGACTGCACGTCGGTGGAGGCGCGGATCCACTGGTCCGTGGCCATGGAGAGTTCGTGCTCGACACGGCGCACCTCCTCCTCCAGCTCGACGAGCCGGACGTGCAGGCTGCGCAGCCGCTCGTCGACGAACTCGGCGAGTCGCAGCCACGCGTCGGCGGGCGTACGGCGGGGAGGGTCCTCGCGTTTGCGGGTCGGCGGAACCGGGCGCAGCGCCGTCACTTCGGAGATGAGGCCCAGCTGCCGGTCGCGGCGGCCCTGTGCCGCGCCACAGGCGTCGCGCAGCCTCTCCATCTCGTGCCGCAAGGTGTCGGCCGCGTCGGTGCCGGAGGGTTCGGCATCCACCTCGACACGCACCTCGGTGACGCGTACGCCGAGGTCGCCGACGACTCTCGCGCGCAGCGAGCCCGGGTCCATCGAACGGGGCAGTCCCGTCACCCGCACCCTGCCGTCCGCCGGCACGGCGCCCCGCGCCACCCGGGTACAGAGGGCACCCTGCGCGTACACCAAGACGGCGTCGAGCGACGACTCCCAGCGCTGCGCTTCCCCAGACTCCATACTGCCCGCCCCCGTTGTGTCCGTGCCGCGCCCGAAGCCTACGCCCAGGCCCAGGCCGCCCCAAGCCTCGACCGGCTGACTTCCCGGTGCCGGTGGGCGCCGCCGAGGCGGCATGACACAGGTCACGTCAAGATGCGCCCCGATCTTGGAATGTGCGGTCTCCGGCCGCTGCTGCACTGTTCATGGGCTCGCCCTGTGTGGGGGCGCGCTGGGCAACGGTGCTCGACGCGGCCGGCCGAGGTGGGTGTCCCCCCGACCTCGGCCTTCTCTGCTCCCTCGTCCTGCTCGTCCCCGGACCGCTGTCTTCGAAAGGTTCTCCCGCACCATGCCTCTGGCTCTGCTGGCCCTTGCCGTTGTCGCCTTCGGCATCGGCACCACCGAGTTCGCCACGATGGGGCTGCTTCCCCAGATCGCCGACGGGATCGGGGTGTCGGTGCCCCACGCCGGCAACCTCGTGTCGGCGTACGCGCTCGGTGTCGTCGTCGGCGCCCCCGTGCTCACCGGCATCGGCGCACGCATACCGCACAAGCGGCTGTTGCTGATGTTGTCGGGACTGTTCGTGGTCGGCAACATCGCCTCCGCGCTCGCCCCGGACTTCGGGCTGCTGTTCGCCGCGCGGTTCCTGGCGGGGTTGCCGCACGGGGCGCTGTTCGGTGTGGGTGCCGTCGTCGCCTCCCGGCTTGTCGCCCCCGAACGCGCGGCCCGCGCCGTGTCGAAGATGTTCCTCGGTCTGACGGTCGCGAACATCATCGGCGTGCCGGTCGGCACCGCGCTCGGCCAGCAGTTGGGCTGGCGGTCCGCCTACGGAGCGGTCGCCGTCATCGGGCTCGTCGCGCTCGCCGCACTGGCCGCGTTCGTCCCGCACCAGCCGCGCGGTCAGCAGGCCGGCATCCGGCACGAGGTGCGGGCCATGGGCAACAGGCAGGTCGCGATCGGCCTGGCCACGGCAGTGGTCGGGTTCGGCGGCTTCTTCGCCGTCTACAGCTACCTCGTGCCGATGCTGACACACCTCACGGGCATCTCCGACACGTCCACCACCCTGGTCCTCGCGCTGTACGGCGTAGGCATGACCGTCGGCACGCTGATCGCGGGCCCCCTCACCGACCGCGCCCTGCGCCCCACTCTGTATGCGGGACTTGCCCTGCTCGCCGCCGGGCTGGTGGCGTTCTACTTCACCGTCCACAGCACCGTCCCGGCCCTGGTCACGATCACCTTCATCGGCGCGATGGGAGCCTTCATCACCACCCCCGTCCAGATGCTGCTGATGGCGAAGGCCAGGAACGCTCCGACGATGGCCGCGGCCTCCAATCACTCCGCCTTCAACCTGGCCAACGCGGGTGGCGCCTGGCTCGGCGGCCTGGCCATCTCCGCGGGCTGGGGCTGGGCGTCACCGAACCTCGTCGGCGCCGCCCTGGCCGTCGCAGGTCTCGGCCTGGCCTTCACGGGCGGCCTCATGGACCGCGGCGGTCGGCGGACCGGGAACTCCGAAGTGGTCACGTCATCCGGTGCGGAAACCCCGACGGAAGCGGCACCCACCACGCCGGCGAAGGGATGACCCGGCAGGCGACGGCGTCGTGTCGCCGGGCGAGGTGGCCTGTGTGAGACACACAGGCCACCGGTACGGTCACGCTCATTCACGTTCGCCCGTTACCAGTTGTCCGGCGACATGATGCGCTCACGAATCCAGACTCCGGCGGGCTTCAGCGGCGAGGTGCCGGTCCAGGGGCCGGACCTGTCGCACGTCCCGGTCTTGAAGGCGGCGCCGGTGCGGTTGTCGTCGGAGAAGTTCCAGTTCGTCCAGCTGATCTTCTTGCCGGCCATGAGGTCGAGGTAGCGCTGCGACATGGCGAAGTCGTTGCTGCCCTCGCCGGCGTAGTTCTGGGTGCCGAACTCGGTGACGAACACCGGGAGTTTGTCGGCGGCGCGGGAGAGGGTGGCCAGGTACTCGTCGCGGTGCGAGTACGCGTAGAAGTGGAAGGTGTACATGATGTTGGACGCCCGGACCGGGTTGTTCACCACCTCCGACTCGTTGGCGCCCTCGGAGACACCGAACGAGGACCAGGCGCGGGTTCCGACCAGTACGGGAGCGTCGGAGTCGATGGCGCGGATCGTCGGGATGATCTGCTCCGCGTAACTCTTGATCCGCGGCCAGCTCACGCCGCTGGGCTCGTTCGCGATCTCATAGAGGACGTTGTTCTTGTCCTTGTTGCGGTTGGTGATGTCGGTGAAGAACTGTCGGGCCTTGCTCAGGTTGGCGTGGGGGTCGCCGGGGGTGAGCATGTGCCAGTCGACGATCACGTACATGCCACGGTCGGTCGCCTGCTGGATGAGGGAGTTCGCGAGGTTGGTGAAGTGCTGAGGATTCGTCTCGTAGCCGCCCTCCTGTACGTAGGTCGAGACGCGCAGGACGTCGGCCTTCCAGTCGCTGGCCAGGGCGTCGAGTGAGCCGCTGGTCAGGCAGTGCGGGTACCACTGGGTGCCGTGGGTGCTCATGCCCCGCAACTGGATGGGGTTCCCGCGGCTGTTGCACAGCTTGGTGCCACAGACCCTGAGCTGTCCGTTGATCGAGACCGGCGTGGCGGCCGCGGCACGCTGCTCGGTGCCGGCCGCTCGGGCGGAGCCGGTCGGGATGACGCTGAGCAGAAGCAGCAGGACGCTGCCGAGCGCGGCGGCTACCGCGCCCTTCCATAGCGACATACGTGATGCCCTCATATGAACCTCGTTCATGTGAGTGATTGATAGGAAACTTTCCTAATGAGGAAAGCAGAGCCCTCTTTGGGCTACAAGAGCCCTGTCGTCATCCACAATTGCTACGGCATTCACAGAGTCGGGGTTCGCATACGTGATCGCGAGGCGGCTCTGAGCCGGGCCCCGCCACGTCCGCGCTCGGTAATCGGCCCGGTAATTCGTGTACGGAGGTGAGCCCGTTGAAGACGCCCACGTACGCGGTGCCGTCGGGGCCGACGAGGCTCCGTCCGAAGCTGAGCGATCCGACGTTCTCGTAGCCGTAGTTGTTCTCGACCACGAGGCTGCTTCCCCAGCTGATCAGGGAGTTGTCGGTCGTGGATGCGCCGGAGCGGAAGACGGGAACCTTGTACAGGAGCCGCTCGTCGGCCGGGACGCCGGTGCCGCGCCGGTGGTGCCCGAGCCCTGGTTGACGGAGTCCGGCTTGCTGCCGGTGCCCCTGTCGCGGTTCTGCCGCCCACCACCGACGGTGTTCCGTCCGTCGCGGAGGACTGCGATCATTTGCCCTGCCCGGCAAACGCGATGGTCATTGCGCGCGGGCTCCTCGGCAGCCGCTCCTGCTCCCCGGCCGAATACGCCGAACGCGCTCAGGCCTTGAGCCCCACACCACCGAACATGGCTACCTCGGCGGGCAGAACGGTCTCGCCGTCATCCGGCCGCCAGTGATTGCAGGACACGACGCCCGGATCGAGGAGCTCCAGCCCGTTGAAGAACCGAGCGATGTCGGCCGGCGTGCGCTGGGTCAGCTTCGGCGTGCCGTGCTCGTTCCAGATGTTCCAGATCCGGGCCGTGTGCGGCTGGTCGGTCTTGATTCGCTTGTGCGCCTCGGTCGACGCAGCGGGAATCCCGGTCACGCGATGTCCTCCAGATCAGCCCGATTCGGCGGTCAAGGAGCAACCAAGCGGCAGGAGTTGGGGAGAGCGAGGGCGCCCGGGGCAGGGTTCGACCCAGGAAGCGCGCAGTGTGCCCCTGACAGGAGAGCCTCAGCCGCCGAACTCCAAAATGGCGGTCAGATCGGAAGGTTCCGGCATGAACGGATCGAGTCCACCCGCCGTATCCTTACCCGATCGAGGTGCGCATTCAGTCGAATTCCTCGGTCTTCATGGGGTTTGTGCACACGGGTCGTGAGTACTGCGGCCATGGGGGGATGAGGGAATCATGACGGTGGCGAGTAACTCGGTGCGGACAGGCACCATGCGTCCAGTGGACGCGGCACGCCGGGCGATGTGGACGTTCGTCATCGGCAACGTGGTGATCGTCGAGGTGCTGTTCTTCAGCGCCGGCGCGGGCAAGAACGATGTGCTCACGGTCGCCAAGTTCTTCGGCCTGCACGCAGCCCTGCTGATGCTGTTCCAACTGCTGCTGGTGGCCCGGCTGTCGTGGTTGGACCGCCGTATCGGGATGGACCGGCTCACGGTGTGGCATCGCTGGGTCGGCTTCTCTTTGCTGTGGACCGTCCTCACCCACGCCACGTTGGTGGTGCTCGGCTACGCGACTCTCGACGACGCGTCGATGGGGAAGACGTTCGTCGCGCTCAGCGGGGTGCCGGCCTCGCTGCTGGGCATGCTCGCAGCGGCGATCATCACCGTGATCGCCGTGATCTCCACCCGGCCCCTGCGGCGCCGGCTGCAGTACGAGGTCTGGCACGGCCTGCACCTGCTGCTGTACGTGGCCCTGGGGCTGGCGTTCGTCCACCAGTTGCAGGAGACGACGACGTTCACGTCCTCCGCGTTCGCCACGGCCTACTGGTGGGTCCTTTGGCTGTTCGCCTTCGGCGCGCTGCTGACCGGTCGGCTGGCCATGCCGCTGTGGCGCAACGCCTACCACCAGTTCCGCGTCACTGCCGTAGTGCCGGAGTCGGACAACGTGGTCTCTGTGTACGTCACCGGCCGACACCTCGACAAATTCCCTGCTCGGGCCGGCCAGTTCTGCATCTGGCGGTTCCCCGGGCACAACCACTGGTGGCTGGCGAACCCCTTCTCCCTGTCGGCGGCGCCCGGCGGGCAGGGGCTGCGTCTCACGGCCAAGGCGGCGGGCAGTGCCAGCGCCGGCCTGCGGAACGTGCCGGTCGGCGGCCGCGCCTTCGTCGAGGGTCCGTACGGGGCGTTCACTTCGTTGCATCGGACCCGGCCCGGTGTGCTGCTGATCGCTGGAGGTGTGGGGATCACGCCGGTGCGGGCCATGCTGGAGGAGCAGACGGCCGGCGACGTCGTCGTTCTGTACAGGGTTCGTAGCGAGGCCGAGGCGGTGCTGCTGCACGAGGTCCGCGGCTTGGTGGCGGCTCGCGGCGGACGGCTGCAGCTGCTCACCGGCAGGACCGCAGAGGGCGGCGTCGCGCTGTTCGGCCCGAGCAGCCTGCACCGGCTCGTCCCCGACATCACCGAACGCGACGTGTACGTCTGCGGCCCGCCGGCCATGACCACGGCCGTGCTCTCAGGCCTGCAGGACCTGCAGGTCCCGGCGCGGCAGGTGCACGCCGAGCGGTTCGGTCTGGCCTGACTCGGAGGTCGGCCGGACGGGCAGGTCCGCGCCGGGTAACGCGAGTGGACGGGCGCGTGCCCGTCCTGGCGCGTGTGTCGTCAACCAGTAGCGGACCAGGCAAAGAGGGAAAACCTCCCCGGTGCCGCTGGGTGGTCCCGCGGCCGACTGCGCCGAGTTCGTGCGCGGCCCGGTCGTCTGGCACCGCCGGACGCGACGCTCCGTGTGGGTGTCGGGCCTGGTTGGGTTGTTGCGTCGTGCAGTGGACCACCTCGGTCGCCGGGGATTCAGCTGGTGTGGGCGGGAGGGTCGGCGTACGTGCCGTGGAGCATGCCGGTGGCTTGTCCGACTTCGATGAGGTAGCCGTCCGGGTCACGCAGGTAGCAGCGCAGTTCGGCTTTGCGGTCGATGGGTGGTGTGAGGAATTCGGCGCCCTTCGCGCTCCATTGGCGGTGGCATGACTCGATGTCGGCGACTCGGAGGTTGAGGAAGCTGCTCACGGTGGTCGGGTCGGTGGGCGGGCGGAGGGTGACGTCCGGCTTGTCCGGGGTGGGGCCGCCGCCCGGGTTCATGATGATCCATCCGTTGGCGAGTTTGACGATGCAGGGGTTCTCCTCGAGTACGACCTCGCCGCCGAGGACGTCGGTGTAAAAGGCGCGGGATCGGGCCACGTCGGCGACCGTCAGAAAGTGGGTGAGGAGGAGCCCGGAATCCGGGGCGGGGAGACCGTCACGGTGCATGCAAGACCTCCATGTAGATCGGATATTTCTCCCATAGTGGTGGATGGGTGTCCGCGGACACGGATGAACACGGCCTGGAGGGGCTATCCGTGCCGGCTGCCGTCCCCGCGCCGGCCAGTGTCTGACGTGGGTTGCCGGGCAGGGCAGTGCCCGTCGCCGGCATCGCACCGGTCAGGCGGTGGTCTGCGGCGTGATGAACACACCGTGTTCGTGGCGATCCTGCTGGCCGCTGCGTGCGCTGAGCGCAGGGCCCGTTCCCGGACCGTGATCGGGCCGCGCCGTATCGAGCGCCGCCGCAAGTGCGCGTGCGGCCGACCGGCCTCGGGCCGCTGGTCGGGCCCCTGGCCGCCCGCTACGGTCGGCGTGCCGATCTGAAGGACGTCCACATGCGGTCGAGGACCAGGGCTCCGGCCGCCTCAATCCGCCGACCGTCGTGCTTCGTCACTGGGGAAACGCGGCTGATAGCTGCGGGATACCTCATGCACTTTGCGGAGGCCGAGGAACCCCAGCACGACCGCGGTCACGATGGCCGTGGCGGAGGCGACCACGGTCCGCAGGGTGTCCCCGGCACTGGCGGCCTCGCAGATCACCGCGGCCAGAACGGCGGTGACGACGGAGTTGATGATGCCGACGACGACAGGTGAGCCGGACAGCCAGTGCGTCACCCCGATCCGGCGGCGGAAACTGTAGGTCGTCCAGATCCCTGGCGGATCGTCGTGGTGGCTCGCGATGAGGTACGGCTCGATCTCCGGTGCGAGCTCGACATACGCGTGCCGCAGCCTGTTCATGCCGATGATCAGCCAGGTGTCCTCGATGTCCGCCTCGATCACCCGGAAGTACGTACCGAACCCGACGAGCAGGACGACCGGAAGCACCAGCAACGCGAACGTCGTGAACCCGGACCCGAACCCGGTCGCGTTGGCGACCAGCGAGAGTGCCACCACCGCGGCGGACAGCACCGTCAGATACGTGCCGGTTCGGCTGAAGATCTCCTGCCACGTCATGCTGCGCGTCGCCAGCAGACTCCAGTGCTCGGTTGCCAGGAACTGCGCATGCGGCGTCCCGGCATCAACAGCCTTGAGTTCTCTCATCCCCTGAGTGTGACCTCAGTTTTCGATGGGATTGCAGGGCCCGCCGGTGGTGGCACGGGTGAGTTCGACCAAGAGCCTGCCGCAGGTGGCTATGCGGGGGCGAGGGGGGCGTTTCGTCGACTGCCCGGCTGACGGCATGGCCGGCCAACCGCAGCGATCGCGGAGCCGACGCAGTGGCCGCCACCGCCCTGGAGGTGGGGCAGACCCAGCAGACGGCACTCACTCGTAGGCCGGGTGGGCAGCCCGGCGGGCTGGGGGCCGAACCGGATTTCGTAGCCGAGGAACGCTGCGAACAGAATCACCGGTGCCGTGCCTGACCAGTGGAAATGTCGCCCTCACCGCCGGACGGACCGACGCTTCTCACTCGCCGGGCGGCTGTTGCGTCGACTCCGTGGTCTGCGACAGCTGCTGAGCGATCCGTTGCCATACGCGACCCAAAGGCGCGACTGGCAGATCGGCTGTGTCGACGCTGCGGGCGAGGACCACCACCCGTGTCATCCGCTGCAGTTGCTCCCGGCAGTGGCAGCACGTGGAGACGTGCCGCTGGGCATCGGTGTCCCCGCTGAGCGAGGCGCTGCCCAGTGCCAGCTCCACCAGACGCGCGGGCTCGAGGTGTGCCACCGTACCCTCCGGTTCCCTTTGCTCTGTCTTGTCGCCGATTCCGGCTCTGCACGCAGCGACAGGGTGCTTGGCGCCGTCTCAGGGCCGTGGAGGCTTGGCGGTGACGATGAGACCGGACTGGTAGCCGCCCAGCCTGGGCCTGCACAACAGCGCGCAGGTGATCAAGGTGGGACGGCCACCGTGGGATCGCCGGGGATGGAGAGGGCGCCATGTTCGTCCACGCGGACCGGACGTATCGCCGCGTCGATGCCGACGCCGGGTACTTGAACACGTTGCGGCGGTGGCGCGTGGCGCGAGCGTTCAGGGCGGCGCTCTTAGGCGTCTTCAGGCCGCGTTGATGTGGCTTCCTGAACAGGTGGGGACGGGGCGGGTCCGAGGTCGGCAGGACGCGAGGCCGGACCCCACGGTGACAACTGCAGGGCGAGTACTGCTGTCAGTGCGGCAGTTGTCACCGCAAGGCCGGTCAGCCGTCGGGCGGCGTCAGTCACGCCGGCCGGCGACTCGGCGGGCCGCCAGGACGCCCGTCGCCGTCAACGGCACTGCGCCTACGGCAGCCCAGGCCAGCCACTGGCTGGAGGAATCGAGGGCGAGGGCGGCGCCGTTGCCGCCCGCGTGCACTGGGTTGGGGGGCGATTCGATCCCGGTGAACGTTTGGGTCTTCAGCGCCAGGTTCTTGTCGTCGGCGCTGCCCCAGGCGTAAACGACGTTGCTGGTGCCCTCCTTGAGGTTCAGGTCGGCCGGGCCGACGGCGACGGTGTCCGTGCCGGCGAGCACGACGTCGGCGGAGATCGTGCCGGAGCCGACGTCGGAGGTGGCCTCCTTGGGATTCTCGAGGTTCTTGAAGACCGGTTGCCCGTTGGCCCGGACGTCCACGGTGGGTGCGGCGGCGACGTGACGTACGGTCAGCCGTGCTTTGCCTGCGGGGACGTTCGACACGTCGTTGACGAAAGCCGTCAGCTGCGGCTTGCCGTCGGCGGAGAGGTGGGCGGCGACGGTGGCATTCGCGCCCGCGGGTACCTCGACCTGCTTTTCGATGGCCGGTGTGCCGTCGGGGCCCTTGCCGGCTTCGAAGACCTGGATGTCGTAGGTGCCCGCGTCGAGGGACTGGGGGGCGGCGACGCTGCCGGGTTCGAAGTCGCTGAGGAGTTCGTTGCCGTTGGCGTAGACGTCGACCGTCAGCCCGGGAACGCCGTGGAAGACCGACACCATGGCCTTGTCGTCGGTGTTGGCGGGGCCGGCTGCCAGGGCGGGCGCGGTGACGCCGAGCGCCAGTGCGCAGGTACCGGCCGTGGCGGCGATGGCGAGGGGGAGCCGGGAGGTCATGGGGAACATCCCTTCGGGGGAGTGGGGCCACTGAGTGTGAGGACTCGTCCCTGTTTCCTGCGCCGGCGCCGAGACGGATGCGGGCGAAGCCGTTGCGCCGGCCCGTCTTATGCGTCCGGTCATGCGTCCAATCCTTCGGCGCGGCCTTGTTCGAGCGCCCGGTGCAGACGGTGCAGGCCGCGCCGGGCATGGCTTTTCACGGTGCCCAGAGGCATGCCGGTCCGCTCGGCGATCTGGGCGTGGGTCAGGTCGTCGTAGAAGGCAAGACACAACACCTGTCGCTGGGGCCGGGGCAGCCGCGACAGCTCGTCCACGAGCAGGACACGGTCCACCACGTCGTGCGGTGACCGACCGTCGGGCAGCGGCGCTCCGGCTCTGCGGGCTTCGGCGTCGATCAGAGCCAGGCGCCGCGTCCTGGCCGCCAGTGCGTCGACGATCTTGCGGCGGGTGATGCCGACGAGCCAGGCGCCCAGAGGGCCGCGCTCCGGATGGAATCCGGCGCGCCCGCGCCACGCGCCGATGAACACCTGCTGGGTGACGTCCTCGGCCTCATAGGAGTCGCCCAGCGATCGAGTGGCCATGGTGTGGACGAGAGAGCCCCAGCGTCGGTAGATCGCCGCGAAGGCGTCCTCGTCGGCGGCTTGCAGGCCGCGGGCGAGCTCGTCCTCGTACCGGGTCTCTTCCGGTGGCGCGGTGCCGACGGCTGACGCGAGGGAGGGGGCTGATCGCGTCTTCGTGCTCATGACCCGGTTCCTCCTGCCGTTCGTCATGTGCCAGGGGTGGGGCGGACAGTCCGGCGAGCCGTACGGGTCGCCGTGCGTGCCGTGGTGCCCGGCGCGCGACTTCCAGCCTTGGCGGCACAAACGACGCAAGCAACACGCGTCGTTTGTGCGTCGTACACTGTGGGTGTGAGCGGTAGCGACGACTCGGACCCGGGGCGCGGGGCCGGACTGACGACCGGCGAGGTGGCCAGGCGGCTCGGGGTGGCGCCCACCACGATCCGCTCGTGGGACCGCCGCTATGGCCTCGGCCCCGACGCCCACACAGGCGGCAGGCATCGCCGTTGGAGACCCGCGGACGTTGCTCGGCTGGAGCGCATGTGCGCATTGACGGCGACGGGGCTTCCCCCCGCCGAAGCCGCGCGCCTGGCGCGCGATGAGAAGCCGTTGAACGACGCGAAGCCGCTGAACGACGCGAAACCGCTGAGCGACGAAGAGCCGATCAGCGACGGGAAGCCGCTGAGGGATGGGAAGCCTCCGCGCGACGCAGGGCCGCTGAAGAGCGACCAGGTCCCGCGGCCCGCCGCCGTGACGCCACGACCGGCGGCCCGCGGGCACAGCCAGGCCGGCAGCGGCCTTCGCCTGGGCAATGTCCGCCAGGAGTGCAAGGGGGTTGCCCGCGCGGCACTGCGCCTCGACGCCACCGCTCTGCAGCAGCTGCTGGCGGCCGCGATCGAGGAGCACGGCCTCGTCGCCGCCTGGACAGAGGTGATCATGCCGACGCTGCAGGCGGTCGGCCGCAAGTGGGAGAGTTCGGGCGAGCGATACGTCGAGGTCGAACACTTCCTGTCGTGGCATGTCTCCGGTGCGCTGAGGCGCAGTGCGCCGCCGGATGTGGCTGACCGGCCGGGCGCCGTCACGCTGCTGGCCTGTGTGCCGGGGGAGAATCACACGCTGCCGCTGGAGGTGCTCGACGCCGCACTCGCCGAGCGTGGCGTTCCGGTGCGCATGTTCGGCGGGGCCGTCCCCGCGGAGTCGCTGGTGGCGGCGGTGCGCAGGACCGGACCGTCCGCAGTGTGCCTCTGGGCGCAGTCGCGTACGACCGCCAGCTGGCCACTGGCGCAACACGTGTCCGCCATGGAGTGGGGGATGCGAGGTGCTCGCAGGAGACCGGCGGTTCTGACTCTCGGGCCCGGCTGGGCCGGCCATAGGGCGCCCGGTCTGTTGCCGCGACCTACAGGGTTGGCGGAGGCCGTGGCGGCGGTGGAGTCGCTGATGCCGGGGTGAAGTGCACTTCGGGCGGTCCGAAGAGGCGATGTGGGGGTTGGCCACGAAGAGAGCGGGGCGGTCCGGCCATTCCTTAACCGGACCTCATGACTGCTGGTCACCGCACTGAGCCAGGCTGCCGGCCGCGTCCGATGGCATCGGAGGCCGGATGCGCACAGACCGGCGGGACGGCTACCGGCTGGATCGACGACCAGCGCGGTTGAGGCCGCGGCAAGCGGGTGCGGTCTGCGTTCATCCAGGTGCGGTCTGCGTTCATCCAGGTGCGGTCTGGGTGCATCCGTGAGCGGTCTGCGTGCATCCGGGAGGGGCCCGCGGGTGGAAGACACGGCACGGAGGAAGCCAGGGCCCCTGTCCGGGACCTGACTGCCGCGACGACACTCGAGGTCCGGAGCGAGGCGTGAACATCAACGGCGCTCGTGTGCTGGTGGCCGGCGCCACCGGCGTTCTCGGCAGCGCTCTCACCGCCGAACTGGCCGCGCGGGGAGCCCGCCCGGCTCTCGCCGGCCGCGACACGGCCCGGCTGGCTCGGGCCGCTCGCGCCCACCCGGGGTCTGCGACGGCAGAGTTCGACGCGTACGACCCGTCGTCCTGCGTACGTGCGGTGCACGCTGTCGCCGCCGAGCTCGGAGGCCTCGACGCCGTCGTGACGGCTTTCGGTGCCGTGGGCTTCGGCAACTCCCACGAGGTGGACGACGCGGTCGCCGAGTATCTGATGGCGGTCAACTTCCTCGCCCCCGCCGCCTTCTTCCGTGCCGCACTCCAAGTCCTGCCACCTCACTCGGTGATCGCAGCCTTCACCGGAGTGGTGGCCGAGCGCCCACAGCCACGGATGGCCGACTACAGCGCTTCGAAGGCGGCACTGAGCGCATGGCTCGCCGCTGCCCGCCGCGAGGCGCGCGGCACTGGCGTGCAGGTGCTGGATGTGCGGCCGGGCCACCTCGACACTGGTCTGGCCGACCGGTCCATCGCGGGAACGGCCCCGCCCATGCCCCCGGCAGGCAACCCCGCTCAGGTCGTCCAGGCGGTCGTCGACGCCATGGAGTCGGACGCCGAACTCGTGCGCACGGCTCCCGACGGAGCGCCCGTCGTCGAGCGGCGGGCCAGGTGAGCCGGCCCGCCACCCTTCCCGAGCAGCGGGCCGACGTGGTCATCCTGGGCGGCGGGGCGGCCGGCCTCTGCCTCGCCCATCAGCTGACCGCGACCGCGACCACCACCGGTTCCGTCATCGTGGTGGAACCGCCGGAGGGGCCGTCGCGGCCTCCTGAACGCACCTGGTGCTTCTGGGACGAAGGCTCAAGCGACTTCGAGGAAGCGATCAGCGCCTCGTGGTCCCTCCTGCGGGTCCACGGAACCGACGGCGGAGCGCTCACGGTCGATCCGGGTCCGCTGCGCTACCGCATGCTGCGATCGACGCGGTTCGAGCAGCTCGTGCACGCCCGGCTGGCCGCGCACCCCGGCGCGCGTGTCCTGCGCGGTACAGCCGGTGCCGTACGGGACACCGCCGACGGGGCGGCCGTCAGCTGCGTCGCACCCGACGGGCGGCCATTGACGCTGCGCGCCCGCCATGTCTTCGACTCGCGTCCCCTGCACGCTCTGCCTCCGGCCCGCACTTGCTTGTTGCAGCACTTCCGCGGCTGGTTCGTGCGCACGGCAGCGGAGCGGTTCGACGCCACCGTCGCCGACCTGATGGACTTCCGGGTGCCGCAGCCACGTCACGGCCTTGCCTTCGGCTATGTGCTGCCCCTAGCGTGCGACCGCGCCCTCGTCGAGTACACCGAGTTCTCCCGTACCCCGCGGACCACCGCGGCGTACGAGGCCTCGCTCGGCCACTACTGCCGAGACGTCCTCCGCCTGGGTGCGTTCACGGTGGAAGCGGCGGAGCAAGGCGCCATCCCCATGACCGACGCCCGCTTCCCGCGTCGGATCGGCCCCGCTGTCTTCCGTATCGGCACGGCCGGCGGGGCGACCCGACCCGCAACCGGCTACACCTTCGCCGCCGCGCAGCGCCAGAGCCGGGCCATCGCAGCCGCCCTGGCTGCCGGTCGCCCCCTGGTGCCCCCGCCGCACGGGCGGCGGGCACTGGCCATGGACGCGGTACTGCTCCGAGCACTGGACACCGGGCGGATCGACGGCCCTGACCTTTTCACCGGCCTGTTCAGCCGGGTCCCCGCGGAACGGCTGCTGCGATTCCTGGACGGTGCGACCACGCTGCGGGAGGAGTGGGCCATCGGACTGCGCACACCCATCGGACCGATGCTGCGCACCGCCGTAGAACTCCCCCTTCTGCCCCGCCACTTCCCTCCGACCCCACGATCCGCGGAGAGCGCCTCATGACACTGCTGCGCGATGACGACCAGGCACGCGCCTTCGACCACGCGTCCCGTACCTACGACGGCCTCACGGCGCTCAACCCCGGTTACCGCACCGAACTCCTGCGCTCGGCTCGCCGCCTCCGGCTGCCCGACGACGGTGACGGTCTGCACGTACTCGATCTCGGCTGTGGCACGGGAGCCTCCACCCAGGCCCTGCTGCGCGCCGCGCCCCGAGCACGCGTCACCGCAGTCGACGCCTCGTCCGGGATGCTGCAACGCGCGCTGGCCAAGCAGTGGCCCGAACAAGTGCGTTTCCGCCACCTGAGGGCCGGGGACGTGGCGACGGCCGGCGAAGGGCCCTTCGACGCGGTCTTCGCGGCCTACCTGTTCCGCAACGTCACCGACCCCGACAAGGTCCTGCAGGTCCTCAGGAGCTTGCTGCGACCGGGCGGCCGGCTTGCCGTCCACGAGTACAGCCTCAGCGGCTCGCGTGTTGACCGAGCCGTGTGGCGTGCCGTCTGCCAAGGCGTGATCGTCCCAGCGGGCACGCTCACCGGGGACGGCACCCTGTACCGCCACCTGTGGCGCAGCGTCCTCACCTTCGACACCGCACCCGCCTTCACCGACCGGCTGACGCGCAACGGGTTCACGGACGTGCGCGCCGTCCGAGTCGGCGGGTGGCAGACCGGAATCGTGCACACCTTCCTCGCCCGCAACGGCCGTGCCGCGCAACCGGAGCCGGCCCGATGACCGGTGTGGCCCGCGCCGGCGCCCGCATGGGCCGCGACCGCAAAGCCGCACGGCTGATGCCCGTACCCGGAAGGGACCGGTTCGAGCGCGGGGACGAGCCGTCCGTCGCCGTGATCGGCGGCGGCATCGCGGGTCTCGCCGCGGCCACCCTGCTCGCCGAACGGGGAGCCCGCGTCACCCTCTACGAACGGGAGGAGTCCCTCGGAGGCCGTCTCGCCGGCCACCGCACCCGCCTGGCGGACGGCTCCGTCGTGACCATGAGCCGCGGCTTCCACGCCTTCTTCCGCCAGTACTACAACCTGCGTGGTCTGCTGCGGCGCACCGATCCCGCCCTTGAGCGGCTCACCCCCCTGCCCGACTACCCCCTGCGGCACAGCGGTGGCCTGACCGACAGCTTCGCCCGCGTCCCTCGGACCCCTCCCTTCAGCGCCCTCGGCTTCGTGATGCTCAGCCCCACCTTCGGCTGGCGTGACCTCGCGGCCATGGACGCCCGGGCGGCGCTGCCGCTGCTCGACGTGCGCGTGCCCGAGGTGTACGACCGCTTCGACCACGTCGGCGCGACGGAGTTCCTGCAACGGGTCCGCTTCCCGCAGGCCGCGCACCACCTGGCGTTCGAGGTGTTCTCGCGCAGCTTCTTCGCCGACCCGCGCGAGCTGTCCGCCGCTGAACTGCTGCTGATGTTCCACATCTACTTCCTCGGCTCGGCCGAGGGTCTGCTCTTCGACGTGCCGAACGAGCCCTTCCCACAAGCACTCTGGGAGCCCCTGGCCGGCTACCTCCTGAACCTCGGCGTCACAGTCCGCACCGGCCTCCCCGTCGACGCCGTCCACCCGCGCGAGGGCGGCGGAGCCACGGTGCGGACCGACGCCGGTGCCGACGCTCACGACGCGGTGGTGCTCGCCCTCGACACCGCAGGACTGCGGCAGGTCGTGGCCGCATCCCCCGCGCTGGGCACCGCCGCCTGGCGCGCCGATATCGCCGCTCTGCGCGGCGCCCCGCCGTTTCTCGTCTCCCGGCTCTGGCTCGACAGGCCCGTTCGCGAAGACCGCCCGGGATTCCTCGGCACGAGCGGCTACGGCGGCCTGGACAACGTCAGCGTCCTCAACCGCTACGAGGGCGAGGCCGCCCGCTGGGCCGCCCGGAGCGGCGGATCGGTGGTGGAGTTGCACGCCTACGCCGTCGCCGACGCACAACGGGGCCGGGTGCAGGACCGGCTCGTGGACCGACTCCACTCGGTGTATCCGGAGACCCGTGAGGCGCACATCGTCGACGCCCGGCACGAATGGCACGCTGACTGCCCCTTCTTTCCCATCGCCACCCATCAGCAGCGTCCTACGGTGTGTACGCCGCATCCCTGGCTGACGCTGGCCGGTGACGCGATCCGCTGCGACCTGCCGGTGGCGCTGATGGAACGAGCGGCCACCACCGGCTTCCTGGCGGCCAACGCCCTGCTCGCTCCCTGGGGCGTACGGGGCCAGGTGCTGTGGACGGTGCCCCGGGCGGGCCGGTCCCCGCTGCTGCGCGCACTCGGTGGGCTGGCCGCACGCTGAACCCCGCTCCGCCAGGCCCGAGGTTCAGCCTGGGAATCGGCCCGTGCTGCGCAGCGCCCAGCGCCGCTCGGCGTAGGCCAAGTCGTCCCGCCACAGCCGGGCGGCCGCGCGGCGCATGAGCGGGCGCAGGGCCGGGGCGGCGGCCCGTGCCAGCGCGAACCCTCTGCGGTCCGAGGCGGCGACGATCGCCTCGATCACGGCGGTCCTCGGCTGTCCGTGCCCCTCACCGGTCAGCGGCGTGGCATGGCTCTCCACGACGGAGGTGGCTCCCTCGCCCTCGGTGATGCGCATGACGACCGTGCGCGGTTCGGGTGCCGTGAACTCGGCGCGGACCGGAACCACCCAAGAGCCCGCCACCCGGAAGGAGACGTCGACGACGAACGCGTCGTCACCGCTTCCCCGCGGTGTGCTGGCCACGGCCAGGTCGACAAATGAGTACGGATGGAACCACGAGCCGTGCCAGGGGTCGAGCCGATTGGCGACCACGTCCTGCGGCTCGCACCGCCCCACCGCCGTGAACACCGCGTCCAGCCCACCGCCCGTCGAGGGACGCACCGGCACCACGGGCAGCTGGAGCGGCTCCTCGCCACCGACCTCGTCGAGCCGTACCCACAGGAGTACTCCGTCGTCGTGGACGGGGTAGGGCTCCCAGCCGGCGAACCGAGCGCCGTCCAGGGCCAGTCCATGCCAGTGGCACACCAGCGTGCCGCACACCACGCGGCTGTCGCGCAGGGGTGCGCCGAGATGCGGGCAGGCGCCGGGACCCGCGTGCACCAGGCCCGTGTCCGAGCGCCACAGTACGATCTCGACTCCGCCAACAGTCGCGCCGTGCGGGCGCTCGCCGGCCCGGACGTCACGGGAGGCGCCCACGACGAACCAGTTGCCCGAGGGACGCGCCGAGGCCGTCTTGAGCGCGTCGGCGATCAGGCCCGGCCGCGCGTCCTGCCAGGTGGGTGTCTGCGACGCCCAGTTCGGTGTGCGGCGACGCCGCAACGGAGTCGTCCAGCGAGGCTTGTTGGATCGGTCCGTCACCTTGCCTGCCCCTTCCGCTGAAGTGCTCACCCGCTGAGCGGACCGGGCCCGTGCAGTGGGCACGCCACCGGGCCTCGATGACGTGCGCGGCTCCGGCCACGGCCGTGGCCGCACGGCGCCCGCGAGGCACCACTGCGCGGGTGTGCAGGACGTCGTAGTCCTGTTCCGCGATCGCGTCGAGGATGCCGCCGTACAGCGTGAACGCGGTGCGGATGCATGGACGCACCCGCGGGTCGAGCATGGCGATACCGGGCTCGGCCGCCCGGTACACGCCACGGGTCATGACCTCCACGGCGACGAGGGCCGCACGGATCCGCCGGTCCTGACGGCCGGTGCGGCGGCTCCATTCCAGCAGGGACCGGTCGACGCCGTGGGCGGCGAGCAGGTCGGCCGGCAGATAGACCCGGCCCCGGTCCAGGTCCTCGCCGACGTCGCGCAGGAAGTTGGTGAGCTGGAAGGCCACGCCCAGGGCCGCCGCGTGAGGTGCGGCCTCCTCGCGGGGAACGACGGGGCCGAGCACCGGCAGCATCTGCAGTCCGATCACTGCCGCTGATCCGTGCATGTAGGTCCGCAGGGCGGCGTAGGTCGGATAGTCCGTGACGGTGAGGTCGGCCCGCATCGAGGCCAGGAACTGCGAGAACAGGCTGTGAGCGATGTCGTAGCGTGCGGCGGTGTCGGCCACGGCCCGGACCACGGGGTCGCCCGTACCGCCGGTGTGCAGTTGGTGCGCGAGGTCGCTCTCCAGGCGGCGCAGCTGCCGGTGGCGCTCGTCGTGTGTCCGGCTCCGGTCCAGGTCGTCCACGATGTCGTCCGCCCAGCGGGCGAATCCGTACAGGGCGTGCACCGCGGAGCGTCGTTCCACCGGCAGCAGGCGCGTGGCCAGGAAGTAGGTGCGGCCGTGGCGGGCGTTGAGCTGCCGGCACCGGATGTAGGCGGCACGCAGCGCGGGATCGGTGATCCCGGCGGCGTCCAGTTCACGACGGCTCATCAGGGACCTTCCGCGGTCGGGACGGATGGGGCGCCGACGGCCGACGGGGCCGGCCGGGCAGAGCGGACGGTGGGGGTGGTGAGGCCGGCGGTGAGGCCGGTGATGCCGGTGATGCCGGTGATGCGGGCGGCGGCCAGCTTGCCGCTGATGAGGACCGTCGGCACGCCGACCCCGGGGGTGGTGCCGCAGCCGGCCAGCACGGCGTTGTCCAGGCCGCGTACCAGGTTGCGCGGCCGGAAGGGGCCCGTCTGGGCGAAGGTGTGGGAGACGGAGAAGGGGCTGCCCGCCGCGTGGCCCCGAGCCGTCCAGTCCAGCGGAGTCACCAACAGCTCCTCCTGGACGCTGTCCGCGAACCCGCTCATGCCGCGCCGCTCCAGCTCGGCGACCAGGCTGTCCCGGTAGCGCGGGCCGAGGTCGCGCCAGTCGGCGGCGGACGGCCCGATGGAGGTGTTCGGGCACGGGGCCAACACATAGTGCAGATGCCGGCCGGCCGGTGCCAGGTCGGGGTCGTGGGTCGTCGGACGGGTGATGAGCAGGGAAGGGTCGCTCATCAGCGTTCCCGAGCCGGTCAGTTCCCTGAACGTGCTCTCCCAGGCCTTGCCGAAGGAGAGCGTGTGGTGGGCCAGGCCGGGCCAGGTGCGGTCGGTCCCGGCGTGCAGGACCACCGCGGACGGTGAGTGACGCAGCGGGACGGGACGCCGAGGAGCGCGCCCCAGTAGCTGGTGGGCTGTGGACAGTTCACAGGTCAGTACCACCGCGTCGCAGGCGATCCGCTCGCCCGAGGTGAGGTGCACGGCGCGCACCCTGCCGGCCGACCGTTCCAGCGTCCTGACCTCGGCGGACCACCGCAGGTCACCCCCGGCTCCGGCGAGCGCGTCGGCCATGGCGCGGGGCAGCGCGTGCACGCCGCCCTTGGGGAACCAGACGCCGGCCACGGTGTCCATGTAGGCGATCACGGCGTAGGCCGCGAGAGCTCGGGCGGGGGCGACGCCGGCGTACAGGGACTGGAAGGAGAAGACGCGGCGCAGGCGGGCGTCACGGAGGAAGCGGCCGATGCGCCGGTCGAGCCGGCCGAAGCCGCCGAGGGCCGCCAGCCGTGCCAGGTCTGCGTTGAGGAGCTGGAGCGGTGAGTCGAAGTTGGTATCGATGAAGCGTCGCATCTGCGCCCGGTAGAGCCGCTCCAGCCAGTGGCGCAGGTCGCGGTAGCCGGCAGCCTCGGCGGGTCCGGCGAAGCGGCGTACCTCCGACTCCATCGCCTCGCCGTCGGTGTGCACGTCCAGCGACGTGCCGTCCGCGAAGCACGCCCGATAGGCCGGATGCAGCGCCACCAGCTCGACGCGGCGGGCGAGGCTGTCGCCGACGGCCGCGAAGGCCTCGTCGGCCAGGTGCGGCATGGTCAACACCGTGGGCCCGGTGTCCAGTTCATACCCGCCGAGTCGCACCCGGCCGGCGCGGCCGCCCGGGCCGGCCTCCCGCTCGACGAGCGTGACCCGGCGGCCTGCGCCCAGCAGATGGAGGGCGCAGGCGAGGCCGGACAGACCGGCGCCCACCACCACGACATGGTCGGTCGGTCCCGCCACCGTCCTCACGCCCGCTCCTCGGCGCGGCTCAGGGCGACGCCCGCCGCCCGCTCGAGCAGCGACGCGAACTCGCGCCGTACGGAGGCCTCCGCCCCCGTCTGCTCGAAGTGCCGCAGGCTCATGGCCGCCAACCCGGCGATCCGCGACTCTGTGACGGTCCGGGCCCCGGTCCACTCCAGCGCCGCACGCATCCGCTCGACGGTTACCTGCGACCGGTGTGCCGCGCCGGGGGCGAGTGCCTCGGCGGCTGCCTCGTCCCCGGACGTGTCCGCGAGTCCGACCGCGACGGCGAGCAGGTAGGTGAGCTTGCGCGACCGCAGGTCGTCCCCGGCCGGCTTGCCGGTCAGCGACGGGTCGCCGAAGGCGCCGAGCAGGTCGTCGCGGAGCTGGAAGGCCAGACCCGCACACCGTCCGGCGGCTCGCAGCCCGCCGAGGACTCGGGGGTCGGCCCCGGTCAGGGACGCGCCCAGGGTCAGGGGCCGCTCGACCGTGTACAGGGCGCTCTTGAGCGTGGCGATGGTCAGCGCCTCGTCCACATCGGACGAGCCGGTTGCCTGGGCGTACAGGTCGCGGTACTGCCCGGCGACCATTTCACCGCGCATGGCGCGCCACTCGTCGTAGAGGTGCGAACCGTGCGGTGACTGCAGGGCCGTTTCCGCCATCAGATCGTCGGCCCAGGTCAGCGCGAGATCGCCGGCGAGTACGGCGGCGCAGGCCCCGAACGACTCGGAGGAGCCGGTCGTCCGTGCGGCCTTGTGCAGGCGCGCCAGGTCGACATGCACCGCCGGGCCGCCCCGGCGCAGCGGCGATCCGTCCATCACGTCGTCGTGTATGAGGGCGCACGCCTGGAGAAGCTCGAGGGCCGCCCCTGTGCGCAGGAGGGCCGTGGCGTCGCCCGAGCCGCCGGCGGCACGCCATCCGCACCACACGAACGCGGTGCGCAGCCGCTTCCCGCCCCGCCGGATCAGCCCGGCGACACGGTCGGCCACATGTCCGGCAAACACCGGGTCCACCTCGCGGGCCTGTCGCAGCCGAGTGTCGAGGACCTGCTCCAGGAGAGCTTCGACGCTCGTGATCGCGTCGAGGGCCGTCGCGGGGGAGTCGACAAGCCCGGCCGGTTCGGCCACCGTCGGCTTCAGTCCAAGCATGCACGGCCCCTTTTCACTCTCCGTCACCTGCACACCAGTACTTCTGCCGCTGCGGCGGATGTGGATGCGCCGTCTTTCCGCCCGGTGCGCCGTTCTCCGCCGGCGGGGGTCTGCCGAAGGCCGGCACCCACGGGCGGGCGCGCCTATGGCGGGGAGTCGCCGCGTGACCGCTCCTGACGGCGTACCTCGGCGAGGTCGGCGAGCCGGTCCAGGCCGCGCACGGCCTGGACCATACGGTGATTGCGTGCCAGCCGGGAGCGGTGCCGGTCGAGGAAGGCCCAGTAGCCCGCGGTGTAGGGGCAGGCGTGGGCGCCCGTACGGTCTTTGGGCCGGTAGGCGCACGGCCCGCACAGGTCACTCATCCGGTTCACGTAGGCACCACCGGACGTGTACGGCTTCGTGGTCATACGCCCGCCGTCGGCGTACTGGGACATGCCGACGACGTTGGGCACCATCACCCAGTCGTAGCCGTCGACGAAGCACCGGTGGAACCAGTCCGTGACCGAGACCGGATCCCAGCCGTGCTGAAGGGCGTAACCGCCGAGGATCATCAGCCTTGGGATGTGGTGGGTCCAGCCGGTGTCGCGTACCTGGGACAGGACCGTGCGCAGGCAGTGCGCGCGCACGTCGTCCGCGTCCAGGTCGTTCCACCAGTCGGGCAGGGGGCCGTGTGATGCAGCGTGTTGGAGTGCCGGTAGTCCTCGCCGAAGTACCAGTACAACTGCCACACGTACTCCCGCCAGCCGGCGATCTGCCGGACGAAGCCCTCCACGCTGTTCAGCGGGGCCCGTCCCTCGCGCCACGCCGACTCCGCCTGCTCCACGCATTCGGCGGGATCGAGCAGGCCCAGGTTGAGCGACGACGACAGCAGGCTGTGGCTCATGACGGGGTCGGCGGCGAGCATGGCGTCCTCGTACGGCCCGAACGTGCCGAGCCGGTGCTCCACGAACCGTCGCAGGGCTGCCCGGGCCTCGGCGCGGGTCGCGGGAAACAGGCGCGGCCCGTCCCGGCCGACGAAGGACACGTCGCCGTCCTTCTCCCAGCGGTCGAGGTCGTGGCGGACCTCGTCGTCGATGTCGTCCTCGCGCGGGCGGTAAGGACGGTCGACCGGCAGGACGGCAGCGCCGCGGGGCGGAGGCTGCCGGTTGTCGTGATCGAGGTTCCACCGGCCTCCGGCAGGCTGGTCGCCGTCCATCAGCAGGTCGTGTTCGCGCCGGACCCAGTGGTAGAAGCTCTCCTGACGCAGACTCCCGCCGCCCTGGGCGTCCGCCCATCCGGCGAAGGCGGCCATCGGCACCAGGAATCCGCGGGCCGGCCCCATCGCGACGTGAGACAGCGAGCGCACCAGCCGCACGGCGGCGTGCGACGTCGGACGGTGCACGGTCAGCGGGCCGTTGCCCGCTGCTCGGGCCAGTCCTTCCCGGTAGGTGTCGGAGCGAACGTACGTGACCCGGTCGCCGAGTTCGGCCGCGCGGTGACGCATCGCGGACAGGACCAGGTGCGCCTTGGCCCGGTGAAAGCGCCGGCGCCGGAACACCGACCGGGCCTCGACCATCACGAGCGGCGAGTCATGACCGAGGCCGCTGTCCTCGGACGGGCGCAGGAAGTGCGGACCGAGCTGATCGCCGAAGAGCCAGTGCATCAGGCACTCCCGCCGTCAGTCCCGGCCGCGCGCGCGTTTGAACCGTGCGAGTCCGGCACCGAGATCGATCAGCGGCTGCGGATAGTCCACCTGCGATCGCTCACTCTCGGGCATCCGCCAGGGCTCGTGGACGTGGGCCTCCGCCACGTCCCGCAGCTCCGGTACCCAGCGACGCACGTACTCTCCCCGCGCATCGAAGCGTTTGCCCTGGACCACCGGGTTGAGGACGCGGTGGGGACGGGTGTCGGTGCCGGTTCCGGCGACCCATTGCCAGTTGAGCTGGTTGTTGACGACGTCGCCGTCCACCAGCAGGTCCAGGAAGTGGCGGGCGCCGATCCGCCAGTCCACGTACAGAGTCTTGGCCAGGAAACTCGCCACCAGCAGACGCGCCCGGTTGTGCATCCAGCCCTCGTGGCGCAGCTGGCGCATCGCCGCGTCGACGACCGGGTAGCCGGTACGGCCGTCCCGCCACGCGGCGATGTCCTCGGCCGCCTCCTTCTCGGTCCGCCACTTGTCGTTGCGGGTGCGGTAGTCCCGACTGGACGCGTCCGGGCGCGCTGCCAGGACCTGGTGGTGGAAATCGCGCCAGCACAGCTGCCGTACGAACGCGTCCGCCCCCGCCCCGCCGCGTTCGCGGGCCTGGTGGATGAGCTCCACGGGGGAGAGGGCACCGAAGTGCAGGTAGGGCGACAGCCTGGAGGTCGCGTCGCCGGCCAGATCGTCGTGCCGGTCGGCGTACTCGGACAGGTTGCTGCGGGCCCACCGGTTGAACCGCTCGCGCCCCGCCGCCTCCCCTCCGCCGGGCAGCCCCGGGGAGACGTCGGTCAGTTCGTCCCGGCAGGGCAGCGCCTCGCCGAGCACCGCCTCAGGGACGCGCACAGTGCGCGGCGCCGGACAGACGTCCCTGAGCCGCTCCTGAGACCACTTGCGGAAGTACGGGGTGAACACAGCGAAGTGGTCTGAACCGGCCGGGGTCACGGCGCCCGGAGCGACGGCCGTGATCACCGTGTCGTGCACGTGCAATGCCACGCCCTGAGCACGCAGACCGTCCCGCAGCTGTTCCTCCCGCCGGTGGGCGTATCCGGTGACGCCCCCGGCCATGTGCACCTCGGTCGCCTCGCACTCCGTGGCCACCGCGCAGACCTCCTGAGCGACGGGCCCTTTGCGCACGACGAGCCTGCCGCCACGACGGCGCAGCGAGGCGTCGAGGTCGGCCAGGCAGTCGGCCAGGAAGGCGCTGCGGTTGGGCACGTCGAACCCCGCCGCATGGACCCCCGGGTCGCGGACGAACAGCGGCACCACCTCATCGGCCACCGCGAGGGCTGCCCGAAGCGGCGGATGATCATGCACACGCAGATCCGAGGTGAACAGGACGACCGCGACGGTCATGGCGACACTCCTGAGAATGCAATGCGGCGTTGAGAGCTACTTCCCGCTTCTTCGGCCGCGCCACGCAGAACGGATGCGGTCCCGGTGAAAGAACGAGGGCGGGAGCCTGCCTCATCCGCATGCCTTCACACGTCCACTTCGCACGTGGCGCCGTCGACGGATGCAGGACGCAGCCACCAGGGTTTCAACCGTGCGGGGGGTCGGCGCCTGCCGCTTGGTCGGCTCGGCCTCCGGCGCCGAGCAGCCCGGTGGCCGTGAACGGCTCATGGGCGGCCAGACGCGGAAGTTCACGTCGCGACAGCATCGTCACCACCGGCGGCATCGCAGCCCGCACAACCTGGGTACACCGCAGCCAACCCGGCACGTAGACCGACGGTCGGCGCCGTTCGACCGCAGTGACCAGCCGGTCGGCAACGTACGCCACGGGATAGACCCTGCGCGCCGGCCGCGGCATGTGGCCGCGCAGCTCCCGCAGCACCGCGTACGCGTCGGCGTCACGGATCATGTCCGTGTCCGTCCAGTTGATGTAGGCGACACCCACGCCTACGTGCTGATGGGCGACTTCCGCCTGCAGGGCGTGGGCGAACGACTCGACTCCTGCCTTCGACGCGCAATAGGCGCTCATCATGGGCGAGGCTCCGATGGAGGCGAGTGATGCGACTTGGAGAAGGTAGCCCCGGGTGTGCAACAGGTCTGCCAGGAACGTCCGCGCGGTGACGGCACTTCCGATGAGGTTCACCTCGACCACCCGGCGCCAGATCGAGAGATCAGCCTCGGCGAACGGGCCGCCCTCGGCCACCCCGGCGTTGGCGACCACCACCGAAGGTGGTCCGCACCAGGCACGGATCTCGTCAGCGACGCAGGCCATCCCGTGCTCGTCGGTGACATCGACCTCCCAGCACTCGGACACGCCCGGAAGCGCGTCCCTCACCTGGGCGAGGGTCCACTCCTCACGGCCGAGCAGCGCCACCCTCGCGCCCCGGCGGCTCAGCTCCTGCGCCATCGCCTCCCCGAGGCCGCGCGCCGCGCCGGTGACGACGGCGGTCCGACCGTGCAACGGGCTCTGACTGACCGGCATGGAACGACTCCTCTCCGCGGCGGCGCTGGCCCGCCCCACGCTAGACGCGGGCCGGGCCGTCAGCACGCCGGCCGCCACTGCGCAGGGTGCCTCGATCCGGCGTCATCAGGTCCGGGGCCGCGCCGGGCCAGGTCGCCGGGATACCCACCACGCCTGGCGGCCCAGGTCGATCACCAGGGCGGGGACCGGCAGTGAGCGGACCACGAGGGTGTCGGGAGGACGCCGAAAGCGACGATGAACGCGATCTGGACCAGGAACGCCTGGGTGGGGTGGGCATGCAGGATGGCGGCGGTGTCGCGCAGGGACATACCGGCTTGTATCCGCGAGTCCAGTAGTTCCCGCAGCTTGGCGGCGAGCCCGTTTGCCTCACGACCCGGTGTGCGGGGCTGGAGGGCGTCGAGGTGGAAATGTCGAGGTGGAAGTGGAGCCGTTCATGGATGAACGAGAGGCGGGATTCGGCCTCGAACCCGTCTCCGGCACGGACGGTAGCAGCGTGCAGTGGGTGGATCCGATGGCGCAGCACCCCGTCGTTGACGAGCGGAGCGTCCACCGCACGGCCGGACAAACGCTGCGAGGGTACGGAGTTGTCGAGGCAAAGGACGCGCTTGCGGAAAGCCCGATGCAGGGACGGTTTGACCGGCGTGGGCGACGCCGGGACGCAGCAGGAGGACGCCGGCGGTACCCGTCGGCCCATGGCGGCGGCGGTCCAGTGCGAAGTCGACCTAGCCGTGGTCGAGGATCATCAGGTTCCACGTGTCGTGGGTGTGGGCCGGGTGCGCGTGGTCGGTGACGTGTGCGTGGAAGACCTCGGCGTCCCTGGGACCGACGGCCTCCAGGCGCTGAGGGACGTGCGGGGTCGGGCTCCGGTCATGCCAGGAACGTACAAGACCAGCGAGACCCGGTGGGGCAGGCTCGTGACGCCGGCCGGAGGGGCTGAGGAGTCGCTCCCGGTTGACCGGCCTAGAGGAAGGATGCTGGATGTCCAGGACTGCTGTTCCTGTAAACCTCGCCGACAAGCTGTCGCAGTTCAGCGAGCTTTGGTCGCAGAAGAAAGTGGCCGTGCTCAACGACTACGAGGTCAAGCTGGCCAAACTGAAAGGGGAATTCGTCTGGCACACCCACGAGGACACCGATGAACTGTTCCTGGTCATCAGCGGGCGACTCACCATCCAGCTCAGGGATGGCGATGTGGTGCTGGAACCAGGCGAGTTGTTCGTGGTTCCCCGCGGCGTCGAGCACTGCCCCGTGGCGGACGAGGAGACCGCGATCCTGTTGCTCGAACCGGCGGGAACGATCAACACCGGTGACGCAGGAGGCCCGATGACCAAGGCGGCCGAGACCCTCAGCTGACATGGGGCCGTGGCGTCAGACCGCGCCAGCGGGAGCGGGCGTTCGCCCCAGCTGATGTCAATGTCGCTGCGGACGCGGGCCCGTTCCTTCTCACGGGCCCGCATCCATGGAGAGCTGAAGGATGCCGTTTCTGGTGCCAGCAGGGCGAAGAAGTACCAGCGGCAGCTGGACTGCTCGATCCTCTCCGTCTCTAGCCGCCGAGCATGTCGGAGTACTCGGCACGCATCCCCACTGCGTGCTGATGCCGATGATCGTGTAGATCAGGATCCCTGCCGTATGCCGTGGTCAGTAGGAACGGTGACGGGCGGTCAGCGGCAGGTCGTACGGCGTGGAGTCCTGGTTCAGTCGTCTCCTGGGGGCATCGTGTCCTCCCCGAAGCCGACTGTGGCGGTGGACTCAGCGCCAGTCGTCGATCACGTAGGCGTCCGGGTGGCTGTAGCCAGGTTCGTTGGGCTTGTGCATGGTCACGCCTTGCAGCCAGGTACGGAAACCGCGGTCGACCATGCGCTGGTAGGCGCTCTGGCGGGCCAGGTTCATTCCGGCGTCCAGTTGCCCCAGGCCCTTCTCGGTGGCCAGCTGCTCGCACGCATTCAGCAGTCGTTCGAACCGGTCCGCGGCGTCCGGGCCAGGGCGTACGGCGCCGAACTTGACGAAGCACACGTCCTCACCGGCCTCCGACCCCGCTCCGCAGTGGCAGACAGCCAGACCGTCGAGGTCGGAGTCGGCGCCCTCTAGGAGGATGGTGTCACCGAGCCCCTGCGCCTGTGTGGCCATGATCTCGCGCTCCAGGCTCAAGCCCTCGTAGACGGCCCCCGTCAGTGCGCGACTGAGGCTCAGTGCGTCTGGCCGTTCAGCCGCGGTCAGCTCGCCGTAGAGCACTCGGCCGGGGACTGCGGCTGTGACGGCGACCTGCTTCTTCATGATTGCCGTAAGGAACCGGGGCCAGAAGCCGTACCGGCGGTAGAGCTCGAGGTGCTTGGGACTGTGCGAGAAGGTGAACAGGCCGAGGTGGCGGTTCTCCCAGGTGTCGAAGCAGCCCATGACCGGTTCCATGAGGCGCCTGCCGATGCCTTGGTCCCACAGATCCGGACGTACGGTCAGTGGGCCGAAGTGCCCGACGCTGCCCCAGTTGGCGGCGAAGTTCGATCCGACGATCTCGCCCTCGACGGTCGCTGCGAAGGCCGCGTGTGGATCTGACGCCCAGCGGGTGCGGACATAGTCGGCGGTCCCGAAGAACGTCTCCGGCTCCGGGGCCCCGAGGAAGGTCCCGAAGGCGACCCTGAAGATCTCGTCCGCCCGATCCAGGTCCGGCTCAACCAGCGGGCGGACCGACACCGAGGCGGCGACACTCGTTCGCTTCGCTGCGGGCATGATCGCTCTCCTTTCCGCCCCCAATTCCATGGCACCACGGACCTGCGCCGCGGGCGAAGCGACAGATCCGGCGGTATCTCAAGGATCGAGCGGGCGCGTTCCCGGACGACCGGGCGGCCGTCTTCCGGCCGATCGACGAACCGCTGGGCCACGGTCCGCCCAGGGCATCCGAGGAGCCGGAGGAGCGCCGACTGTGCCTGCTCTACCGCCTCGCCCCGCCATGGTCATCACGGCTGTCGACAAGTTCGCCCAGCGAACTATTGGAGCCCGCCATGGCTACTTGACCTTGAATGCGTGATTAGTCATGGTGCTGGCGTCAGAGGCTGGCGCCGGTTCCGGTGCCGGTGCCGGAGAGGCGGCCGTCGAGGTCGTCGTGGCGGCCCTGGAGCTGGCGGAGGCCGCGTCGGACGGCTGTGATCAAGTCATCGGGGTCGGCGAAGGCACGATTGGCCACGGTGGCGCGTCGCAGGACGGACCAGATGCCCTCGACCGGGTTGAGGCCGGGCGCATTGAGCGGCAATTGGAAGACAGTGAGTCAGTCGCGGTCGACGATGTAGCGGCGCATGTCAGCGGTGAGGTGGGTGATGAGGTTGTCCCGGCCCAGCACAATCGGACCGCCAAGCTGCTGGTGGGCAGTCTGCATCAGGTTGGCACAGGAGGGGCCGGCGGGTGTGGGGCGGGGCGGTATCCTGCGCCGTTGTGATCACTGCGCGTGAGCTGAACCGGGCGTCGCTCAGTCGCCAGCTGCTGCTGGAGCGTGAGCCTCTGACTGTCCCCGACGCGGTGCGGCGCGTGGGCGCGCTGCAGGCGCAACATCCGGCCTCGCCGTACCTCGCGTTGTGGAACCGGGTCACCGGGTTCGCTCCGGCGGACCTCGATGCTGCCTTCGCCGGGCGGGCAGTGGTCAAGGCGACCCTGATGCGGATCACTCTGCACGCCGTGCACGCCGGGGACTATCAGGCCTTGCGCGCGGCGATGCAGCCCACCCTCTATGCCTCCCGGCTGGGCTTCCGCTTCGCCGATGCGGGGCTGACCCCGGCGGACGCCGATGAGCTGATGCCGGACCTGCTGGCCTTCGCCCGTCGGCCAAGGACTTCGGCCGAGATGCAGGCGTGGGTCGAGGAGCGGCTCGGTGCCGAGAAAAAGGACGGGGCGTGGTGGGGGCTGAAGGCTTACGCGCCGCTGCATCATGCCCCAACAGGCGGGCCTTGGTCATTCGGCCTCCGGCCGTCCTTCGTCGCGGCGGGGACCGGGACCGTTCCCGCTGGGCGGGCGGTGGATCCGAAGGCGCTGCAGACCTTGATTCTGCGCTATCTGGAGGGCTTTGGGCCCGCGTCGGTGGCGGACGTGGCGCAGTTCGCCATGGTGCAGAGGGCACCGGTCCGCGAGGCGCTGAGGACTCTGGACGGCGCCGTCGAGCAGGTCGAGGGGCCGGACGGGACCACGCTGTTCGACCTGCCGGGCGCCCCCCGGCCGCCTGCGGACACTCCCGCTCCGCCACGGCTCATGGCGATGTGGGACAGCATTCTGCTGGCCTACGCCGACCGGAGCCGGGTCATACCCTCGGCCTACCGCCCCCTGGTGATCCGCAGGAACGGAGACGTATTGCCCACATTGCTGGTGGACGGCTATGTCGCTGGTGTGTGGCGCCCGTTGGAAGCCGGCATCGAGGCCATGGCCTTCCACTCCCTTTCGCCCGCCGCCTGGGACGGCCTGGCCGCGGAGGCCCAGTCCCTGAAGGCGCTCCTCGGCGACCGCGAGGCAGAGGTCTACAGCCGTTTCCACCATTGGTGGTCCAAGCTCCCCGAGAGCGAGGTGCGGATGCTGTGACCAGCTGATGTGCCGCTCCGGCTCTGCCACAACCGCTCATTGCTCGTTGACACAGGACGCCTCCGACCTCGTGACGAGCCGGCACCCGCCTGGGCCGTCTGCAGACGTCAGCATGGCGCTCCCCGGGGGCGGGTGGCGACAGGTGCCCCGCTGCGCGCGGGCTGGTGGCAAGCGGCTTGCTTCGTCAGTGACAACCACGGTGTCTCGTTCACGGCAACTCGCTGACCGGCGCGGTCCGAGGGTGACAACCACCTTGCGTCGGCACACTCGCGTCCACTGCGCTCGGCGCGACGGATCGGCACCTGTTCGTTCTCCCGCGACGCATTGGGAGGCTCGTGGGAGCGCCCCGCCCCCCGGTCCCGCCAGTGCTCACGCGTCCCCGCCGATCGCGCGGCCGCGTCCTGCGAACCGGTCGACTCGGCGAAGGTCGGCCGCCGCGCCACCGGCATGACCCACGGGGAGGCGGCGGGCTGCCCTCGAGGAAGCCGAGCTGCAGTAGCCCTTGGACCGCGACTGCGACGACCTGGCCGACGATGAATGCGGCTCCGTCGAACTCGCGGAGCGGACGCGCACCGTGCAGCTGCTGTGCACCGCCGGCGGCGAGTACGCCCCGGACACCGACGCCTTTGTCCAGGACCAGCTCAACCTGGTAGCCGTAGCCGTAGCCGTAGCCGCAGCCGCCGGAGCCGGAGCCGACCAGTTCTGGCGCGCCAGCGTGACCCACGGCACGCTCGACGCCAGGCGACACGCGCCAGATGACGCCCCCGGGGTGCCCTCGATGAGCCGGGCCCGCCGCCGCGCCCGATGCCCGACCGCCAGCCGGGCTTGTTTCCATTCGTGTCCGCGGCCGTCTCGCCGCGATACCCGCTGACCCGGGCCGGGGCAAGGCGAAGGCTGACGTCGGACTTGCCCGAATGAGGTAAGGGCGCGAGGCTGCGCCGGAAATAACCGAGAAGCGGCCTCACCCGCCGGGTGGGCCTAACGGATGCCATGCCAGGGGCAGGTGGCCAGTGACTGGCGGAGTGGCGGCGGTGGCGCCGATGGCGTTCAGCAGTCGCCTGATTGAAGCCATGCCAGATCCGTCGTCCTGCCCGCTGACTGCAGCGGGGCAGTTTCAGTTTGCGTACGGTGGATGACGTCGATCACGGCCTGAAGCTGCGTCCGCAGGCCGTTTCCGTAGGGCCACTCCTGCGGCTTCAAGGGCTTCGTGCAGCGATGTGACGCCGTCGGAGGCGAGGAAGTGACCGGCTCCGGGGACCACCACCGAGCAGGTTCCGAGCAGGCCTGCAAGACGGTCGGTGTGGTGAGGGGGAACGTACGGGTCCGCGTCCGATCGGAAGACTGTGAGTCGACCGAGGTGCTCGCGGAGCCCCGCTACATCGCAGCCGTCTCCGATGTAGGAGTCCAGTTCCGGGAGCGCGGGCAGTTGGTCCACGAATCCGGAGACCAGCACGAGGGTGCCAAGGTGCCATGGGCCTTGAAGTGTTCGCAGATAACGCAGAACCGTGAGACAGCCCAGGCTGTGCGCGACGACGATCTGGTTCTCGTCAGGGGTTCCCAAGTCCGCGCGTACGGTCTCCATCCACTGTGCAGGGTCCGGGTTCTGCGGGTTCGGAAGAGCTGGGATCGTTGCAGGTATGCCGTCCGCGCTGAGTTGCTCCCTCAGCCAGCCGAACCAGTGATCGCCAGGGGATGCCCCGTAGCCATGGATGATGGAGGCATGCCGCTGCGTTGTTCCTATCGCCATGCCGCAGAACGGTAGGGGTTCACGTCAGCGTGAAGGTCAAGTCGAAGTGGGGAAGTGACGGTGCTGATCAGCGAACTCGCCGAGCTGACCGGGGTGAGCGCGCGAGCGCTACGTCATTACGAGGACCGGGGACTGCTGGCTCCGGCTCGTAGCAGCAGCGGGTACCGGGACTACGCCGAGTCCGATGTCAGCCGGGTGGCTCAGATCAGGATGATGATCGCTGCCGGCTTGGGCACCTCGACGATCCGGCGGTATCTCGATTGCGCTCGCACCGGCGATCACGGCACAACCTTGGAGATGTGCCCCGACCTACGAGCCGAGCTGGATGCCTTGGCCAGACGGCTCGACGCCAGGCAAGCCGAACTCCGCGACATGCAAGGGCGATTGCGCGAGCTCACATCTGCTGGCTGAAGCGTGCCTACCAGGTCACGGCCGGCAACGAGCGGTGCTGTGGCCGCGATGCTGGACATGGCGTTGCGGGGTCGGATGTTCGCTACGTTCGATCCGACCATTGGGTGGTTGTTGCGTCCGGACCCTGTTCGCGTGCGCAGTCCGCCGACCGGCAGCGGCAGTTGCTACAACAGACCGTTCGCCTGCGCCGGTACAGCAGGTTGTCCGGGACCGCATGGATCGGTGCGTCGTCCGGACGGGCTGCGCGGTTTCGCCCGCCAGTGGGTGCACCGCGTTCGTGTCGCCCAAGGGCGCCGATGCACGCCGCTGGAACCGACAAACACCGGGACCGGCCCGTGTGTTCACCACATACCTCAGCGCCGTGCGCCTGGCGGCGTCGTAGTGGTCCGCGATGGCCAGTGCCGCGCTCTCCGAGGCTGGGGAACGCGCCGGTGGCGAGGGTCTCGGCGGCTGTCGGGGACGGCGTAATTCCCCAGGGCTTGTCGTCATGTGAATCCGCAGGTCCGGACGGGTTCAGAGATCATCAAAAGGTTCGTCGCTCCACCTGAACCAAGCACGACCGTCCCTGATGTGCAGAAGGAACTCCGCGACCGGACCTGACGGGGCCACCAGCGACAAGGTGGCCGTGATCCGGTCGTAGGAGTCGTCAAAACGCTCGTACTCCTCCGCCTCCATCAGAGTCAGCGACTCGTCGAACCACGGCTGCACCTCTCCGAACGTCGGCATTGGAACGAAGCGACCGTTCAGCCACGGAAAGTCGGCTTCGTCGATCACAATCTCGCCGAGCAACTCCTCCTGCCGCATCAGTCGCCAGACTTCGCCCTCGAAACCCATCCCGCCAACTCTCCATCCATGTCCTGGTGCCGCCGGCAGCCTCTCACGCGCCGGTCCAGGAGGGACCCGGTGACGACGGGGTTGGGGAAGAGGGGAGACCAGTCGTTGGGGCCGGGTTGCTGGTGATGATTACGGACTGGCCTTCCTCTCGGATATGAGTACGTAGAGGTCGGCGGCCTGCGGAGCGGTCATCCGGCGCAGAGCGAAGGGGGAGAGAAGCAGCCAGCCGCGCAGAGCGAAGGCGTCGAGGAGCAGCCAGCGGCGCAGAGCGAAGGCGTCGAGGACCAGCAAGTCAAGCCGGACCAGCTCCCGCATGCGCCGGTCCCAGGTGTGGTCCGCATGACCGCCGGCGAGCTCGACCGGGATCCGCCTGGGCTGGACAAACCAGACACGTCGACGGAGCTGCCAGTCCTCGGTCGGCCCCAACCCGCAAATCGGTCGGTCGCGAGGTTCAGCCACGGTTGTGGCCGGCTCGCCGTCCCCGCACGCCGCCCCCCGGGGCCGTATCCAACTCCCGCTTCAAGGGCACACCGCGTGTCTGAACCCGAATACCCGACCCTGAACTGCCTTGCAGGCGACAGCCGTCGCCCCCCCCGGCCACGGCCGACCTGACCTGGACGTCATCTCATGTGGCCGCTTCGGTAGGCAGCCGTCCGCGGCGGGAATCGTGGAGTGCGTTCCGCCATCGAAGGCAGCAGGAGCGGCCCCGCCCGCTTGGCGCGGCGCTGAACAAGGGCGCTCTCCACCCGGCCGATGCCCGGCAGCGCGGCCAACTCGCCGGCCAGGTAGCCGTACAGAGCGCCGACGTCACGGCACTGGACCATCGCGAAGACTGATGCCCGCCCTGTCGTTACGGCGGCGAAGGCGACTGCGGCCTGCTGTGACAGTGCCTGCGTCACCTCGCCCAGCGCGGCGGGCGCCACCTCCAGCCACAGCAGCGCCTCCACCGGGAAGCCGAAGTGAGCCGGGCTCACGTCCACCTCGAAGTGCAGCACCCCAGCGTCCCGCAGCCCGGCGAGGTGGCGGCGCACGGTCGAGGCCGACCACCCGGTGACGGCGGCCAGCTGCGCGATGTCCGCCCGGCCGTCCAGCGCCAGTTCGCCCGCCAGCCGGGCCTCAGCCTCGCCCCAGCCGGATGCCTCGGCAAGGACTTCCGGGCGTTCAGGCGACTCGGGTGCGGGGCTGCGGAGGGCCGCCTGCTCGGACGCGTCCAGCGCACTCGTGCGGCCTGCCCAGCCACCGACCCCGGCCACCGGGCGCAACACGCAGCCCGCCTCGATGTCTCGTATCCCCGGTGTCCGCAGCAGGTGGTCGAAGAGCAGAGGTTCGTGGTCCGATCCCGGGCCCGGGGTGCGGACCATACAGGTCAGCCGCGTCCCGCCGGCCAGCGGGGCGATCCACGAGGTGTCGTCGCGCTGTGCGAGGGCGGCGGTCAGAGTGTCGGTGGCGTCCGGTGTGCAGTCGATGCGGACGAACCAGTCGAGCATGCCGATCCGCCGGCTGTCTACGAGCCCGACCACCCGGACCACCAGGGCCGACCGCAGCCGGTGGTAGCGGCGCGCGACGGTGCGCTCCGGGACTGCGAGCACGGTGGCGATCCTGCTGAACGAGGCCCGTCCGTCGATCTGGAGGGCATGGATCAGACGACGGTCCAGCGCGTCGAGAGTGACGGATTGCGCCACCAGATCCCCTCCAAGCGTCCGATCGCGTCCATCCCGGCGACTTTACAGCGTGCAGGGGAGCACCCGGCAGGACGCTGGTGGCGACCACCGAAGAGAGGCAGACCATGTTGACCGTCCTTCCGATCAGGTACGTGGCCGATGTCGAGGCGTCCCGGGACTTCTACGCCGGACTGGGGCTCGCCGTCGGGCAGGAGCCGGGCGCCGCCGTCTGGGTCCGGCTGACCGCCGCCGCGGGCGCCGTCGGCATCCACGCCGCAGCCGTCTCGCAGGGTCGGCCAACCGGTGCCACGGAACTGGGCTTCACCACGGACGAGCCACTGGCGCAGGTCGCGCAGCGCCTCGAACGCAACGGCTACCCCTACGAGCTGGTCCAGGAGAACTTCGGCAGCAGCATCAGGGTCACCGACCCGGACGGCGTCGTCGTGCAGATCCAGCGTATCGACCCGGACACCGTCCGCAGGTCGGCCGCGGCCGTGGCCGGCGACTCCGTCTGACCGGCAGACGCGGGAAGCTCCCGGCAAGCCCACCCCCCTGCATTCCCAAGACACACCGTCACGACATCCGTCACGACATCCGTCACGACATCCGTCACGACATCCGTCACGACATCCGTCACGACATCCGTCACGGCAGGAAGATCCGGTATGGAACCGCTCGTCACACTCGTCGCCGTCACGGGCCTGCTCCTGCTCGCCGGGAGGCTCAGGACCGTACGGCTTGGTCGCCCGACCGTCGCCTTGCGGAGCGGCCTTGCGGCCATGTTCATCCTCACTGCGGGCGCGCACTTCGTCGGCATGCGCGAGGAACTCGTCGCCATGGTGCCACCCGCCCTGCCGGCTCCCGGCCTGCTCGTCACGCTGACCGGCATCGCCGAACTCGCCTGCGCACTCGGATTGTTGTGGTCGCGGGCGGTCCGGGTCTCGGCCGCCGTGCTCAGCGCGATGCTGGTCGTGATGTTCCCCGCCAATGTCTACGCCGCCGGCGGCGACGTGCCTTGGTATGACGAGCTCGGCCCCCGGACCGCCATGCAGGCCGTCTTCCTGGCGGCCACCGTCACCGTGCTGGTCCGCCACGGCCGGGCGGTACCGGGAACCTCTGCGGATCCCTCGCTCAGCTCCCGCGACCGCGACCGCGACCGCGACCGCGACCGCGATTTCGACCTCGACCGCGACCATCGCCGTGTCAGGGCGGATGACCGCGGCGCTCCGTGATCCGAACCCGCGTGAGGTAAGTCAGGCGCACCCTGGACGTCATCCGGTTCGGAGGGCTGCCGTGACAGATGAGTGCAGGCGATGCTCGTAGAAGGCGAGGAAGTGGCTCACCTTGCGTTAGCCGTGCTGGTGGAGGCCCCGGCCGGCGAGTCCTCTGGATCAGATGCCCTCTCAGGCATACGGGGCTGGTGGAAGTGATCACGTAGGCGGCCGTTGCGATGCCGACGGTGAAGCGTACGTCGATGGCCTGGAGGCAACCCGCGGCACCTGCCGCCCAGTTCCATGGCTCGCAAGGGCCGCGCCGCGCCCGTACCCAGCCGCTGGTCGGGAACCGTCCTATCCGCGCCGGACTCCTCCGGCTCTGCGCCCGATTCCTCTTGCACGACTATGGGAAGTTTTGGGGTGCATAGCTACCCTCCGCCCATGATTCCCACGGTGGTTTGGGGCACAGGCAACCTCGGGCGCGCGGCCATCCGGGCTGTTGCGGCACACCCGATGCTCAGCCTTGTGGCCGTGCTGGTGTCCACTCCCGCCAAGGTCGGTAAGGACGCGGGCGAACTCAGCGGACTCGGCCGGCACCTCGGGGTGGCGGCGACGGATGATGTGGACCGGGTTCTCTCCGAAGGTCCCCGCGCGGTCGTGTACGCGGCCTCCGGTGACGTCCGCCTGGACGGCGCGATCGAGGACATCACTCGCGCGCTCCGCATCGGCGCGGTCGTCGTCACACCGTCCGTGTACGGCATGTACGACTGCACGAACGCCCCGGCCGAGATCCGCGACGTGCTGCTCGAGGCCCTAGAGGCCGGCGGCGGCTCGCTGTTCGTGTCGGGCGTGGATCCCGGCTGGGCCAACGACGTGCTCCCGCTGCTGGTCAGCGGGCTGGGGTCCGACATCGACGCCATCCGCTGCCAGGAGATCTTCGACTACTCGACGTACGACCAAGAGCAAGCGGTCCGCCACCTGATCGGCATGGGACACCCCCTGGAATATGAGCCGTTGATGCTCGCCGACGGCATTCCGACGATGATCTGGGGCGGACAGCTGCGGATGATGGCGCGGGCCCTGGGCGTCGAACTGGACGGTATCGAGGAGACACTGGAACGCCGTCCGCTGGAAACGTCCGTCGTCACGGACACGATGGGGGAGTTCTCCGCCGGCACTCAGGGTGCGGTACGCCTTGAGGTGCAGGGCCTGGTGGAGGGCGAGCCCCGCATCATCGTCGAGCACGTCACCCGTATTCACGCCACCTGCGCCCCGGACTGGCCCGCACCGTCGGACGGCGGAGCGGGCGCGCACCGCGTCATCATCGAAGGACGCCCCCGCATAGAGGTCACGGTCGAGGCCACGGACGAGGCAGAGAACAGAGCTGCCGGCGGCAATGCGACGGCAGCCGGCCGCCTGGTGAACGCCATCGACTGGCTCGCCGAGGCCGAACCCGGTCTCTACGACGCACTCGACGTCCCGCTGCGCCCCGCGGTGGGCAAACTGGGAAAGAAGTGATCATGCAGATCGACATCCCCGAGGGCGCCGAGCCCATCCCGTACGTCTGGGGCGACCTGGTGCCCGAGATCGGCCGGGCAGCCAGCACCTTCTCCCTGGCGGTCTATGAATACACGACCCTCGAGCTGCGCGAGTTCGAGGCCGCCCGCCTGCGCATCGCGCAGATCAACGGGTGTCTGTTCTGCCTGGACTGGCGCACCGAACGAGATGGGGAGAAGGTCGAGGACGGGTTCCTCGACGCGGTCACCCAGTGGCGGACCACGGACACCTTCGACGAACGCACACGGCTCGCCGCCGAGTACGCGGAGCGCTACGCACTCGACCACCACAACCTCGACGACGAGTTCTGGGGTCGGATGAAGGCGCACTACAGCCAGGCGGAGATCGTGGAACTGAGCATGAGCATCGGTTCATGGCTGGCGTTCGGCCGCCTGAATCATGTGCTGGGGCTCGACAGTGTCTGCGTGCTGCCGTCGGCACAGCATTCTTGAGGCACCCGTCCTCACACTGGCGACGCCGATCAGGCCCGACGGGCTGCGGGCCGGGGCCGCATCGGCTACGGCCCGCAGTTGTCCGCGCGACGTCCTGACGGGACGTGGGAACGGTCAGAGGTCCTCAGCGATGATCTTCTCGATGTTGCGCTCGGCGAGTGCGGTGATGGTGACGAAGGGATTGACGCTGACGTTGCCGGGGATGAGTGCGCCGTCCATCACGTACAGGCCCGGATGGCCGTGCAGGCGACCGTAGTTGTCAGTGGCCTTGTCGAGGACGGCTCCACCGAGCGGGTGGTACGTGAGATGGTCGCCCCAGATCTTGTACGTGCCGAAGAGGTCCGTGCGGTAGATGGTCCCTTCCTTGGCGTTGATCTTGTCGAAGATCGTTTTCGCCATGGTGATCGACGGCTGCTTCCACGCGGTCTGCCAGTCCAGTTCCACCTTCCCTGCCGACGCGTTCCAAGTGAACCGGCCGCGGTGCGGATTGTTCGTGATCGACAGATAGAACGACGCCCAGGTCTCGATGCCGGTCGGCAGCGGGGCCACCTCGGCGAACGCACCCCCCGCTGCCCAGTTGTCGATACCCGCCGTCGGGATCGACGACTGGAGCGCTCCGGTCGGGTCCCACAGATGGTTGGCCCGGCCGCACATGACGTTGCCGTTCTCGCCCCATCCGTTGCCGATCTCGTTGTTGAGGCCGGGGAGTGCGCCCGTGGCCTTCAGACGGACCAGCAGCTTGCTGGTGCCGACACTTCCGGCTGCGAAGAACACCCGTTGCGCCTGCACGGTCTTGGTGGCGGTGACGGCCCCGTTCGTGTCGAGTTGCTCCATGGTCACGGAGTAGCCGCCGTTTGTGGCGGGGGTGACCGCGGTGACCCTGTGCAGCGGTGAGATGCTGACCCGGCCGGTAGCGCGGGCCTGTGCGAGATAGGTCTTCGGCAGGGACTTCTTGCCGTGGTTGTTGCCGTACAGGATCTCGCCGGCCAGGGCCGATTTGGTGGCCGCGCCCGCGGCCTCCTGCTTCATGTAGTCCCAGTCGTAGACGTTGGGGACGAACATGAAGCGGAAACCGGACCGCCCGGCGTGTTTGCGGCCTACGCGCGCGTACTTGTAGCACTCCGTCGTGTCGAACCAGGCCGGGTCGATCGAGCTGACCCCGAGCGTGCTGTTCGCCCGCGGGTAATACACGTCGTACATTTCGTCGGCGTCGACCGAGGGAAGCACGCCGGGGAAGCGGCTCCTCTCGGGGGTCACCGCCATACCGCCGTTGACGAGGGAGCCGCCCCCGACTCCTCGCCCCTGGTACACCACGATGCCGCCCATTTCCTCGGCGTCCAGGATGCCCGTGTACCGCGGCACGTCCCGGTCCAGCGGGAAGCCGAGGAAATTGCTCAGGGGTTGCTTGGTCCGCGTGCGCAGCCAGAACGAACGGTAGTCGGGGGTGGTGGTGTTGGCGAAGACCTTGCCGTCCGTTCCGGGGGTGTCCCAGGCCATGCCCATTTCCACCATGTGGACGTCCACGCCGGCCTGGGCGAGACGGAGTGCGGTGACGGACCCTCCGTACCCGGTGCCTATGACGAGTGCGCTGACCTGTGCTCCGGGTTCGATCAGGGCGGCATCTCGGGGGAGCGCCGCGGCGGTCGGCAGGTCGAATGCGCCCAGAGCAGCGGCGCCTAGAATAGAACCAGTTCTACCAAGAAATCGACGGCGGGAAGGACCTCTTCCTTCCTGCGTGTCGAGTGATCTGGAGTCCATGCAGATCCCCTTCCTCTCGCATAATAGAAACGGGTTCTACTAAGAAGCGCGAAACAAGTCACGAGAAACCTACGGGTAACTTGACTACCGTCCTCGGCTTTCCCGCATCAGAAACAGACCGACAACGCACCCGCCTCATCAGCACCCACCAATACAGCGACCCATGTCTCCGAAACTGATCGCTGAGGCTTGCTTGTCGCGGCGGGGGGCGTCCGCCGGGTCAGCCCTCCGCGGCACGCAGCGGTTCGCCGACGCTACTGAGGTGGCGCAGCGCCTCACGGTACGAGGCGATCAGCCGGCTCTGGTGGTACGGGACGCCCAGCTCCGCGCAGTACCGCTCGGTGATGGCCTGAGCCCTGGCGAGTGCCGGCGTCGGCATGCTGGGGAAGAGGTGGTGCTCGATCTGGTAGTTCAGCCCTCCCATGAAGACGTCCACCAGGACGCCGCCGCGGACGTTGCGCGAAGTGAGGACCTGGCGGCGCAGGAAGTCCAGCCGGGTCCCTTCCTCGATCATCGGCATCCCCTTGTGGTTGGGCGCGAACACCGAACCGAGGTAGATCCCGAACAGGCCTTGGTGCACAGCGAGAAAGGCGAGCGCTTTGGCCGGCGAGAGGACAGCGAACAGCCCTCCGAAATACACCACGAAATGCGTCACGAGCAGCGTGCCCTCAAGGACCGGTCGTTTCACCGACCGATTTCTCAGGGCCCGGAAGCTGCTGAAGCTCAGATTCAGGCCCTCCAGGGTCAGCAACGGAAGGAAGAGTGCGGCCTGGTGCTTTCCGACGATACGAGGCAGGCCCCTGGCTTTACGGGCCTGGCGGCGCGACCACACGAGGATGTCCGGCGAGACGTCCGGGTCCTTTCCCTCGTGATTGGGGTTCGCGTGGTGTCGGGTGTGCTTGTTCATCCACCACCCGTAGCTCATGCCCAGCAGCAGGTCGGCGACCAGCAGGCCCCCGGCCTCGCTGGGCCGCCGACGGGAGAAGACCTGCTGATGGGCGAGGTCGTGGGCGGCCAGCCCGAGCTGACCGAAAACCGCGGCCAGGACGACGGCGACGACCAGCTGGCCCCAACTGTCCCCCAGGGCGAGAAAGGCGCCGAAGCACCCCACGAGAGCGAGGGCGACCAGCCCGAAACGCACCGTGTAGTACAGCGGGCGGCGCCGGAGAAGCCCGGCAGCGGTTATGCGTCGCGACAATTCGGAGAAGTCGCTGCCAACGCGTCGCTCGTGTCGTTCTCTGTGCGTCGGCGGGTCTGCCGGTATCACCGTGGGATTCGTCATGGGTGTCAGTATCTGGATCATTCTCCGGCGGCAGAATGATGGCCGCCCCCTTAAGCGGGGTGGAGGTAGCACCACCACGGCACTGAGGAAGGACCACGGCCGGCGCCGCCGAACGCCACGCGACCCCGCCCCGCCGCCCCGCCGCTCCGCCGACCCCCGGACCGCCGCCGCGGAAGCCGTGTTCTCCTGAGGCACCACGAGTCTGTTGCGCTGTGCGGGGTATCTGGAGCACCGGCTGATGGCGGCCGCGGGCGAGCAGAACGGTGAGCTTGAGTTCCTCGAACGCCCTAGGGACAGTTCGTCTTCGCTCGGCCCTAGGCCACGCTCCAGTTCGCCCCTACGCGGGGACGAGTGACTGAGCACGGTAGTTGGCCCGTCCGGCGAAGTAGGCGCTCAGCTCCGACAGTGCCCGCGAGCGGTCACTCCCCGTGGAGACCCCATTCGTCGAGATCGCCGTAGACGTGGGCCTCAAGGCATCGTGGGGCGTCCATGCCTACGGCCTCGCCCCGGTAGAGGGCGATGAGTGAGTCCTTGCCTCGCCACCAGGTGTCAGTCAGGCCCTGCACTTCAGGTACCTGCTCGTACCCTTCGAGGTCCAGGGAGTCGACGGCCTTGCCGGTGATCCTCGTGATGGTCTTGGCCCAGCGCCTCGCGTGGCTGGTCAGCGCCAGCGATTCCACCCAGCCTTCGGTACTGAGATGCAGCGGCGCCCAACGGGAGCCGTGGATCCCGAACTCGCCACCGGGGCCAATCATGAATCCGTAGGCCATGGACACCCGACAGTCCCCGGCCGGTATCCACCAGCCCTCCGTGGCCGAACCCTGGGGAACGTCTGCGTCCAGGATGCGTGGGCCGCTCTCGTAAAACGGGGCCGGAGGCAGCGCGAGACCGCCCCAGCGCTCCTGGAAGGCCGCTGCACGGTCGATCTCTGCGGCCGGGATACCACGCTCGATCCAGGCGTCGCGCAGACGCTTGATGTCCTGCCGAGGCACCCGGATGCCCTCCACCTCGACGAACCTCTTGGCTCTGCGGGTCAAGCCGACCGGCGCGACCGGGATGGGCGATACGGAAGTGGCGGCCATCATGGTGCCGAAGTCTAGTGGCGGGTCCGGTAGCGCCTCGGGCGGAGTTACTGTCCGCTGTCCTATGGGCAGGGGGCGCCGCGAGTGCAGGGCGGGCCCTTGGAACGCGAGGCCGACTGCTCTGCTCTGAGTGGCCAACTGGCATGCTCAGCCACAACACCCGCAGACCCCAGTCCACCGGGAAACCCCCTCGCCTTCACGGGGGTTCTTCGACTGCAGATTGCTGCATGATCTCGGGAACGGGGCTGACGGCGTTCAGGGTTTCGGCAGGTTCACGGAAAACACTGGGCCCTCTGAGTTGGGGTCTTCGGAACCGTTGTAGCTCACTGTTCCGCCTGCCTCGCCGACGTCGAGGATGAGGTATCCGGTGACGGACTGCCCCGGTTTATAGGCCGTGTCGAGACTCCGACCGTCGCCGGCACCTTCCAGCGTGGAGGCGTCCTGAGCGGCCGTGTCGGTGTCCTCCCACTCCATCCTGCCGTACGTCATGATCTCCGCAGGGGCGTCGCCGATGTTCTTCAGCGTGAGCGTCAGTTTGACGAACCGCCCGTTCTCTGGCTGGTTGCTCGTGTCGACGTCGTCCGGCGTCACGTACTCCGCACTGACGACCTTGACGGACATCTTCGACGTGACCGTGTAGTTCTCGCCGAGCTCGTCCGTCACGCCCGTGTTGAACTCTCCCGTCTCGCCGACCTCCAGTACGGGTCCGGGGGCGGATAAGGCTGATGTCGCGGACGGCTCGACAGCCGCTTCGTCGGCCGGTGCTTGCGACGCCGGCTCCTGCTTCGCGATCGAATCCCCAGGGTCGCTCGGCGACGAACACCCCGCCAACAGAACGGCGGACAGCATCACCGTCGGCACACAGGCGCGGCGGATGTGAGCGCGCATAGTGCATCCCCCCATGTATCAGTGACCTCCCCTGGCCACATGGAGCAGCAAGGGTAAGGCACTGGAGGTAGTTTTGTGTTCGGTTGACCCATGGAGCTATGTCGGTGGTGAGCTCCTCACGCCTCGACTTCGCGTTCGAGAGAAACCGTCAGTTTCACCTTGGCGGCCGACGGCTCCCACGCCCGCGCGGACGTGATCGGTGCACAGCCTCGTCGTCAACCGACCGCCGCACCCGCCCGCCGCACCCGCCCATCACCCGCCCACAGTGCGCTACCACCCCCGGCCCCCTGGAGTGCCGGGGAGTCCCGACCGAAACCAGGGGCGTCATGCCGGCATGTGGCTCAGGCGTCGATGATGACGGGGATGATGAGGGGCTTGCGGCGGTGGGTGCGGAACGCCCAGTTCGCCACGGCGCGGGCAAGAAGTTGTTCGAGTTGGCGTGCGTCTCCGACACCTTCCTCGGCCGCGGTGGCCAGGGTCTTCTCGATGACGGGGACGACGGCCTCGAAGGTGGTGTCGTCGTGGACGAAGCCACGGGCCAGGAAGTCGGGGGCCTCGGCGAGGGCGCCGGTGTCCGCGTCGACGATCGCCACCACCGTGACGACGCCTTCCTCTGCGAGGGTGAGGCGGTCCTTGAGGGACGCCTCGGTGGCGCCGCCGACTTCCATGCCGTCCACGTAGACGTTGCCGGCGGGGACCTTGCCGGTGATGGACGCGCGCCCGTCGACGAGGTCGACGACGACGCCGTCCTCGGCGATGACGACCCGGTCGGGGTCGACGCCCGTACGGATGGCGAGGTCGCTGTTGGCCCGAAGGTGGCGCCATTCGCCGTGCACGGGCATGACGTTGCGGGGTTTGACGATGTTGTAGCAGTAGACGAGTTCGCCGGCGCTGGCGTGCCCGGAGACGTGCACCCTGGCGTTGCCCTTGTGAACCACGTTGGCGCCCCACCGGGTCAGGCCGTTGATCACCCGGTAGATGGCGTTCTCGTTGCCGGGGATGAGGGAGCTGGCGAGCAGGACGGTGTCGCCCTTGCCGATGCGGATCACGTGGTCGCGGTTGGCCATCCGTGACAGCGCGGCCATCGGTTCGCCCTGGGAGCCGGTGCACACCAAGGTGATCTTGTGGTCCGGGAGCTTTTCCAGTTCCTTCGTGCTCACGACCAGACCGGAGGGAACCTTCAAGTAGCCCAGGTCACGGGCGATGCCCATGTTGCGGACCATCGACCGGCCGACGAAGGCGACCTTGCGGCCGTGCTGGTGGGCGGCGTCCAGGACCTGCTGGATGCGGTGCACATGGCTGGCGAAGCTGGAGACGATGACCCGGCGCGGCGCGGTGCGCATCACCTGCTCGATCGCCGGGTTCAGCTCACGCTCGGAGGTGGTGAAGCCGGGGACCTCGGCGTTGGTGGAGTCGGTGAGGAACAGGTCCACGCCCTCCTCGCCGAGGCGGGCGAAGGCGCGCAGATCGGTGATGCGATCGTCGAGCGGGAACTGGTCCATCTTGAAGTCGCCGGTGTGCAGCACCAACCCGGCCCGGGTGCGGATCGCGACCGCGAGACTGTCCGGGATCGAGTGGTTGACCGCGACGAACTCGCAGTCGAAGGGCCCGAAGCCGCGCCGGTCGCCCTCCCGGACCCGCACCGTGCGCGGCCGGATGCCGTGTTCCTTGAGCTTGGCCTCCAGAAAGGCCAGCGTCAGCTTGGAGCCGACGACGGGAATGTCGGACCGCTCGCGCAGCAGGTACGGCACGCCGCCGATGTGGTCCTCGTGGCCGTGGGTGAGCACCACGGCCACGATGTCGTCCAGCCGGTCCCGGATCGAGGTGAAGTCCGGCAGGATGACGTCCACGCCGGGCTGGGTCTCCTCGGGGAACAGCACGCCGCAGTCGACGATGAGCAGCTTGCCGGCGTGCTCGAATACGGTCATGTTGCGGCCGATCTCACCCAGGCCGCCCAGGGGGATGACCCGCAGCCCTCCTTCGGGAAGGGGCGGGGCGGCTTTCAATTCGGGGTGCGGATGACTCATACCTTGACGTTACCCGGAGAGTGGGAAGAGATGATCCATTGCCTGTGATCTCTCCTTCCGACGGAGTGGGGCACCGGCAGCGGTTGCCCCGGGATGTCGCATTACTCCGGTTACTCCGGCGGTCGGCCGGTTCCGTGCCCATGCTGCCCGCCGAGCGCGGGTCCGGATGCTCGAGTGAACGTGCTCTCCTGGACCGGTGCGGTGCTGGGCACTGTCACCCGGCCCTTCCCCTACCGCGTTCGGCTACCCCCGGGTTCCTGAGTGGGCGTGCGGGTCTACGCCGGTGCCGCGGGCCGGAGTGGAGGCCGACCAGCAGTTATGGCGCGGGGCTGTTCCGCCCGGCAGGGAACATCGAGCTGCCCGGCGCTGAAAGCCGTTGGCGATCTCCCACAGGCCGTCCGGTGCGGCCGCGAGCCGTACACGCGTCACATCGTCGATGTGATGTGTACGCGCACAGTGAGCTCCCCGGCCGTGAGTGCGAGCCCCTCCGAGGATCATGGAGCCGCGTGAAGCACGGGAAAGCGGCCGTCGCCCCGATCAGCGAGCGGCGTCCAGGTCCACGGCCAGGTCCTCCGTCTCCGTCCAGAACCGTTCGTCCGCGTCCTGGAGCCGGGAGGCCGCCTGCTTCATGTGGGTGAGCGCGGCGGCGCGGGCCGCGTCCGCATCGCCGGTGCCGATCGCGGCAAAGATCGCGTGGTGTTCCTTGCGGACCTCTTCGATGAAGTCGCCGCGGCGGGCCTCGTTGGCTCGGGTGACGCGGATGCCGCTGCGCATGACCTCGCCCAGATAGCGCACGGTCGAGACCATGACCGCGTTGCCGGTCGACTCGGCGATGGACCGGTGGAAGGCCAGGTCCTCCTCCACACCGTCACCGCCGGCCGCGACCGCCGCGTCGATCGCGTCCAGGGCCTCCCGCATACGGGAGAGGTCGGCGGCCGTGGCGCGGGTGGCCGCGAGGGACGCGGCCTCGCCCTCCATCGCGCGCCGGACTTCCACGATCTGCAGGACCTTGGACCTGGTGTCGGCGGCCTCGGCCTCCAGGTCGAGCGGCCGGGTGCGGCGCGGCAGGATGAACACGCCGCGGCCCTGGCGCGGCTCGACCAGGCCGGCGTTGCGGAGCCGGGACACGGCCTCGCGCACCACCGTACGGCTGACGCCGAGCTGCTTGACCAGCTCGACTTCCGTCGGCAGTTTGTCGCCCTCGGCCAGCCGTCCGGACTCGATTTCCTCCGCGAGGATCGCGGCGACCTGATCCGCGAGCCGGACGGGACCGCTCACCTTGGAAAACATGGTGTTCAGTCTATCGGCGCGGACTCCGTCGAACTCGCCGCGAGAGGCTCGACGACCGCCTCCGGGTGGGCCTCGATGTAGTCGCGCAGCACCGCCTCGAAGGTCGGGTCGGGCTCCAGGCCGAGGGAGGCGGCGCGGGCGTTGTCGAACTCGGCGGGCCATGAGCCCACGATGGCCTCGACCGCCGGGTCGGGTGCGATCGTCACCAGGTCCGCGACGGAGTCCCCGGCGACCCGCCGCAGTGTGGCCAGCATGTCGGCGACGGACACCGTGAGCGCCGGGAGGTTGACCGGCACCCCGCCGTCGATCCGGCCCGGACCGCAGCCGCGCTCGGCCTCGGCGATGCGCAGGATGCCGTGGACGGTGCGCTGCGGCGAGGCCAGGGCCACCCTTAGGGCGGGATCGACCGGGCAGGTCGCCGGCAGGCCCGCCAGCGGTTCGCGGACGATCCCGGACAGGAAGCCTGAGGCGGCCGCGTTCGGCCTGCCCGGCCGCACCGACACGGTCATCAGCCGGGCTACCCGCCCGTCGAGGAAACCGCGGCGCGAGTACTCGGCGACGAGCTGCTCGCAGATCAGCTTCTGCGTCCCGTAGCTCGACCGGGGGGTCGGCAGCGTCGCCTCGCTGACCACCGGCGGCAGCGGCAGCGCCGGGTCGGAGCCGTACACCGCGACGCTGCTGGAGAACACCACGCGTACCGTCGGCCCACCGGCGGCCGACTGCGCCCGCGCGGCGTCGAGCAGCGCCCTGGTCGTGTCCAGGTTGGCGCTCATCCCAAGGTCGAAGTCGGCCTCGCACTCGGCCGAGACCGCGGAGGCGAGATGGATCAGCACGTCCACCGGCTCCGCGAACACCTCCCCGATCCGGTCGGCCAGATCGCCCTGCACGACGTCGACCAGCGGATCGGCGGCTTCCGGTGCCTCCGGCGGTACGAACCGGTCGGCGAGGACGAGCCGGTCGACGGGCGCGCCGCGGAACCTCCGGCGCTCCAGCAGCGCCGCGGCGACCAGGCGGCCCAGGAAGCCGAAGCCACCTGTGATGACGATCCTCATGCGGTTTTCTCTCCTCGGAACCCTTGGACGTGGAGGTGGTTCTTCAGCCAGCCGAGCCCTTCGCTCGTACCGGCGCGGGGGCGGTACTCGCAGCCGATCCAGCCGTCGAAGCCCAGCTCGTCGATGACAGCGAACAGATGGTCGATGGCGAGTTCGCCCTGGTCGGGCTCATGGCGGTCGGGCACGCCCGCGATCTGTAGATGGCCGACCCGGCCGGTGGGCAGGTCCCTGCGCAGGGTGGTGGTGAGGTCACCCTCGACGATCTGGCAGTGGTAGAGGTCGAGCTGCACCTTGAGATTCGGCGCGCCCACCGACTGGGCCACGGCGTGCGCCTCGGTCTGCCGGCTCAGGAAGTAGCCGGGCATGTCACGGCCGTTGATCGGCTCGATCAGGATGTCGACGCCGACCGCGGCGGCGTGCTCGGCGGCCCAGGCGAGGTTGGCCAGGTACGTGTCCCGGGCCGCGGGCACGGCGTCGGGCCCGACCAGTCCGGCCATCACGTGCACCCGGGGGCTGCCGAGGGCCGCCGCGTACTCCAGGGCCCGTTCGATCCCGGAGCGGGTCTCGGCCTCGCGCCCGGGCAGCGCCGCGGTGCCGCGCTCGCCGGAGTCCCAGGCACCGGGCGGTGCGTTGAAGAGGACCTGGCGCAGGCCGTTCTCGTCGAGCAGGCGGCGCAGTTCGGCGGCCTCGTAGGCGTACGGGAAGAGGTACTCGACGGCCTCGAAGCCGTCCGCCGAGGCCGCGGCGAAACGGTCGGGGAAATCGTGCTCGGTGTACATCATCGACAGGTTCGCGGCGAACCTCGGCATGGTGCGGCTCCTCGGTCGGGCCGGCGGTTGACGCTCCAGACCGGCCAGCTGTTGACGATTCGGACCGGCTAGCGGTTGACGATCTGCTTCTTCGTGGTGAGCACCGCGCCCGCGCCGACGACGAGGCTGAGCGCCAGCACGTACATCGGGAGCTCGGTCGAACCGGTCGCGTCCTTGAGCGCGCCGATCATGTACGGGCTGACGAAGCCGGCCAGGTTGCCCACCGAGTTGATGACGGCGAGACCGGCCGCTGCGGCGGTGCCGCCCAGGAACGCGGTCGGCAGCGACCAGAACAGCGGGGCACAGGTCAACACCCCGGCCGCGGCGAAGGACAGCGCGGCCAGGGACAGTGCGGTCGACCCGGACCAGCTCGCCGCGAGCGAGAAGCCGACGGCGCCCATCAACGACGGGATCACCAGGTGCCAACGGCGCTCACGGTGCTTGTCCGCGGACCGCCCGAACACGTTCATCGCGACGAGCGCGGCAAGGAACGGCACGGCGCTCAGCACACCGATGGCGAGGCTGCCCTCGATGCCGGTCGACTGGACGAAGGTGGGCATCCAGAAGGTCAGTGCGTACTGGCCCATCACGAAGCAGAAGTAGATGAGGCACATCAGCCACACCCTGGGCTCGCGGAAGGCGTCCCACACCTTGCCGTGCACCGTCCGGTGCGCGGCGTCCTCGGCGATCGCCCGCTCGACGATGCCCTTCTCGTCGTCGCTGAGCCACTTCGCGTCGCGCACTCCGTTGTCGAGGTAGAACAGCGTCGCCACACCGATGATCAGCGCCGGGATGGCCTCCAGCAGGAACATCCACTGCCAGCCCTGCCAGCCGTTCACGCCCTGGAAACGGTCCATGATCCAGCCGGAGAGCGGGTTGCCGAAGATGCCGGCGACCGGGATGGCGGACATGAACAGCGCGATCACCCGGGCCCGCCGGTGCGAGGGGAACCAGTAGGTGCAGTAGAGGATCACGCCCGGGTAGAAGCCGGCCTCCGCTGCACCGAGCAGGAACCGGAGCACGTAAAAGGTCGTCTCGCTGTTGACGAACATGAACGACGCCGAGACCAGACCCCAGGTGATCATGATGCGGGCGATCCAGGTACGGGCGCCGATGCGCTGCAGCATCAGGTTCGACGGCACCTCGAAGAGGAAGTAGCCGATGAAGAACAGACCGGCGCCCAGGCCGTACGCGGCCTCGCTGAACCCGAGGTCGTCCGACATCTGCAGCTTGGCGAAGCCGACGTTGACGCGGTCCAGGTACGAGAAGACGTAGCAGAGGATCAGGAAGGGGACGATGCGTCGTACGACCTTGCGGAAGACGGCGTTCTCACGGGCGAGGTCGGGGGCGGCCTCGCCCGTCGTCGCAGACAGGGACATGAAGCAATCCTTCGTAAGCGGCTCAGGGGGATTCTCTGACGGGGTGGGGGCGGGTCACCACGCTGCTCGGAACGTGGACCTCAGTTCGTCGATCGCGTGTTGGGGGAGTGGCTCAGGGCGACGATCGGTCAGGAGCCAGAGCCGTGCCGTCTCCTCGAGTTCCTCGAGGACGGCGAGGGCGGCGGCCGCGTCGGGACCCCAGACGACGGGGCCGAGACGTTCCAGCAGCACGGCCCTGATCGGGGTGCCGCCCGCCGCCCGGTCGGCGATACGGGCGGTCACCAGGTCGGCCACGCGCGGATCGCCGGGCCGGTGGTACGGGACGAGCGGAACGTGCCCCACCTTCATCACGTAGTACGGGGTGATGGGCGGGAGCACGTCGTCCTGGTCCCACACACCGGTCAGGGTGAGGACGACCAGGTGCGTGGAGTGGGTGTGGACGACGAACCGGGCCGTGGGGTCGGCCTCGTAGATGCGCCGGTGCAGCGCGAGCGTCTTGCTGGCGCGGTCGCCCGCCACCTGCTGACCGGAGGCGTCGACCAGCGCGAGCCGGTCGGGGGCGAGGAAGCCGAGGGCGGCGTCGGTGGGCGTGATCAGGTGGCTGTCGCCGACCCGCGCGCTGATGTTGCCGGCGCTGGCATGCACGTACCCCCGGGCGAAAAGGCTGGTGCCGACCCGGACGATCTCGCGGCGCGCGGCGTTCACAGGGGTGTCGGGTGTGGTGTCCGTGGTCCCGTCGGCGGTCATGACGCCTGCCCGTCCAGGAGGGCCAGCGAGCCGGTGAAGAAGTCGGGGCCGCCGAAGTTGCCGGACTTGAGGGTGAGGTGGAGGGTGTCGCCGCCGGGCAGCGTCGCCGCGCACCACGGCACCCCGGGGGCGATCTGCGGTCCGATACGGAGCCGGGTGATGCCGAGCGCCTGGACGACGGCGCCCGAGGTTTCGCCGCCCGCGACGACGAGCCGGCGGACCCCGCGCTTGACGAGTCCCCGCGCCACCCGGGCCAGGGTCCGCTCCACGAGCGCACCGGCCTCGGCGCCACCGAGGCGGCCCTGGACGGCCCGTACCGTGTCGGGTGCCTCGGTGGAGTAGACGAGGACCGGCCCGTCGGCGAGGTGCGCGTCGGCGAAAGCGAGCGCCTGCCCGGCCACGTCCTCACCGGCCGCGATCCGCAGCGGGTCCACGCTGAACGCGGGCCGTCCCGTGCGCAGGAACTCCAGCACCTGCCCGTTCGTGGCGACGGATACCGAACCGGAGACGACGGCGGCATGCCCGCCTGCCGGCGGCAGTTGCGCGGCAGCGGCGGACGGCTCGAAGCCCCAGTTCGCAGGCAGCCCGATCGCGAGTCCGGAACCGGCGGTCACCAGCGGCAGGTCCCGTACCGCTTCGCCCAGCCGCACGAGATCGTCGTTGGACACGGCGTCGACGATCGCGACCCCGACACCCTCCTTGCGCAGCTCGTCGAACCGGGTCCGGACGGCGTCGGCGCCGCCCGCGACGACGGTGTGGTCGACGAGACCGACGGGCCGCCCGGTCTGCGCCTGCAGTACGGAGACGAGGCTCGGGTCGGTCATCGGCGTGAGCGGGTGGTGCCGCATCCCGCTGTCGCTGAGCAGCACGTCACCGACGAAGAGGTGGCCCTTGAAGACGGTGCGGCCGTTGTCGGGGAACGCCGGAGTGGCGACCGTGAAGTCCGCGCCCAGCGCGTCCATCAGCGCCTCGGTGACCGGGCCGATGTTGCCCGCGGGGGTCGAGTCGAAGGTGGAGCAGTACTTGAAGTACATCTGCTCGGCGCCGGCCTCCCGCAGCCAGGCGAGGGCTCGGAGTGAGGCGTCGACGGCGTCGGACGCGGGGGTCGTCCGCGACTTCAGGGCGATGACGACGGCGTCGGCGTCGATGGCCTGCCCATCGATCCGGTCCTCCGGTACGTCGATCAGCTGGACGACGCGCATGCCCGCACGCACGAGGTTGTTCGCCAGGTCGGTGGCGCCGGTGAAGTCGTCGGCGAGGCAGCCGAGTCGGATTCCCATGTCAGCCCTCCGCCTTCGGCAGGTCCGTCGGATCCGGGAGGTCGGCCGGCTTCGGCAGGTCCACACCCGGGAAGACCTTGATCACCGCGCTGTCGTCCTCGCCGCCGAGCCCGGAAGCCGAGGCGTGCAGGAACATCTGGTGCGCGGTGGAGGCGAGGGGGAGCGGGAACCTGTCGGGTCGCGCGGCGTCGAGCACCAGCCCGAGGTCCTTGACGAAGATGTCGACCGCGGACAGTGGTGTGTAGTCCCCGGCGAGCACATGCGCCATGCGGTTCTCGAACATCCAGGAGTTGCCCGCGCTGTGCGTGATGACCTCGTACAGGGCTTCGGCCGGGACCCCGGCCTTGATGCCGAGGGCCATCGCCTCGGCCGCTGCCGCGATGTGCACGCCCGCGAGGAGCTGGTTCACGATCTTGACCTTGGAGCCGAGCCCGGCCCGCTCGCCGAGCCGGTAGACCGTGCTGCTCATGGCCTCCAGGACCGGATCGGCGAGCGCGTACGCAGCGGGGGAGCCGGAAGTCATCATCGTCAGCTCACCGGCGGCCGCGCGGACGGCGCCGCCGGAGATGGGGGCGTCCAGATACAGCACCCCCTTCTCGGCCAGCCGCCCCTCCAGCTCGGCGGACCAGCCCGGGTCGACCGTTGAGCACATCACGTAGACGGCACCCGGGCGGAGCCGGTCGGCGGCGCCTTCGGGGCCGAACAGCACGGCCTCCACCTGCGCGGCGTTGACCACCACGCCGACGAGGACGTCCGTGTCGGCGGCGAGGGCGGCGGGGGAGGCGTACGCGGTGCCGCCGTCCCGGGCGAAGTCCGCGGCCACCTGCGGCCGAAGGTCGTGGACCCCCACCTCGTGGCCCGCACCGCGCAGGCTGCGTGCCATGCCGAGACCCATGGCCCCGAGCCCCACCACGCCTACGCGCGGCCGTGCCGGCCTGTACGGCCTTTGCTGGTCGTTCATGCCCATCCTCGTCCTGCCGTGCGGCTCTCTCACGGGCGCGGCCCGTCTTGTACCGAGCGCTGTCCGGCTCTCTCGCCTGGTCGTGCTGCGGTCAGGTCATATGATGACCTGACGATCAGCTCCCTGCCTACTGTGATGCCAGTCACATGAATGCGGGGCTCCTCGCCGGCCGCGAACGCGAACACTCTGAGCACTGAGCCGGATTCCACGCCATCCGCGCGGTCAGGCTCCGGTGGACCTCGATGCCGCTTTCCACTGGTTCACCTCCGAACGATCAGTGCCTCTCGATGTCCTCGTGTTCGCCCACGACCACGGATACGCCGCCCGCGGCAGGTAGTTGGCGCGATGCCTCAAGGCGTATGTGGAGTACTGCGGGTACTGGCACCACTGGGCGGCGGGAGGGCACGCCGCGCTGCTTGCCGCGCGACGGCTCGTCGCCCTGCCTTGGCGGGCCGCCTCGCACCGCAGCATCGGCCGCGTCTACACACAGACCGGGCAGCCGGACCGTGGCAGGGAACAGCGGCGAGGGCCGAACGCCAAGCTGTACGGCATCGTCGCTGACCGCGCTGACCGCGCTGACCGCGCTGACCGCGCTGACCGCGCTGACCGCGCTGACCGCGCTGACCGCGCTGACCGCGCTGACCGCGCTGACCGCGCCGACCGCGCCGACCGCGCCGACCGCGCCGACCGCGCCGACCGCGCCGACCGCGCCGACCCGGCGGCGCTGGACACGCATCTCCCGAGCGCACTGCGGCTCTACGACCGCCTTGGTGACGGCGTCGCCAAGACACACACGCACCGCGGACTGGGGTGGGTGAGCGACAAGCAGGGGCAGCGACGCGAAGCGCTCGACCACAACGGGCAGGTTCTACGGCCTTCCGCGAGGCCGGCCACCTGCCCGGGCAGGCCATGGCGCTCGACAATGCCGGCCGGCTGCACGCGATGCAGGGCGACTCCCGGCGCACGCTCGAGTACTCGGGACAGGCGGTGACCCTCACGCGGGCCATCGGCAACCGGCATGCCGAAGCGGGCGCTACGGGCAGCCTCGATTACGCCCACCACCACCTCGCCCCGTTCGGCCAAGCCGTCGACTGCTGCCAACGCGCCCGTGCCCTCGTACGCGACTTCGGCGAACGCCACGGAGAGACCGAGATCCTCCTTGCTCTCGGCCACACGCACGGTGTCGTCCAGGCCCAGGCCCTTGAGTGCGCGAAAGTCGTGCCCGATGCGCCAGCGCATCTTCGCGCACCGCGCGAGAGCGGCAGTCGGGGTCGTGACAGCAGGGTTGGTCATCCAGTAACCGGCCCGTCAACCGGGCTCGTGAAGGAGGGCAGCGTGCCGAAGTACGAGCGTCGGCGCGCAGGGCGGCGCCCGGCCGTGTATGAGGATGGCCTCCGCGGTGGGGGACAGCGAAGGTTGGTGGGCTGGGAGACCTCGCGGAGCACCGTGAAACGGCGCGGGAGGCGGAAGGGCACGGCAAACCACGAAGTCAGACGAGGCGGGGCCCTCCGGGGCGCTCCGGGACCAGCGCCCCGGAGGGCCCCGCCGGGGCTCGCCGAGAACCATACGCGGGGGAAGCTGCTGCCGGCCTGGCCAAGCCACCGGGACCCCGTGCATCACCATGCGACCCACCGGCGGCCCAGACTTGTTCGCACCTCCGGCTCAGCCGCATGCGCATCGCACGGGCGTGAAGTGCGAAGTGACGGTGGTGAGCATCAGCTCCGCCAGTCACCAGGCGGCGGGCATGATCGACGCCCTCACAGGGCAGCCCGAGCCGCGCCGTACCACCTATTCCAGCGGATCAGGGCCCATGCCCGTTGTCCTGCCGCCCGGACCGGTCTGGTTGTCGGCGGCCAGGGGTGCGGGCGCCGTCCTCACGCCCGCACCCGTGCTCAGGTCTCAGGCCCGGTGGCTGCCGTAGTAGCCGCCGAGCTGCTCGTGATAGCCCGCATCCTCAGCGTGCTTGTCCTTGTCGAACTCGGGAGCGTTCTTGATCTGCTCCTTGGTCCGGTCGACGTAGATCGTCTCGGCGGCCGTGTCGATGCCGCTGACGAGCCCGGCCGGGATCAGGACGTGCTTGCCGAAGATCCACACTCCCGTGTCGACGACGAGGTGGGAGGCGCCGACGTCGTCAGAGTGCTTGTCGACCTTGCCGATGCTCCCGTCAGTCGCTTCGACCTTGTAGCCGATCAGGCTGCTGCCCGCCGTGTACCCAGCCGTCGGCTGGTAGCCCCACATGTCCGAACTCACGAATTCATCTCCATCTTCAACGAGTTCACGGCCGAAATAGATCATCGCGGCCCGTATGCCTTGAATTGCTCATGCGCCGGGTGCCCACCCCTGCCGACCGTACTCATCACCGGCGCGTACATCGCGAGGACATCCTGGCCGCGGATCCCCCTACGCAGATAAATGCGTGTCACGGTCCAAGAGCGCGTCGGAGCATAGAAATGGGGAGGGCTCGGAGCTGTCCGCCCCCATCCCGCCTCTGACAGTCAGACGACCTCTACCAGCGCCACCAGTGGACGCGCGACCCGCTGCCGCCGACCACAGGACGGACCACAAAACCCAGCACCCACAGGAAGAGAACGACGGCCGCGACCCACCACACGGCCTCAAGTGCGAAGCCCGCACCGAAAAGCTCCAGAGCCTGCAAAGAACGAGCAGCAACGGAGCCACAGTTATCAACCTCCCACAGTTATCAACCTCCAGGAATTCTCGTGCTCCGAAACTGCCTCGTCCGGAAACGTGCGCGGCATGATTCCACCCGACATTGCGAGTGCAAGAACGTGGCGGGCGAGCAGGTTCGAAGACTCCTACAGTGCACCGGACGGCATTTCACACGGCTCTCGGGGAGACGCCTGCCATGCGCTCAGCCGGTGAGGGCCGCGCCAGCCGCACTGTCCGGCGGGTGTGTACAGTCGGCTCGCCTCGGCGGTTGCCGGAAGCGCGAGGCAATCCTTCCAACGCGCCAGGGTGGAGCCATGACGAGCACGCACCGAGAACCCGAACCGAACCCGGTTCTCCTCGCACAGCCTGGCCAGCCCGCCGAGCGCAAGCAGCGGCTGCGGCGCCGGCTGGAGCGGCTGATCGGCATCGCCGCCACAGAAGGCAACGCAGTGCTGCCGTTGCGCAACGGGGACGAGATTTTCACCGCGATGCTGGAGAGCATCCGCGGCGCCGAGCACACGATCGACATGATGACCTTCGTGTACTGGCGCGGCGACATCGCCCGCCAGTTCGCCCAGGAGCTGGCCGACCGGGCCCGCAACGGGGTGAGGGTCCGACTGCTGCTGGACGGCTTCGGCAGCAGGTCGATCGAACGGGATCTGCTGGACCTCATGGACCGGGCGGGTGCGGAAGTGGCGTGGTTCCGCAAGCCCTTGTACCTCTCACCGCTCAAGCAGAACCACCGATGCCACCGCAAGGTCCTCGTCGTGGATGAACACGTCGCCTACACCGGCGGCGTCGGAATAGCCGAGGAATGGTGCGGCAACGCCCGTAATGAGAACGAATGGCGCGACACCCACGTCCAGGTACGCGGCCCCGCGGTGGATGGCATAGCCGCTGCCTTCAACCAGAATTGGGCCGAGTGCCACGACACCCTCTTCGACGCACGGGACCGCTTCACCGGCCACGAGCCACACGGCAACGCCGTCATCCAGGTCGTCCGCGGCTCGGCCAGTTTCGGCTGGCAGGACATGCAGACCCTCCTGCGGGTCATGCTCGCATCCGCCCAGGAACGCTTCCGCCTGGCCACGGCATACTTCGCCCCCGACGCCTACTTCATCGACCTGCTGTGCGCGGCTGCCCGGCGCGGCGTCGAGGTGGAGATCCTGCTCCCGGGCCGCCACACCGACAAGCGGGTCTGCCTGCTGGCCGGGCAGAACCACTACGAAGACCTTCTCGCCTGCGGAGTCGGCATCTTTCAGTACCAGCCGACCATGATGCACGCCAAAATCATCACCGTTGACCGGGTCGCCACCCTGATCGGCTCCACGAACTTCAACCGTCGCTCCCTCGACCACGACGAGGAGATCATGCTCGCCGTTCTGGACGAAGAGTTCACCGCCACCCTCGACCGGCACTTCGACGAGGATCTGCAGGTCAGCGAGCGGATTGAGAAAGGGCGCTGGAAGAGGCGCTCCACCGCGCAACAGATACGGGAAGCTGCCGTCGCCCCCATCCGCCGCTTCCTTTGATGCTGGGGCCGAGCCTCTGCGGAAGCAGTCGAGCCCGGCACTGACTCTGATCGCAGAAGAACCGACGCACTTCTCGCCGACCGCGGCTACGACCACGACAATGACGGCAACGGGCTGCCGATCGCGGTGGGCATCCGGTGCGAATCTGCATGACAGCCAGGCCCTGATCCCGCTGATGCGCGACATGTCGGCGATCCGCTCCCACCCCGACCGCGACGCCGTCGCCGCCCGGCCAAGCTGCATGCCGACAAGGGCTACAACACTCGATCACCTGCGCGGATGGCAACACCGCCGACAGACCGTGCCGCGCATCGCCCGCCGCGGCATGGAATCCTCCGGCCGCTTGGGTGGGCACCGCTGGGTGGTCGAGCGAACGACGCCCCGGCTGAACGGCTGCCGCCGCCTGCACCGCCGCTACGAACGCAGCACGCAGTACTTCCTCGCCTTCGCCGGAACCGCAGCGCTCTCATCTGCTGCCGCCGGTGCGGGCAACCCGAATGCCTTTCCGCAGGCGGCTCCTCGACAATGGGCGGCGTGCCAGGAACCGATGCGCCCGAAGCAGAAGTGGCCCGACTCCTTCAGGAACTCCGCAGTGAGACATGGCCTGCCCGGCTCAACTCTGCCGAGCGGGCAGGCGTCGACCTCCTGATGCTCGATGCCGACATCGCCGGGTGCGTGACGACCTGGCTGAGTAACGGTGGCTTCCTCGACGCACGGCGGCACCGGATCCTGCGCCGGATGCTCTCCGCTCTGGAACAGGTCCTGCCTGAGCTCGACGAGGCAGACAACCCCCGTTTGTGGAGGCTGTGGCACGAGATGACCCGCCTCATCGCCGATACCATCCGCACCCCAGCTAAGACGACCTCTAACGACCTCGTGCATGGTTGGCCGTAGCTCGGCGTCCAGGTGCCTCGTTGAGCTGTGCATGGTGGGGCTGGGGCGCGTGAGTTGATCGTCGCGGAGTACCGGATCACCGGGTTGTCGTCGGTGGTGGTCGCTGAACTCATCGCTGAGGTGGGGCCGTTGTGGGACGAGCAGCATCAGGCACGCCTTGCGGGACGACCGCGGCGACGGGCCGTAGGAGCCGGAGCGAAGCACAAGTTCGTCTTCGTCGACCGCTTACTCGCCACCATGGTGAATCTGCGCCATGGCACCACCCATGACGTGCTGGCCTGCTGGTTCGGCGTGGACCGCTCCACCGTCACCCGTGCCATCGGAGAGGTCCGGCCCCTGCTCGCGCAACGGGGCTGCACGGTCGCGCCGGGCATCCGGCTGCGTACTCTCGCCGAGGTCGTCGAGTACCTGGGCGCCGGCGGCCGGACCGGGATCATCGACGGTACGGAGATCCGTGTGCGGCGCCCGGCCGCGGGCGGCAAGGACCGGGACAGGTTCGTCTCCGGCAAGACCAAGCAGAACGCTGTGAAGTCGATGATCTTCACGGACGCCGGGGGGCGGGTGCTGTTCTGCAGTCCGGTCCGACCAGGTAGTTGTGCGGACATCACCCAGGCCCGACAGCTGGGACTGGTCCAGCTCCTGGCCGACGGTCCACTCCTGGAGATCCCGGCCGACGGTCCATTCCTGGAGATCCTCGCGGATGCCGGCTATCAGGGCATGGGCGCGCAGACCGGCGGGCGGGTGGCGACATCGCCCATCGCAAGTTCAAGAAGAACGCTCCAGCTTGGTACGAGGAGCGACACGAGCAGCAACGCAAGGCGCACTCCTCACGGCGCATCCCCGTCGAACACGGCATCGCCCACCTCAAGAACTGGCGGGCTCTTGCTCGACACCTTGGCCGTCGCGAGCACATGAGTGACATCGTCCAAGCCGTCGCCGGACTGCTCTCACACCAGCAGACCACCACCCTCGACCGCGGTCTTCGAGCGTGAACCTCGACCACGCCACGCACCTCGACGTGTCACGGCCAACCATGCACGAGGTCGTTCAAGGCTGTCCCGCAATCCCCGGTGGATCAGCGCGCGGCGTTGCGGTGCATCGCAAGGCGGAGGGTCGTCCTCCTACTGGGCGTATTCGGGCGATCCGACAACGCGGCGAGGTGCCGTAGCTGTCGTCGCGCGCCCTCCGGCGGTGTCCCCTCCCCGCGCGGCCGCCGTCGCCCCGGTCCCCTCCGCCGCCCGGCCCCGCTCGCCGTGCCGGTTCGTGACCGCCGCCCTACGCTCGGGGCATGCAACGCCGCCCGATGCACATGTCTGCCGAGGCCCAGGACGCTCTGCGCACCGCGCTGGAGGAACTCCGCGCGGAGCTTAAGGTCCCCCTGAGCTTCCCCAAGCGCGTACTCAAAGCGGCCGACAAGGCCGCGGGTGAGGCGCGCTTGCCCGACAAGGACGCCACCCACCTGCCGTTCTTCACGATCGATCCGCCGACCTCGAAGGACCTCGACCAGGCCATGCACCTGGAACGGAGGCCCGGTGGCGGCTACCGCGTGTACTACGCCATCGCGGACGTGGCGACCTTCGTCAGGGCGGGCAGCCCACTGGACATCGAGGCGCACGACAGGATCGAAACGCTGTACTTCCCCGACCTCAAGGTGCCCCTGCACCCGCCCGTCCTCTCCGAGGGCGCGGCCAGCCTGCTGCCGAACAAGGACCGCCCCGCCCTGTTGTGGCAGCACGACCTCGACGCCCACGGCAATCTGACCGACTCGTCCGTGAGCCGGGCCATGATCCGAAGTCGGGCCCAGCTCGACTACGCCGGCGCCCAGCAGGCCATCGAGAACGGCACGGCGGAGGAGTCCCTCGCCCTGCTGCGAGAGATCGGCGAGCTGCGGGAGGCCGTCGAAATCGCGCGCGGCGGCATCTCGGTGAATCTGCCGGACCAGGAGGTCACCCTCGAGGACGGATCGTTCCGGCTGCGCTACGTTGCGACGCTGCCGGTCGAGGGCTGGAACGAGCAGATCTCCCTCATGACCGGGATGTCCGCGGCCCAGATCATGCTCGACACGGGTACCGGCATCCTGCGGACCCAGAAGGAGCAGGCCGATCAGAACGTGATCAAGCGCCTGCACGACATCGCGAAGGCCCTGGGCATCGTCTGGCGGCCCGGCATCTCGTACGCCACGCTGGTCCGCAAGCTCGATCCCCAGAACCAGCAGCACATGGCCTTCCTCACCGAGGCCACGAGCACGATGCTCAAGGCGGAGTACACCGTCTTCCGCGACAACCAGAAGCCGGCGTATGCGATGCACGCAGCGATCGCGGCCCCGTACACCCATTGCACGGCTCCGCTGCGGCGCCTGGTCGACCGGTACACCGGTGAGCTGTGCGTGATGGCGTGCGCGGGCAAGGCCCCGCCGAACTGGGTGCTCGACGCCCTGTCCTGCATCCCGTGCGACACGGCACGGGGGAAGGGCGGCCTGGCGTACCGGCAGATCGTGGACCTGGCCGAGGCCGCGGTGCTCAAGGACCGCGTGGGCGAGGTGTTCGACGCCGCGGTCATCGACACCGACGCGGAGCGGGGCAGGCCGCGCGAGGGCAAAGTGTTCCTGGCCGACCCTGCCGTGCTGGCCAAGGTCGTCTCGACCAACGGCCTGGATCTCCAGCTCGGATCCAGCATCAGGGCCAGGCTCAAGCAGGCGGACCCCGCCGCGGACGAGGACAAGGTCCTCTTCACCGTGCCCTAAAGGGTGCTGCAGATCGGCGATCACGGCAGGTTCCGGCCAGCCGCAGCAAGGTCAACTGCCCTATTGCGCGACGATTTCCACCGTTCTGGTGAGGCCTTCGAAGCCCCTGCTGCGAGATCGGTCAGCGTTCTGCAACAGCCTTTAGCGACCGTGCGTATTTGATGTTCGGGTGCCATGGGCGGTTCACTACGACCCACCCCAGGCACTCTGGATGTTCGACCCCGACCCATCACTCCCCGCTCTGTTGGCCCTTCCTGCACCACTCGTCGAGGATCCGTACCTTGTCATCTAAGCGTCGGTCTGCGAATGAAATGGGAGCACGTAGCGATGTTCGCTCGCCGTTCTTGAGGAGTATCGACACCTGCCGTACGCCCAAAGTGCTGCGCACCTCGAGTCGGCGGATGGATGTGCGGGAGATCGGGGCGCGCTGTCCTCCAATGACGATTAGTACGTCGTTGGTGAGGCTCACACCGGAGCGGCGAGACAGCAGAGGGGTCACCACGGTGGCAATCGCAGCAGCCGCGAGGCATTGGATGAGCTCGCTGGATTTCATCGGGGTTGAGGTTGTCGCCATGGCCGCGAAGACTAGACCGGTACCGGCCAGCGTGCCGGCGAGGACGGGGAGCGCGAGCTGGAGAGCACCCAGCCGAAATGAGATCCCGCCGCCCGGTGAGCGCGGCGCAGCAGTGCTGCCTGGAGGGTTCAGCAAGACGTCTTCGATTCATTACGCGGTCGTGTTGGATTGTGGCGGGGAGATGGTGTCGTCCTGGATGCCACCAGCACCTGTCGGATCAGTGCCGGGTGGGCGCTGACTCGCCTAGCTGCGCTTGCAGTACTTGTTTTCTCTTGCTGGCCTTGCCGGGACGTGCCCAGCCGTGAACTCCCCAGCCTACGGTGGCTCCAACGACGCATTCCATCTGGAGCTGAGGGACGACTGCTCCGTCCCCGACGAGGACAGTCGTTCACGAGCTGGCTTCGCGGCGACACCGTCGACTACTCCTGGACGCCGGATTCGCCAGCGGCCGGGCATTCGCGCGCGCCACCTCCTAGCCGGAGTCGAAGGTCTCCCGCATCGAGAACGGCAAGCAGCGCTCAGCGAGGACGACATCCGTATCTGGTGCGAGACGATCTGCCAGGCCGATCAGTTGGGCGAACCGAATCGCGGTCCGCGGTCTACGGCACCGCCGTCCGAGACCTCATCCTCAGGGCAATCCAGCACTTCGACCAGGTAGCAAACGACTAGGAGAGCGCACCGTGCAGCCCGTGACCCCGCACTGGCGTACCAGCACCTATATGGGGACGGAGAACTGCGTTGAAGTGGCCGACAGCGACCCCTCCATGGTGATGATTCGGGACACGAAGGCGCCCATCCGGGGAATGCTGGCCGTCCAGCGGGACGCCTGGACGCCATTCGTCGGGTACGCCAAACAGGGATAGTTGAATCCAACGACGGGTCGCTCCGCGCTCTCGTTGTTAGCCAAAGATGAGCTCAACGTCGTTGTCCACGCAGAACTGCTGAACTGCAGGACGGTGATCAGGTGACTGACGTCACCGATGCGACGTCGGAGGACGGGATCGTCACCGACAGGCTGACGTTGGTGGAGAATTGATTCCAGCCGGGGCAGCATGGCCGCGCAGTGAGCATGAGCGAGGTCGGGGCAATCATCGTCTGGATGGTTGAGTAGCGGCGCCAGCGCGGTGCAGACGCTGCACCACGTCCAGGCGTCTCCATCCACCGGCAGCAGATCATCAGCGCAGTCTGGCGCACCAGTTGGCAGGGACCGGATGCTTTTGCAGGCCTCGGTGGCCCTGGCACCGGATGCGGACGCTGTATGCACGCTTCCACCTGTGGCGGTGGGTTGCAGGCCGGGCTTCGGCGCGACGGTGTCCTGGAGGGGCTTGGTGTCGCAGCGCGGTCTTTCGATCGGGTTCGGTCTGGTGATCGTACGGCTGTCGGCTGCTTCGTCGCGGACCGTCCGTCGCGGCATTGAGGGGCAGTAAGATCCGCGGGTTGTCTTACTGGGGAGGGGTTATGGCCGAGGGCCGTGAAAACACCAACACCGGTGCGGATAGCGCCGCTGATGTTGTGGACGAGGCGGGGGTGCAGCTGGTGTACCGTCCGCAGCCCGGCGACACATTGGTGGGTCTGCGGGTCCGGCAGCGGATCAAGCGGTGGGGGTTGGTGCTGCGAGGCGTGTTCCTCGCACTTTGGGTGGGGCAGTGGCTGGTGGGCACGATAAGCCGGGGCAGTGCAGACGTGGTCTCCAGCGTTCTGTTCTTGTTCGTTGTCCTGTTGGTGGGAGGCTATCCGCGGCTGCAGGCCGCGCAGGTGCAGCGGATCGTCGGATGGCAGGGCGAGTACCGCACTGTCGTGACGTCGGCCGGTATCACCACAAGCAGCGATCACAGCACGCTGATCCAGAAGTGGTCGGTCCTGCAGGGCTACCGGGAGACGCGTGGCCACTTCGTCTTGCTCAGCCGGGACCCCAACATCATGTGCCTTGAGGTCTTGCCCAAGCACGGGCTGAGCACCGCCGGCGACGTCGACCGGTTGCGTGCCCTCCTGGACCGGTACTCCACCCGCGTCTGACGCACGCGCGTACAGGGCACAGGTCCGGACGGGTATCGGGGCCGGCGGGTGCGACGCTTGGCGACTGGCTCCTGTACCGGGCCGCTGACGTGCTGCTCGCCGTGGTGGGGGTGGGGACCGTGCATCGCGCGAGCCGGTCAGTGAGACGGCTGCAGGAGCCTACGGGTGGAGCCGTGCAGGTGTGCTGTCTGGAACGCCCGTTTGGGCTGGCGGGTTGCGCTGAGCTGGTTGAGGGAGCATCGCAGCAGGGCTAGTGACCGCTGGGGTCTGATATGGCGTTGCCCTGTGGGTACATCCCCGACGATCATGGCCTCCGGTAGTACCACCTGCTGCGAGAGGGAGCTCTGATGGGGGCTTTGGCAAGGGCTAACGGCTTCGATCCGGTTTGTTTGGAGGAGGCTGTATCCCGGGTGGTGGAGGAGGAGGGGTTTTCCGGCACGGTCCGTGTCACGCGATGCTCAGATCCTGTGTTCACTGGTGCATATGGAATGGCGTCGCGGCGATGGTCCGTACCCAATACGTGCGAGATGAGTTTTCGGGTGGCCTCGGTGGCCAAGATGTTCACCGCGGTGGCGGTACTGCAACTCGTCGAACGGAAGCAGATCCGTTTGAGCGACGCGTTGGTGGGCTTCGTGGAAGGCCGCATGCCCCAGCTCGATCCGCGTGTCACCGTGTACCACGCCTTGACCATGACAGCGGGAATCGCCGACTGGTTCGAGGAAAGCGGTCCTGATTGGGAGGCCGAGTGGGCCGCCTTGGCTTCCACACACCCCCTCTACCTGCTGCGGAGCAACAAGGACTACCTTCCGCTGTTCGCCGGTAAGCAGTCGCACTTCCCACCCGGAGAACGTCACCTGTACAACGGCGCCAGCTACATCCTGCTCGGACTGCTCCTCGAGGCGGTTACCGGCCGTTCATACGAGCAGGTCATCGCCGAGGAAGTCTTTGCCCCGGCAGGTATGACCACGGCGGGGTTTCCAGCTTTGGACAATCTAGGACCGGGGGTAGCAGATGGCTACCTGGCCACGGCCGACAGTCCCACCCCGTATCGAACGAATCACTACGCAACCACTCCCTGCGCCGCCTCGGATGGAGGTGCCACCTGTACTGCCCGTGACCTTACTTCCTTTGCCCACGCGCTACGCCACGGGCATTTGTTGGACAAGGAGACCACGCGGCTGGCTCTGACCCCGCAGGTGATCGAGCGGGAAGAGGAAGTCCGCGGCTACCGGTGGATGTACGGCTTCGGTCTCACCCACCTCCTCAACGGTGAGGGCAACATCGTCCGATGGGGCCACACAGGAGAAGAAGACGGAGTCAGCGCTCGCTTCTACCACTATCCGCAACATGATGTGGATGTAGCCGTACTCGGCAACATCAGCTGGTGCGCCGGCACCATGGGATGGGCCATTCACGACGCCATCGTCCGAGGCTGAACGCAGTCCACTGCCGCCGGCCTCTCAGAACCTCAACCTCTGCACGCAGAAGCGCTATCAAAATGGACGGCGGACGCACCCCCTGCCGGGGCGAGGATCTCGCGGTACTCGCCGATGAAGGGGTAGCTATGGACGACATCGTTCCGAGGGAGCTCATCTCCCTGGCGGATGACGAGGGAAACAGCGTTACGGTCAGCGTTCTGGGACGTAGCCCCGGGTGGGCCGCCGGCCTTGGAGCCGAGATCGTCGTCAGGACGCCCTGCTTGTCGGGCCGCTGCTACCTGGCGCTGAACGTCACGAAGTTGGAGAACTGGTCCGACGCTCTGAACAGACTCGACGCCGGCGAGGATGTCGCCTGGATGGAGATGAGCAGAGGGGCGTCCATTTTCATCCAGCTCGACGGCGAGCGGGACTGCCCGGAGGTGGTCGTGGAGGACGAGTCGGGATCGATGGTCACGGTGCGCGTGCCGATCGCCCTGCCGGACGACTGGATCGCCGATCACCGACAGCGGCTGCACCAGGTGATGAATCACTGGGTTCCGATGCTGTCAGCGTAGGGAGGCACGATGTCGCCGGCAGATGAGTGCACGTCCACTCCTCGAGCCGGCGCCCGGCACGTCATGCCCGATCCGAAGTCGAGTTCTTGCGACGGGAGTTCTGAAGCGATCCTGGTGTGCAGCACGAGCAGGATGCCCTGGAACGCCGGCCGGTCCAGGCCGCCTGCATCCTGAATGCCGGGTTCGACGCTCCACCTTGGGCCGAGGCGGCTGCGGCCGGACCACCGCCCACACCTCGTCATCGACTTCCATGGCTTCGGCCAGGCAACGCCGCACTCCCCAGGTCATCAGTCCCGGAGTGATCCAATCACCTCGAAGATCATTTCGTTCGGCGTTCTCAGTCGGGGCGGGTCCCCGCTACTGCCCCTCGTTCGGGGCAGGCCACCACGGCGGGCGCACCGGTCATCGTGAACGAGCCGCCCTCGCGGGCGGTGGCTACCGGCACTGCGTAGTAGCGCACGGCTCCGTCGGCGTACTGCGCAGTCACTGTCACCGACCAGATGCCGCTGTCGCGCTGCGTGCCGCCGTCACCGATGCCTGTTTCGGCTACGTATCCGCAGCGGGCTCGGGCGGTTCGACGTCGGGCGCTATCCATTGCGCAAGTGGTGCCTGCGCACTTGAGGCCTCATCCGCGCTGCGGCGCAGCCACGCCTGGACGAACGGCTGGGCGTAGCCGACCGGATAGGCGGCCACCGTGGTGGTGCGCGGCGCGGTGGTGGGCTTGGAGGGGATGCCTGCCTCGACCGTGGTCGGGGTGGAGGTGATGGTGAGGCCCAGAGCGATCGGGCCGGGCGCGATGGCGATCCAGACTGCCAGACGCGACAAACGCACTCGGCGTCGCATCACTTCCAGCCGGTCGCCTGCCGTCATCGGAGCTGCGGCCTCGCCCTCCCCCCGACCACAGGCGGCAGTTAGGAGCCGATGACCGGTCGCGCTCCGCTTCACATGCAATCTCAGAGGGGGTTGAGTCCGGATCAGATATTCGGTGTTCTGCCCGCCCCGTGAGGACGCAAGATGGTGCGCATGACTTTGGCCACCCCGACACTGCACACCGCCCGCCTGCGACTGCGCCCCTTCACTGAAACCGACGTGGATCCCCTCTTCGCACTGCACAGCAGCGCCTACGTGCTGCGCTACTGGGACTCTCCGCCGTGGAGCGAACGGGCTCGAGCCGACCGCTTCATCGCGACGTGCCGGAAGATGGCGGACGAAGGCACCGGGGCTCGGGTGGCCATCGACCGCGCTTCTGACGGAGCCTTCGTCGGCTGGTGCGGTCTGACCGGATGGAACCCGGACTACCGCAGCGCGTCGTTGGGCTACTGCCTCGACGAAGCGATGTGGGGACACGGCTACGCGACGGAAGCCGCGCACGCCGTGCTGAAGTGGGCATTCGACACACTGGACCTGAATCGAGTTCAGGCCGAGACCGATACGCGCAACGTGGCATCCGCCCGCGTTCTTGAGAAGGTCGGATTCGTGCGGGAAGGGACACTGCGGGAGGACTGCGTCGTGAACGGCGAGGTATCCGACTCGTGGGTATTCGGTTTGATCAGGCGAGAATGGCGGCCGTCGACCATGCCGATCCCACCCCGCTGAGCGGCCGTTACATCCGCTTCTGGTACAGGCCGCGTCCGGGCTGAGTGAGGACGCCTTGGCGGGCCAGCCGGCCGAGGCGGGAGCGGGCGATGTTCACGATGGCCTCGTCGGTGGGCAGGCCGAGCAGATCGCACGCGAGGACGCCGCCGCCGATTCGGGCCAGCCCACGAGCCCGGACGCCCGCTGGGCCCGTACTGCCGGGCTTTGTCCCGCGACACCCGCTCCACGTCCGGCACATCACCGCTGCAGGGAACTGACCTCCTCTCCCAGCCCCAGCCTGTTTCCAGCCAGGGGGACGCTTTCGTCTTCCGGTCAGCGCAGGGCCGAGGTAGCCAGCCATCGCCAGCCCCTGGGGGGGCGGGTGCGGGACCTTGCCCCTGCGCGAGCCCGGCGGCGCGGCGGATGATCTTCGGCTCGGCAGGCCCTCGTGACATCGGCCCCGGCGGTCACCGGTCGGCTTGTGGCCGAGCCCTCAGGCCGCCTGTCAGGCTGGCACTGGCTGCGCCCGCGAGTGGGGCCGGAGGCACGAGCGCCGCGCCGGCGCCACGGACCCCGACTCCCGCAGCAGCACAGGCGGCCGCTGGGGTGGCGGCCAAGACGGCGATGTGCGCCAACACCACCAGTTCGAACACCACCACGACCGGCATCACCGGTAGCAGCGACGGTTGGGATGAGACCGGCGGCAGCAACACCAGCAGTATCGTCCTCGGCGGTGTCGTGGGCGGAGCGGGACCGAGTGGGGCCGCCATCACGGCTGGGGCAGGGTAAGCACGGCCACGGCTGGGAGCCGATGACTGGTATGCAGGCCACCGCCAGCCCCGGACAGTCCGGCACGACTCCGGCGACAGCGGCGTCGTCCGGATCCGGTCCCGGAGCGCGGGCGTGCCGGAGTGCCCGTAGCCAGGGCCTCGGTCATGCTGACGCCTACGGTGTTTCTCGTGCCGGGGGTGCAAGCCGTGGGCTGGGGCCGGGGGTTTCGGCGGCGCGGATTGTCACGCCTGTGACACACGCACACGTTCATGGCCGCGGGCTGTGACCTGTCACGGCCGCCTGGGGCGTCATGGCCCTTCTCGTCGGCAGCTCTCCTTGCCGCGGCGGCGGAGGTTGCGTCTGGACGCGCGTGATCCGGTCTTCGTGTGGCGGTTTCGGCAAGCCTGTCCGAGGCGGTCGCGCGTGCCCGCTACAGTTCCTGGTGCAGGCGCTGATCAGGGCAGATCCCAATGTCCGGGAGCGCCGCCCTAGTCGTCGTGCGGAGCGTTGTCAATGCCCGACACGCGCGCAGAAGTGTGACGGGGTGTCAGTCAGGTCCCCCGTGTGGCCCAACTCCTGGGCCAAGTCGCCTCTGATGTCGCTTTTTTGACGACCCATCACATGTGCCGTTTGGGATTCCTGAACGCCCGATCGGCCTCATCCGGGTGTCTCTCATGGATTTCTGAAGTGGCGACAGAATTCGGCATGAGTAGGTTCTTTCGTAGGCGGCCGGGTCCGGCTGGCATCCCTGAGAGATGGAGAAAGCGATATGCCTGCGAGAGGGAGAAGCGGAATGCGTACGCGTACCGTGGTCGGGATCGCATTGTCGGTGGGCATCACCGTTGTCGCTGCAACCACCGTGAACTATGCGTCGGCCTCAAATTCCGTACCGGAATCCGCCGCGTCCGTGCAGGAGGCCGCTGCCTCCTTGCCTCAGGGGGGAGAGATGGGCGGAGACGGCCAGACCGGCGGGAACGGGCAGACGGGCGGGAACGGGCAGTCGAAGTACGGCGACTGGCGGGACGATGACGATCGCGGACGGGTCTACGTCAACGAGCGAACGTATTCGGTCGAGGGGGGTGAGTGCATTGCTGTAATCAGTAGTCCGGCAACCAGCTTCAACGTCCGGAACGAATCTGACAAGAGAATCGAATTCTTCACCGGAATTACATGCGACAACGGTGCTGCAATTGCGACTATCGGTCGCGGAGACTCCAGCAGTGCAATCCCCGGAACGGTCGTGTTCGACGGAACCGTGGTGCCGTTCGCGCTTGTCGGCAGCTTCCGGGCAGTCGACAGGAAGCACCACTGACCCCCATGCAGTCCAGGGGCAGCGGCAAATCGGCCCACGTGGCATGCCAGCCCCGGCCCGCCGCCATGGGGGAGGGCCCAAACCATCGAGCGGTGGGCCAGCGGTAGACATGATCCTTGCCTGTCACCCGGGCTGTCTGCGCGCGGGTCGAGACGGTCACTGCCGGCCTCCCACCACGGGGCGACTCGGGCCGGACGGGTGACCACAGCGGCAGCTCAGGGAACCAGTCCTGGATCAGTGGCGGCCGGAACGCCCGCGGCGGTGACTGCTCAGCCGCGTCCGCGCGCACGGCACCTGCGACGCCAGGGTGTTACGAGATGCGCGGATCGGTTCCCCGGGTCACGGCGACTCGATCCAGAACAGAAGTCACCCACGGTGGGCCCGGACCGCTCGGTTCGGGCCCACCGTGCGCATGGTCAGGGTCCGGCGCCTGGAGTGGTCGGGGCCCTGGTGGCGGGAGCAAAGGGTGGCGTCTCCTTCGCGCCGCCGGTCGCACGACTGGCGGTGGCTCAGGAGTTCACCGCAGAGCCTGGCCGCCCAGCTTTCCTGGTCTCGGCCATCAGCTCGGCGCCCGGGTACTCCCCGAGATCGGGGGACGACCGATCCTGATCTTGCGGACGCCCGCGGGCTCAAGGCTCACGCCGGCGCTTCACCCATCACCACGGCCTCCGGCAATAGGCTGGCCGTCACCCGCAGATGGGTGAAGAACGACCGCCTCAACCCCGCAGACCCTGGTCGACGCTGCGCTGGAGGTGGCCCACGCCGAGGGTGCCGGGGTGACTCTGGAACGCGAGACACGCCCGGTGAGGGTCGTCAGCGCCGGCCGTGTGGCAGCGGAACTGGATGAGCTGGCCGTTTACGGTCGCTGGCGGCGCAGGCCACCGGGGGCATCGCGCTGGCCCGGCGCATCATCGATGCGGAGGAATTCGCCGACCAGATGAAGATTGCGATGCAGTCTGAAGCATCATCGACCAGGCCAACGAGGGGGGAGGGGTCAGCGCCCCGCTACACCGCCGAGGGAGCCTCCGCCTGTTGCGCTCGGCCTCCCAGCACCGCAACATCAAACTCCACGACGTGTGCACCGAACTGAGCCTTCGCCAACTTGGAGTCGCAGGTCAAAGGGTTGCTGTGAACGGTTCTCGGAGTGCTCACGCTGATCGCGGGACGATGACCGGAGCACGCTCCGTACCTCGACGTGCTGCTCCCCCTTCCGGGTCGGCTGCCTCTACGGCCTGTGCGGGCCAGGGGGCGTGTCACGTGTTCCTGCCTGCGGCACTGATGCAGAAGGGCTGGCCGGAGGGGTCGAGCAGCACGGTCCAGTGCTTGCCGCCGGGCTGGTGGGCGGGCTTGGTGGCACCGAGGCTGAGAAGGCGCTGCTCGGCCGCTTCGACGTCGCTGAAGGTGAGGTCGAGATGGAAGACGAGCTCGTCCTCGGGCCAGTTTGGCGCCTTGAAGGACTCGGCGGTGTAGAAGACGTACGTGGTGGCGCCATCGCTGATCATGGCCGCGGTTTCACCGAAGGTCTGGGTGACCTTCCAGCCCAAGGCGGCGGCGTAGAAATCGGCGAGCGCGTTGCCGTCGTGGCCCCAAAAAGCCGCGCACTTCACCGCGCCGGTAGCGGCTGCATAGTTCTCGGTCATGGCGGTCACCAGGTCTGCTTCTGGGTGACGGCGATGACGTAGCCGTTGGGGTCGGTGAAGTAGAACAGCTTCTGGCCTTGGTGCTCCATGACGTCCTTCTGGACGGTGACCAGGGGCCGGATGCGCGCGACGTAAGTGTCGAAGTCGTCCACGGCCAGGTAGAACATTCCGAACGCACCCACCGGGGTGTCCTTGAGAACGGGCAGCCAGCCGCGCAGGTGCTCGTCCCGGTAGACCATGAGCGCGAACTCGCCGTCGAAGAGCAGGATGCGCAGGTCGTCGTCCGGGTCGTTGCCGGCAGGGAGGGCGGTGAAGCCGAGCTTCTCGTAGAAGTCGACGGTCGCCTGGGTGTCGGAGACTCCCAGGCACGGAGAGAGGGCAGGGGGTTTCACCAGGAATCACTCCTCGAGGGGGCGAGCAGAAGGGCCGGAGCTCCTCAGGGGCACGCAGCCTGCTTCGAGAAGTCCTACCGGAAGCATGCCCTCCATATAGGACGGAACCCGTCCTATATGGAGTGACCTGCAGAGTTCTCACACTAGTGAGGGGTGAATCCGGTCGCAGGGCGGAGGAATCACTACCCTCTGACCACCTGCAACGCAAGACCCAGCGTGCAGGATCGAGGATGGCCGCGCGAAGAAAACCAAACCGAGCAGAAACTGGCGAACGGACCGGTCTGCCAGATGATCTTCTCCGCAGACTACCGCCAAAGACCAGCATGAGCACCCCGACAGTCCGGCACACCAGCCCTTTGACCAGCAGCTTCAAGGTTGGCGGAGGCTCAACGATGGCCATCGGCCGCCTTGGGCTCACTGCCCTGCAGGCGTAGACGCTTCTATGCGGGGAACTTGGAGCTCTGCTCGTCGCTGTTCGGTCAGCAGCAGTGGCGGAAACACTCCGCCTCCAGCTCGTTCCTCGCGATGGCGATGTCACCCGAGACACGAGCTGTGCCTTGGGAAAGAGGAATCGCCATGATCCTGCCGGCCGAGAGGGAACTGCGCGCCGCGCTGGCCCGGTTCGCTTCCGCGCGCATCGAACACGACGCGCGTCCCAGTGGTGGCACGAGCCGTGCTCTCGAGGACGCCACGTACACGCTCTGTGTGATGACCGCATCTCGTAGTGTCGAGCAGGCACTGCTCGCGGCAGACGCACTGCTGGAGCGGTACGGCGCCGACCGTGAGGGCCTCCGGTCGGAGGACGGGACGCCCGGGGAAGCACTGCAACCTGGCCCACCGGTCAAGGTCGCCGCCGACACACCGCGGCTGAACATCTCCGCAATGTGAGCCGTCCTCTGCTTGAGCTGTCATGGTCGCAGCTTGGGCTGCAGCCGCAGGCCCTAGCCTCACCGGCTTTGAAGCAGTGGCAATGGAAGAAGCTCCCCGTCGCCTTACAGGCCGCCGACCAGACCGGCCACTGTCTGCGACGAGGATGCGCCGGAGGCCGCCTGCCCGGGTCGGACAGAGCCTTGGAATGTGGACGCGCAGCGGCTGCCGTCGCCCCCCGATGCCTGGCAACGCCTCGTCGCCCACGTGCTCCGCTCCTAGGCCAACCCCGGAGCCCCCTGCGCCCGATGCCCGATGCCGATGCCGTCTGGATCACTCAGCGGGTATCCGGACGGATCAGGTGATGCTGCCGCGCTCACGGGAGGCGATACTCGCCGCCCCGGCACGGAGCATGGCCTCGTACAGGGCGTCGTCCGCGGGTGCGGCGGGCAGCGGGCCCCGGGCGGGGGCCTGGAACGACTGGATCACAAGCGCGACCAGGCGGCGCCAGGCGTCCGGGACGGTGTCGCCGGCGAAGGCGACGACACCGGCGTTGGCAACGAGCAGGAGGACGAGATCCTGGGACGCGAAGTCCTCCCGTAGCTGCCCGCTGTCCTTGGCGCGGTCCACCAGCTCCAGGAATCCCTGAGACGCTGCCGCACGCCGCTCTTCCAGGCCCTCTGCGGCCGGGAACGTCGTGGTCAGCACGTCGGCGAAGCCCCGATCGGTGGCCTGCATGGCGCAGATGGCCTCGATGAACCCGGTGAAACCCGCCCAAGGATCGGGTGTGTCGAGAGCTTCGCCGACGGCGGTGACGTAGGCATCCATGCGGTCGGCGAAGACGGCGGCGATCAGGTCTTCCTTGGCGCCGAAGTGGCGGAAGAGGGTGGCGATCCCTACTCCCGCCTCGCGGGCCACGGATGCCATGGATGCGCCCAGGCCGTCACGCTCGAAGACCGTGCGTGCCGCGGCGAGGATCCGGCCGCGATTGCGCTCGGCGTCGCTGCGCAGGGACTGGGCCTCGTGCGGCTTAGGGCCAGGGGTCATGCTCGCCACCCTATCAACCGGAATGCCCTATCCATTTCTGGTGTACGGTGATGGGGAGTAAACGGATAGGGCATTCCGGTTATGAAACGGATAGCCCTGTCCGGATTCGGGTGCGGGGCATCCGGTGCCCGCCCCAGCGCACTGGAGACACCACGCCCCCTTCCCTGACGCCGCTGCACGAAAGGATCACCCAAATGACCAGCATCGCCATCGTCGGAGCCGGCCCCCAGCTAGGTCTGGCCATCGCCCGCACCTTCGGCTCCCACGGCTTCGACGTCGCCCTCGTCGCCCGCAACCGCGACAAGCTCGACCAGCTCGTCGCCACTCTCACCACCGAGGGCCTCACGGTCGCCGCGTTCCCCGCGGACGTCCTCGACCGCGACGCGCTCACTCAGGCGCTCAAGGACGCCGCTACCTACTTCAACGGCATCGACGTCCTGGAGTACTCCCCGGTCGGCACGATGGGCTCCACCACCCTGACCACACCGGCCCTCACTGAACCGGCCCATGTGCAGCACGAGATGGAGTTCCAGCTGTACGGAGCGATCGCTGCCACCCAGGTGGTGCTGCCCGCGATGCGCGAGGCCGGTGCGGGCACCCTGCTGTTCACCACGGGCGCCGGCTCTATTGACCCCGTCCCGCAGGTCGGCAACGTGAACGCCGCGGCGGCGGCGCTGCGCAACTGGGCGATCAACCTGCACAAGGAACTGGAGGGCACCGGCGTCCAGGCCGCCCACGTCGGCATCGACGTCTCCATCGGCGTGTCGGTCGTCCCTGGCTTCCCGACCGCCCCGCCCGAAGAGATCTCCCCGGTCTACTGGGACCTGCACACCACCAAGCGCGACCAGGCCGAACTCGTCTTCAGCCGCTGACACCAAGGGGGTTCACGAGCGCGTCGCGGCTGGCCGGCTGCAACGCGCTCGCCACGAAGGCCCCGGATCCGGTGTTCACAGGAGTCAGCGGGGCAGGAGTTCACCGGAGCCCGCCGCCGGGCCAGCGACATGCGCGGCGCGTGCGTGAAGTCGTGGGGCCAGCCTCCAAGCTCCCCACCGGGCCAGCGTGTCCCGGACCGGGATCTTGCCCCTCATCTTGTCGTCCCCTGCCCGGCTGGCGGACCGTCCCCGGCGCTCTCGTCATCGCGGGCGTATTGGTCGGCTGTGTGCCTGGCCGTCTTGTAGAGGGGGCGGGGCCCTACGTGGTCACCGAGCAGCGGCGCCGGACGCGGTTTGCCGTGATCGCGTCGGCTACCTCCCTGCCCGGCGCGAGACGGTGTGTCGGTGGGTGGAGGCTGTTTGTCAGGGCGGTCCGCGAGGACGGCTCGGGTCCGGGGCGGCGGCTTGCACCACGCTTGTCAGGATGGGGCGTGGGCCCGGTCGGCCCGCCGCGTGCTGACGTATCGTTCCGATCGCCTGGGCCTCACTTCTCCAGGGCGCGACGCATGCACCAATTGCACAGCGGCTGCCCACCGCTGCCGTGCCGTGCCGTGTTCGACACCGTCGCGTCTGTGCTGCCCGGCGCCCGGGCCGTCCTGCGCCGCCTGGTCGAACTGGGCTGCACCGCCTCGTTCGACGACGTCCAGGCGTACTTCGCCGACCACCCCACGACGCTGAACCCCCCGAACGAGATCGGCGGGACGCTCACCAGCATTGGTACGACGCGGGGGTAGGCCCGGACAACCGGTCGAACCTCCCGGAGCGGGACGACCGCAGGCGCATCCGGGGTCGAACTCGCCCTCGTAGGCGGCCTGTAGCGGGCCTTGGACACGCCCGCCCCGACCTGCTCCGCCAGGGCCCAGCCGACTCAGAACCGGATGCGACGCCCCGTAGGAGGCCGCGCGGCACGCGGACCACTACAAACGAACGCGGCGCACCTTACCGCGAACAGCACGTACAGGACCGGCGCGGCGAGGGCGGTGAACACCGCGGCCGCCGTCGCGAGTACTCAAAGTCTGAGGACCCGACCGGCCTGGCAGCGCCTTCGACTCCCTGAACCCCCGACAGTGCGCGGCTACAACGTCCTGCGGTCACTCTCGTTCGTGCACTCGCGGAGCTCCCACGTCCGCTGGAGCTCCCTCAGCAGTCCGTCCATGTCTTTGGACTGGCAGAGGTCTCCGCCATCGGTGAGGTGGGCGTGCCGTCTTCGCGGATGTCGTCGCGTGCAGCAGCACGTCGTCGCTGGCCCCGTACGTCATGGACCGCGCCGACATGGTCGTCACTCCGAGCCAGTGCTGGGCGGTCTGGGATAGCGAAGGGGCGGCCGGATGGATGGTCCCGTCAGCCAGTCAGGCCCAAATCAGCCACGGCAAGGGCGTGGGGCGGTAGGACTGGGGCCGCTGGGCTGATTGCGCGCAAGCAACACGTCTGAACCGGCGGGGGCGATGGGCCGCTGTCTCAGTTGGCCTGTTCGTGTGCTGATGGCTGTCGATCGAGGGACTGATGGCAACACATACTGAACCGGTTTCTCCGGTGCCTGCGGTGGAGCGCCGCAGTAGGGGCGAAGTAGTCGTCACCTGGCTGACCACGACTGACCACAAGAAGATCGGGCACCTCTACCTGATCACGTCGTTCGCGTTCTTCCTGGTCGGCGGAGCGCTGGCGATGGCGATCAGGGCGGAGCTGGCCCGGCCGGGGATGCAGATCCTGTCCAACGAGCAGTACAACCAGGCGTTCACCATGCATGGCACGATCATGCTGCTGCTGTTTGCTACGCCGACGTTCGCCGGGTTCGCCAACGCGATCATGCCGCTGCAGATCGGTTCTCCGGACGTCGCCTTCCCGCGGCTGAACATGTTCTCGTACTGGCTGTTCCTGTTCGGCGGCCTGATCGTGCTCGGCAGTTTCCTGACCCCCGACGGCGCCGCCGACTTCGGCTGGACGGCCTACACCCCACTCAGCGGGGGAGAGCGCACCGCTCACGTGGGTGGTGACCTGTGGATCATGGGGCTGGCCTTCACGGGTTTCGGCACGATCCTAGGCGCGGTCAACTTCATCACCACCATCATCTGCATGCGCGCCCCCGGCATGACCATGTTCCGGATGCCGATCTTCACCTGGAATGTGCTGCTCACCTCGGTCCTGGTCCTGTTCGCCTTCCCTGTTCTGGCCGCCGCGCTGTTCGCGCTGGAAGCTGACCGGAAATTCGGCGCGCACATCTTCGACCCGGAGAACGGCGGCGCGGTCCTGTGGCAGCACCTGTTCTGGTTCTTCGGCCACCCTGAGGTCTACATCCTCGCGCTGCCGTTCTTCGGCGTCGTGACTGAGATCCTGCCGGTCTTCTCCCGCAAGCCGATCTTCGGCTACATGGGCTTGGTCGGTGCCACTATCGCCATCACCGGCCTGTCCGTGACGGTGTGGGCGCACCACATGTTCGCGACCGGTGCCGTGCTGTTGCCGTTCTTCTCCTTCATGAGCTTCCTTATCGCCGTGCCGACCGGCGTGAAGTTCTTCAACTGGATCGGCACGATGTGGAAGGGCTCGATCTCGTTCGAGCCGCCGATGCTGTGGTCGGTCGGCTTCCTCGTCACGTTCCTCTTCGGCGGCCTGACCGGCGTCCTGCTCGCCTCACCGCCGCTGGACTTCCACGTCACCGACAGCTACTTCGTGGTCGCACACTTCCACTACGTCGTCTTCGGCACGGTCGTCTTCGCGATGTTCGGCGGATTCAGCTTCTGGTGGCCGAAGATGACCGGCACTATGCTCGACCACCGTCTGGAGAAGATCCACTTCTGGACCCTCTTTGTCGGCTTCCACACCACGTTCCTCGTCCAGCACTGGCTCGGCGCGGAGGGAATGCCCCGCCGCTACGCCGACTACCTCTCGGTCGACGGCTTCACCGCACTCAACACCGTCTCCTCCATCGGCTCGTTCCTCCTGGGCTTGTCCACCCTGCCCTTCCTCTACAACGTCTGGAAAACCGCCCACGAAGGCAAACTGGTCAAGGTCGACGATCCGTGGGGTTACGGCCGCTCCCTGGAGTGGGCCACCTCCTGCCCGCCGCCCCGCCACAACTTCCTCACCCTGCCGCGTATCCGCACCGAGTCCCCGGCCTTCGACCTGCACCATCCTGACCTGGCTCAGCTCGATGAGGCGGAGAACACCGGCAAGCGGGACGTGGTGGAGGCCGAAGGGCACAAGGGCGAGCGGCCATGAGCAAGAGCAGGCGGGGCCGTGCGCAAGTCGGCCAGGGCTCGGCCCTCGTCGGCGAAGTCGAGGGCTATCTCAGGGCCAAGACGTACTACCTTGAAGCGCGCGAAGAGGCGGAAAGGCTGTGCTCGGGCATGCCGTGGTTGACCACAGCACAAGCCGAACAGGTAACACGCCACTACATTGAACTGCGCATCGGCCTCACCAGGCAGACACTGGCCCACCACATCGACGATCTGCGCGAGCAGTACGAAGCCCGCTACCACGAACTACGGCATCATCTGCTCAGGCGCCACGCCGCCGCTGCCTGCGTCCTACTGCTCTGCAGCGGCGGGGTGAGTGTACTGGCGTGCCTGCTCGATCGCTGACGTCGCCTGACGTGGAGAGCCTGTCAGCTCTGGCAAACCGACGTGCCGCATCAGGCCGCAGCGCCGGCGCGTGGCCCGCCCGTCAGCGTGCTGTGACTCGTGAGCCAGGTGAGCGGAAGGGTGAACCCGATCGCGGCACGGCTAAGCGCGGCTTCGTTGAGGGCGGCCATCAGGTCGAGCACCCTCTGGTCGACCTGACGGTCCTCGATCTCACAGATCTTCCGGTAGCGGACCCTGCCCGTGTCCTCCAGGTGGTACTGGTGAAAGCTGATGCTGTGGTTCTCGGTCGCGCTGGCCACGTTGACGGGCACTGTGTCATTGATTGAACCAAACACGGAATATTCGCTGGTCAAAGGCCGTCGCGAGGGACCGGGTGAGCCGCCGGGGTGCGCGGGACTTCGCCCGGTGGATGCAGATCGCGCCGGAGGTTTCGCGGTGCACTGGCGGCCACCGTGCCTACCGCGAGGGGACTTCCGGGCCGGTGATACGGCCTGACAGCAACCCAGTTCCGCGGCCCGGACGGGCTGGAATCGAGCGCTCAGGCGGCTTGCGGGGCAGCTGCCCGCTCCCGGCCGTGATCTCCGGGAACGCTGGCGCCATGTCCGTGCCGCGCCTGGAGCGCAGCGCCACACACGTCCAGCGTCCATGGAGAACAGGGCCCGAAATCCGTCCCACTTGGGCTCGCTGGCCCACCTCTGCGGCAATGCAGGATCAGGCACAGGGGTGGCCAGCATCGGCTCCGGCAGTTCCACATCACGCCCCCATGCCTCCCACCCGGAGTGGGCCGCTGCTCACGTAACCGCTGCGGGTACGGGGGGCTGGGCGGCTGTGGTCGGGAATCCGGGGGGAGCGTCTGTCCGCTGTTCGGGGCTTGTAGGGCGGCCGACGCGAGGGGGGGAGTCACACGAATGCGCACTCCGGCTTCGGCCGCGTCCAGAATCCCCGAGGGGCGGATGGTTCTGCAGTGCGCCGGGTACCCGGTAGTCGCAGTGCACAGGACGCCAGGACAGAGCCACATAGGGAGGCGTCATGGCTCAGCATGTACGGGACATCATGACCAGCCAGCTGGTGACAGTGGAACCGCAGGCTTCGGTGACGGCGGTCGCCAAGAAGATGCGTGACGAGGACATCGGGGTCGTGCTGGTGACCGAAGGCGACGAGCTGCGCGGCTTGGTCAGCGACCGCGACCTTGTGGTCCGGGCCCTTGCAGAGGGCGGGGACCCGGAACAGACGACCGTCGCCTCCGCCTGCAGCGACGATCTTGTCACCGTGACCCTCGACGAGGATCTCGACCGTGCGGTGGAGATCATGCGGGAGCACTCCGTGCGCCGTCTGCCCGTCGTCGACGCCGGGCACCCGGTGGGCATCGTCTCCATCGGCGACATGGCAATCGAACGGGACGCAAGGTCCGCGCTCGGCGACATCAGCGCCGCCAAGCCGAACCAATAGAAAACCCCGCAGCGCGACGTGGATGAGGCTCCTTGCACTCCCAAAGAACCTCATCAACCTCCGAAGGCAGCCGGACAGATGGTGGCCGCCATGGCAGCTGGGCAGGCTGGCCTGCCCAGCTGCCCTTAGGTTTCCCGCTCAGATTCCCGGTGGTCCAGCCTGCGCGAGAGCTCGCTGCGGATATCTGTCGCCAGGTGACCGGTCGCACCCCAGGTGACGATGAGTTCGGCCACGTGGCGGAGCTTGATGTTGGTACTCATGGACGTTTCCCGGAGCACGTCCCAGGCCTCACCGGCTGAGATGCGTCCGACGGCGATGAGGACCCCCATCGCCTGGTCAAGGACGGCATGGGATTCCACAGCTTGTTCCAGCTGGTCGACCTTGGATTCCAGCTCTCGAATCCGGGTCGCCGGGGTCTCGTCAGTCTGAACTGCGCTGGGGCTTGGACCGACGTTGCTGCGCACGGATGCCTCCTGGTGTCGTCTCGGGGGCGTCGACGTTTCGGTGGTTGCCTGCCCTCGTGATGCCTGCCGTATACGTGCGGCTGAGGTTCTGTCTGGTGTCCAGGATCGGGCCGTCGAGGGCGGAGCGCCTGTCGATCCAAGCCCAGACCGACAGGCGCTGGAACGAATGTCCGCGCTGGTCATTGGTGGTCGTTTCGAGTGGTCGCTGGGGTGCTGCCGGAGAGCGATGACACTGGCTCATCGCCCGGAGTCGCTTCCCGCCTGGTGGGCACCTGAGAAGAAGGTTCGGTTGTTCCTCCCGCCGGGCGGGAGGGAGCACTGATCGGCCTTTTCTTCCAGGTCAGGGCCGTGTGGCGTGATCTCCATGATGGATATCGCAAAGATCACGGCCGGTCAGATGCACTGCTCCCACCAGCGCCAGACCGTCGTCGGCGAGGGCCGCCGCCCGGCCCGCACACCGCTCGCCCAAACCCAGCAGGAACCCTGATCCCGGCCGGGCCATGGATGGGCGGGGGCCCGCGGTCCGCGGCCTTGCGGCAGGCGAGGTCGTCCCTGAGGCGCAACTGCGCAACCTCTTCGGCGAGGGCCGGCACCCGCACGCTGACCGCATCGAGGCCGGCCTGCTCGCGCCGGGAAGAAGCGTGCGGCTGCACGGCGGCCGGGGCGCTCGGACGCCGGGTGAAATCGCTGCCGTGCTCGCCTGAATCGAGGACGAGGTTGGGATAGTCCGCCTTGGCGCGCAGGGCGTTTACCGGGTCCGCTCTGTGCCCGGCCTGGTCGCCGCCGGGTTCCGCCGCTACGAGGCCCGCTCCGGGATGCCGCTAGTCCATGATCACGGCGTGCGCCGACGATGCCCGGCACTCCACTCCGCCGAGAGGAGTGGACCGGCCGGGAGTGCGCGGCGCATCCGCCGCATTTCCTGACCACAGCGCGCGACACGGTTGGCGAAGCGCCCGATAGCGGGATACCAACCGCACGAAAGCTGGAATCGTGAGTGGTGAAGTAGCGCGTCGACGGGCAGGGTTCAGGAGCCGAAGCCATGATCAGACGTGGTGGGCGCGGCGAAGTCGCGCCGCAGGAAGCAGCAAAGGACACACTCCGATGGCTACAGGCAAGGTCAAGTGGTTCAACGCCGACAAGGGCTTCGGCTTCATCCAGCAGGATGACGGTGGGCCGGACGTGTTCGTCCACTTCTCCGCCATCCAGACCACGGGGTTCAAAGAGCTGTATGAGGACGACAGGGTCTCCTACGACGTGACCCAGGGGGCCAAGGGTCTGCAGGCGGAAAACGTCGTTCGGGAGTAGGAGACGTTGCTCGTCGGCTCGTCGGCTCGGCACGCGTGGTCATCCGCACCGGCTGGTGCGCACCGATGCGCAGCGCATGGTGCGCAGGTGCGGCTCTTGTCGACTGGGGCCGCGGGGACAGCCACTCGCACCTGTGCGACGACTGCAAGGCTCGGGCGCTCGAAGCGGAGCGGAAATCAGAGCAGGCTGAACTCGAGCGCCAGGAGCAGGAGCGCCAAAGGGCGGAAGCGGCGCGGCTTCGAGGGCCGGCGGCTGGCTCGGAGGCTGGCTCGACTGACCCAGGCAAACCCTCCCGGCAGCGCGAGGGCATGCGCAGGCGGCCCTAGGCATGCCCTCGTTGTCGGCGGCGGCGCGAGGCTGGACGACATGGACAGCGACGATGAGCAGCTGCTGCGCGGCCGGTTCCAGAGCCGACCACGACCTCCCCGGCCAGACTCTGCCTGACCCACGGCGCCGAGATGCCCGGCAGCTTCGGACGTTACCGATGCGCTCCTGGACTGGGCGGATGACAGGCATTTGGACCGCTGGTCGAGCTTGCCGTGCGTCGCGTGCCAGCACATCCGATCTGCGTACGCGACGTTCCGAGGACTGCCGGGCAGGTTGCTGGAGCGGGATCGGAAGGTTTAGGCCGATTGATGAGCGTGGGGAATCTAGCCAGATGAAGTGATCTTACGTCTGGGGATCAGGCGGTTTGTTGTTGGATCACTCGGAATCTGGGACTTCAGGCCAACGATTCAACGTACAAGGCTTTCTGGAACCAGTGGGATCGATGTGAGATTCCGCGGTGGCCTCGGCAGACTCTCGCCCCGCCGACCTGGTCACGATCTGACCGGGCGGCATCCTTGAATCACACGGAAAGAAGCACACAATGCGGAACACCGCTCGCTGGTCAGCAATCCTCGGCCTGACCGTCGCCACCTGCGCGCCCCTCTCTGGGGCCGCACTCGCCGCTCACGCGGCCCCCGCCTCGCTCTACGCGCCGTCGGCCCTGGTCCTGACTGTGGGTCACGGAGACACAGTTGCCGGTGCCACCCCGGAACGTGCCGTCACCCTCGACTGCGCCACGACGCCTTCCGGCACCCATCCGGCCGTTGCCGAGGCGTGCGCTGAACTGCGCGGCGTCAGCGGTGACTTCGCTGCCTTGACAGCGGGGAACGATGCGCCGTGCGCCAAAATCTGGAAGCCAGTCGTGGTCACCGCCCATGGTGTCTGGCAGGGCAAGCGCGTCTCCTACGAACACACCTTCGCCAATGAGTGCGTGAAGAAGGCCACTGCAACAAGCGTCTTCGGCTTCTAACGGACTGGGATCGTGTAGCCCCCCGCGAACCTGAAGCCCCGCAGCCGGGGCCGGTGCCTTCATCGCCTGCCATCGCATCCGAGTGAGGCGCCCTGAGGGTGTCATCAGCCAGGACTTGCGCGAGATTGCCAGGGCCATGGCGGATGCCCGGAGATCCCCAAGGCGCTACGGAAGTTCGGGGTGCAGACACGTTCGCTGTCCGTGGACAACAAACGTGGGTAGACCCGCCACCCAGCATGTACGTCCCGGCAACCCGGGATGACTCCGCCTTCGGTCGCGGCGACAATCCTCGTCGCTGATTGCCCACCCCCTCAGTCAGCGATGCAAGGGCTTGGCTCCTCCCGGTTTCGGGGAGGAGCCAAGCCCTTCTGTTCAGTGCGATGCGCCGGGCTGGGCGGCGGTCCAGGGCATCGTGGCTTCGGCCTTGAACTGCACGAGGGGCCGCAGCGAGGCGGGGTCGCGCTGCGCCACTGGCGGCTGGAGGTCGATTCCACGCTCATGTGGCCGGCCTCTGTGGTCAATTCGCGACGGGAGGCTCGTCGGACCGCTCGTGCCGTGGGCATGGCTCTGCCTCGGTGCAGGCTGCCGTGGCGGTAGACCGACCCGGCCGCGGTCAGCACGACGGCGTGGACCCTGGTGAGCGGTGTTGCGCTGCTGAGCACGGCGAGTTGGCCGCCGAGGTTGTGCCCGACGAGTACCACCGGTGAATGCGGGAGTGCCGAAGAGACCGCACGGACGACCGCAGGAAGGTGGCAGGCCGTGCCCGTGCACGGTGCCGGCGAAGGGGGCGTAGTAGCGCGCCCTAACCCCCCATCGCCGGTAATGATCGTGATCGGTTAGGGCATTGATCCACTTCGCCGCTGGGGTTCGCTCAACGCCTCTGGGTCTGCTTCGGGGGGCTGGCTGCGGTCCGCGTCCGCCCTGGAGTCCTAGCTCAGACACCAGCCGCAAACTAGCCGGGCGATCACGCGCCCGCGGCGGCTTGACCCCCTATGAAACAGCCGAGTGCGGACGGCTATACCGCGGCGGGGCCGGGGCACCCAGGACGGGACAGATGTGTCGCCCCGGCAGTCGCTTTCGGGCCCACCGTCGACGTCCCCGACCGCGACTTCGGTGATGCCCCTTTCACCTGGGATTCCTGCGGCAGTCAGCCGAGGTAGAAGTCCTTGCGGACGGCGACGAACTCCTCGACGGTCAGGGGCCGTTTCCCGGTGATGCGCTCGACGTCGGTGGTCGCCCTGTCGTAACGGTTCGCGCGGTGCAGCTGCGCCATGGTCGCGATGTGCTGCTCGGTGTGCTGTGGCAGGCCCGCCTTCGCGAGTACCTCTGTGCGCCACCATTGCAGGGGGACGTCCAGATAGGTCACTGTGCGGCCGAGTGCCTTGGAGAACTCCTGGGCTACTTCGGTCATGTCGAGCGCCCGCGGTCCGGTCAGCTCGTACACCTTCCCGGCGTGGTCCCTGGGATCGCGCAGGATGGTCGCGACCACCTGGGCGACGTCGTCGGCAGCGACTGGCGAGGTGCGTCCGGTGCCGAACGGCAGCGCCAGCGTGCCGTTCTCGCGGATCGACCGCGCCGCGAGGGCGGTGAACAAGGGATTGTCGAGGAACGTCGTCGGGCGTACGTGCACCACGGGCAGGCCCGACCAGTCCAGCACCTGTTCTGCCAGCCAGTGCAGCCGCTGCTGGTGGGATTCCGCGGTGCTGGTGGCGGTCATCTGCGACACCGTCATCTGCGACATGTCCACGAGTAGGTCGAGTTCGCCGTGCGCCTTCGCGACCGTGGCCATGACGGTCGCCGCCAGCAGGTGGTCCGGGGACACACTGAGCCCGAAGGACGTCCGGCGGACGCCGTCCAGCGCGGCCGCCACCGTTTCGGGCCGGGTCAGGTCCCCGGTGACGACCTCGGCGCCCAATGCCCGCACCTCGGCCGCGCGCTCGTCCTCGCGGCGGATCAGGACGCGGACCGGCACGTTCTGCGCGCGCAGCCGCTCGGTGACGAGGCGGCCCATGCCGCCGGCGCCGGTGACGAGAACGAGGTCGTGATCAGCCATCGGTGGTTTCCTTCCGAGGTGTTCGCCTCGGCCAGGCCCTGGCCGCTGCATGGGTTGTAGTGCGTTTGGTGCTCGATGTCGCTGCTCGGGGGGAGCGCCATTTCCGCCGCTCCGCCGATCGGTCTCGACGAAGGGCCGGCCGCACTTGTCTGTGGGTGTGGTGCTCTGGGCCGGCGGGCCCCGGTGGTGCCTTCTTCATCGGAGAAAAGAGGTTGAGGAGGGCTTCGGTGCGCTTGCATAAGGGGGCGTACAGCAGGCGGGTGGCGTTCAGCGTGCTTGTACGTGGATGCCCTTGGGGTGGCTGAGCGTGCGGAAGCCTTCGATGCCGTGGTATTTGCCCATCCGGCCGGCTGATGGTGTTCCTTAGCTGTTGGTGCTGGCGACAGGGTGCTGCGTGTGCTGGCCGCGGGCCATCCAGCCCATGAGCCGGACCATCGAGCGGCGAGGCAGGAGTTTGCTGGCGACGGCGAGCGGCCGGCCGTTGGTGATCACCGACGGGGGCGCGGATCGGCGGTCGAGCGTGTCGAGGGCAATCGTCACGACCTGCTCGGGGGTTGCCCGTTTCGTGCCGTAGTCGGCGGACTGGCTGCCGGCGACGTCGTAGAACTCGGTCCGGGTGGCGCCGGGGCACACTGCCAGGACGCGCAGGCCGGTGCCGCGGGTCTCCTCCCACAGCGATTCGGTGAAGCTGAGGACGAAGGCCTTGGTGGCGCCGTAGACGCTCAGGTAGGGGGTCGGCTGGAAGCCCAGCAGGCTCGCGACGTTGATCAGGACGCCGGTGTCGGTGGAGGTCAGCGGGTCGATGTAGGCGCGGCTGAGGTCGACAAGCGCGCTGACGTTGAGCGCGATCATGCTTTGCAGGCGGTCGGGATCCTCGTCGGTGAACGCGTCGTGGGTGCCGAAGCCGGCGTTGTTGACCAGTCCGGTGGCGTGGATGCCGCGGGATTCGAGTTCGGCGCGCAGGGTGCGGCCGGCGTCGGGCAGGCCGAGGTCGCGGGCGACGGTGGTCACCGTGACGCCGTGGGCGCGGGTGAGTTCGGCGGCCAGGCTCTCGAGCCGGTCCGCCCGGCGGGCCACCAGCACGAGGTTCGCGCCGCGGCGGGCGAGCTGGCGGGCGAATTCGGCGCCGAGGCCGGAGCTGGCGCCGGTGACGATGACGGTCTGGCGGTGGTAGTCGATTTTGCTCATGGCATTCACTCTACGCACGCTTTTGCACTGAGTGCAAGTAACTGCATCGTGTGAGGCGACGTACCATCGGTGCATGGCTCAGAAACCGACACCTCTTCGGGAACAGACCCGCTCCGTGGTCCGATCACTGCTGGCCCGGACCGCTATCGAGCTCTTCGCCGCCAAGGGCTACGACAACACGACCCTCGATGAGGTCGCCGCCGCCGCGGGCGTCTCACGGCGGACCCTGTTCAACTACTTCCGCAACAAGGAAGACCTCGCGCTCAGCGGCCTGGACGAACAGGGCGAACTGATCGCCGCGCGCCTCGCCGAGCGCCCGGCCGACGAGGATGCCTGGACGGCGCTGCGCGCGGCATTCCAGGTGCTTGAGGAGATCGACATGACAGCCGAAGGGCGCCTGGAGTTCATCACGCTCCTGTTCGGCAACGATTCCCTGCGCGCCGGACACGCCGAGAAGCAAGCCCGCTGGCAAGACCTGTTCGCACCGCAGATCGAGCCGCGACTGCCCGACTCCGACCGCCGCACCCTGCAAGCCCGCGCGATCGCAGCCGCAGCGATCATCTGCCTGCAGACAGCCAACGAGGAATGGGTACGCCTGGGCGGACAGGTCGACCTGTTCGACCTCTACGACACCGCCGTACAGGCAATCCGCCGCCCCACCTGAAGCCGGCCGCATCCAGCACCACCACACTCGCCGGCGTGGGGACCAGGGCCCGAACCGCCTAAGTGGTCTGCGCCGTAAGTCCTTCGGGGGTTGATCTGGAGCGGCTGTGCCGTGGAGTTGTAGCGGTCTTCGAAGGCTCGGAGCCGGTCTCCGACCTGGGTCAGGTCGGTGAAGTCGTTGGGCGAGAGGACCTTGCGCTGCACGACGGAGAAGTAGACCTCGACTTGGTTCAGTCAAGAAGCGGGCAAGCCGGGGGCGGGGATGAAGATCCAGGAACGGTGTTGCCAGGGCTTGATCGCGTCCTGGTCGAGCCAGCGCCGCACAGTGCAGGCGGAGGTCGTGCCGGTAGTGGCGCGGGCGGCGACCTCGCGGGCCAGCTGTGCGGCCGACCCGCGGGACAGCGACGTGCCGCTCTCCGCGGGCATTTGACAGGCCAGCTCCTTGACCTGGGCACTCTGCAACGGGTGAAGGAAGCGTCACGCCTGGAGCGCTCGCGGTCGGACAGGGCGGGCAACCGGTTCCCGGCGAAGCGGTCGCGCCAGGTGCCGGACGGAGTCCGGGTGCAGCCCAGTCTCGCGGGCGATGCGCGCGTTGGAGCGGCCGCGCGCCGCGTGCAGAACGACCTGGGCGCGCTGGGACAGTGGGCGCTCGGTCTTGTGGCCGTAGGCCATCTGCTTCAGCCGCTCACACTCGGAGGCGGTTAGGAAGATCGGGCGTGCGGAGCGAGAGGCGACGTGGGAGAGCCGTTCACGAGAAGTGGATGACGACAGGGTGCGAAGAAGCGCACCCTTCCTGCGGCCTGCCGCCCTGGTGGTTCCGGTCAGTTGGTGGCCGTCAGTGCCTCGCGTGCGGTGGTAAGGAGCTCCTCGGAGAGCGGGGAGCCTTTGGTGGCCCGGGACAGGACAAGTGCACCGAGCATGGTGCACAGCCGGGTGAGCCCGTCATCGTCCTTTGCGTCGAGCCAGTCGGCGAAGTCGCTCACTCCCTGGGTGTAGACGCGGCGGGCCTCGCTTTCTCCGCCGTCGCGGGCCATGTCGGTGGCGAGTGCGGCGACGGGGCACCCGTCTGCCGCGCTGTCGCGGTGCTCAGCGGAGAGGTAGGTGCCGATCAGCGCCCGCTGGGCGGCGTCGCGCTGCCCGGCGTGCTGATCGAGCCCGTCCCTGTGGTGCTGGGCGAGTTCGCCGAACGCGCGGGCGGTGGCTTCGTCGATGAGTGCCTCCTTGGAGGCGAACTGCTTGTAGAAGCCGCCATGAGTCATACCGGCCGCCTTCATGATGTCGGCGACGCTGACGTGGGTCCCCTGTTCCCGGATCAGGCGGGACGCGGTTTCAACGACCCGCCGGCGGTTCTCCTCCGCCTGCGCCTGCGATACGCGGCCCATCGGCCACCTCCCGAATGGATGTCGACTGGCATCTATCTTAGCCCCGTGTTTAGATTGTAGTCGTAATCTAAGCGATGGCTGCTTGACGACGGCCGTGGCGCTGGGAGTGGGCATGGAACTGAAGGACGCAGTAGCAGTGGTCACCGGCGCCAACCGGGAGCTGGGGCGGCATCTGGCCGCCCAGCTCGTGGAACGCGGGGCCAAGGTGTACGCGGCCGCCCGTCTCCCCGAAACGGTGGATCTTCCGGGTGTCATCCCGCTGCGGCTCGACGTGACGGACGCGGAGTCGATCCGGGCGGCGGCTCGCACCGCCTCCGATGCGACGCTGCCGGCCAACAACGCGGGTATCTCCACCGGAACGGCCCCTGATGGCGGGCAGCCCGCGCGGCTCGAGATGAACTTGCGCCCCGCCGCATCACCGTTACGGCACTGCACGTCGGATACATGGACACCGACATGGCCGCCCGTGTTCCCGCCGACCAGAAAACCGACCCCGCCGAGGTCGCGGCCCAGGCCCTGTCCGGCATCGAGCGGGGACTGCCCGAGATCCTCGCCGACGAGACCACCCGGCACGTGAAGCGGGGCCTGGCCACATCGCCGAACGCAGCGTGAGGCGCGCCCGCCGCATGTCGTGGGGCGTCATGAACCAGCAGTGAATACCAGAAAGTATCTCGCACCGGGGAAGCCCGAAGCGAGCGGAGATCCCGTCCCTGTGCGGACGAGACAGGGAGACGGCGATGAAGACCTACTTGATCAACAAGTACGGTGACCAGTCCGCGGTGCGCGCCGCCGAGATGCCCGATCCGGAGCCGGGCGCCGACGACGTGCTGGTCAAGATCCATGCGGCGAGCGTCAACCCGCTGGACTTCAAGATCCGCGACGGTGCCTTCAGGATGGTACTCCCGTACCGCCTCCCTCTCGTGCTGGGCAACGACCTCGCCGGAGTCGTGGTCCAGGTCGGCTCGGCCGTCACCCGGTTCGCGGTGGGTGACGAGGTCTACGCCCGGCCCGACAAGGACCGCATCGGCACCTTCGCCGAACTCATCGCCGTCCACCAGAACGACCTGGCCCACAAGCCGGCCTCCCTCACCATGGCGGAGGCCGCCTCCCTTCCCCTCGTAGCCCTCACCTCATGGCAGGCGCTGGTCGAGAGGGCACAGGTCCAGCCGGGCCAGAAAGTCCTGATCCACGCGGGCTCCGGCGGAGTGGGCACCAGCGCCCTCCAACTGGCCAGGCACTTGGGCGCACACGTGGCCACCACCGCGAGCGCGGCCAACGCCGCCCTGGTCAAGGAACTCGGCGCAGACGTCGTCATCGACTACCGCGCCCAGGACTTCGAGGAGCTCCTGGACGGCTACGACGTCGTCCTGGACACCCTCGGCGGCAAGACCCTGGAGAAGTCACTGCGAGTCCTCAAGCCAGGCGGGAAGGTCATCAGCATCGCCGGGCCGCCCGACGCGGACTTCGCCCGCGAGCTCGGCGCGAACCCGGTCCTGCGGCAGGCGATGAACGCGCTGAGCTTCAAGACCCGACGCCAGGCCAAGCGCCAGGGCGTGACGTACTCCTTCCTGTTCATGAAGGCCGACGGCGACCAACTGCGCGAACTCACCCGGCTCATCGACGCCGGAGAGGTCCGCCCCGTCGTCGACCGTGTCTTCCCCTTCGAGCAGACCCGCGAAGCCATGGAGTATGCCGAGACGGGCCGCGCCAAGGCCGGCAAGGTCGTCATTGCGATGGCGTGAGGGCCGGCACTCGCCACACCACCGACAGGCCCCGGCTACCCGCCACCCCGGCCCCGACGGCCGCCCTCAACATCCGCCTGCGCCACCAGATCGTCAAACTGAAGGAACTCGCGCAGCTCCGGCTTGGCGGGGGAGACCAGCCGGGGCCGTGTGCGGTGGCGTGCGGAGGGCGGTCGCCTCTCGGCGGGAGGCTCCATGGGGCTTCAGCCGGACGATCGTCCCCATGGGCTATAGGTGAGGCCCGGGGACACTGTCCCCTCCGCAGCCACAGATAGGTGAACGGTCAACCGTGATGGGTTGTTCTTTGTGCTGCAGGACTTCCGCTGCGAGGTGGGGCACGCCGCCTCACAGCGGCGGGGTCACTTGAGGAAGTCGGCGACGAGGGCGGCGAATTCGTCCGCGGCGGCCAGCCGGATCTCGAGGTTTTCGGCCTTGGCCCGCTTGGATCCGGCGCCCTCGCCGGCGACGACCAGGGTGGTCTTCTTGGAGACGTTGGAGGAGGCGCGGCCCCCGGCCCATTCGTTGAGCTCGTTTATCTGGTTATGGCTGAGCTTCTCCAGTACGCCGGGACATCGCGCCGGTCACAACCGTGTGGCACGGTGTGGCCTGGCCACTCACTTCCCCCTGGTGACGGGCCAGCGCCGTGTCCTGGGGGAGCGGGACCGTGCGCGCTCAGGTGGCGGGTTCGTACGTCACCGTCTGGTGCGGACAACACGCAGTCACTCCTTCAAGAGCGGCGAGCTCGGTGTCGTCGGCGGCCAGGTTCCAGCGGAGCTTGGTGCCAACATCGGCGAGGTACCGGCAGTGCACGTCGGTAGAGGGTGGCACCCATTCGGCCGGGTCCTGGTCGGATTTACTCCGGTTGGAGCGGGCGGTGACGGCGACAAGGGACTGCTCGGCGCCCTGGTCGTTGGCGTACGCCTCGCGGCGCAGCGGGGTCGAGGCCGAGGCCCCGCTATCCCATGCCTCAGCGAGGGGCACCATGTGGTCGATGTCGAGACCGGACGCCGACGTGACGACGGTGGCCTCGTGATACGACCACCAGCTCCCGCCAGTCAGACGGCAGCAGGCCCGACGGTGGGCGGGTCGACCGCCGCGTGGATGAGGACTTCGGCGCGGGTGTTGCAGCCGTCGGGCGGACCTTCGCATGGAGTTGGCTGCCGGTAATGGTTCCGCCTCGTTGAGGTGAGCAGCCTGGCGGTGGTCTCGCACCTGCTCCGACCGCCCTGGCGACTCACCGGCCGCCTCAAAATGTCCGAGCTCCACCCACGACTCGTAGGCCGTCGAGGTCCCTGTGCTCGGCCGAGAAGGTAGCCGGGCAGAGGCTGGCCTGACTGCGGATGGCAGCACGTTCCCCTTGGGTGGTAACAGCTGTTACCATTCGTGTATGGCGAAGACTCAGCTCGGCGTCCGTGTCGACCCCGAAGTCAAGAAGCTCGCCCAGGCCCGGGCCAAGGACCGCGGCCTGGACCTCGGCGATTACATCGCCCGTCTCGTCCGCGATGATGCCGAGGGCCTGCGCCAGCGCGGCCTGGACGCCGCTCGCCGTTTCCTCGACGAGCACCAGCAGCTCTTCGACGAGGCTGAGGACGACGACGTCCGGGCGCCGGGAGCGCACGCCGCCTGATGGATCTGCACATCGACGTTCCCTGGATCCTTCAGGTCGCTGAGCTGGCGGGTGCCGGAGACCCCGCGCCCGACGACTACGGCGTACCGGTGGCTGCTGTCGCCTGTCACAAGGCCGAGCTCCTGGACACACCTGTCTACGACGGCCCTTACGCGCGAGCCGCGGCCCTCGTGCACGTCCTCGGCCGCTGCCGCTGGCTGGAGCGCTCCAACATGGCTGTCGCCGCGGCGACTGGCGTGATGTACCTGGAGGCGTCCGGGATCCCGGTCAAACCCACCCGGGAAGACGCCCTCGCCCTGCGCGACCTACTGCGCGAGCCCGCCTGCACCAGCGACAAGATCGCTGCTGTGCTACGCGCCTGGCCCGTCCCCAGTTGACGCCGAGTGGCCCTTCCAGCCAACCACCGCACGGCAATCTCGTTAGGGGTGCCTACTCGCCGTCGGTGGTGCGGTAGTCCAACGCGCTGAGCACGGAGGCGAGTTCGGTGGCCTGGGCCGCACGGCAAGTGGCCCGCATCGCCCTGCGGCTGAGGGGCGGCGTCCCAGTGTGAGGGGCATCCATCCAGCAAGGAGCAACAGGCCGTGATCGTCGAGATCCCCGCGCACGTACGCGAGGTCGCCGCCCAGCTCGGAGCTGGCGTGCCCTACGCTCTGAAGGTCTTGGCTGGCGAGTTGGCCGACGACCCGGGCATGGGTGAGCCTTCCGCTCTGCCCGGCATCCTCACTGTGATGGTCGACGGCGACTTGTTCGAGGACTGCCCTGACCTGACGGTTGGCTACGTACGCGAGCCTGACCGGATCGAAATCCGGTACGTGAACCCGGCTACTGTCGCTGGGCCGGCCGAGGACACCGAACTCGAGGAACAGGGAGAGGAACCGGGACAGGAACAGGAGAGGGCTGCCGGCTCTGCCGCCGACGCGGTTACCGAACGGGAGGTGGCTGACGCCTGGCGGCGCATCACCGTCTGGCTTCAGCACAACGCGCCTGCTTCTTTCGCTGCGCTGCGCGCCGGTGTGAGCCCCGCCGCCATCGCTGACCTGGAGGAGGACCTCGGTATCCGGATACCCGTCGAGCTGCGCGTTCTGTGGTCGCTGACCGCGGGCGATGACGGGGTCAGCGGCTGGGGCTGGGGGTGCCTTCCGCGCAGTGAGGCTCTGATGGCCTTGGACGCGGCGGCTTCCGTCTATCGGCTGCAGAGGGGCTCCCAGGCCCAGGAGGACGTCCTCAACGCGGACCGTGTCGAGGACGAGCGGATCACACTGTGGAATCCGACCTGGATTCCGGTTGTCGCCCATGGCGCGAATGACAGCTCCTCGGGGGTGTTCCTGGACGCTGCGACCGGCTACCTGGGCCGCTGGACCCGCTACAACGCGAGGCTCGGCGAACAACTCGACACGCTGGTCACCTACCTCGAAGAGGTAGCCGACATGCTCGAGGCCCCGGCGCTGGCCACTCGGGATACGCCTGGTCTGGTCGGTGACGCGCTGGTGTGGCGCAGCAGGCTGGATGCCGCACAGAAGGGCCGGTGGCGGCCGCTGGCCGACTGATCAAAGACACGAGAAGGGGGCCGGCCCCCTTCCTGTTTCGCTTGCTGTCGCTCAGCTCAGGCTCGGTCAGCCGATCTTGCGCCACGCGCAGGTGGTGGCGGTCGACGTGCAGTGCTCGTATCCGGGCATGGTGACGAAGAATCCGTCACCGTCCAGCATCCGCCAGGCCGGGGCCGGGAACCCGCTGAACGCCTTCCGGTTCTGTTCGAAGGGGATGCCCGCACGCCCGCACCGCTCCGAGCCGCTCGGTCCGTTCGTCGCGGTTCGGGTGTCCGCGAGGAGACCGAAATTCGCCGAGCCGTCGCCCATCTTGTCGGTGAACAACTGGGCGCATTTGCTGCCCGATGTGACCAGGTTGACGCTCTTCGGGTAGCCGCCGGATTCGTGTGTCGATGCCATCGCGTACTCGTCGCAGTCGACCGACCCGACTGCTGTATCGGTCTTGTGCTCGCTCCAGGTGGTGTCGCACACCGTGTTACGGCTGTCGTCCGTCGTCCACGGCTCGCCGTCGCTGTTCTTGACCGTGGTGTCCGGGCCCAGGTAGTGCATCAGGGAGTCCCACCGCTTGGAGCCGGCGTGATCGGGCATCACCTGCTGCATGTACCAGTAGTACGCCCCGGCGGCCGGGTCCAGATTAGTGTCGAGCGTCCAGGTGGTCTTGAAGTACGGCAGTACACGGCCCGGCGCCGAGGCCGCGACGAAGTTGTCGCAGCGCGGCGAAAGCTCCCGCACGTCGTCGATTCCGGACGTTCCGAAGTTTGCTGTGTCGGTCGCGGTGTCGCTGGCGTCGACGGTGGCGGTCACCGACCAGCCCAGGTCGATGATCTCCTTGCCCGAGCCGTTCCACTGCGTCGTGACCCGGCCCCACCGGTCGGCGTACGGGGGATTGGTGCCGTCCACGTCCCAGTAGGCGGTCGATCCGGCGTCGTTGTTCTGCCCGTCCGTCCACTTCACGTTCGACGTCACACAGGACTGGCACGTCGTCCCGGCGTTCCACTTCATCGTGACGCCTTCCAGCGCCTGGTCGATCGAGACAGGCATGATCGCGATCGCTTGGTCGAACTCCGCGAAACTCGACCCGGACGCGCCCTTGTTCGGGTACGCCTTGATCCGCTGTTCGAAGTCGAACTCGGCGGTGCCGATCGTCACGTCCCGCCCCGGGTCGACGAAGATCAGTGTCGCCGATCCGATGTTCTTCAGGCAGGCGTCGGTGCGGTTCATGTAGTCCTTGCCGACAGGCTTGTCCCAGCACCAGTCGACCAGCTCCACAGCCACCCTCGCTGCCGCGGCCGCTTCTGCCGGAGACTTCCCGACCCTTCGGGCCTTGGTCTCCTCAGCCTTGCGCACCGCCTCGGCTCGCTTGTTCGCGCGCGCCTTGGACTCCTGGTGGGAGGGGACAGCTCGATACACAGCTGGCGGCCCTCAGCGTCCTGCTTGCCGCAGGTGCGCTTCTGCGTGGCCTCCCGCTTCACCGCACCGCTTGCCGTGAAAGTGGGCAGTGCCGGCCCCCGGATCCGTTCGTGTGACTTCGGCGATCTGCTGCGCGGTCTTGTCAATCGTCGGCGACGTCTGCGCCGCGGAAAATTTCGTGTACGGCTCGATGCGGAAGTCCGCATAGGGCGACCAGGTCGTCTCATACAGGCTGCCGTCGTAGGCGGAGGTGCGGAACTTGTACAGCACGCCAGGCTTCAGCAAGCCGTACGGCACCGTCACCTTCGCCGTGCCGCCGGAGACCACATACGACGACACCAGCACGTCGTACTCGCCCGTCCCGTCGAGGTCAACCTCGGCCTTCGGGGTGCCGTCCGCGTTCGTGGTCCACACCTGGAACGTCAGATTCGATTTGTCGCCGTCCGCGTCGGTGACGGTGTTGCGCAGCATCAAGTCCGGAGTGATGACCCGCCAGATACTGCCCGACTTGGTGACCTTGGGGCCGATTCCTCCGCCGCAGGGGCCACCATCGGGGAGATGTCAGGGGCTCAAGGGCCGGGTGCAGCGCTTCATGGAACGCCTACATGCTCAGGGCGACCCGGTCCTCATCTCCGCCTGACGATCACAACACAGACACACCAGCACCACATCGTCGCCGCGCGACGCATGATGTCCCTCAGCACCACAACGTCCTGGGGGGACCATGAAGACCCGCACAGCGCTCTGCAGCACCCTGCTCGTGGTAACCGCTGCCACTGCATGCAGCAGCAGCGACAGCGCTGACTCCAAGCCGGCCAAGGCAACAACAAGGGCCAGCAGCACACCCACCACGTCCGTCTCAGCCAAGGCCGACACGGGCAGCCCACTCAAGCTCGGCACAGGCCATCACTGGACCGATACCGATCTCGACGGCAGCCACATCAGCGGCACCACCACCGCACTCAGCTACACCCAGCCCGCCAAAGTCGACCTGCCCGACGGTGCAGCCGACTTCCCGGACGGCGAGTGGGCCATCCTCGAGATCAAGCTCTGCGCCGACGACACCAGCACCAACGTCCAGACAGCGCAGGGCCCGTGGAACCTCGGCTTCCCTGACGACTCGCGCCTGGCAGCCCCCGGCCTCAGCGGCGGTGGCGTGCCGAAGCCGGAGTATCCGGTCGACGGTGCCACGCTCACGCCCGGTGAATGCCTGCGCGGAAAGATCACGTTCAGTGTCGAGAAGGGCACCCGGCCCGACCGCATCATCTACGCCGTTGACGGTCGCGACCCCGTCACCTGGACCGTGCCCAAGGCGTAAGGAGGTGACGCCCGTGGCCGGTAATGCCGCAACGGGCGTCCTGCGTCAGGCTCTGCGCCTGGCTCCGCGCCAAGCGTCTTCCGTTCTGGATCTGAGGCCACAACATCAGGTACGAGCTCGATGCCCGCTGTCCTTCACACTCGACCACCCGTTCTGGCTGCGGCACCAGCACGTGCTGGTGCCGCAGCCAGAACGCTAGAACCGGGGGTCGAGGAACGAACCCCACGTGTAGGTGCCAGACGGGTTGACTACCGAAGTGCGGCTGGTTGTGGCCTCGTCCCAATCGGGGTTCTCCGGCACCAGTGTCGACGTGTGGATGTAGTCGCCGTACTCGGGGTTCAGGCAACTCTGCCAGCGGTACCAGCCGGCGCCCAGGGACATGTCCCGCGTGACCCACTGATTCTCGCCGATGCGCAGCCCCCAGTTGTAACTGCCGCTGGCCAGGTAGATGCGGCTGGACTCCGTGCAGGCGACAGCTCCACCTTGGGGGTTGGACGTCAGGTGCTGGGTCCGCAGGACCCAAGCCGTGTCCGCCGACGGAGCGGCCGCAGCGGTGCTGGGCGCGATCATCGCCGTCATGCCCAGCGCGATCAGCAGGGTGGTCGGGATTCGCATTCGTCGTTTCATCACTTTCTCCTTCCGTGGTGCGCCGGCGGAGCCCAGGCGCCCTGGTCGGCTCGGGTCCGAGCCGACCGGCGATGCCCCGCTGCACCGATTCCAGCGGCCGCCTGGTTGTTCAGAACCTCCCTCCCCATCCTGAACAAACCACGGCGCGCCCGAGACGGTGATGGCGATTCTGGAAAACGGCCGGGGTCGCTCCTCGCCTCGTTTGGTTGGCTCTTGATGTACGTGTGGAGGTTGGGGAGCGAAGGGTGTGAGCCTTGATCACCTGTCGCTAGGTTGGGGCCATGACTGGTGACTGGAGGATGGATCGGATCGGGGCTGCTCTGCGAGGTGAGAACCCCACCGTGCTGCGGCGGCTTGAGTCGGGGTTCGCGGTGATCGGCGATGTTCAGTTCCTGCCGGGTTACTCGGTTCTCCTCGTGGACGAACCAGGTGTTCAGCGGCTGTCTGATCTGCCGAAGGCGAGGCGGCTGGCGTTTCTGTCCGACATGGACCGGCTCGGAGAGGCCGTCGAGCGCGTCTGCCGACGCTTGGATCCCGGCTTTCGCCGGGTCAACCTGGAGATTCTGGGGAACACGGACCCGTTCTTGCATGCTCATGTCTGGCCGCGGTTCGAGTGGGAGCCGGCCGAGCTGGTGGGCAAGCCTGTGTGGCTGTATCCGGGTGACCGGTGGAGTGACGAGGGGTTCAGGCTGGGGCCGCAGCATGATGTGCTGCGGGACGGGATCGGGAGCGAACTGGATCGGTTGCGTTCGACGGCCGCCGGGCAGTTGTAGAGCTGCTGTCCTGCCGCTGAACATGGAGGACCTCGACTTCGCCGGCCGCCGAGCGCTGGTGAAAGCCGAGGGGTCGCAGGCCAAGTCCCGCCGCCGCGGCGTGGTACGTGAGGATGCTGCGGAGCGTTTCGTGCGCCGCAGCGCCGCCGAATCATCTCAACTGCGGCCAGGTGTTACGGGACATGCCTTTGCTCCTCAAGCTGCGATTCTGCAGATAGTGGCGGCTGCGGTCGGGCAGAGGGCCGGTGATGCGGATCGGTTCAGGGCTCGAACGTGTCCTGCGTGCTGGCCTCGGAGAGCGTTTGACACCGCTGCACGCCGAGACTTCGGTCCCGGTGGCGTCGAAGTACATAGTGAAGAACCGGGACGGTCTGTTGCGTCGATGATCCCGGTACGCAGTTGCTCGTCGCGGTGCCGAGCGAGGATCTCAACGGTCTCGTCGAGGCCGAGGGTCGTCAGGCCGCGCTTCAACGACCATCTCAGCCTGGTTGAAGCGATGCCGGCGACCATCCACTGGGGCACGTCCCTGTCCCAGACCACTACCTCGCCGCCGGCGGCGGTGCATCGCGTGCTGCCTTGCAGGCGCTCGTCCGGTCGGTGAGCATCGCGGCGATGTCGGGCTGACTTGGGTGCTCGCCCCCTCGGTTGCCATGCGGTGACTGTAGAGACCGTTGCTACAGGACCCGGTTCGTCGACTCAGTCTCGGCCCTTGGCCGGGCAGGCCCGGGGCTACGGGCGCCCCGGCTGGACGGGGGAGACCAACCGGGGCCGTGTGCGGTGACGTGCGGAGGGCGGTCGCCTCTCGGCGAAAGGCTCCATGGGGCTTCAGCCTGACGATCGTCCCCAGGGGCTATAGGTGAGGCCCGGGGACACCGTCCCCTCCACAGCCACATATAGGTAAAAGGTCAACCGTGTTGGGTTGTTCCTTGTGCTGCCGGACTTCCGCTGTGAGGTGGGGCACCCGACCTCGCGGCTGCGGTCATGTGAGGAAGTCGGCGACGGGGCGGCGAATTCGTCCGGGGTGGCCAGCCGGCCGAACAACAGTACCTGGGCTGAGGGGCCCGATCGAAGAGGCGAGAAAGGTCAGGACCGCGCGGTCCGGAACGCGAGATACCGACTGAAGGCTCCGTGGCTGTCGGGGGTGAAGCGCCACTCCAACAGGGCCGAGTGAAGCTCCGACTCAGTCAGCCAGTCATGCCAGGCGACCTCATCGGGATCGGGGGTCACAGCGTCCGGAACCACAGCTTCATCACGGCCCCACGATGCCAGCGACACTGCCCGCGCCATCGACGGCTCAGCGCGATATCCCCGCGCCCGGCCTAGCGGTCTCGATCTGGTGAGGCGACGGCAGACTTCAATCGAGGCGTGACGGCAGCTGCGGTGCGGATCTGGACCAGGCTCGGGGGGGGGAATGTCAGGTCGGTGGCGGCCGCGGTCGAGGGCATGACCGGCGCCCGGCTGAAGGCACAGCAGTACCGAGACTCGCACCGGCCGGGCACGGTGGGTGACATGGTCGGCCTTCTTGCTGAGGATCGCGGTGACTCTGGCCGCAGACATTTCCGGGGCACCGGTTTTGGAAGGGCAACCCGTCCTCGTCGCCTGATGGCCCCTGTCGCATGCTGCTCTCGGTCAAGCTTCTCGTGCATCATTCAACGTCCCGCGTCAGCCGAGACGTTCGGAAGCGGCTGCACATCGGAGCTGCTCGATCGAGAGAACTCACCGCATTGGTGGGAGAGATCGACACCAACGGGCCGGACGTATCTGGATCGAGCGCCGCGCGAAGCGGATGCAGCGGGCACAGTCCGGCTGAGGGAAGGAGCCGGCAGGTTCTTGGTCTGCTGGCGGGGCAGGGGAAACGCAACGCTGACCCTGCGTACATACGGACCATGGAAGTCGCAGGGGCACCGGCAGAGTAGATGCCGAGGGCACAGGAAAGCCTCCAGAGCCTGACCGGGCTGAACCGGGCATAAGGAGGCAAGCCTGCGGGCACCCACCCTCAGCTATGGGGTGTCCGTGATGCTCAACCCAGCGTGCGTGAGCAGATGGTGAAGAGATCGGCACAGACAATCCTGGATCGTTCCTTGGCGATTCAACCAGCGTTGAGCGCTGCACGTTTGTGCGCGGGTTGCTTCGAATGTGCGTGAACCTTGTGGAGATCCACCATCCGTCGAGCCTTCGGGTCACATCAAGAGATTGATCTGCTCGCGACAAGTCGGCACTCTCCTGAGCAGCGCAGCGCTGCCGTTCGAACGCAAATCCCCCCACTTCACGAGGAGACCCCTCTTGACGGCGCATCACAAACGCTCAGGCAAGGCCAAGATCGTCACCGCGATCGCGGCTGTCGCAACCGTCGTCGGTACCGGCCTTTACGTATCCCCCATTGCCCAGGCGGGACAGCCCGCGGAGGGCACGGTCTACGGTCTGAATGCCGAAGGAGCCGTGGCCGGCAGCTACATAGTCCTCCTGGACCAGAAGGCGTCCACGGCCGAGAAGCGGGACCTGGCCAACGAGTACGGCGGCAAGATCGGCCGGACCTACGGTTCGGCGGTCAACGGCTTCTCCGCCGGCAGTCTGACCGAGACGGAGGCCAAGCGTCTCGCGGCCGACCCCGCGGTGTCCAAGGTGGTCCAGAACAAGAAGTTCCACATCAATGCCACCCAGGACAACCCGCCGTCCTGGGGCCTGGACCGTGTCGACCAGACGGACACGGCCGCCGACGGCAAGTACACCTACCCGGACAAGGCCGGGGAAGGCGTGACCGCGTACGTCATCGACACCGGCGTACGCATCAGCCATAAGGACTTCGAGGGCCGCGCCGCCCACGGGTTCGACGCCATCGACAACGACGACAAGGCCGACGACGGCAACGGCCACGGCACCCATGTGGCAGGAACCATCGCTGGTGCCTCCCATGGTGTTGCCAAGAAGGCCAAGATCGTCGCGGTCCGTGTGCTCGACGACAACGGCTCTGGCACCACAGAGCAGGTCGTCGCCGGCATCGACTGGGTGACCAAGAACCACCAGGGCTCCTCGGTGGCCAACATGAGCCTTGGCGGCGGCGCAGATCCCGCTCTCGACGAGGCGGTCAAGAAGGCCATCGCTTCGGGCGTCACCTTCGCGGTCGCCGCCGGCAACGAGTCGGCCGACGCGGGCCAGGGTTCACCGGCCCGGGTCTCCGAGGCCATCACGGTCGCGTCCAGCACCAAGGACGACGCCCAGTCCGACTTCTCCAACTTCGGCTCGATCGTGGACCTGTACGCGCCGGGCTCGGACATCACCTCCGACTGGAACGACAGCGACCAGGGGACCAAGACGATCTCCGGCACCTCCATGGCCGCACCCCACGTCGCTGGAGCCGCCGCCGTCTATCTGGCCGGTCACCCGGACGCCACTCCCGCTCAGATCGCCACCGCGCTCGCCGGCGGCGCGACCGGCGACAAGATCACCAACCCGAGCAGCGGAACGCCCAACAAGCTGCTGAAGGTGACCGAGTAGAGCCACACAGGACATCGGGCCCGGCGGTGCCGCCGCGCGTGCGCAGCGGCACCGCCGGGCCGCGTCGTGGTCGGACCCAGGTCGTGGTCCCCAAGCGGGTCAGGCAGGTGACGCGGTGCCCCGCGCCGGACGTGGACCTCAACGCGGAGAGGGTCCAGAAGTCGGATGCCACGACGGTAATGTCGAGCCCCCGGCCGCGCCCGGACCAGGCGAGGGCTTGGCCAAGGTTGCCCGCGCTGGGGGCACCACGGCTCGCGGGCCATGCATGGTCGGCGAGTTGGCTCGCGACCACCTCGGTGCCGCGGGCCTGATGTCGCAGTACCCCGGTGCCCCGAAGGGCAGACCCAGGAGTCGTGGCTGCGACAGGAGTGCCTCAAGGGTCTGGCCATGCGCTACGGCTCCCTGATCCCCGCCAAAGTGATGGCGCGCTTCGAGACCGAGATGAAAGTCATCGGCCCGACAGGGTTCTCCTCGTACTTCCTGGTCGTCGCGGATATCTGCCGGTACGCCTGAGGCTCGCATTTCGCGTGTCCCTTTCCCATTGACGGTGGCCTTGGTCTGGCCCAAGGGACAGCGAATTGAGACGACCCTTGCCTGATCGTTCGCGTGTAGTTTTGCTGATCCGCTCTCCACGTGTTCAGCGAGTCCGGGCTCCGCTCCCGAGCCCTGCGATGCACGGGGGCATGTCCGGTGTGGTTGCGACGTCTCACGAAGGTTTCGCCGGACGTCCTGCACGGGTTGCTCAGCGCGAGTAGTCCGCGAGAGTGAGCAACAGATGGGCCGATTCCGGACGCACGTGGTCGGAGTGGGCCCCAGCCGGGCTGAGGCGGCGACCGCGGATGTACACATCGGAGGCGTCGACGTTCACGAAGTGGTGGTCCAGCGCGTTGAGCGGATACCGCTCGTCAAGCGGCAGCAGACGTGTGGTGAACATGGGCACGGGCGCTGGGCCGATCCCGGAGTGCCCAATGCCGTGCTGCCGCTCCGCCTGCAGGTGCCAGAACCCGTTCGCCCGGTCGTGGCGGGAGTACGTGGCGACGATGGGTCCCCTCAGTGGGGCGCCGTCGTGCCGGCCACTTGGCAGGATGCACGGGAAGAGCGAGAGGAAAGCGTCGCGCCGTGCAGCCATCTGGAACAGCAGCATGCTGTCCACTGTGAAGGGGCGGCTCGGTGAACGGCCCGCCGTGCTCCAGCCGAGTGTGTCCGCACGCTGCGGGTCCGCCGACCACTGCACCGCCTCGCACAGGAACCGGCAGCCGAAGGAGTGTCCGACGAGGTGGAGGTACTGCCCGTCGCGGTTGGCCAGTACCGGTGCCGCCCCGGGGTCGGCGCGCTCCGCGTCCAGGTAGCCGAGGAGCCGGCCCAGGATGTGGGCGGCGTGTCCGTCACCGTTGCGCGCACCCATTGCGTGCGCCCGGTCCCTGATTTTGCGGTAGCCGGAAGAGGTGATCGGGCTGGAGGACGGCCATCGCACCACAACGCACCACGGTCTGAAGCCCTGGTCGGCCAGGGCGGGATACCTGTCCGGGGCTGCCGCCAGGTTGGCGTGTGCCAGGTTCAGCAGCCGTTCGGCAGCGCGGTGGGCGGAGCTGGAGGACGTCTGCCAGCCGTGCACGTAAACGAAGATGTCCGTCGCCCAGGCGGGCGGGGCGAGGCGCTCCGTGAAGTAGTTGCGCAGCCAGTGGTCAGGCACTGGCTCACCGGTGCTGACGTCAAGTAACCAACCGCTCTCGTCCAGGTCAACAGCCTCGACGACCGCAACGGACCGGCTCACGCGTCACCTCCGCTTGTCAGTTCCAGACGGGAGTCCAACCCGCCGTGCAGCCCGTAGGTGAAGCCCAGCGGGTTGCGGTATCGGGCCGCGAAGTGCCGGGCCAGCTCGTGCACGATCCTGCCGGCGGTCGACTCGCCGCGCAGGTAGCGCCTGACGAACTCAAGCGCGTACTCGGCGGCGAACGCCTGCGGCATCGCGATATGCGGCCCCAGCACGCCCTGCGCACCGTGCTCGATGAGCATGCGCCCCAGGAACGCACGGTCCGCGCTCGCCCCGGAGACTCCGGCATGGCAGGCGTTGAGCAGAACGAGCGGTCGGAAGCTGCTGTGCCGGTGGCGTGCCCGCAGCTCGCGTACGGTGTGGCCGTCGAAGGAGGCGCCATCCGTGAGTCTGATTACCAGGACGTGGGGTTCGGGTTCGTTGCCGATGAACTCGCCGTGGCACCAGAAGTACATCAACTGCTCGTCCAGATGCGGATTCCGGAAATCGCGGACGAGTTCCTCGTACGTGGTGCGCACGGTGCACGCCGTGCCCTCCGTCAGTACCTTCGCGACTTCGTCAGCCCGGGTCGCGCTGCCCACGCGGACGTCGTGGTTCAGGCTGACGGCGGGCCGCTGCTGTGCAGCACGGGGCGGGCCGATCCACGCATAGGCGTCGCCCGTGTGCTCAATCTGATGGCGGTAACCGAGGAAGCGGGCGAAGAGTGCACTGAGGGTCGTTGCGGACGCGGTGGGTTCCTCGCCGGTGCAGAGCATCGGCCAGGGGAGCTGCAGATCGGAGTCGAACCGTACCCGTAGCCCCTCCCTGGACAAGGCCGAGCGGAGAAAGGAGCGGAACATCTCGATCCGCACATCGTCGCCGCGTAGCAGGGTGTCGAACAGCAGGGACTCGCCGCTGCGGGCCAGATCGGCCACCACCGTGCGCAGCTCGTCCTCCTGTTCGCCGCTGAGATCTGCGGCCACCGCGTACGGGCGCCGCCGATCCCGCAGGGCCCTGCGTTGGCCGTCGACCGGCTGGAAGTCGACGAACCGCTCCTTCCAGCGAGCGCATAGCCGGGCCGCCGCTCCGTGGACCTCATCTGGCCGGGCGATCAGGTCGGCCTTGTGCTCTGTCCCCACGAGCGCGGGAACAGACGCGCCCGTCATTCGAGCACGGATCCGGCCGCCGCCGAGGACGTCGAAACTGACGCGAAGATCGGGCGGCTCAGTCTCCAGATGCGGCAGAAAGCGGAATCCATCGCTGGGATCCTGGACAACACGGGTGGTCAATGAGCGCGGCACGTGGTCAGAACCTTCCCCTGCGAGGCAACAGCGGTTTCGTCCCTGCCCCCAGGGGATCGGCAGCCGCGACGTCCAGGTCCGTCTCCACTTGCTGCAGGGCGACACCAGTGTCGTGGTGCAGAAAGGTGAACCGGATGCGGTGCGTGCCAGGCTCCGCGGCCATGACACGGAACTGGGCGGATTCGGTGTTTTCCGGGTCGTACAGCACCGTGGCCGGCACAACGTCCGCACTGCTCAGCGGCAGGGCCACGATGTCCAACGGGGGACGGGCACCCGGGCGGGCCCAAGGATGCCCGGCCTCGGCCACCAGCTGCACGGTCAGGCGTACGGGGGTCCCGGCGCTGGGGTCGTCGTCCACGAGGGTCAGTTGAGCCCGGCATCGTGGTGGCGCCCCGGTGTGCACCTGGAAGGCGGCGCGGCGGACGGCCTTGGCGAGGGCGGGGTCGGGGTGTGCGGCGGCGAGTGCGACGAGGACCTGCACGGTTCGGGGGTGGCCGACCGCGCGCACCTCGTCGAGCAGGGCGGGGATGGTCGGCTGCACCGCGGACTCCAGGTGCCGCACGAGCATCGGGGCCTCGCCGTGGTCGGCGACGGCGGCGGCGGTGTCGACCCACAGCCAGGTGGCCTCGTCCCGGGTGAGGACCTCGAGCGCGTCCTCGGGGTCGATGCCGTCGTATTCGGCGAGCCACAGCAAGGCGTACGGCCGTAGGGCTGGCTGGTCGAGGACGGCGCGCACGTCGGGCTCGGCGGGGGCGCCGACGACGCGCAGCGCCTCGAAGGCGAGGCCACGCAGGAGGGCGTCGTCGCCGCGGGCAGCGCCGATCAGCTCGGTGACGGCGCTGCCCACCGGGCGGGCGGCGAGCCAGGCGCGGTATTCGCTGCGGGCCGCGTTGGGGCGCAGGTGGGCGCAGCCGCGGAGCATGGCTTCGGCGGACTGCTCGATGTTCCCGGCGGGACTCTGCGCGGCGACGCAGATCTGTTCCAGCTTGACCCATACCGCCCAGCTGCCGAGCGGGGTGAGCGTGGCCTGGCCGTCGCCGTAGGTGAGGGCGCCGACGGAGGCGAGGGCCTGCAGGGCCCAGTCGAGGAGCGGGGCGAGGGGCGTGTCCTCGGCGGCCGTGGCTTCGGTGGCCACGGCTTCGGCGACCGGCACGGGCTGCGGACCGTATGGAATCTCGCAGCGCTCGGTGCGCAGCTCGGTGACCCGCTGCTCTAGGAGGTCGAGGAGTTGCGGAACGGGAACGGGCCCGGCGGACAGTTGCAGGAAGGAGAGCACCTGGGGCATGGCCGCGACAACGTCAGCCGCGGCACCGTGCTCATCCTGGTTGGGTTCCGGGTGGGCGAGCGACCAGGCGTCGAACAGGGCGACCCAGCCGCGCAGTACGGCGCTGTCGTCGCGGTCCCAGGCGCGCAGCCGCCAGCCGGGGCGGGCGACGGCGCCGTGCACCTCGACGAGGCCGGCGAGACGGGCGGTGTCCCAGTCGGCTCGGACCTGAGCGATGGTCAGGCCGAGGCCCTGGGCCGCGCGTTCGGCGGTCGCGTCGGAGAGGGTGCCCTTGCCGTCGGGGCTCGCGCCGTCGCGGCCGGGGCGCAGCGCCGCGTCGACCCAGTGGGCGACGCGGGCCGCCGCGGCCAGGCCGGAGCGCGCCATTCTGGCCAGTTCTGCGGGGGTCGGTGTGCCCTCCGGGGGGCGGGGTGCGGGGCGGCGGGAGCGCCGCTGGTTCAAAGCTCGTGGGGCGGCGGCCAGGGGTTGCGGGCGGACGAGTCGAAGCAGGGAGCCACGCGGGTCACGGGACGTCACCGAATCAGTTTCCCCGGTCAGGCCCCAGAACCCAAGCCGGAGCCCGTCAGGCTACTGCCACAAAGTCCATTCAACCGGCAACGCAGATAGCGGACTTGAGCACAGTTGACATCGGCGTAGGCCGTGTGGAGCCCACATGTTTAGGGTCGAGGCTGACAGCTCATCGAGGCATGATGGGTGGCAGAACAGGCACTTCGAGCGATGAGCTCGGGTGGATCCGGTACCAAATGGGGGACCGGCTGCGTCGGCGGGAGGGCTTGGCGCAGACTGCGTCTGCACGGAAACGGGTGGGCGATCATGGTCCAAGTTCGCCTGCCCAAAGCGCCCATGGCTGCCTCCGTTGAGCGGGATGGAAGCCGTTGGAGGCAAGCGGTGGGGCTGAGGTACCCGAGACATTCGCGGTCAGGACTCAGGCACGCAGGATCTGTTCGACCAGTGCCAAAGGCTCCGGAAGGCTCTTGGCGAAGACGCCCCACTCGGCGCAGCGGACTGGGCACGGACACTTCTGGCTACAGAGATCGTCTTCGTTAGCGACCTCGCCGAGTCGGGCGTCGACTGGTCAACGACCACGGGGCGCGACGATGCGGAGACGATCAGGATGCTGCGGGTGATCCAGCGGAAGCTGGCCCGGACTGCCAGTCGCTACTACGGAAAGCGACCGAGCGAGTAACGAAGAGCACCACTCGGTCAGCTTCCACGACTCGAAGATCACTCGACCGCTTCACTGTGGCTGCACCCGGGGCAACGAGAAGATCGTGGTGCGAGCTCTAACAGTGCAGCTCAGTACCGCGTACAGGTAACGGTGCACATCGCACAGCACATCACCACGTGCAGATCCGAGGCGGTGAGGGCGGGTTCGGGGCTTTCCACATCGCAGCACCATGGAGACGGCGATCTCCGACGGATACCGTTGGCGATTTTGACGGCGCTTCCTCCATCTATCACGAACGAGACTTCCGCAAAGTCTGGGTCGTTTGAGAGCGCTGGCCACTGGCGCTCTCAAACAACCTGGCAACCGCGCAGGTCAGCAGCCCACCACACGCCAGACGCAGTGCGACAGGACAATGCAGGTCGCGCCCGTACCTCGTTCGCGTTGAAAACGCCGACGCCCGGAAGGCCAAGCGGCCGCGCCGGGAACAGCCGGTCCGGCGGCACGGTTGCATCGACCGAGGGACCCGGCGCCGCACGGGCGGGGCACACGGAGACCAGAGAGTCGTCCGCCCCACCAGGAACCGGGCCCCAGGAGCGGTACGCCCGCCACGCCGTCGGACCAAGACGTATTTCTGCAGGAGGACTGTTTTATGACTGACCGGCCCTTGACGCTCATGGCAGTACACGCCCACCCCGACGACGAGGCCACCGGAACCGGAGGGGTCCTCGCGCGATACGCGGCGGAAGGCATCCGCACGGTTCTCGTGACGTGTACCGACGGCGGTTGCGGTGACGGACCGGGGGGTGTCAAGCCGGGCGACCCCGGGCACGATCCGGCGGCGGTCGCCCTGATGCGCCGTCAAGAACTCGAGGCCAGCTGTGACGTCCTGAAGGTCAGCGATCTGGAGATGCTGAACTATGCCGACTCCGGGATGATGGGCTGGCCGAGCAACGACGCCCCCGGATCCTTCTGGCAGACCCCCGTGGACGAAGGCGCGGCCCGACTCGCAGAACTCATGCGGCACTACCGACCTGATGTGGTCGTCACCTACGACGAGAACGGCTTCTACGGCCACCCCGATCACATCCAGGCCCACCGCATCACGATGGCGGCGCTGGACATGACCGCGCTGACACCGAAGGTGTACTGGACCACGATGCCCCGCTCGGGGATGCAGCGGTTCGGCGAGATCATGCGCGAGTTTCATCCGGACATGCCGGAGCCGGATCCTGCCGAGGCCGCCGCGATGGCCGAGATCGGCCTCCCCGACGATGAGATCACCACGTGGGTGGACACCACCGCGTTCAGCGGTCAGAAGTTCGACGCGCTGGCCGCGCACGCCAGTCAGGGCGAGAACATCTTCTTCCTCAAGATGGGCAAGGAGAGGTTCGGCGAGTTGATGGGCATGGAGACCTTCGTACGTGTCCAGGACGCCACCGGCGCGGCCGTACCCGAGAACGATCTCTTCGCCGGACTGCGCTGATCCACCCATCCGGAGCGGAGCTCGGGAAAGCTCATCTTCCGCACGGCGCTATCGAGCGCGTCGCACACTCGGAGACTTATCCACGCGGGTTCCGCTCCGGCAGCCCGCGACCAGGTCGGCAGGCCTCGCCGACGGCGTCGATGCGTGCCCGCACTGCCGACTCGGAAGGAGCGCGAGAGCTCAGGTCACCAGCCCGACGGTCTGCTCCGATCAAGACAGACCGCCGAGGAAATGACACAAAGCTGAGACTACGTTGTCCGACACGCAGTGAGACTGCGGAAGAAACTGCAGGTCACGAGGGATAGCCGGTCCGCGGCATCGGCTGCGCGGGCGACGGGTTCGAGCGCGAGCAGCGGCCCGAGTCGCTGGACGACACGGTGCACCGTGGAGGAGGAGATGCCGCACAGCGGGCCCAGTTGCCGCATAGTCAGGTTCGTGCGGTAGTAGACGGCCACCAGCTGCACCCGCTCGGCCAGCGGCAGGGACCACGGACGCCCCCGCAATGTGCCATTGCCACCTCGCTCGCGCACGACCTTCAAGAAGCGTGCAAACTGCGTCACCTGCAGCCCCGTGAATGTCTCCACCCACACCCGCTCAGCCCTTAACACCCCGGCCATACACAGAAGATGCCCAGCTCAGAGCCTTGGGCAACACGCTTTGGATGACGAAGAGAAGGGTGGGCCGCCGGACGCTTCCGACGGCGTTGCCGGACACGTCCCGGCCCAGCCGGTAGCCGGCCGATCTGCTGGGCAACGGGAAGCGTCGCTCCTGCACGAGCATCAGGGCATGCCCTGCTCGGTCTTCGGCGACCGCGGTCCTCGTGTGCCCGAGTGACCGCGGGCGCGCGGAGGTCGCTGGGTTCGCGGACCTGCTCGGCCTTCAACCGCCGGCCCCCTGGTACGCACCCTGCTTGGAGGTCACGCACAGCGCTTCGGTGAAGAGGTCCCATGGCACGCCATCGGCCGGGCCGTCCTCGATCGCCCTCAGCTGCCCAGCATCGGCCCGCTCGCGCAGGTACTGCCACAACTTCGTGCGCAACACTGCGGCCTTGCCCACCACATTGCCCAGGCTGTCCTTCGGCTGCTTCAACTTGCCGGCGCACGTCCGCGCGTGGTCCAGCACGAGGAACAACTCCTCCGAAGCGGGGAACCGCTCGAACGTCGGATCTCCGCCCAACTCGCGCAGTCCCGCAGCCGGTTCACGATCGGACCGGCCTTGATCTCCCCCAGGCGGATCGGCTGGCGCTTTTGAAGAGGCCTCGCGTCAGCCTTCGAGTGGACGAAGCTGCGACTTGGGTACTGAAATCTCCCATGCAGGGGTCGGGGCCGCCGTACAGCATCCTCGTACGTCTCCAGACAGGCGATGGGCGCCGCCGGATCCCGCAGCGCGAGCAGCCTGAGCTCCTTCACCCGCTGCCACTCATCAGCCCGCACAGGACGTATCTCATAGCTCATTCGGCGATCGTCACCGCAGGTCAACATGCATCACAGGCATTTCTGATTACCCACAGCCCGCTATTGAACCTTCAACCCGATAACGGCGTAAGAAGTTCGTAAGACGGACGACCACCCTGCGGCGGTGCCGCGAACTGTAGCGTCGTTAACTCGGAGGCGGCTCCCTTCAGTTGGGGGTATGAAGTCGCTTTGGGCATCGCTTGGACGAAGGGAATGTACGGGAATGGCAAACACCAAGAACGGCGAAATACCACGACCAGAGCGGGCGAAGCGAGCGCTGGTGTCCATGTGCGCCATGGCGGCCGCGGCAGGCATCCTGATCGGCGCACCGGCGGCGCAGGCCGACGACCTGAGCCAGTCCAGGGAGCACGCGTCCGGGGACGTTCCCACCCTCCGGTTCGAAGGCACCTTCACCGTGGGCCCTGGCGGGAACCTGGTCGCGGGCAACTGCTTCACCGGGGGCCCCAACTCCACCGCCACCTTCGGCCTCGAGCCGAGAGACTGCGGTGTCGAGCGTGCCGTCTACAACGCCTCGGGCGGCGCGTTCCACGCCAATGCGCAGCTCCACGCCTACCTCGGGAACCAGATCAATCTCCGCGGGGGCACGGTCTATCTGGGTGGGGGCATCTTCGAGGGCAACAACATCGCTGCCGACAAGATCGTCATCCTCGGGGACGCGATCCTCGTGGGCAACAACAACTTCGACGGCGAGGTCGTGGTCGAGAATCCCGACTCGGTAGCCGGCGAGGTGTACGTCGACCGAGTACTTCGCGAGGACGTCAACTACACCCACGCCCGCCTCTACGAGTACCAGCGGACCGCCGCGTGGTTCCTGTCAGAGGCCAACTTCAACCGTCTCGACAATGAAGGGGAGCTCGGCGGCAGCGCTCCGGACGGCCGGGTCGGCATCCACAATGTCGTTGCTGCCGCAGCCGGCAACGACTTGCACGCCGAGTATGCCCGCCACCTCTCCAATACCGACTTCGCTCTGTTCAGCGCCATCGAGACGGTGAACGGACCACGCGACCCTGAAGAGGGCACCCGCTCGATCCGCCGCGAGGACTTCCAGCGCTTCCACGACCAGATCGTGGAGTGCCGGCGGGAGATGGAGCGCGCGCTCCCCTCGGGTAACGGCGCGGCCCTGGCCGCGGCGTTCAACTGCGCACGGCGCAACGCCTCGGAGAGCATGCGCTTCGACGACGTGAGCGACCGCCTGACCGACATCATGCGCTGACCCGGAACGCAAAAGGTCTCAACCCTCGGACGATGTCTGGGGGTTGAGGCTTAGATGTCATCTCATTTGGGTCGGTAGGCTGGCGGCCGTGGCCTCGATCGTTGAGCGGCTGGTGCCGGATGAGTTGTGGGAGCTGTTCCAGCGGGTGGTCCCGGAGGCTCCGTCGCGGCCCCAGGGTGGCGGCCGGCGCCGGCACGGCGACCGGGAGGTGCCGGCTGCAATCGTGTTCGTGGCCACGTCGGGCTGTGGCAGCAGTTGCCGTCCGCGTCGTTCGGGCCGTCTGGAGCGACCGCTCACCGGCGCTTTGCCGAGTGGTCGAAGGCCAGGGTGTGGGCCAACTCCACCGCCTGGTCCTCGACGACCTCGGCGCCCGCGGCGAGCTGGACTGGTCCCGCTGCGCGATCGACTCGGTGAACATGCGGGCCTGAAATGGGACCTAACAGGTCAGAATCCTGTCGACCGGGGCAAGTACGGCTCGAAGATCCACTTGATCACCGAGCGGACCGGTCTGCCCTGTCCGTCGGAATCTCGAGCGCGAACCTCCGCGACAGCCAGGCGCTGATCCCGCTCGTGAAGGGCATGCCGCCAATACGCTCCCGGCGCGGACGCCGGCGGCGCAAACCCGGAAAGCTCCACGCCGACAGGGACACGAATACGACCACCTGCGGCGATGGTCACGCGGGCTCGGCATCAGGCACCGCATCGCCCGCAAGGGCATCGAGCCCTCGACCCGCCTGGGCCGCCGCCGCTGGACCATAGAACGCACGATGCCCTGGCTCGCCGGATGCCGACGATTGCACCGCCGCTACGAGCGCAAGGCCGGGCACTTCCTGTTAGGGGGGCCTTCGCGATGGCGCGGGCGGTGATGCCCTTGGAGGCGCGGGCGGAGGCGGCGGACAGTTCGGCGGCGCCGGGCTCGAGATACCAGGGGCACAGGTCGAGCACGGCCGCGCGCATGCCGGTGGCGCACGCGAGCGCGGTGCCCTTGGGCAGCGCGCGGATGGCGTCGGCGGCCAGGATGCGTTCCTGTCGCATGGACACGGAGGTGGACTTGCCGGACTCCGAGGTTGAGGTGGAGGTCGTCTCCACGTCGTGGTCGCCGATCAGGCGAGAGAGCTTGTCGGCGAAGTCCGGGTCATCGATACCGGAGCCGATGACCTTGATGGTGGAGGCGGACCACATGGCATCCATGCCCGCATCGCCCCAGACTTTCTGTCCCTGCCGGTAGGACTGCAGGTGACAGATGAGGGGGTCGGGCGGGTGAGTGAGACACCGATGAGCACCCTGCAATACCGGTTTGACGGGCCAGAAGACGCCCCAGTCCTGATCCTCGTTCCCTCACTGGGTACCACATGGCACAGGATGTAGATCGCGTCGTGTGCGGTCCAGGTGGTCCACGCGAGGCGTATACGCGCAGGTCAAGGTCTTGTGGTCGGGGAGTGTCGACCCTGTTCGTGAGACGTGCGTGAGAGCGCTGGTGATACGGCAAAGCACCGCCGGGATGGCCTGGCGAATCCTCTGTGCGCGGTGGGTTACGACGGCGCGCAGCGTCCAGGGCTGGCTGTTGAGCGCGCGACCGGCTTGGGCCGGTACCTGACCCAGTGGCCCGTCGCCCGGGAGGTGAGTTCGTGGACGTTCACGCTTTCGACACCGACGGGATGCGGTAGCTGTCCAGCGGGGGGCGCAAGCACGACTCCATCGAGACTGCCGCGGTGATCGCTGGTTCATCACAGCACCACCGACCAGGTACGAGCTCGTCAGCGCCAGGCCAGTCGCTCGTGTTCGGTGGCGTCCCCTCGGAGGGACTTGCTTCCTGCAGGGTCTCGGGCGAGCTGGTCGTGAGGGAGCGTGCGGCCATATCGGCGCATTGGACGGCCCGACGTGGCAACCCGCCGCTGACGCAAGCCCTCGGACGGTCAGTGGGGGGGCCGTGATGTAGCGCCGGCACGCCGGGACGAACTGCTGGGGACGCCTTCTGGCGGCGATCGTGCGGACAGCCGCGTAGGTGACTTCTGCCCCGGCGGTCCGGGGTGCGGCTGACGACACCGCTCTTTCGAAACATCGCACCCGAGTGAAGCAATATCTGTTCCCGCGAAGTGAGAGTTTGACGGATCATGCAGGAAGAGTTTTTGCTGCAATGGACGGAGTGGAATTATGTAATGTGCGCAGGCCGTTCCGGCGTGCTACTGTCGATCTCAGTTGCAGTTGTGGTTCCCAAAAACTTCGAGTGCCCCCGTCCCGGCTTCAGTCGGTCGGGAGCACTTTTGTAAATCCGGTCATTTTCCGGGCGGGGTAATCATCGCGGCGACATGGTGTCCGTACGGTGCGGATTCCGATGTACTGCCCCAAAGGAGATATGACATGGCTGCTGGTACCGTGAAGTGGTTCAACGCGGAAAAGGGCTTCGGCTTCATCGAGCAGGACGGTGGTGGCGCGGACGTGTTCGCCCACTACTCGAACATTGCCGCGCAGGGCTTCCGTGAACTGCTCGAAGGTCAGAAGGTCAACTTCGACATCGCGCAGGGCCAGAAGGGCCCGACGGCCGAGAACATCGTTCCCGCCTGACGCTCACGCACAATCCGTAGCTGGGGCCCGCATCCTTCGGGGTGCGGGCCCCAGCTGCACGCTCTCCCGCAGCGGTTTCACCCGCGGGACGACGTGGAGGAATCCGCAGTCCAACCATGCGCAGGTGCTCCTTCAGGATCCAGGCGGATCCTGAAGAGCTGCACCCCAGCCGAGGCTCGGATCTCAAGTCCCCACCGTGTCACTCATTTCAGTATCTGCGCTCCCGGAGATTTTCTCCAGCCAGATCTGCGTTCTTTTGCCGCTGGTCCATACTCGTAATTCTCCATGCCGCTCATCGCTGCGGGAATTCCTTGATATGTGCCACATCGAGGAAGGTTCCGCATGAACCACACATACACGAACGACCGCCCCGCCCGCACCCGTAAGGGCAGCGCCGACGCCGGCAGGGGCGGCAGCCGCTTCGGCTCGCAGGCACCGCGCCGTTCGGGCGGGTCGGGTTCCGGCGGTTACGGCCGCCGACCCGCCGCAGTGCAGGGTGAGTTCGCCCTCCCCAAAACGATCACCCCCGCGCTGCCCGCCGTTGAGGGCTTCGCCGATCTCGCCATGCCCGAACAACTTCTGGCCGAACTCGGCAAGCAGGGTGTGACCGCACCGTTCCCGATCCAGGCAGCGACGCTGCCGAACTCCTTGGCGGGCCGTGACGTCCTGGGCCGTGGGCGCACCGGTTCCGGCAAGACCCTCGCCTTCGGTCTCGCCCTGCTCGCCCGCACCGCTGGACAGCGTGCTGAGCCCCGTCAGCCGCTGGGATTGATCCTCGTACCGACGCGTGAGTTGGCGCAGCAGGTGACCGACGCGCTCACGCCGTACGCCCGTTCCGTCAAGCTGCGGCTGGCCACGGTGGTGGGCGGGATGTCCATCGGCAAGCAGGCCGGCGCGCTGCGCGGCGGGGCTGAGGTCGTCGTCGCGACGCCCGGACGGCTCAAGGACCTCATCGACCGTGGCGACTGCCGGCTGAACCACGTGGGCATCACGGTGCTGGACGAGGCCGACCAGATGGCCGACATGGGCTTCATGCCCCAAGTCACCGCGCTGCTCGACCAGGTCCGCCCCGAGGGGCAGCGCATGCTGTTCTCCGCCACCTTGGACCGAAACGTCGACCTGCTGGTGCGCCGCTATCTGACCGACCCCGTCGTGCATTCGGTCGACCCGTCGGCCGGTGCGGTCACGACGATGGAGCACCACGTCCTGCACGTCCACGGCGCCGACAAGCACGCCGCCACGACCGAGATCGCCGCCCGCGACGGACGCGTGATCATGTTCCTGGACACCAAGCACGCCGTCGACCGGCTGACCCAGGACCTGCTCAACAGCGGGGTACGCGCCGCCGCACTGCACGGCGGCAAGTCGCAGCCGCAACGCACCCGCACGCTGACGCAGTTCAGGACGGGGCACGTCACCGTGCTGGTGGCAACCAATGTCGCTGCGCGCGGCATCCACGTCGACAACCTCGACCTCGTCGTCAACGTCGATCCGCCGACCGACCACAAGGACTACCTCCACCGCGGCGGCCGTACCGCCCGCGCAGGCGAGTCCGGCAGTGTCGTCACGCTCGTCACACCGCACCAGCGCCGAGGCATGGTCCGCCTCATGTCGGACGCCGGAATCCGGCCGCAGACCACCCAGGTCCGTTCGGGAGACGAGGCCCTGAGCCGGATCACCGGTGCCCAGGCCCCGTCCGGCATCCCGGTCGTCATCACCGCACCGGTGGTCGAACGCCCCAAGCGCAGCACCTCCTCCCGAGGCCGCCGCCGGCCCTCCTCGGGGGCCCGGCGCGGCCCGGTACGCAAGTCCGTCTTCGACGCGGCGGCCTAGAACCTTCGTGATCAGGAAGCTGACCCATCTCTGCAGGAGGCACCTTTTGACGCTGATTCAGACGCAGTCCCGCTCGGCGGACGTCAACCCCGTGCACAGGACGGCGGTGGAGGTCGTGGACGCGGCCGGACCGCAGGTCAGTGACGACATGAGTATCGAGGTGGCGCTCGCCGTCATGGCCGCCGCACGCACGGGCCGACTGGCCGTCTGCGACCAGGACGACCAGCACATCGGTCTGGTGACCCGAACCGACCTCACCGCCGTTCGCGACAGCGGTGCTCGCACGGACCGCGTCCGCCTGCGCGACATCCTCGGCGACCACGGATCGTTCACCTCACGCCTGACCACGATGGGCGAAGCCGAGCACGCGATGCGCTCCCGTCGGCTCGGTGCCCTGCGAGTCGCGGACGAGCAAGGCAGCGCCCCGGGCATCCTTACCCTCTCCGGCTGAACCGCCTCATCCCTGGTCGGAACGTTCTTCCCTTTCTCTCTGTGAGGCCACATGCGCTGTGTCATCGCCCGCTTCCCCTTCGAGCTCACCAAGGGCGGCGTGCTGGAATCGATGAAGGGCGTCAAGCCCGAACCGGTCACCGGTGAATCGGTGATCATCGGCCGCCGTCACTACCCCGTCAAGCAGGTCGGCCAGGTCATCACCCGCCAGGACCGCCGTGACTTCAGTGCCGCCGAAGTCCTGCGGGCCATGGCTCAGCTCGGCTTTACCTGCCGCGCCGTCCCCAAGGCCGCGCCCCTGGGCATTCTCAGCCCGATGCAGCACGCCTCCTCGATGCTCGGCACCGCCGTATCCGTCTGACCGGGGGAACCAGGCACGAGCCGACACCTGAACAGCAGTGTGGGCCCTACCGGTACGCCGGTCGGGCCCACACTGCGTGCAGCCGGTTCCCGTCGCCGTCGCTCGGTGGTCGGAATAGCTGAAGTCGCCCACGGTCCAGGCGCTGGCGTCCTCGATCGCAACCCAGTACATCCCGGTCTCCGGGATCCCCTCCGTGCCCTGGCAGGATCCGGGCGACATGGAAGTGCAGATGCGGGGGCGGCCCGTCCTTCTTCGCGGGGGAGTCGAGGACGGCGGCGAACTCGCCCAAGCGGGCGGAATCCGTCAGCACATCCGACACCCTCTTCCTCCGCATGGCCGCGAGAGCCAGTCGACCGGTCATGACAGCGCCACTGGTGACCACGGTCAGTTGCTCTGATTGCTGTGGTCGGACTCCACCAGGGCGGCGACGTCAACGAGCAGCTCGTCAGGCTGTGACATGAGGCGGACCATGTTCGCCGGCCATCCGGATGCTTGAGCGGTGACGCTCGCACGCAAGGCAGGCGCTCACGGTCTTGCCGCCGGAGGCCCGCCGGGTGACCGGCGTGGTGTGGGCGAGGCGGTTGACCATGTGTCGGCCGAAGCCCCCGGTGCCGCCGTTCAGGTCAGGGGTGCGCATGCGCGGCGCATGCCGACTGCCGTCGTGGACAGCCACCTCGATGGCGTCGGGGTGCGCAGTCAGTTCCAGTGTGCAGTGGCCCCGCCGTGGCGCAGGGCATTGGTGACGAGCTCGGACATGACCCAGGACAACAGCGTCTGCTGTGTCAGGGGCCGCGGCCGGCTGCCGCAAACCTTCGAGGAAGGCCCGTGCCGTATCGCGTGCCTCGGCAACGGCCCTTGGTGGAACGGACGGCTGCGGCGTCGGCAATCCGTGATCATCAGGTCACCCTGGTCTCTGGTTCATCCATGCCCTGCTCGTGCGTACCCAACCCGTGTGGCCCGCCCCCCCTCAGAGCCCAGTACTTGCCTCGACGCATGACGGCACCTGCTGCCGTGAGCCCGTGTCTCGGCGGCCCACGGTCTGCTCGAGCCGGGGGCGGTGCCGGTCCGGGCAAGCGGTCCGTTCACGGCGATGCCACTCGCTGGGCGAGCGCGAGAGAGACGGCGGGACGATATTCGTCATGCACTGAGGTGGTAGCAGGAGCGTCGACCCGCGGATCGTGGCGCCCGCATGCACACGTCCACGAACTACTCGACTATCCCGGGATCGTCGAGGGCGGCGCAGACCCTCGCGCCGCGCCCGTCCACGGCCGACCTGCGCGGCGTCACGGCTGGAAGCGCCTGTCCCTGGACCTGCTTGAACCAGCCATGAACCGGTCGAGGGGGATTACCTCGTCTTCGAGCGCCCGGAAATCTACTCTAGCTGGAGTAGACATTGGGTAGCGGTGTGGTTATGGTTTCTCTCGTAGCCGAGATCGAGCGAGGCCCGGCAGAGATGAACTGCCGGGCAGCAGTACCGCAGTTGCAGTTCGCAGGGCGGTGCGGTGGTGGAGTACCGAAGCCAGGGTTGGTGCAGGACGGCGACGGGACTGACGACCGGACCGGGTGGCCCGCAGTGATCAGGGGCCGCCGTGAGCAGGACCGCTGTTGACGCGGTGGCAGTACCCGTAAGTGCAGTTCGCAGTATCCAGCAGTGAAGTCAGTGAGCAGCACCTCGGTGAAGGCGTCGGCTGCGGACGCGCGCACCGGGAAGTTCGGCAGTGGGG